>JBKBRC010000022.1:29932-44697 GCA_046292345.1 Rubricoccaceae bacterium
CGCAGGCGGGCCTGGCTCTCGCAGGCGGGCCTGGCTCTCGCAGGCGGGCCTGGCTCTCGCAGGCGGGCCTAGCTCTCGTAGGCGGTGCGCTGCTCGAGGGGCACGTCCTCGTCGTCGAAGACGGGCGCGGGGCGGGGCGGCGGCGTGGCCCGGCGCGAGCGCAGGTCGAAGCGCCCGCCTTCGCTGAGGATGTGCACGGCGAGCCCGATGAGGCTGACCGGCTGGCCCGGCACGGCCGAGTCCATGGAGGAATAGACGAGGTCCGAGGGGTCGACGACGGTCACGGCGCCGCTACCGACGACCTCGAAGCGCCCCGCCGCGTCGAGGAAGAGCGCCGTGTCCTCGTCGAGCCCGACGCCGACCGAGAACGGGTTGTAGGCGATGGCCGCGAGCAGGCGCCCGAGGCGGTCGCGCTGCCGGAAGTGCTGGTCGATGATGAGGCCGTTGGTGAGGCCCAGGCCGGGCGCGAGAATGACGCCGTTGGCGTAGGGGGTCGCGCCGGCCTCGCCGCCGGCGATCATGTGCTCGGCGAGGATGGCCGCGCCGGCGCTCGTGCCGGCCACGACGGCCCCGCTGGCATGGCACCGGCGGATGGCCCGCGCGATGGGCGTGCCGCCGAGGATGGTCGAGAGGCGCAGCTGGTTGCCGCCGGTGAGGAAGACGCCCGTGGCGTGGCAGACCTTCTCGGCGAAGGCATCGTCGAGGGCCTCCTCGCGCTCGGTGATGGGGAGCACCTCCACGCGCGCCGCGCCGAGCTCGCGGAAGAGCTCGGCGTAGCGGTCGCCCGTGTCCTCGAGCTCGGAGGCGGTCGGGAGGACGACGATGCGGGCATGCTCGGCGCCGGCGAGCTGCACGAAGCGCGTCAGAATGGGGCGATCGGCAGTCTTGGCCTCGGCGCCGCCGATGGGCACGAGCACGCCGCGCGTGGCGCCGGTAGGGACGGCAGGGGGCATGAGGCGGTCTTGGCGGGAGGTCAGGTCGGTTCGAAGAGGCCGCGCACGACGGGGCGGCCGTCGCGGAGGTGCCACCGGCCGCGGGCCATGACGTGGCGGGGGCGCCCCTCGGGCCCGAGCGCGACGAGGTCGGCGTCGGCGCCGGGCGCGAGCGCGCCCTTGCCGCGCAGGCGCAACAGGCGTGCCGGATTGGCCGTGAACGCCGGGAGGACGCGCGCGAGCGCGTGGCCGCGCGCGAGCAGGCCCGCGAGCAGGTCCGCGAGCGCGCCGCTCGTGGCGAAGCCCATCCGCACGAGCTCGCCCTGGCGGTCGAACGTGGGGAGGCAGCCGCCGCCGTCGGAGGAAACGGTGAGCCGCTCGGGAGGCAGGCCGGCCTCGAGGTAGGCCGCGACGGCGTCGGCGGCCGAGACCTCGCCGTCGGGCCCCGGCCCCTCGGCCGCGGGATCCGGCGGGAACGCCGTCACGTCGATCGTCACGCCGCGCGCGGCGAGCGCGAGCGCCTCCTCGAAGAGCGCGCGCCGCCGGTTGACGTGCGTCGGGTGGAAGGTGCGCGGGGGGAGCTCGGTCTCATCGAGCGCGCGCCGGACGAGCGCGAGCCCGCGCGGGCCGTCGCCGAGGTGGAGGTGGAGCACGCCCGCCTTGCCCGTCATCAGCCCGCCCACGTGGCAGTCGGCGGCGACGCGCGCGAATTCCTCGAACGTCGGCTGCGACGAGCGGTGGTCCGAGACGGCGAGTTCGCCAAACCCGATGACCTCCTCGACGAACGCGATGTCGGCGCGGACCGAGCCGGTGAGCGTGGTCGGGGGGAGGTGGTACCCGCCCGTCCAGGCCCATGCCGAGAGGCCCTCGGCGCGGAGCGCCTTCACGCGCCGAAGCAGGCCGCCCGTGGTGCGCGTCGTGTCATCGGTGCCGAGCAGGCCCACGACGCTCGTGACGCCGGCGCCGGTGTAGGCCGAGAGCGGCGGCGCCGGGGCGGCCGTGTGCGGCCCGGCCTCGCCGCCGCCGCCCGTGACGTGCACGTGCGCGTCTATAAAGCCTGGCACGAGGCGGAGCCCGCCGAGGTCGAGCATGTCCACGGCCAGGTCGCCCGTGGCCGGCGGCGTCTCGTGGACGGCCAGGATGCGCCCGCCGCCCACGAGCACCGCGCGGCGCCCGAGCGGCTCGGGCGCGTACACGTCGGCGTTGAGCAGGAGCGTGAGCGGGGCAGGCACGGCAGGCGCAGGCGGCGAGCCGAAGCTACCGCCGGACGGGGGCGCCTCCGGCTGTTTCGGCGGTGCAGGCGGCCGGTTGACTGCGGCCTGGCGGCACGTCCCGGCGCGGCGGAGGGACGGCTGAGCAGACGAGCGTGCAGACGGCGGCGAGCATGGGGTCGGCAATGCGGTAGTAGACGAACGGGCCGTCAGGGCGACGGGCGACGAGGCCGCCGGCGTCGAGCAGGCGGAGGTGCTTGCTCGCGTTGGCATGCGTGGTGCCGGTCGCGTCGGCGAGCGCCTGTACGGGCATCTCGCCGCAGGCGTGGAGCACGTTGAGCAGGGCGAGCCGCGTGGGGTCGCCGAGCAAGCGGAAACGCGTCGCGACAGCTTCTAACTGCTCAGGGGGCATCAGGTCGAGCGCCATGGGGTCAAGGGGCCGTGGAAGGGGCGTGGCGATCAGTCCTGCAACTGACAGTCTTACAACTGACGAGTTGTATGTTTAGTGCCTTTGAGGTGGCCGCCGGGCTATTTTAGCCTCCCATTCCTCTTTTGGGGCGTGTTCACATTTCCTTTGTCAAAGGGGTTGCAACCAGGGGGTTGAGGGGTTGTATCATGAGCCGTCCCTCAGACCTGTAACTACCTGCTCGCCATGTTCTCCTCTCCTCTTCCCTGGTACGTCGCCGGCCCGCTTATCGGGCTCGTCGTGCCGCTGCTGCTCGTCTTCGGCGGCAAGGTGTTTGGCATCTCGGCCAACCTGCGCCACGCGTGCGCGGCCGTGCCGGCACCGTCCTCGCTCAAGCCCTCGTTTCTCCGCTACGACTGGAAGAAGTCCGGTCTGTGGAACCTTGTCTTCGTGGCCGGGATGGCTGCCGGCGGGGCGCTCTCGGCCTGGCTCATCGGCGTCCCTGACGCCGGGGCGAGCATCTCGAGCGCCACGCAGGCGGACCTGCGCGCGCTCGGCGTGGCCGATCTCTCGGGCCTCGTGCCGACGGAGTTCTTCTCCTGGTCGGCGCTGCTGAGCCCGGCCGGGCTGCTCATGCTCGTCGGCGGAGGCTTCCTGGTAGGATTCGGCGCGCGTTGGGCCGGCGGCTGCACGAGTGGCCACGCCATCTCGGGCCTGGCCGACCTCCAGCTGCCCTCCCTTGTAGCCGTGGTCGGCTTTTTCATCGGGGGGCTTTTCGTGACCTGGATCGTGCTCCCGCTGCTGCTGGGCTGAGCGCCGGCGCCGCGCGCGTCCGCTCGCCCCTGACCATTTTTGCGTCCTCGATATCACGAAGACAACGACTTCATCATGAAGACAACGACTTCCGCCCCCCGCCCCCCGGCTCGTGCCGCCGCCGTGCCGTCGCCGCCCGACTTCGAGTGCCTCGATACCGAGCAGGTCGCGCCCGGGGTGCAGGAAAAAGCCCTCACGGAGGGCAACCGTCCACTCGCGCTGCTGGTCTACGGCCTCATCGGCGCCTACCTCGGCTTCGTATTCGTGCAGAGCGAGGTCGTCTCGTGGTTTCGCATCCAGGAGATGTTCCGCTTCCAGAGCTTCCACATGTACGGCATCATCGGCTCGGCCGTGGCCGTGGCGATGCTCTCGGTGCAGCTCATCAAGCGGCTCGGCCTGAAGACCGTCCATGGCGAGCCGATCCGGCTGGCGCCCAAGGAGTGGGGCGACAGCCGCATTCCGGGCGCGCGCTACTGGATGGGCGGTATCGCCTTCGGGCTCGGCTGGGCGCTGCTGGGCGCCTGCCCGGGGCCGCTCTTTGCCCTGCTCGGCATCGGCGTGGGTGTGCCCGCCTCGGGGCTGCTCATCATGCTCGTGCCGCTGGCCGCTGCGATGGCCGGCACGTGGGCCTACGCCGCGCTCCGCGCGAAGCTGCCGCACTGACGGCGGGCAGCGCCGGCGACAAGTGGCCGGGGTCTGATCGGTTGGGAGGGTGCGACGTTTTCGCCCCAGCCTCCGGAGACCCGGCTTGGCGCCGGCAGGCCGACGCCGTGCTCGTGCTGCTGCCCGCTCGCTCGGACCGTTCCGCTCTGCGTCACCAATACCTGTACCGACTCGTCCCACCGACTCGCGCGCTCAGACGCGCACAGCCAATAACACACGCCATGCTGTTCCGCCAGTTCTTCGACCCCAAGCTTGCCCAGTACGCCTACCTCGTCGGGTGCCAGAAGACGAAGGAGGCCCTCGTGATCGACCCGCTCCGCGACATCGCGCAGTATGCCGCTGCCGCGGCCGAGGAGGGACTCACCATCACGGCGGTCGCCGAGACGCACATCCACGCAGACTTCCTCTCGGGCGCGCGCCAGTTCGCCGAGGACCACGGCGCCAAGCTCTACCTCTCGGATGAGGGCGCGGCCGACGGCTGGGCCTCCAACTGGGCCAAGGAGGGGGACTACGACGTCACGTTCCTCCGTGACGGAGACACCTTCCGCATCGGCAACATCGAGGTCAAGGCGATCCATACGCCCGGCCATACGCCCGAGCACCTCTCGTTCCAGATCACCGACCACGGCGGCGGCGCGACCGAGCCGATGGGCCTCGTGACGGGTGACTTCGTGTTCGTCGGCGACCTCGGCCGGCCCGACCTGCTCGAGAGCGCGGCCAAGGTAGAGAACGTCATGCGGCCCTCGGCCGAGAAACTCTACCGCAGCGCGCAGGGCTTCCTGGGCATGGACGAGTTCCTGCAGGTCTGGCCCGGCCACGGCGCCGGCTCGGCGTGCGGCAAGGCGCTCGGCGCCGTTCCGCAGACGACCGTCGGCTACGAGAAGCGCTTCAACCCCATGCTCGGTGCGGCGCAGCAGAGCGAGGACGTGTTCGTGGACGCGATCCTCGACGGCCAGCCGGAGCCTCCGCTCTACTTCGCACGCATGAAGGCGCTCAACCGCGACGGCGTGCCCGTCCTCAAGGGCCTCCCGCAGCCGACGGCGCTCTCGGCCGAGGACCTCAAGCAGGGCCTGCCTGAAGGGGCCATCCTCGTCGATACGCGCGCCGACCGCTCGGCGTTCATGGCGAGCCACCTGCCGGGCGCGCTCTACAGCCCCTTCGACCGGCAGTTCAACCAGACCGTCGGCTCGCTCGTTGAGGATGCCGAGACGCCGCTCGTGCTCCTGATCGACGAGGCGCACGTGGAGGAGGCCGTGCGCGACCTCGTCCGCATTGGCTACGACCGCGTCGTGCACTACGTCACGCCCGAGGCTTTCGCGGCCTACGCGCAGGCCGGCGGCGAGACGGCGATGATCGAGGAGATCGACTTCGAGGAGCTCGAGCATCGCCGCGACCAGGAGGGGACGGCCGTCGTGGATGTGCGCCGCCGGACCGAGTTCGAGGCGGGGCACGTGCCGGGCGCGATCAACGCCGCGCACGCTCGCCTGCCCGAGTACCGCGAGCGCATCCCGGAGGGACAGACGCTGCTTGTGCACTGCCAGAGCGGCGCGCGCGCGGCGCTCGGCGCGGCGTACCTCGCGCGCGAGGGCTACGACGTGGTCTACGTCAACGACGCCTTCCCGCGCTACGCCGAGGCCTTCGAGGTGGCCGAAGGCGGCGAAGCGACCGAAGTGAATTGAACCACCAGGGGTGAGCTGACTCGTCAGGCTCCGGGGGCACACGTTCGCCCCCGGAGCGCCCCTGCCCGCACACCCGCTCAAGCGGCCCCCTCCCATGCTGGAACGCCTCTTTCCCATCGCAGGGCAGCTCCGCGGCTACGACCGCGCCGCCCTCCAGGGCGACCTCTCGGCCGGGCTGACGGTGGGCGTGATGCTTATCCCGCAGGGGATGGCCTACGCGCTCATCGCCGGCGTGCCGCCCATCTACGGCCTCTACGCCGCGCTCGTGCCGCTTGTCGTGTATGCGCTTATGGGCTCTTCGCGGCAGCTCGCCGTCGGGCCGGTGGCCATGGTGTCGCTGCTCGTCGCCGCCGGCGTGTCGCCGCTCGCCGAGGGCGACCCGGAGCGCTACGTCGCGCTCACGTTCACGCTGGCGTTCATGGTCGGTGTGCTGCAGGCGGCCCTGGGCATCTTGCGCTTTGGCTTCCTGACCAACTTCCTCTCGCATCCGGTGCTGGCGGGCTTCACGAGTGCGGCGGCGCTCATCATCGGCGGGAGCCAGCTGCGTCACCTGGTGGGCGTCGATCTGCCGGGCTCGGCGCCGCTGCCCGAGATCGTCGTGAGCCTGCTGACGCGCCTGGGCGAGGTCCACCTCCCGACGCTCGTGCTCGGGCTGCTCGGCATCGCCGTCATCGTGGGGCTCAAGCGCTGGCGCAAGACGTTCCCCGGCGCGCTCGCCGTCGTCGTGCTGGGTACGCTGGCCGTGGTGCTGCTCGGCCTCGACGGACAGGGCGTGCGGACTGTCGGGGCGATCCCGGCCGGCCTGCCTGCGCCGACGCTGCCCGTGCTCGAGCGCGACGCACTGCTCGCGCTGCTGCCGACCGCGCTCACGATCGCGCTCGTCGGTTTCATGGAGTCCATCGCCGTGGCCAAGGTCTACGCCACGCGGCACCGCTATCCGCTCGATGCCAACCAGGAGCTGCGCGCGCTCGGCGCGGCCAACCTCGCCGGCGCGTTCTTCCAGGCGTTTCCCACCACGGGCGGCTTCTCGCGCACGGCCGTCAACGACCAGGCCGGCGCGCGCACGACCGTCGCGAGCCTCGTCGCTGCCGGCGTGGTCGCGCTCACGCTGCTCTTCCTGACGGGCCTCTTCGAGCGCCTTCCCAACGCCATCCTGGCGGCCATCGTCATGACGGCCGTCGCGAGCCTCTTCGACTGGAAGGAGGCGCGGCACCTCTGGCACGTCGACCGCCGCGACCTCGCCATGATGGCCATCACGTTCGGAGCCACGCTCGCGCTCGGCATCGAGGAGGGCATTCTCGCCGGCGTCCTCGTCTCGCTCGGCGCGCTGATCTACCAGAACTCGCGCCCCCACGCGGCCGTCTGCGGCCGCCTTCCAGACTCGGCCACCTTCCGCGACGTGCGCCACCACCCAGAGGCCACGTGCACGCCCGGCGTGACGGTCTTCCGCATCGACGCCCCACTCACGTTCGCCAACGCAAGCTTCCTGCGCGAGCGCGTCGAGGCGCTGCTCGAGGCCGAGCCGCCCCCGCGCGCGTTCGTCTTTGACTTCCAGGCCGTCGGCGCGCTCGACTCAACGGCCGGCCACGCGCTCGCCGACCTGCTGGCCGAGTGCCGTCGCCGGGGCGTGGAGCCATTCTTCGCAGCCGTCAAGCAGACCGTGCGCGAACGCATGCACCGCCTCCACCTCGACGCGGCGCTGCCGCCCGGGCGCTTCTTCCACGAGGTCGCCGAGGCAGCCGAGGCCGCCGAGGCTCTCGTCTACGACGCCGTGCCGGCCAGCCCCGAGCCACTTGCTGACGAGACCGCTCATGCCTGACCGCCTGCTCACGCCGCCGGCTCAGCCGCCGGCCCCGACGCCGACCCTCACTCCGGAGCGCATAGAGGCGCACCTTCGGGCCATGCTCCCGCACATGAAGGCCGTGCCCATCGAGCGCCTGCGCGACGACCTCTCGGTCGGCTGCGTGGACGGCCGCCGCAGCACGTGCGCGGCGAGCGCGCCGGGCGGCAACGCCGGGCTGTTTCTGCTCATGCTCGGCGCGCTCGAGGCGACGCGCGGGCAGGCGCTCTCCGATGAGGAGACAGACGTGCTGCTCGGGAGCTACCTCGACCGCTTCGGCGCCTTCTACTTCCACTCGGACGCCCACGCGGCCGCGCGCCTAGCGTGCGCGCTCGGCCTTCCGCCCGAGGCCGACCTGGGCCGGGTCTTTCGCGAAGCAGCCCCGGAAGAGCGCGCCGCGCTGCTCAGGGCAGCCACCGAGCCCGAGCACGTCGGCTGCGGCCACCTCCGGCGCCTGCTCGAAGACCCACAGGGATACGGCATGCGCCCTGGCCTGGCCGAGGCCGGCCTGCGCGCGCTCTTCCGCCGCCTCTGGCTGGGCGACACGCGCATTGCCTACGCCGTGCTCAACGGCGACCACATGGAGGGCGCTGTCGTGCGGGTGCGTGCCAGGACGTCGCAGGGGCACCCGCTCCCGCTGGCCACGCTCTGCCCGCACTTCGGCGAGCTCGACCTGTTCGTCTACCACCCGGACGCTGTTGCGTACTTGGAGGCGGCCCATGGGCTTCACCTGGCCGAAACCGGTCACCTGGCGCCGGCCGAGATCGCAGCGTTCATCGCCACGCAGCATACGCTCTCGGAGCGGCAGCTCCGGGCGACGCTCGGTGCGCTCGCGCCGACACTCCCGGTGTTCGACGTGGAGATTCGCTCGCTCGGGACTCTTCCCTCCGGCCTTGCAGTGTGTCCTGCGGGTGCTCCTTAGCAGTACTCCCCCTTAACATCACACGTCCCCCATCTCTACATCCCGCCATGGAAAAGGAAACCCTCTCCCTTCCCCGCCTCAACGAGCCCGCGCCGTCCTTCGAGGCCAACACCACGCACGGTCGTAAGAAGCTAGAAGACTACCGTGGCCGCTGGCTCGTCCTGTTCTCTCACCCCGCTGACTTCACCCCCGTTTGTACGACCGAGTTCGTCGGTTTTGCGAAGCACTACGACGCTTTCCAAGAGCTCGGCGCAGACCTGCTCGGTCTTTCCATCGACAGCACCCACTCTCACCTCGCGTGGGTCCATGCCATCAAGGAGCGCCTCGGGATAGAGATCCCCTTCCCTATCATCGACGACGTCTCAATGCGGGTCTCAAACGCCTTCGGCATGGTGCATCCCGGCGCGAACGACACCGCCGCCGTCCGGACGACCTTCCTTATCGATCCCGAGGGCATCCTTCGGGCTATGCTCTACTACCCCATGGAAGCCGGCCGCTCTGTGCCGGAGATCCTTCGCCTGCTTCGTGCGCTGCAAACCGCGGACGCCCACAGCGTTGCGCTGCCGGAGAGCTGGAATCCTGGAGACCGGGTACTGCTCGGCGCTCCAAAGACGCCCGAAGACATCCAGAAGCGAGCGGAAGACGAGAGCCTGGACTGCAAGGACTGGTACCTGTGCTATAAAGACCTCGACGTCGCCTAGGCAGCAGGCGGGTGGGCCGCGACATGGCCCACCCGCTGCGCATCGCGTCCGGGTCCGCCCGGTCCCCCGACTGCAGCGGGCGAGACCGCACTTGCCGGGTGACGCCGGCCGGCGCGTGCTCTGCGCCGGTCCTCGCAAGTGCCTGAGAGGGGGACGAGAAAGGAGATCTGCCCGCTGCCAATGTGCCGCGGATCCCCTCTCGACCTGCACTGCACATAACACTCGACTCACAACACGAAAATGGTTCTGTCCCGACTCTTCGGCGGCACCGGAGGCCCCGCTTCCGACGCCCACACCCTCTCTGCCGCCGACTTCAAGGCGCGCTACGACGCCGGCGACGTCGCGGTCGTCGACGTGCGCACGCCAGGCGAGTACGCCGGCGGTCACGTCGCCGGCGCGCACCTTGCCGACATGATGGCTCCCGATTTCGACGCGCAGATCGACGCGCTCGGGCTTGATCCGGCGCAGCCGGTCTACCTCTACTGCCGCTCGGGCAACCGCTCCGGAAAAGCTGCCGAGCGGCTCCGCGCGCGCGGCTTCGCGCAGGCCACCAACGTCGGCGGCTTCGAGGCGCTCACGGCCGCCGGCCTCCCGGTCGCGCGCTGACCCCCACCGGTACTTCCACGCCCTCCGCTCATGGCTTCTCTACGGTTGCTCGCTGCCGCCCCCTTGCTCAGCGTCGCCGCGCTTCTCGGAACGGCGAGCCTGCTCGGCGCATGCCAGAGCGAGCCCGCCCCGGCCTCGCCCGACGCCGCCCTCCGCGCCGTGGAGGGGACCCCGCCGCCAGACGCAGCGCTCGCGGCGCGCGTGCTCGCGCGCGTGGCCGAGGTAGACAGCCTGCGCATCGCGCGTGCGGCGACCATCCCGCCCGGCGCGGACGTCACGGCCGAGACGTTCGCCGAGGTGTGCCAGCCCGTCGGGCGGCGCATCCGCGAAGTGGCCGAGACCGAGGGCTGGGAGTTCCGGCAGGTGGCCGTCCGCAACCGCAACCCGGCCAACGCGGCCTCGGCGGAGGACGCCCGTCTGCACGCGCGCTTCGAGGCCGAGCCGGCACTGCAAGGACTCTGGCTCGAAGCCGACCGCGACGGCCAGCGCGGGCATCGCTACGTGCAGCGCATCACGATGCAGGCGACATGCGCGGCCTGCCACGGCGCGCGCGACGAGCGTCCGGACTTCGTGCTCGAGCGCTATCCCGAAGACCGCGCCTACGGCTTCGCGACGGGCGGGCTGCGCGGGCTCTACAGCGTCTTCGTGCCTGCGAGCGTCTTCGCGCCGGCAAGCCTGGCCGGGGAGTGACGTGGTGACGCATCGTTTTCTTTCCGCGTCCGCTCCCGTATCCGCGCTGCGGGGGCGCATGCTCGGCGCGCTCGTCGGGGCGCTGCTGGCCCTGCTCCTGTGCGGGGCGGCGCCTGCGGCGGCGCAGCACGCGCCCGCACCGCCCGCCCCGTCTGCCTCGGCGGGGGGGCAGAGCTCCGCACCCCCCTCGTGGGCCGTGTGGCTCCTGCCGCAGGTAAGCGCGCCCACACCCGCCGCTGGCGAGACCGGCGCTGAGTTTCGCCTCCGCGCCGCCCGGCTGCGCGTGCGCGGGGCCGAGAGCGGCCTCCGCTACTTCGTGCAGGTCGACGTCGCCGCCGCGCCGCGGCTCTGGGACGCCGTGCTGACGGTCCCGCTGCCGGGGCGCCCGGCTGGTGCTTCCCTGGCGCTCGACGCCGGCGTGATGCGTGCGCCCGTGGGTGCGTCTCACCTGACGCCCATCCCGCTCGTCCCCCTCGGGGAGCGCCCGGCCTTCGTGCGCGCGCTCGTGCCGGGTCGCGAGCCGGGGGGCACGGGGCGCCTCCCCGGCCTGGCCGTGCGGAGCGTATGGCCGGCCGCCGCCGTCGCGGCCGGCGCGTACACAGCGCGCCGCGAGGCCGGGCAGGACGGGACCCAGGCTTACGCGCCCGTTCTGGCCGCCCGCGGCGAGGCGCGCGCCGGGCCGCTGCGCGGCGGCGCCAGTGCGGCCGCACGCTACGTGCCGGACGCAGGCGGCGAGCGGGCGTGGGGACACGTGGTCGGGGTAGACGTTCACCTGGACGCAGGCGCGGCCTGGCTCGGGGCGGAGGCCATGGCCGGGCGGCGGCTGACGGGCCCGCTGCCACCCGAGGCCGCTGCGACTCGCTACGCCGGGGCGACCCTCGAGGGGGGCTTCGCGCGAGGCGCGCTCGAGATGCGAGCCGGGCTCGAGGCGCTGCGTGAGGAGGAGGGGCGCGCCGGGGAGGCGCACGGCAGCGCCTGGCACCTCGAGCCCGTAGGGGCGCTTCGCTACGCTCTCGGGCCGTCGGCGGCCCTGCTCGCGCGCGTCGCCCCGCACGACGACGCCCCGCTCACGCTGCGTCTCATCCTTGCCCCATAACCCTCCGGGCTTCGCCGGGTCCCGGCGGAGCTTCGGCTGGCGCACGGCGTTCCACCGCCCCCTTCTCTTTACCACCTCCGCCATGCTCCGCTCTGCTTTTCTCGCCCTGCTCCTGCCTCTTGCTGCCGGGTGCGCCGCGCTCGGGAGCGTCCCCGGCGCACAGACCGACGACCGCGTGCTCGTCAGCGCGTCGTGGCTCGCCCAGAACGTCTCTCGCCCGGAGGTGGTCGTGCTGCATGTCGCCCGCGAGCGCGCCCACTACAGCGAGGGGCACATCCCGGGGGCGCACTACGTGCCCCTTTCCGCATTCGCCGTAGATCGTGGCAACCAGGTGAACGTGCTGCCGGAGACCGGGACGATTCAGCAGGCGCTGCGCGCCGCAGGTGTTTCCGACGGCAGCCACGTCGTCCTCTACGGAGACCTCGATGGGCTTGCGGCCGCGCGGGCCTTCTTTGCGCTCGACGTGCACGGCTTCGGGCAGGGCACCGGGCGCCTCTCCGTGCTCGACGGCGGGCTACGCGCGTGGCGCTCGGCCGGAGGGGCCGTGCAGGCGGCCGCCACGCCGGCCCCGCGCGCGGGTACGGTCTCGCTCGCGCTCCGCTCGGACCTCGTGCTCTCGGCCGCCTCGGTCGAGGCGCGGCGCGGGCAAGCGCAGACCGTCCTGGTAGACGCCCGCCCGCCCGCGCAGCACTCGGGGGCCGAGCCCGGCGAGGGCATCCGCCGCCCCGGCCACATCCCGGGCTCGGTGAACCTGTTCTGGCAGGACGACACGCGCTCGGACGGTACGCTGCGCTCGCCAGCCGAGCTCCGCGCCCGCTACACGCGCGCCGGCGTCGTGCCCGGCCGCGAGGTCATCACGTACTGCCGCACCGGCGTGCAGGCCGCGCACGCCTACCTCGTCGCGCGCTACCTCGGCTTCCGTCCGCTCCTCTACGACGGCTCGTTCCACGACTGGAGCAACAACACGTCTTACCCCGTCGCGCGAGGCTGATCGGCACGCTCCCTTTTCTGCCCTCTCCCTAACCCCCTCATATCATGCAGTGCAACATGGGCAAGACCGACCGCGCCCTGCGCCTCGGCGCCGCCGCCGGCCTGGCCGGCCTCATCCTCTCGGGCCGCGTGCGCGGCCTGGGCGCGCTCGCGCTCGGCACGGCCGCGGCCGTCTTCGCCGGCACGAGCGCCACGGGCTACTGCCCGGCCTACGAGCCGCTCGGCGTCGACACGCGCAGCGCCGATGAACGCGCGGCCGACCGCGCCGAAGCCGAGGCCTGACCGATGGACCGCTTCGAGCAGGACGTGGTCGCCAAGAGCCACGAGAAGCCCGTTCTCGTGGACTTCTGGGCGCCGTGGTGCGGGCCGTGCCGCGTGCTCGGCCCGACGATCGAGAAGCTCGCACGCGAGGCCGACGGCGCCTGGCGCCTCGTCAAGATCAACGTGGACGCGCACCCGCAGCTCGCCGCGCGCTACGGCATCCGGGGCATCCCGGCCGTGAAGCTGTTCTCGGACGGTGCTGTCGTGGCCGAGTTCACGGGCGCGCTGCCCGAGCCGGCGCTCCGCCGCTGGCTCGGCGAGCACCTGCCATCCTAGTCATGCCGAACGAACCTGAAGCCGTGGTCGTGCGCCGAGCCGCTTCTTCTCGCCAGGCTGCCCTCGCCCGCCGGGCCGCGCCCCCCTACGCAGACCTCGACCGCTCCAAGCTGCTCCTCACCGACCGCCTCGCCGCCGATCGCACCCAGCTCGCCAACGAGCGCACGCTGCTCTCGTACGCGCGCACCGCGATGGGGCTGGCTGCCGGCGGCGTGAGCCTGCTGCACTTCCTCGACGGAAGCTGGACCGAGCCGGTCGGGCTGCTGCTCTTGCTGCTGGCCTTCCCCGTGCTCGGCGTCGGCGTGTGGCGGTATGTGCGCGTGCGCCACACGCTGCACGGCCTCTGCTCCACCGACCGCGTTCCTCCGCCCCCTCCTGAGCCATGACGACCCTTCAAGACGAGCTCGGCCTGGACCGCGAAGCCTACGAGCGCCTCGCAGCCGAACTGGCCAGCGCCGAAAGTCCCGTAGGTATCGATGCCAAGAAGACGCACGTCTTCATCCTCCACCTGCTGCTCGACCTCCAGCAGCGGCTCGGGCGGCTCGAGGCGCAGCTCGGGCCAGACCGGGTAGAGACCCCGTGAGCGGCTTGCCAGCGCAGGGCACGCCGTGGGACGCGCGCTTCGCGTCCGAGGATTACCTCTACGGCACCGCACCCAACGCATTCGTTGCGGCCGAGGCCGCGCGCTTCGCGCCTGCCAGCCGCGTGGCCGACCTGGGGGCCGGTGAGGGACGCAACGCTGTGTTTCTCGCCGCGCGCGGCCTGCGCGTGACAGCTGTAGACACCTCCGCCGTGGGGCTCAGCAAGGCGCGGCGTCTGGCCGCGCAGCGCGGCGTGGCGATCGAGACGGCGCTTGCAGACGTGCTCACGTGGACGCCCGAGGCGCCGCTCGACGGCGCCGTGATGGCGTTCTTGCACCTGCCTCCGCAAGTCCGGCCCGCGTTCTGGGCCCGTGTGCAAACGCTCGTGCGCCCGGGCGGCCTCGTCGTGGGCGAGTGGTTCCGCCCGGAGCAGCGCCTCGAGGGCTACCACAGCGGCGGTCCGCCTGACCCGGCCTGGCTCGTCTCCGAGGACGAGCTGCGCAGCGCCCTCGACCCGGCTGGTGTGCGGCTGCTCGCACGTGCAGAGCCCGTACTCAGCGAGGGGCCCGGGCATCGAGGACCCGGCGCCGTCGTGCGGCTCGTCTGGATGCGGCCGTAAGAATCCGCGGCGCGTTCCGGAGGACGCAGGCACGCTGGAACGGCCGAGGTGGGGCCGCAGGAGCGGCCTGCCTCCGGGGGCTTGCCGGCGAATTCGCATCCGTCCCAAATCCGTATCCGTCCTAAATTCGTATCTGTCCCAGAAGCGCCGCGCCGGCTGGCAGAGTACTTTTCGCCCGAACGCCTACTATCATGTAGACACATGACGCAGCCAGTAGCTCCGGAGAGCCCCCATGGAGGCGTAGAGCGCGCTACGGCCGGGTTTGTGGTGGCGCTTTTTCTCGCCGCCGCGCTGCTGCTAGCCTTTCTGACTCTCCGGGTGATTGAGGACGTTCGGGGAGGGGACGTGACCGCAGAAACCGCTGCCGAGGGGGCAGTCGCGCAATGAGCTACCTCCCTCTCGGCGTGCTCCTGGCCGTC
>JBKBRC010000023.1:0-44364 GCA_046292345.1 Rubricoccaceae bacterium
CCGTCCACGGCGCGTCCCACCGAACCGTGTCCGCCGGCTCGCCGAGCGCGCGCCACGTCTCGACGAGCATCACGTCGCCGCTGGCCCGGCGCACGACCACGTTTCCGGGCCGGAACGGCGTGCGCGTGTAGGGGTCGGCGTGGCCTTGGGCCAGAAAGTCGGCGTCGGCCTGCGCTTCCAGGCGGTGAGCGTGATCGGACACGGCAGGGGGCAGAGAAGTCAGCGCGCAAGTTAGCGCCCCGGCGCCTGCCGGGACGCCATGCGCCCGACGCTCGCACACGGGCGTCCGCACGGGGACGCACCGGCGCGAGACGCACCGGCGCGAGACGCATCGGCGCGAGACGCATCGGCGCGAGACGCATCGGCGCGAGACGCATCGGCGCGAGACGCATCGGCGCGAGACGTCAGTGCGGGACGTCGAACGGGAGCGTGACCGTGACCTGGCCGTCGGCGCTCAGAGACGGCTGGAAGACGAGCCGGCGCAGGTCTGCCGGTCCGCCCTCGGCGTAGAACACGACCGTGCCGCGCCGGACGCTGCCTGGCTCGGCCAGAATCCCCGAGGCCGTACGGCTCTCGGCCGGCGCGGGGGCGAAGCTGCGCCCGAGGTTGTCGCGCAGCGCGGCCTTCTCGGCAAAGCTGCGCCACGGCGCCCACGGGCCGGCGTAGTCCACGGAGCGGACGGTGACGGTGAGCTGGACACGCGTCCGGCCCCCGGGGTGGCTCACGCTCGCCTCCACCACGCCCACCTCGAACGAGCGGCCCTCGCGCGTGCGCGCGCTGCGCTGCACCTGCACCGGGAACGTGCTCGTCTCGCCCGCGCGGGGCGTCGTCGGGGGCGGGTCAGGGCGGCGCGTGGCCAGCGCAATCGTGTACGGACCGACCAGCGGCGGGGGCACGCCCTTGCTGTCGGGCTCGCCGGCCGCCGTCACCTCGACCAGAAAATCGCCTCCCTCGGCGAGCGTGCGCGTCAGGCGGACCGCCCCGGCCCGCCGTGCCGCCTCGGCTCCGACCGCGGTGCGCGCTGCTCCGGCAACGCGCCACAGGCGCACCGACGGCGCGAACGCGCCCGACTGCACGTCCAGTTCGATCTCAGTGCCCGCGCTGGCGCGGAAGCGGTACGTGTCGGCGTAGCGCCCGTCCGTGACCCAGCTCTTGGGCCCGAGCTCCCCGGCCGTCGGACGGCCGTTCTCGGCGAGCAGCGGCGCCTCGGCCGCACGCGCCTCGAGCGCGTAGGCGCCGCCGGTGCCCGGCGCGCCGGCGCTGACGAGCAGCGTGTAGGGCGCCTCGAAGACCGGCCGGTAGCGCAGGACAGCCCCGTGCAGGCCGTCGCTGCTCAGCCGCTCCTCGGTGCGCCCCTCGACGATCTCGCCCGCCGGCCCGAGCAGGTGCAGACGCGGCGCGAACGCCTCGGAGACGACCGAGACGATCACCGGGACCCCCGGAGCGGCCTCGATGAGGTACGCCTGCTCGGCCGCCGCCGTGCCATGCAGCGTGTCCAGGCGCGGCCGGTCGCCCTCGACGAGCACCGCCGGCGGCGGCAACGGCCCGACGCGCAGCACGTACGCGCCTGATGCGCCCGCCTCAACCGACGTGACGTCGATCGTGTAGCGCCCTGGCGCGCGCAGCTGGGCCACCTCCGCACGCGCGCCCGTCCTCCGCAGGTTGGACGCCGCCAGGCGCCGCCCGTCGGGGGTGGACACGGTCACGTCCGGCGCGAACGCGGCCGACGCGACGACGACTGCGAACACTGACGAATCCGCGTGCTCGTACGTGTAGAAGTCCACGAAGCGCCCTCCGACCTCGGCGTCGCCGGGCTCGAGCAGGCCGTCGGCAAGGCCGCCGCGTATGGGCGCCGGCGCGCCGCGCAGCGCCGAGACCCAGGCGGCCTGCTCGGCCGCGGCGCTCGGCGGCCCCTCGGGTTCGGCGGCTGTTTCCGCCACACGCCCCGTGATGCCGATCAGGACGAGCGCGACCAGCACGACGAGCGAGGCCACCCGGACGTACCGGCGGGCCGGCACTTCTTCCGCGGCCAGGTCTGCGGGCAGCGTGGCCGGCCGGACAGGGGCGGGAGCGGACGGATCGGTCGGGGGCACGGCGGACCGGCGGCCGGGGGCAGGACGTCTCAAGATAGGACGTCTCGTCAGCGTCCGGCGCGCCAGGCCCGGCGCAGCCGCTCACGGCGGCGGCCGCGTCAGCGCGCGAGCGCCTGGCGGGCGCGCTCGGCCATCTTGGCCAGCGCCTGCTGCGGCAGCTGCTGCGGCAGCTGCTGCGGCAGCTGCTGCGGCAGCCACTCGGTAATCGTGCGCGGGCGCAGGCGTTGCTGCGACGGGTCGAAGAACGCCTCGCCGCAGCTGTTGCTCGGGCCGTAGACCGAGTCCTCGCCGCACTCGGCGACCTCGTAGAGCGTCAGACGGCATGCCTCGGCCTGCGCCACCGAGAGGCTGTCGGCGCTGCGGAAGATCTGCGGCGTGTAGATCGCGTACCGGCACGAATGCACGCCGTCGACGCGCTCCACGCCGGCCGTCCACACGGCCGAGGGCACGTCGTTGTCGAGCAGCACGTGGCGCGAGCCCTGCTCGTACGAGCCGAAGGTGGCGTCCCAGAACGTCACCCACTCGCTGTTGAAGAGCAGCGCCTCCTTGAGCGCCGTCCGGTCGAAGCACGGGCAGGTCACCGGCGCGGAGGCGTCCGGCCCGACGGCTGCGCGCGCGCCGTCGTCCGTATTCCCGAGCGCTTCGGGGCCGTTCGTGTCACAGGCCACGAGCGCACCGGCGCAGAGGATAGTGAGAAAGACGGAGCGCGTGTGGCAGCGAACGGTGAAGCGAAGCATGGCAAGCGGGGAGTTGGGGACAGGCCGGAGCCGGAAGGGAGTCGACGGCCCCCTCTGCATGCCGGCGCCCGGCAGCGGCGCGGCGACATATAGCTGCGTCCTGCGCCACGCCGTGTCCACAATCCGGCCGTCTTGCAGCGCGCCCGTCTCACGCCGAGCCGGCGGCGCGCGAAACCGCGCCCGGGCGCCCGGAACGCCGGCATGACACCGGCGGCGGCTGTCCGGACGCTCCGACGCTGGAGGCCTTTCGTGCCGCTTATCCTGGCACCCCCTGCCGCCGGGACCGTCCAGACGCGGATGCGCCCCGCACCCGGAAGGGTGCAGGGCGCGCAGCGTGCGGAGAGGGGGGGATTCGAACCCCCGGTACGTCTTGCGACGTACGCCGGTTTAGCAAACCGGTGGTTTCAGCCACTCACCCACCTCTCCACGGCTTTCGGCGGGGCGGGCAACTTACGGCGGCGGCGCGCGGTGCGGCAATCGGAAATCGCGCGAACGCGGTACATACGTGGGCGCGTACGTGGGCGCGTACGCCTCAGCTGCCCGTGGCCTGCCGCAGCGCCTCGGCGCCGGACGAGATCTCGATGATCTCGGTCGTGATGGCGGCCTGGCGGGCGCGGTTGTAGGTCAGCTGGAGGCTCTTGAGCAGCTCGCCCGCGTTGGTGGTCGCGTTGTCCATCGCCACCATGCGCGCGCCCTGCTCGGACGCGTTGCTCTCGAGAAGTGCGCGCCAGAGCTGGTACTGGAGGTACTCCGGAATGAGCCGGTCGAGCAGCACCTCGGGCGAGGGCTCAAAGATGTACTCGATCTCCCCCTCGCCCGCCTCGATCGGAGTGCCGTAGTCCTCGCTCGCCTCCATGACCGGCGTTAGAAAAGCGTCGGCGGGAATGGGGAGCAGTTGCTCGACGATGCGGTTCTGCGAGATCGTGTTCTTGAACTCGTTGTAGACCACCTCCACGAGGTCCCATCGGCCCGCGTGCCAGCCTTCCACGGCGATGTCCACGATCTCGCCGGCGCGGGTGAACCGCAGGTCGTTGAAGAGACCACGGAAGTCCCCCTCGAGCGGCACGCCGCGCTTGGCGAAGTACTCGTGCCCCTTACGCCCGACGGCGATCACATGCACGTTGCCGCTCGCGTGCAGGGCCGCGTGCTCGGTGCGGATGCGCTCCTCGGCCACCTTGAGCAGGTTCGTGTTGAAGGCGCCGGCAAGCCCGCGGTCGGACGTGACGACGATCAGCAGCACCGAGCGGACTTCGCCGCGCGGCTGGAAGAGCGGGTGCGCGAGCGGGTCCAGCTGGCTGCGCAGGTGCCCGATGAGCTCGCGGACCTTGAACGCGTACGGCCGCGTCGTGAAGATGCGCTCCTGGGCCCGGCGCAGCTTGGCCGCGGCGACCATCTTCATGGCGCGCGTGATCTGCTGCGTGTTGCGGACCGAGAGGATGCGGCCGCGGATGTCTCTCAGGGAGGCCATGAGGCGTTGCGGAGGGGGAGGCGGGGCGAGGCCGGCGGCGCGAAGCGCCGGCCCTGGCAGGCGGCTCGGGCGGCTAGGACGCTACCGGCGACTCAGGCCGCCACGGGCGCGTAGCGCGCCGCGACGTCGCGTGCCTCCTGCGCGAACACGGCCGCGGCCTCGTCGCTCAGGTTGCCCGTCTGTACGACCGAGGCCAGCACGTCGGCGTGCTTGAGGCGGAGCGCCTCGCGGTACTCGGCCTCGAAGGCCGCCACGCGGGCGACGGGCACCTCGTCGATCAGGCCCTGGCCCGCCACGTAAATGAGGGCCACCTGCTCCTCGACCGGGACGGGCTGGTACTGCGGCTGCTTGAGGATCTCGACCAGGCGGGCGCCGCGGTTGAGCTGCCGCTGCGTAGCCGGGTCGAGGTCCGAGCCGAACTTGGCGAACGCCTCGAGCTCGCGGTACTGCGCCAGGTCCAGGCGCAGCGTGCCCGAGACCTTCTTCATCGCCTTGATCTGCGCGTTGCCGCCCACGCGCGACACCGAGATGCCGACGTTGATGGCCGGACGGACGCCGGCGTTGAACAGGTTCGTCTCGAGGAAGATCTGCCCGTCCGTGATCGAGATCACGTTGGTCGGGATGTAGGCCGAGACGTCGCCGGCCTGCGTCTCGATCACGGGCAGCGCCGTCATCGAGCCGCCCCCCTTGACCATGCCCCGGAGGGACTCGGGCAGGTCGTTCATGTCGCGCGCGATCGCGTCGGTGCGGTTGATCTTGGCCGCACGTTCGAGCAGGCGGCTGTGCAGGTAGAACACGTCGCCAGGATAGGCCTCGCGTCCAGGCGGGCGGCGCAGCAGGAGCGACACCTCGCGGTAGGCGACGGCCTGCTTCGAGAGGTCGTCGTAGATGCAGAGCGCGTGGCGGCCCGTGTCGCGGAAGAACTCGCCGATGCACGCGCCCGCGAACGGCGCGATGAACTGCAGCGGCGCCGGGCTCGAGGCCGGGGCCGAGATGATGACCGAGTAGGCCATGGCGCCGTTGGCCTCAAGCGCGCGCTGCACCTGCGCCACAGTCGAGTTTTTCTGCCCGACGGCCACGTAGATGCAGAAGACCGGGCTGCCACCCGGCTCGTGGGTACGGCGCTGGTTGATGATCGTGTCGACGAGCACGGCCGTCTTGCCCGTCTGGCGGTCGCCGATGACGAGCTCGCGCTGCCCGCGGCCGATGGGCACCATCGCGTCGATGGCCTTGATGCCCGTCTGGAGCGGCTCCGTGACCGGCTCGCGGTAGACCACGCCCGGCGCCTTGCGCTCGAGCGGCATCTCGTAGGCCGGGCCGGTGATGGGGCCCTTGCCGTCGATGGGGTTGCCGAGCGGGTCGATCACGCGCCCGAGCATGCCCTCGCTGACGCGGATCGAGGCGATGCGGCCCGTCCGGCGAGCCTCATCGCCCTCCTTGATGCTCTGGTAGTCGCCGAAGAGCACCGCGCCCACGTTGTCCTCTTCGAGGTTGAGCACCATGCCGGTGACGTTGGTGCCGGCGAACTCGATCAGCTCGCCCGCCTGCACCTTGCTCAGGCCGTAGAGGCGGGCGATACCGTCGCCGACCTGGAGGACGGTCCCGACCTCATAGACGTCGGTCGCGGACTCGAAACCGCCCAGCTCTTCGCGGAGCACGGCGGTGACTTCATCGGGGCGGATTGCAGCGGACATGCAGCGTTAGGGCGGGGCCGCGCGCAGCGCGAGGCCGGGGAATGGAGCCTGTCAGTTGGTGTAGTAGGCGGCGCGCGCCTCGAACTGCTCGCGCAGTACGGCGAGTTGATGGCGCACGCTGCGGTCGTAGACGACGTCGCCGATGCGCACGACGAGCCCCCCGATCAGGTCGGGCTCGACGGTGACGTGCAGGCGGACCTGCTTGCCCTCGCGCGCCTCGAGCGTGCGCCGGAGCGTCTGCTGCTCGGCCTCGCCAAGCGGAACGGCCGAGCGCACGTGCGCCTCGACGATGCCCTCGCGCGCGTCGCGCTGCTCGGCGTAGACGCGCACGATGGCCGGCAGCAGGTTCTCGCGCTCCTTGTCGGTAAGCAGGCGCACGAAGCGCGCCGTGAGCGGGCCGAGGCGCTCGCCGAAGAGGCGATCCATGACGGCCTGCTTGCGCGCGCGCGGCACGACGGGGCTCTCGAGCATCGCCGTCAGCTCGCGCGAGCCCGCGAGCGCGTCCGCGAGCAGCGCCATGTCAGCGTCGGCACGCGCGACCTGGTCCGTGGCGGCGGCCTCCTGGTAGAGCGCCTGGGCGTAGCGGCGGGCAACGGGGGTAGACATCGGAGGGCGAGGCGGCGGCGCGGGGTGCCCGGCGGGCGGGGCGCTCAGTTAGAGGGCAGTTCCGCGATGAACTCGTCGACGAGCGCCTTCTGGCGGTCGGCGTCGAGGTTGGCGCGCAGGATCTTCTCGGCCGCGCCGATGGCGAGCACCGAGACCTCCTCGCGCAGGTCGCGCAGGGCCTGCAGCTTCTGGCGGTGGATCTCGTCCTGCGCCTGCGCCTGCAGCTGCGCGATCTCGGCCTTGGCGCGGTTGCGCTCGGCCTCGGCCACGCGCTGCGCTTCGTCGCGCGCTTCGCGCAGGATCTGCTGCGCCTGCGCCTCGGCCTCGCGGCGTGCGGCTTCGTTGTCGGACTGCAAGCGCTGCGCCTCGGCCAGCGCACGCTCGGCGCGCGTGATCGACTCCTCGATCGTGGACTCCCGCTCCTCGAGCGCCGACACGATCGGCTTCCACGCGAACTTGGAGAGCAGGAAGAGGAGCGCGAGGAACGCGAGCGCCATCCAGAAGACGAGCCCGAAGTTGGGGTCGAGCAGGTTGGCAGCGACGACGACAGGGGCCATGGCGGGGGCGTGGAAGGAAGGGAGGCGGACGCCTCGGGGGGGAGGTTCTGGGGCGCGTCGGCCATGCTGCCGGCGCGCCGCTGCGTGCGACGCGCCGGCACGTCCCGGGCACGGCAGGGCGAGCGCGCAGGGCGCCCGCCGCCGGCTCAGTTGAGCGCCATCAGGATGCACACGACGAGACCGAACAGCGTCGCGCCCTCGATGAGGGCCGCGGCGATGATCATCGTCGTACGGATGTCGCCGGCCGCTTCGGGCTGACGGGCCGAGCCCTCCAGGGCGGCGGCGGCGAGGCGGCCGATGCCCAGGGCGGCACCGATGATGATGAGACCGGCACCGATGCCGGCGGCGAGGTAACCGAGAGCGATGGGCTCCATGAGTACGGGTGTGTGGTTGAGCGGAAAAAAAGGGCGCCGGGCGCCCGGGGGGTACAAGCGGGGGAGGTAGACCGACGGCGCCGCGTCAGGCCATGGCGGCCTCCGTGCCGACGGTGCGCTCGCGCTCTTTGCGCAGCTTTCCGTTGGACGCGAGCGGCGAGGCGTGCGAGAGGGCCACATCGTGCGCCGTCAGGCCGTGATCCTCGGCGTGGTCGTGGTCATGCTCGTGCTCGGCCGAGGCCATCCCGATGAAGAGCGCACTTAGCATCGTGAAGACGTAGGCCTGGATGAAGGCGACCAGCACCTCGAGGCCGTACACGAACAGCGTCATCAGCATGGCCGGCACGGCCGTGCCGTAGCCGGCGCCGGCGCCAAACAGGCCGCCGATGATGAAGATCAGGCCGATCAGATTGAGGATGATCAGGTGCCCAGCCGTCAGGTTGGCAAAAAGACGGACGGCAAGCGCGAACGGCTTCGTGAACAGCCCCAGCACTTCGACCGGGATGAGGATGAACTTGACGAACGTCGGCACGCCGGGCGGCCAGAAGATGTGCGTCCAGTAGTCCTTGGTGCCGGCGAACTGCGTGATGAAGAACGTGAACAGGGCCAGCACGGCCGTAACTGAGAGGTTGGCCGTGGCGGTCGCGCCCCACGGCACGAGGCCGAGCAGGTTGCACGTCAGGATGAAGAAGAACGCCGTGAGCAGGTACGGCAGGTAGCGCCGGTACTTTTCGCCCATGTTGGGCTTGGCGATCTCATCGCGGATGTAGATGATGATCGTCTCGAGCATGTTCTGAAGCACGCCGCGCGGCGCGCTCGTCCGCCCGATGCCCCGTTTGTAGCGCCCCGCCACGGGTACGAAGAGCAGGAACAAAATGGCCATGCCGAGCAGGGCGAAAACAAGGTGCCGCGTCGGCGAGAGGTCTATCACGACCTCCCCGCCCACGGCGCCGAGCTTCGCGTCGTAGGGCGCTTGCGCGAGCGTAGTCTCGCCGATGAGCTCACGGTTGAGCAGGTCCTGCAGCGCCTCCGGCGAGGCGCCCGTCCCGGCCTCGGCCGGCGGCGGCGCCTCGGCCTGCACGCCCGGCGCGACGACGCCGCGCTCGCCCTCGTGCTCCGCCACGATCGCGTAGCGGCCCGAGTTCACCGCTGCCGTAGACGAGCTGAACGCCTCGAGCGCCATGCGGCCGTCGCGGCGCACAAGGAAGAGACGGGGCATCTCGACCTTGCCCACGGGCAGGAAATCGAGGTAGTAACCGTCGGCCGTGTGGTGGACCGCATCGAGCGTACCACCTTCCCCCGCTGCGGCGGGAGGCGCCGCCAGAACGGAGACGGCAAGGAGTGCGAGGGCAGCGCAGAACGACCGCATCGGGTAGAGGGAAGGGCGACTCAGGAGGAAGCGGCAGAGGACGGCGCCGCACCCGGCGCAGCCGGGCGCAGCAGGACCACGGCAATCTCGACGGCAAGCCCAACAACAAACGTCGCCCCCAGAGCAGCCACGAACACGCCCGGCGAGACGAGCCCCGAGGCCAGCACGGCAATGGTCACAACGAGCACCACGACCATCCGGACCAGCATACCACCGAGTACGAGCGCGAAGAACACCTTTTGCTCGCGCCCGCGCGCTCGACCGTACAGCACCACGGCCGCCACCGCATTCGCCACGCCGAGAAGCGCGCCTAGCAGGATGCTGACGGAGACGGACATGCGGGGCAGGCCTGAGAAGCGGAGGCAGCGCGTCGGGGGCAGCGCGTCGGGGGCAGCGCGTCGGGGGCAGCGCGTCGGGTTGCAGGACACCAAGTTATCCCGCCCCCCGCAGAGGCTCTTGCAAGCCGGGGTGAATTCAGATAGAAGCACCTGCACCCCGCGCCACCGCTCTCTGGCCACCATACCGCCTGAAGGTATCCGGGACTGAGGATGTTCGGGACTGAAGAACCCAGGCCCCAAGAACCCGGGCCGTGCAGGCCGAGACTCGGGCGGAACGAACCTCAGGGTACGGGCGGCCCGGGAGGCCGCTTGCGGGGCGGCGCGCCCGGTGGCGGAACGATCGCCAAGCGCACGACGAGCGCGATCACCCCCGCGAACGCCAGTACGGTGCCGGCGAGCATGAGCCAGGGCGTCGTGCCGAGCGCGCGATCGAGCGCGATCCCCCCCCCCACGAAAGCGCCCATCGTGGCGGCGATCTGCAGGCCGAGTCCCACATACGGGCTCGCCTCCCGAAGGCCGTGACCGTAGGCACCGCCCGGAGACCGGCGCGAAGGCTCCGGGGTGCGGCTCATGCGGCGCCGGCCTGCTCGTCCGCGCCGAGGCGACGCGGAGCCCCGTCGGAGAGGGCCTGGTCTGGAAGCGCCCCGGGCGCAATGCGCCCCGCGGCGGGCGCCGCCTCTGCGAGCGGTCCCATCTCGCAGACGCCGTTGAAGGCTGCCCCGTCCTCGATGATCAGCTTGTCCGTCCGGATGTCGCCCTCGACGACGGCCGTCGCCTTGAGCACAAGGCGCTCCCGGACCACGACGCGCCCCTCGACGCGCCCGCCGACTTCGGCGCTCGTCGAGACGAGTTCGCCTTCTACCGTGCCGCCTGGCATCACGACCGTGCGCCCCTCCACGTCCACATTTCCACGGATCGTCCCGCTCACGTGCACGTTGCCCTTCGCGCGCAGCGTCCCCTCGATGGTCGTCTCCCGGCCGATGATGTTGTGCTGGTCCGCAACGGCTCCGCGGGCAGCGGTCGGGGCAGAGCCGTCGGGCGAAGACGCGGGAGTGTCGGAGCGAAACAGAGCCATGGCGCACGCAGCGGAGGGGGCACGGCCTCGAAGATATATCCTTCACGGGTATGGATATGTCCTCCAGGGATATGTCCTCCGTTAGGGATATGTCCTCCGTTAGGGATATGTCCTCCGTTAGGGATATGTCCTCCGTTAGGGATATGTCCTCCGTCTGGCGCGGCCGCGCACGAACGCATCCCGTGGCGCGCCCGCTCGCGCATGGCGCGGCACGTCGTCAGCGGACGATCAGGTACGCCTCGGGATCCTGCGCGAGCCCGTTCCGCCAGAGCTCGAAGTGGAGGTGCGGGCCCGACGAGATCTCGCCCGTGTCGCCGCTGAGCGCGAGCGTTTCCCGGTTGGCCACGCGGTCTCCGGTCCGCTTCAGCAACTGCTGGTTGTGGCGGTAGACCGAGAGGTAGCCATCGGCGTGCTGCACGGCCAGGGTGTATCCGCCCGCATGCGTCCAGTCCGCAAACACCACGAAGCCCTCGCCGATGGCACGCACAGGCGTCCCGGTCCGCGCCGCGAAATCGACGCCAAAGTGACGATCGGCAGCGCTGAAGCCGCGCGAGCGCACGCCGTCGACGGGCGCGAGCGCGGGCAGGCGAAGGCCGGCAAGGTAGGCGGCGGCGGCACGCTGCGTAGCGGGGCTCCGCCCCCCGGTTGCCGGCAAGGCCGCGCCTTCCGAGAGCCCCTCGGCAGCCCCTCCCGACGCAGCCCCTCCCGACGCCTGGCCCGGCTCGCGCATGCCAGAAGGTTCCGGAAGCGTCAGCGCAGCCGGATCGAGCGCGGCCTCGCCGAGCGCGTCCACGTCGCCTGTGATGAGGGCCCGGAGCTGCGCGATCTGCTGATACTGCACGGCCATCGAGTCCTCGAGCGCCTCGGCGCGCAGCGCGTTCTCATGCGCGACAGCGCGAAGCTCCTCCACGCCCGGTCCGACGACGAAGCGGCGCAGCGGCGTCAGCACAGCCGCAGCCACGAGCACAGCCGCCAGCCCCACCGACACGACGATGGCGAGGTAGGCCATCGATCCCGGGCGTACCTCGTACTGCCTCGGCGCACGCATCGCGTCCGGATCGAGCAGGATCACGGTGCGCGTGGCACCGGGGCGCGACAGGAGATCGCGGAGAAAGCCGATCATGACCGAGGCCGGGGCGGAGGAGATGCGTACCGGGGCAGAGGATGCGCAACGACGTCGGATGCGCAACGACGGCGGATGCGTAACGACGTCGGCCAAGAATACACCCTGCCACGTGCGGCTTACGGGGATGCAGCTGCGGAGAAACGCCGCGCACCATGCCGCTTTCGCATTTTCTGCACACAGGGAGGGTCTAACTTCGCCGGCTGCAATGGAGCGACGCGCGCGCCGGCTGTTCCGGGCCCGCAAGCGCCCGCTGCGCCGCCGAGGCCAACCCGGCTCACCCCCCGCCCTCTTACAGCAACACTGCGCTCATGCCCCAGCACAAGTCCGCGGCCAAGCGCGTCCGCCAGGCCGCCAAGCGTCGTCAATTTAACCGTTACCACAAGACACGCGTGCGCACGATGATCAAGGACCTGCAGGCCACGAACGAGCCTGAGGCCGCGCGCGCCAAGCTCGACGCCGTGAAGGCTCAGCTGGACCGGCTCGCCGGCCGCCGCGTGATGCACCCAAACACGGCGGCCAACACCAAGAGCCGTCTCGAGCAGTACGTGAACTCGCTCGGCGAAGCGTAGCGCGTGCAGGGCGTACGTCCGGGCGCGTCGTGGTTTCCACCTGCGCCGTTCACGGCCGCCCGGTGCGCCGTGTGCCACGCCGGGCACTTTTTCGATCCTTTGCGAACACGCCGTGCCAGTCGGCGTTCAGGTCGTCGCACCGAATCGGATCTGCCGTGAAGGTGTGCTCCCTCCGCTCTTTCACCTGTCTGCAGCACATACGTTCTACCCGCGTCGGCGGCGGATTTCCTGCGTGCAAGGCATCCCCGGAACTGACCGGCAGACGATGCGGTTAGGCCTGCACCTCTGCAACTACCCGCTCGTCTCCGCCTTTACGCGCGCCTGCCAGAGCCAAGTTCTGTTGCCTACAATCCATCTGCCAGATGGAGAACATGTTGGCACCTTGAATCTTGCTTGCAAGTGAGCGCGGCGCTTCGCATACTCCGCCGTTGGATTCGGGCATCATCCGCTGACCTACCGGCCGTATCGCCTCCGGTTCAGTCTTTGCGTGTGGCTGCTGCGGCCTCCCGCTTTTCCCATCACCCCCCCTCCTCCATGCTCCAGAACCGAACGGAGAAGACCATGACTCAGCGTCTCCCCTCCCTCCTGCTCGGGTGCGCGATGCTCCTGCTCGTCGCCCAGACGGTGCAGGCGCAGGTCGTCCGACCGAGCAACACCGTCTACCTCCAACTCCGCGGTGGCGCTACGGCCTACGGCGGCGAACTTGACCGTACGGGCACCTTTGCGGACCCTCAGAACAACCGCGCCTCGAACGCGTGGCTTACCAGCGATCTCGGCTGGTACGCCGGCGCTGAGCTGGGCTACCAGTTCACGCCGTCGCTCGGTTTTGGTCTGGGCTTCCAGTACGGCAGCTTCACCAACCTCGACGGCCAGTACCCCAGCCCGTCCACGGGTGCCGTCGGTCAGATCAACGACTCAAAGATCCTCCCCACGGCGACGGCGGCCTTCCGCTATATGCCCTTCCCGACGGCCCGCCTCTCGCCCTACGCCAACCTCGGCGCGCAGCTGACCTTCGGCAGTGGCGACCGTCCGATGGGCTACGGCCCCTACCTCGGCCTTGGCCTCGACGCGCAGCTCTCCCCGCGCGTCTCGTTCTTCGTGGAGGCCAACGGCTCGTTCATCTTCCCCGACGACGCCGTTGACGGCGTGGACCCCGGCGCGGCGCTCGGCGCCGGCTCGACCGGGGACAACGCCGACTTCGACAACCTCGTCTACTACGGCGCTGGCCTTCGCTTCGCCTTCCGCGCGCCGTTCACGCGCGTCCAGATCGAGAGCCTCCAGTGCCCGGCGCAGCTGACGGTCGGCCAGAGCGGCTCGTTTATGGCGATGACGAACGCCAACGCCTCGCAGCCCGTCTCGGTGATGTGGAACTGGGGTGACGGCCGCACGGGCATGGGCATGTCGGCCTCGCACGCCTACACGGCGCCCGGCACCTACACGGTCACGGCGACGGCCTCCAACCAGGCCAACACGGTCACCGACACCTGCGTCGTGACGGTCGTAGAGCCGGTCGTGGCGCCCACGCTCAGCGCCTGCCGCGCGACGCCGGCGCAGGTCAACCCGGGCCAGGCGGTCGAGATCAACGCGACCGTGGCCGGCACGCAGCCGGTCCAGATCACGGTGGACTTCGGCGATGGCACGACGGCCAACAGCCTCCCGGCGCGTCACACCTACAACACGGCCGGCAACTACACCGTCACGATCCGCGCCACCAACTCGGCCGGCACGAACTCCTGCACCATCCAGGTGCGCGTCGGCGACGCGTTCTGCGACCAGGTGACGGAGCTCAACACGGTGTTCTTCGGCTACAACGCGGCCACGCTCACGGCCGAGGCCCGCAGCCGCCTCGACGAGAACATCGAGGTGCTCCGCCGCTGCCCGGACCTCGGCGTGCGCATCGATGCCTACGCCGACGACCGTGAGGGCGACAAGGTGCGCCTCTCGCAGCGCCGCGCTGACGCCGTCCGCGCCTACTACATCGCCAACGGCATCGCCGAGAACCGCATCCTCGCGCAAGGCCTCGGGGAGAACCCGACCGCCAACTCGAAGGAGGATCCGGGTCCGGGCGACAGCCGCGCGCGCCTGGCGCGTTCGATCCCGGTCCGCAACCTGACCACGTTCCGCTAAGCGGTCCCGTCCGGTAGCGGAGGCCTTCGGGTCTACCCGCCGCCCCAGGAGCGGCCTGCCACCCGGCAGGCCGCTCCTTTGTTTTCGCACCACTTAGCACCCCTCTCGGGAGCGTTGAAGAGCGCGTGCGGAGACTTAGGGCGTGCTCCTCCGAGCCGATATAGTAGCATGAGCGTGTCTGTTCTGACCTACCATTGCGCCTGCGCGCGTTGCGCGCCCACTTGTTGACGGTGGCCTTGCGACGATGACCCCTCTCCCCGTCCGAGACCGCTCGACGACCAGCCCCTACCCAACGGTTTTCGCTGTGACGACTCGCCCCCTGCTCTTGCTGAGCCTCATGCTCCTTCTCACCCCCCTGGCGTGGGGGCAGGGATATCTCGGAGGAGACCTCCGGCCTCGGCCCGACGACGGCATTCTCACCCCTCCGGGAGTCCGCGTGGGCCTCAGCGTGGGCGCAACGACCTACTTCGGTCCCAACATCCTGTACGGCCGGCTCGACGACCAGCGCGACGTGCGCGCGACGCGGCCGGGCGTCTCGGCGCATGTCTCGTTCCCGCTCGGCTCGGAGCGGCTCTACGGGCGCGCCCTCATGGGCCTGTTCAACCTCGGCGCAGACGTGCGCGCCGATGCGGGGCCAGGGCAGAACCCGTTCCTGACCAATCCCAACCTGCTGCTCGAGGGCGACGTGCTCGTCAACCTGCTCTCGTACCGGCAGCACCGCCTCGTGCCGTACGCGTTCACGGGCGCCGGGGCGCTCGTCGCCGATCCTTTCGGCCGCGATGAGGTCGCTCGGTCGCTCGGCCGGGCCCGCGTGGCCTACTTCGTCCCGGCCGGCCTGGGGGTGGACTTCCGCCTCTCGCGCAGCGTCTCGGTCTTCGCCGAGGGCAGCTACCGCTTCGGGCTCAACAACGTGGGCGCGCTCTCCTCGGCCGCCACGGCGAACATCTTCGCTAGCGGACGGCTAGACCCGTGCCAGGTAGACCCCAACTCGCCCGAGTGCCTCGAGAAGATCTGCGACGAGAACCCGAACGACCCGCGCTGCCCGGACGTGGACCCCGAGGACGAGGCGCGCTTCTCGCGGCGCTTCGGGCGCTCGTTCGTCTCGGGCGGGATCCAGATCGGCTTCGGCCGGACGCCGCGCCGCCCGGCACCCGTCGTCGTGCGCGACGTGCTCCCCTCGTGCCGCGCCATCGACGCACGCGTCAACCCCGACGGCTCGGTCACCGTCGCCGGCCTCGTCAACTCCGACGCGACGCAGCCCGTCGTCCTCACCGTTGACTTCGGCGACGGCGCGACGGCGACGGCGCTGCCGGCCACGCACACCTACGCGCGCCCCGGCGCGTACACGGTCCGCGTGACAGCGCAGAACGTGGCCGGCGTGGAGCGCTGCCTGATTCCGGTTACAATCGCTCCCGCACGGCGCATCTGCGACCTCGTCGAGCTCAACGCCGCCTCGTTCGACTTCGGCAGCGCCGCGCTCGACCCGCGTGCCCGTGTGCTGCTCGAGGAGAACGTGCAGCTGCTGCGCGAAAACCCCGAGTGCTGCCTGTTCATCGACGGCTCCACGGACTCGGCCGAGGACGGGCGCTTCGGCCCCGCGCTCGCCGGGCGCCGTGCGCAGGCCGTCTACGACTACTACCTCTCGCGAGGTGTGGCCGCCAGCCGGATGCTGGTCCGCAACCGCGGCGTGGCGCAGCCTCCCTGCGACAAGGAAGATCCAGGGATCGGGTGCGCGCGCAGCCGCCGCGTCGAGTCGATTCCGGTAGACTGCGAGCGCTTCCGCTTCCTGCTCGACTGAGACGCCCTGACCTCCTCCGCGCGCAGCCCCGCCTCACCCGGCGGGGCCGCGCGCTTTTCGTGCCCGATCTTGTGCTTTACCGAACGCGCCGCGCGTCGTCCCGTCTGTAACGATCTATCTGTAACCGATCCACCTGTACCCGCCGCCCAGCCCATGCCCGGCTTCGACACCGCTGCCCGCGAGCGCCTCACGGCCGACCTCAGGGCCGAGGCTCTGCGCCTTGGCTTCGAGGCGTGCGGCATCGCGCGTGCCGAGGCCCTCGACGACGAGGCCCGCCGCCTCGAGGCCTGGCTCCTCGACGGTCGCCACGCCTCGATGGCGTGGATGGAACGGCACTTCGAGAAGCGCATCGACCCGCGCCTGCTCGTGCCGGGCGCCGAGAGCGTCGTCTCGGTGCTGTGCAGCTACTTCCAGCCGGCGCGTACCCACGCGGCCGGTGCGGCACGCATCAGCCGCTACGCCTGGGGCGACGACTACCATGATGTGCTCAAGGAGCGCCTCGCCGAACTCTTCGACTGGCTCGACCGACGCGTCGGGGGGGCGGGCGGGCGGGCGTTTGTGGACTCGGCGCCGGTCATGGACAAGGCGTGGGCTCGCCGCGCCGGCCTCGGCTGGATCGGCAAGAACAGCAACCTGCTCTCGCGTCAGCACGGCTCGTTCTTCTTCCTCGGCGAGCTCATCGTAGACGTCCCGCTCTCGCCCGACGCGCCCTTCTCGGCCGACCACTGCGGCTCCTGCACGCGCTGCATCGACGCCTGCCCCACCGACGCCATCTACCGGCCCTACGCCGTGGATGCGCGGCGGTGCATCTCGTACTGGACGATCGAGCATCGCGGAGACGACGTGCCCGAAGACCTCGCGCGCGACTTCGGTACGTGGACGTTCGGGTGCGACATCTGCCAAGACGTGTGCCCCTGGAACAAGTTTGCCACGCCCACCCGCGACGCACGCTTCCTCCCACGTCCGGGCCTGACGGACACCCCCCCGGAGGCCTGGGAGGAGATCGACCTGGAGGCGTTCCGCGAGCGCTTCCGGCGCAGCCCCGTCAAGCGCGCCAGGCTAGAGGGCTACCTGCGCAACGTGCGTCTGGCCCGGCAGAACGCGCTCCGCGCGGCAAACTGCGCGGCAGACTGCGCGGCAGACCGCACGGTCTGCCAGGCCGACCTGGCGGCGCCCTCCGGCTAGCGAGGCAGGCGGACCGTGAACGTGCTGCCTTCGCCCACCGCGCTGACCGCCTCGAGCCGTCCGCCCTGCGCGCGCACGAGGCGGTGCGCAAGGCCGAGGCCGAGACCCGAGCCGCCGTGGCTGCGGTTGATCCGCGCGTCCTCCTGCGCGAACGGCTCGAAGAGCGCGTCCATGAACGCCGGCGCGATGCCGCAGCCGGTGTCAGAGACGGCTACGGCGACGTCGTCCGGTCCGGTCACTACTGTGACGCGCACGCACCCGGCCTCGGTGAACTTGGCGGCGTTGGAGAGCAGGTGCTCAAATACCTGCTCGAGACGCGCCGGATCAGCGAGGGCGAGCGCCGGCTCAGCAGGGCCCTCGAACACGTAAGCAATGCCGCGGGCGGCGAGGTCATCTGCGTACCGCGCCCCGACGCGTGCGGCGAGCGCGGCCACGTCTACGGGCGAGCGCTGAAGCTCGAGCGCGCCGGTCTCGAGGTGAGAGAGATCCATGAGGTGCGTGACAAGGCGCAGCGCGCGATCCGAGGCGTCGTAGATCGTGCCCGCGAACTCCTTCACGACAGGCGGCACGTCGGAGAGCGCGCGCACCTCTTCGCCCAGCATCTCGGCGAAGCCACGAATGGCGCCGAGCGGCGTGCGAAGCTCGTGGCTCATGGTGCGCAGAAAGGCCATGCGCGTCTGCGCCGTGCGCTCGGCGACGCGGCGCGCCTGCTCGAGCACTGCTTCGGCCTCTTTCTGCGCCGTCACGTCGGCCAGAAGGCCGCCTGCGAGCGGCCGGCCGGCCGTATCGATACCGGGCGTGGCGCGCTCCGAGATCCAGCGCACCTGCCCGTCCGGCCGCCGGATGCGCACAGCGACGCGGCTCGGCTCGCCCAGGCGCAGCGCCGCCTCGTGCGCCTCGAACGCCGGGCGGTCTTCCGGCAAGACGGCCTGAGACCAGTCGGCCGCCCCTCCGAGAATCGCGGCGGCATCGAGCCCCGTGATGGCCGTCACCTGCGGCGAAACGAAAGCGTACGCGCGCTGTCCCGAGGGGACGAAGGTGCAGGTAAAAAGCGCGTCCTCAAGGTCAGCGAGCGTGCGTGAGAGGCGATTCTCGGCTTCGGTCCAGGATTGGAGTACACGGCAGAAGCCCACGAGCCGGCCTGCGGCGGCGCGCTCAGCCGCACCGAGAGCACGGTCGGTGGCGATCAGGAACGCGCCACGCGCCTCGGCCGCGTAAGGCACGAGCAGCAGGTGCGAGGCGCCGGTCTCCTCGCGCAGCGCCGCGTGCGCCGGTCCGGAGAGCACGAGCGGCGACGACTCGGACGAGCGGGCCGCGAATGCAGCGTCCTCCGGCACCGCCGGTAGCAGATCTGAGGGCAGCTCAAGCGGCCCGGGCGCCGCGGCGGGCCAGGCTGCGCATCGTACGAGGACACGCGTCGGCGCGGCATCGCTGTCTGCCTCGCGTCCCGGTGCCCCCCACTCCGTCTCGACAAACACGTGCACGTTCGCCGCTCCCAGCGTTTCCCCCATGGCGCCCGCGGCGGCCTCGAGCAACGCCAGCGGGCTCGCCTGCGCCAGCGCGGCGTTGCGCATCCGAGCCTCGGCCGCCTCGGCCGACTCTTGGAGCTGGAGCAGCGCTGTGCTCGCGTGCGGTACCGCCGTGTCCTGGAGCAGGACGAGCGCGCCGGTTTGCCACCCGTTCTCGTCACACACGGGCGTGCCGAAGGCGACGACGCTTCGCCCTTTCAGCGCGGCCTCGCAGCCTTCGAACGCCCGCGCGCGCGTCAGGAGTGCATCGAGGGCCGAGCGCAGCGCGTCGTCGGTGCTGCACAGGATGTCGGGCGCGCGGCGTCCTTGCCAGCCTTCTCCCACGAGCTGCCGGAAACGCGCGTTCGCCTGCACGGCACGCCCCTCAGAGTCGAGGTGAACTACTGCGAGCGGACACTGCTCGAGCGCCCGGACGAGGGTAGCGTGCTCCGCCTCCGGAGGGGAGCAGCAGGCCATCAGGGATGAATCAGCAGGCACGGCGAATCGGGGGTAGCGAGCAGATCTACTAGGTCGTGTGCAGGCCGCATGCACCGCTGGCGGCCTACGCTGCGCCTCCCCCTCGGCAAACAGTATGCCCGCAGCCCCCACCGTCGGCGGCCGGCCTCGTTCACGCTCGCCTCACCCTGCCTCAGCTCCGAGCGGCTCGTTTCACCCGACCAAGCGCCCGCCGCACGGCCTGCGGCCGTAGTAGGGCTCTTACAGCTGGCGCTCCTCCATAGGCCAACCGTGCCGCGGCGGACGCACGTGCGAGAGAGGCGGCTTTCCACTGCGAGTTCGATGCGTGCAGAGCCCACCTGCCCGGGTGCCAGAGCAGACTCGGGCGCTGGATCACAACCGTGAGAGCGCGGCGCAACCGAAACGGTGGGGCAAACTCGGTCATCGTTTCTTCGCCCGCCTGACCGGTCTCCCACGGGAACGATCCCCAGGCCTGGGCCTCCTCCGGCGATGGCTGGTTCCAGAACTCTTCGAGCAGGGTGCGCAGCATCGGGCGCAGGTCGGCCGAAGGATGAAGCACGTCCGGCGAGATGCTCAGCTGCTCAGCGACCGAGACGATCGTGCTGTGCACGCACGGCAGTCCCCAGGCCGCCAGTGCCGGGTTGCCTGCCGAGAGAACCGGCTCCACGCGTCCGTCCCGGCAGGTGTAGCTAACCACAGACCCCGAAAGGCTTGTGCATACCAACTCGATCAGAGGAAACAAGGGCGGGACGACCCCGGTCCCGAAGGGGTGATCTCCCAGCCCTGTGTGCCCGTTGGCGAGGTACGCCTCGCGTGTGGCATGAAACGGGCTGGGCGTGTCCTCCAGGCCAAGGAAGTAACCCTGGGTGGGCTCCAGCCCCGCTTCCGAGCGCAAGATGTTGAGCACATCGTGTTGCGTGGCTCGCCAGCCGATATCTACGAAGCCCATCGGGCATGGGTCCAGCGCACCTTCCTGAGCCAAATAGGCTACGAGCCGCTGATGGAGCCTCGCCCGCGCTTGCGCTAGCAAGGGCTGCGCCGCCGGATGCACGAGCGCGGCCCTGAGAGCAGCATGTCCCGGACTAACGCTTTGCAATTCCGCCTCGGTCAGTCCTGTGGCGTGGATGAGTTCCTCGATCTCGGCGGGCTCCAGACCAGGACGACGGAGCATCTTTCGGTTCGACACTCGTCCAGAGCCACGCCACATCAGACTGTCCCAGATCCACTGCGCTTCGTGCGGCGAAGAGACCGCGCCGTTCCAGCTCAAGCGGCTCCCGTGGAGGTATCGAGCCTCGATGGACAGACCGAACTTCGGCGCGAGCGCACGTGCGAGCGCAACCAGTATTTCGCCATCGCGCGAGATGAAGTACAGCCTTTCGAGCCCTGCCTGATAAGCCTGCCGGAGCACCCACAGGGTGAACCCGATCAGCAGCGGAGCGAAGACGCCTGCAGCGGGTCCTACGAGGCCCGGCGCAGCCTCTGTCGGGGCCGAGAGCCGGGCAAGCCGCGAAGCGCCGGCAAGCGCTGCCGCAGCCCCATCAGTCGTACCACGGTAGCGGTGCATGACCTGCTCGTACCGCGCCGGGTTGCCGGCGTCAAGAAAACGCGTGCCGGCGCCGGCGCGACGCGCGCCCTCCACATCGACACGCCAGTTATTCCCGTGGTGAAGGATGGATTCTACCGCCACACCCTCCGCTTCAGCTACCCGTCTGAAGAGTGCCCCGTCTGCCTTGCTGCATCCGTGCTCGCACGAGACGTAGAGGCTATCTCCGTCCTGCCACATACCGGCGTTTTGAAGCGCCTGCCTGATCACAGCGCCCGGCAGGTACATGTCGGAGACGAACACGACGCGGTAGCCGTCAGCGCGTGCCTGGCTCAGAAGCGGCCGGGCAGTCTCGACAGGCCGTAGCAGGTCAATTTCCGTGGCGATCTCGATCTCGTAGAGCGCATCCCTGAGCGTCACTGGTATGCTGAGCCCGTGGCAAAGCTCGTCGTAGCAGTCGCCAAGCGTGAAGCACTGGCCCCTGTTTTTCGCAGCGCGCCGCTCGGCCTGTTCGCGCGCTGCTGCGAACGCGGCAACCGAGATCCCTGGCAGCAGGCGGCGCCGGCGAGCGCGCCGGGCCACCTCGTCGAACACGGCCTGATGGGGGCTCACCGCCCGTGCGATCAATGTTTCAAATACGTCAAAAGAGGCTATCTTTTTCATTCATGGAAACGCCTTGCGTCTAAGGGGTGCGCATGATAGGAAACCGGCGCATCTCCGCAAAGCCTTTCCTCCGTCACGCCTCTTTTTCTTCCGGACGCAGCAGCGGGAACAGGATCACGTCGCGGATGGACTCCTGCCCGGTCATCATCATCGTGAGCCGGTCGATGCCCATGCCCATGCCAGACGTGGGTGGCATGCCATACTCGAGCGCGCGGAGGAAGTCCTCGTCCACAGCGTGCGTGGCCTCGTCGTCGCCGGCACGGGCCAGGCGGACCTGCTCCTCGAAGCGTGCGCGCTGGTCGAGCGGGTCGTTCAGCTCGGAGAACGCGTTGCACAACTCCTTGCCGGCCGCGATCAGCTCGAAGCGCTCCACGAGGCCGGGCGTCTCGCGGTGCCGCTTGGCGAGCGGGCTCAGTTCCACCGGATAGTCCGTGACGAACGTCGGCTGGACGAGACCGGGCTCGACGAGCGCGCCGAAGAGCTCGTCGATGAGCTTACCCAGACCCATCGTGTCGTCTACGTGGAGGCCGTGCGCGCGGGCAACAGTGGCCACCTCCTCGCGCGGCTTTCCCTGCAGGTCCTCGCCCGTCGCCTCGCGCAGCGCTTCGAAGAGCGGCACCCGCCGGAAGGGCGCTGCGAACGAGAGCGTGTGCCCGCCCCAGACGACGTCGGTCGTGCCGTGCACGGCGCGCGCGACAGCCTCGAGCAGTTGCTCAACGAGCGCCATCATCCACCGGTAGTCGGTGTAGGCGACGTAGAGCTCGAGCATCGTGAACTCCGGGTTGTGGAAGCGCGAGAGCCCCTCGTTGCGGAAGTCCTTGGCGATCTCGTAGACCCCCTCGAAGCCGCCTACGAGCAAGCGCTTGAGGTAGAGCTCGTCGGCGATGCGTAGGAAGAGCGGCAGGTCGAGCGCGTTGTGGTGTGTCGTGAACGGCCGCGCGGCGGCGCCGCCGTAGAGCGGCTGCAGCGCCGGCGTCTCGACCTCCACGTAGCCGCGCGCGTCGAGGAAGTCCCGGATGGTGCGGATGATGCGCGCGCGCTGCACGAACACGCGGCGCACCTCGGGGTGCAGCGCCAGGTCGGCGTAGCGCTGCCGGTAGCGGAATTCCTTGTCCGTGACCTCGTTGTAGACTCGCCGCTCGCCCGTCGCCTCGTCCACGATCTCTTTCTCGACCGGCAGCGGGCGCAGGCTCTTGGCCAGCAGTTCGAGCCGCGTGGCGCGTACCGAGACCTCGCCCAGCTTCGTGCGGAAGACCTCGCCCTCGATGCCTAGGAAGTCCCCGGGGTCCAGCAGCCGCTTGAAGACGTCGTTGTAGTAGCCCTCCGGCAGGTCGTCGCGGCGGACGTAGATCTGGACCTGCCCGCTCGCGTCGGCAAGGTGGAAGAACGCTGCCTTGCCCATGACGCGCTTGGTCATCATGCGCCCGGCCAGCGTGACCACGAGCGGCTGCGTGCCCTCGCGCTCGGGGTCGTGCGCGTCGTCGTCGTACGTACCCAGCACGTCAGCGGCGTGGTGCGTGACGGGCCACGGCGCCGACGGGTACGGCTCGATGCCGGCGGCGCGGAGGGCCTCGAGGTGGGCACGACGGGTGGCTTCCTGCTCAGTCAGTTCACGGGACATAGGCGGCTCGCAGAGGTGGGGGCGGCGGTCCGGAGGAAGATCCGCAAGCGGGCGCGGGCGTGGCGACGCGCGCCGCCCGACGCGCACGGCTTCGCGCCGTTTTGGCGAGCCGCATCGGAGTCCCGGCTCCAGTTCCGGCCTACCGCTGCGCGGCCTGCCCAGCGAGGGCCTCACCGGGATCCTGCAGCGCTCCGGGAATGGCCCCGGGGATACCTGAAGGCTCGCCTGCGGCCGAGCCAGATGCGCGCGAACCCGCCCGGCGAGGTGGGAGCGGGGTCGTCAGCATGCGCTGCACGAGCTCGAGAAGCCGCTCGGCCTGCTCGGGCGCGAGCCGCCCGCTGCGCACGGCCACGCGCACGGCCTCGACCGAGAGCGCGCCGTAGACCGGTAGCAGGTGCGGCAGATGCTCCCGCAGCGCGAGACCATGCGCGCGCAGCGTCCCGAGGTCTCCCCGCACGACCGGCCCCGTAAGCGCGTCTTCGGGCGAGGTGCGGGCCACGTTGTCGAGCGTGGACTGGAGCAGCGGGCGCAGCATCGCGAGCCCGTCGCGGCGGTCCACGTCGAGTGAAGACAGGATCTCGAGCGCGACGGCGACGAGCGCCGCGAGGAAGTTGGACGCCACGGCCGCGGCGAGGTGATAGCGCGGCTTGGCCTCGGCCGAGAGTACGAAGTAGCGCAGCCCGAGCCCCGTCGCCACCTCGATGCCGGCCGCGACCGCGCGCGGGGCGCCCTCGAGCCCCACGTAGGCACCGTCGAGCGCGCGCGCCGAGGCGCCGGCAGGCACGCTCTGCAGCGGGTGGAACGCGAGCGTGTGCGCGCCCTCGGCCTCGAGCGCCTCGAGCACGGCCGCCGGGCAGGCGCCCGAGGTATGCATCACGACCGTCTCGCGCCACGAGGGCAGCGCGCCCGTGAGCTGTTCCGCGAGGTCTGGGAGCTGGTCGTCCGGCACGGCGAGCACGACAAGCGGCGTGCCGGCCGGGATGTCCGCCAGCTGGTCCGACGCCATGGGCGCACCGACGGCGCGTGCGAGCGCCTCCGCCGAGGCGCGCGTGCGGCTGATGACCGCCTGCACCGGAAAGCCCTGGTCGTCGAAACGGAGGGCGAGCGCGCGGCCCATCGCGCCCGCGCCCACGACCGCCACGGCTGGCCGGGCATCCCGGAAGGGAGAGGCAAACACGTCGAGCCGGGAGGCGTCGGACACGGGCGGGAGCGGAGGTCAGGCGCGGGTGAACGCGACGGTGATGAAGCCCGGGATGTCGCCGGACGGGGCCTGGAGGGCGAGCACGTGTGCGCGGGTCGCGCCGCGGTGGCGGGCCGCGAGAGCCGTCGTGATGATGGCGCCCATGCCCTCGGCGCGCACGGACTCGCTCCCGAGCACGTGCATGAGCGCGCTCTCGTCGAACGCCTCGAGCGCATTGCGGAGCGCCTCGAGGCCGTCCTGGTCCGCCTCGAGGAGATCGGCCGAGCCGACGATGACGGCGCGGCGCCCGTAGAGCACCTCCCCGACGGCGCTGCCGAGCTCGCGGCAGAACGCCGGCGTCTCCTCGCCCATCACGATCGGCACCACGTCGAAGCCCTCGCCGAGGGCAACCTGGAGGAAGGGCAGCTGCACGTCAGCCCCCTCCACGTGGTAGTGCCCCGTGTCATCGATGTAGATGTCGTCGTCCTCGTCGCACAGCTCGTTGCGGAGCGCGTCGTTGACGGGCACGTCGCCGAGCGGCGTGTGGTAGCGGTCGGCCTGGCAGACCGAGAGGCGGCCGAAGGCCCCGTGGTGGCTCGGCGAGACGATGACGACCGTCTGCACGTCGCGGCCCTCGAGCAGCTTGTAGGCCGCCGCGGCGGCCTCCCCGCCCGAGGTGCGGTTGGAGTCCGGAACGACGAGCGCGACGAGGTCGTCGGGCGCCGAGGCCGGCTCGGCACGTGCGAGCAGATCCTCGACGAGTTGGCGGAGCGGAGCCGGCTGCGTCGGGTAGACGGCACGTTGGGCGAAGCTCATGAACGTAGCGGGCAGGTGGGAGAAGCCGCGGGGATTGGGCGGCGCAGAGCGCGCGGAGATGCGTGTATACGAATGAGACGGAACAGGCGCCTAGCGCGACAACCCGGGGTTACGCCAAGCCTGCGTGAAGCCTGCCAGAGGCGCCGGATGCCCACCGCGCAGTGGTCTGCGAAAGCAGTGCCACCCTTCAGCCGCCCAGCGCCGCCGCGACGATGGCGCGCGCCTCCTCTTGGATCTCGCGCAGGTGATCGAGGCTGCGGAAGCTCTCCGCGTAGATCTTGTAGACGTCTTCGGTGCCTGAGGGACGGGCGGCGAACCAGCCGCTTGCGGCCGAGACCTTGAGCCCGCCGATGGGCGCGCCGCCGGCCTCTGTCTGCCGCGCCGTGATGGGCTCGCCGGCGAGCGTGTCCGCCGCGACGGCGTTCGGCGAGAGCCGGGCGAGCGCCGCCTTCTGCTCGCGCGAGGCCGGGGCATCGGTGCGGGCGTAGTGGGCACGTCCGTGGCGGGCCTCGAGCGCGGCGTAGTGCTCAGCCGGGTCACGACCCGTGACGGCCGTGATCTCGGCCGCGAGGAGGGCCAGCAGCAGGCCGTCCTTGTCGGTCGTCCAGACCGAGCCGTCGCGGCGGAGGAACGAGGCGCCGGCGCTCTCCTCGCCCCCGAAGCCGAGCGCGCCCGAGCGCAGCCCTTCCACGAAGTACTTGAAGCCGACGGGCACCTCGGCGAGCGGCCGCCCGAGGTCGGCGGCGACGCGGTCGATCATGGCGCTTGAGACGAGCGTTTTGCCGACGGCCGCGCCGGCGGGCCAGGCCGGGCGGTGGCGGAAGAGATAGTCCACGGCCACGGCGAGGTAGTGGTTGGGGTTCATCAGCCCCGCGCCGGGCGTGACGATGCCGTGGCGGTCGCCGTCGGGGTCGCAGCCGAAGGCGACGTCGAAGCGGTCGCGCAGGTCCACGAGGCCGGCCATCGCGTAGGGCGACGAGCAGTCCATGCGGATGCGCCCGTCCCCGTCGAGGCGCATAAAGCCGAACGCGGCGTCCACGCGGCGGTTGACGACCTCGAGGGCGAGGCCGTAGCGCTCGGCGAGGCGGTCCCAGTAGGCGCCGTTGGCGCCGCCCATGGGATCGACGCCGAGACGGAGGCCGGCGCTGCGGACGGTCTCGAGGTCCAGCACGGCCTCGAGATCGTCAATGTAGGGCCCGGCCAGGTCGCGCTCGTGCGTCGTCGGCGCGGCGAGCGCGCGCGCGAGCGGCATGCGGCGGATGCCCCGGCCGCCGGCCTCGAGCAGGCGGTTGGCCTCGTCCTCTATGGCGCGCGTAGCCTCGGACGGGGCCGGCCCGCCCGTGGGCGGGTTGTACTTGAAGCCGCCGTCCTCGGGGGGGTTATGGCTCGGCGTGATCACGATGCCATCGGCCAGGCCGGTCGTGCGCCCCCGGTTGTACATCAGGATGGCATGAGAGATCGTGGGCGTGGGAGTGTACCCCCGCCCGGCCTCGATGACGGTCTCGACGTCGTTGGCAGCCAACACCTCGAGCGCCGTCCCGAAGGCCGCCTCCGAGAGCGCGTGCGTGTCCATGCCTACGAACAGCGGCCCGGTCGTGCCCCCGGCGGCGCGGTAGGTGCACACGGCCTGCGTGATGGCCGCCACATGGGCATCGGTGAAGGCGCCCTCGAGCGAGCGCCCGCGGTGGCCAGACGTGCCGAAGGCGACGCGCTGCGCGGGGTCGGCGGGATCGGGCTGGAGAGTGTAGTACGCCGCGACGATGCGCGGTACGTTGGGGAGGCGCTCGGGCGGGACGGGCTGGCCGGCGAGAGGGTCGAGGGGCACGGGACGAGCGGACTGGAAGAGGGGACGGCGCGGAAAGCAGGAGGATTGCGGAAGCGCTTCGAAGGTACGCGGCGGGGCGGGGTCGGAGCACCCTCCGCGCGGCGCACGTGCGCCGCGCCCGGAAACGCATCGCGCGGTCTGCGGACGCTCGGCGCCGGGCGAGGCGCGCAGCACGGCCAGCGCCGCGTCGAGTGGCAGCGCAGCCCGGCGGACAGGACGCCGGGGGACCCCGCCTGCCCCGATGTGGGCCTAGATTCGGCCCACGACTGCGTCGCACCTCCGTCCCCATGCCCGACTCCCCCGCGCGCCTGCTCGTCAGCGGCGACCTGCACCTCGGCCGCTACCCTTCACGCGTGCCGCCGGGCCTGCCCGAGCTCGGCGGCGAGGCCGCCTGCCGCGCCCTCGTTGAGGCCGCCCTCGCCCACCGCGCCGACGCGCTCGTGCTCACGGGCGACGTGGCCGATGCCGCCAACAAGCACTTCGAGGCCTTCGGCGTGCTCGAGCGCGCCCTGCGCCGCCTCGACGCGGCCGGGGTCGAGACGCTCATGGTGGCTGGCAACCACGACCATGACGTGCTCGCCGCGCTCGCCGACGCGCTCGCCTCGCCACGCGTGCGCCTGCTCGGGCGCGGGCAGCGGTGGGAGGCGCACACGCTCTACCGCGACGGGCGCCCGCTCGCACGCGTATGCGGCTGGAGCTTTGCCGCCCAGCACGTGCGCGACAACCCGCTCGACGGCTTCCCGGATCTGCCCGACGACCTCCCGGCCGTCGCGCTCCTCCACGCCGACCTCGACGCGCCCGGCAGCCCGTATGCGCCCGTCGCGCTCGGCGCGCTCTGGAACACGCCCGTCTGCGCGTGGCTGCTCGGGCACATCCACGCGCCGCGCCTCGAGCGGCAGGGCGCGCGCCTTGCACTCTACCCCGGCTCGCCGCTCCCGCTCGACCCCGGCGAGACCGGCCCACACGGCCCCTGGCTCGTCACGCTCGACCGCGCCGGGCGCGCCGAGGCCGAGCCGCTTGCGCTCGCGCCGCTCCGCTACGCCACGGCCGACGTGGATGTGGACGGCGCCGACGCGCCCGAGGAGCTCCGCGCGCGCGTCCTCGCGGCCGTCCGCGCCTTCGCCGACGCCGCGCGCGCCGAGCAGCCTGCGCTCCGCCACCTCGTCCTTCGCCTCCGCCTGACCGGCCGCACGGCCGCCTTCGGTCACCTCGACCACCTCGAGGCCGAACTCGCCGATGGCGACGCGCTCTCGCGCGATGGCCTCGCCGTCTACCCCGACGGCGTGCTCCGCCAGGCCGCGCCGGCGCTCGACCTGGAGGCGCTCGCCGACGGCAGCGGGCCGCTCGCCACGCTCGCCGCGCTCGCGCTCCGCCTCGAGTCCGGCACGCTCACGCCCGCCGACGAGGCGCTCGTCGCCCGCACCGCCGAGGCCGTGCGCGACACCCGACGCCACCGCGCCTTCGAGCCGCTCACCCGCGAGGGGCGGCTCGAAGGCGACCTCCGTCCCGAAGCGCTCGCGCGCCTGCGCCGTCAGGTGCTCCGCATGCTCGACGCCACGGCCGCCCAGCGCGCCTAAGCCCTCACGCCCCGTGGACCGCCTCGCCTTCCGCTACCTCGACGTCCGCTCCTTCTACGGCTACGCGCACCCCGGCCTGGCGCTGCGCAAGGCCGAGCCTGGCCTCAACGTCGTCTTCGGACCCAACGGGCAGGGCAAGACGACCCTCGCGCGCGCCCTCCAGGGCGTGCTCTGGCCCGAAACCGTGCGACCGTTCCGTCCGTCGCTCGAGGCCGCCTTCGAGACCGGCGCGGCCTCATGGCACGTCGCCTTCGATGCCGGCGAGGCGCGCTACCAGCGCGACGGCGCCGACGCCGACCGCCTCGCGCTCCCCGATGCGCTCCACCGCGCCTGCTTCCACCTTCCGCTGACGGACCTGCTGCTCGACGACGACACGGCCTTTGCCGACGCCATCGCGCGCGACGCCGCCGGGGGCGTGGACCTGCGAGCCGTCCGCGAGGCGCTCGGGTTCCGCCCGGCCGGGCCGCAGCGTACGCTCGCCGAGACGACGCGTGCCAGCGAGGCCGCCGCGCGCGTGCGCGAGCTCACGCGCGAGCGCGAGGCCCTCCGCGCCGACGAGGCGCGCCTCGAGGAACTGCACCGCCGCATCGAGGACGCTACCGCGCAGGCCGAGCGCGCACACTTCTACGCGCTCCTCGAGGAGCGCGCCGCGCGGGCCGCCGAGGCCGAGCGCGCCTTCCGGGCCATCCAGGCCTTCCCTGAGGCCCTCGCCCGGGTCACCGCCGACACGGCCGCGCAGCACCACGCCCTCGCCGAGGCCTGCGCGCGCACCGCCGCCGAGGCTGAGGCCGCCCGCGCCGCAGCGCAGGCGGCTCTCGCCGCCGCCGCCGCGCACGCCTGGGCCGGCGTGCAGGCGCCCGATCTGCTCCTGCGCGAGACGCGCGCGCGCGCGCGCGGAGCCGCAGAGCGCGACCGCGTCGAGGCGCGGCGGCGGCATGCCGGCGCGGCCGAGCGCGAGCGCCGCGCCCGGGGGGCGCTCGGCGACACGCCCGGGCCTGCGGATGCCGTCTCGCACGAGGCGCTCGCCGCCCTTGGCACGGCCGCACGCCACGTGGCCCGCCTCGCCGCGCGGCGCGACGAACTGGCCGAGCGGCAGCGGGCCGTCCGCGCCCGCCTGACGGCCCTCAAGCCGCACCCGCGCGAGACGCTCATGCAGGGCATCGTCTACCTGCGCCGATGGCTCGCCTACACGGCACACGACGCCCGCCAGGCGCCCGCCCTCCCGGTCGGCGCGCTCGCTGGCGCGGCCGTGCTGCTGGCCGCCCTCGCCGTTGCCGCGGGCGTGTTCTGGCACCCGGCAGCTTTGCTCCTGCTCGCCGGCGCCGGCGCGCTCGCTGTCGTGGCCGCGCTCGCACGCCGCGGCGCGCCCGCCGCCGCCGATCCCGCCGAGGCCGCCCGGCAAGGCTTCGGCCTGCTCCGCCTCGAGCTCGAGCCGCTCGCGGAGTGGACGCCCCCGGCCGTCGAGCAGCTGCTCGACACGCTCGAGCGCCGCCTGCTCACGCAGGAGGAGCGCCTGCTCTGGCAGGACCGCGCCGACGAGCTCGAGCGCGAGCGTCTCGCTGCCGACGACCACGTGCGCGCAGCCCTCGCCGAGGGCCGCCGCGCCGCCGGCGCCCTCGGGCTCGACCTGCCCGAGAGCCCCGAAGCGGCCGTCCTGCTGGCGCACCAGATCGCCGCCTGGCAGCAGGCCGCGCACGAACTGGCCGAGGCTGAGGGCGCCCGCGCCGATGCCGAGCGCGCCGCCGACGAAGCGCTCGGCGCCTTCAACGCGCTCCTCGGCGGCCTCCCGGCCGAGCCCGTACAAGACCACGCCGCCGCGGAGGCGACGCTGGCCGCCGTCGGCCGTGCCCTCGCCGCACGCGACCGCCTCGCCGAGGCCGCCCGCGCGGCGCAGACGCGCGCCGAGGAGGCCGAGGCGGCCTCAGCGCGCGCGCGCGCCGCGCGCGCCGAGGCCGCCCGGCACCTCGGCCTCGACGCGCCCGATGACGAGGCCGTCGCAGCGCTCGCGGCGCAGTTCGAACCCTACCGTTCGGCCTGTGCCGAGGCCGAGCGCGCCCGCACGCTTGCCGCCGACGCCGACCGCAAGGCGCGCGCGCATGCGTGCTTCAACGAGGCCGCGCTCGCGCTCACGCCGGGCACCCTCGCCGAGGCCCGCGCCGGGGCGCAGGCGGCCGCCGACGCCCGCGACGGCTGGATGGAGGAGGCCGCCCGCATCCGCGAGCGCATCGCGCAGGCGCGCGCGACGTCGGCGCTGGCCGAGGCCCGGGCCGAGCACGCCGCCGCGCTCGACGCGCTCGGCGACGCCTACGAGCGGCACGCCGACGCGCGCGTGGGCCACGTGCTCGCCACGTTCGTCGAGGAGGAGACGCGCGAGCAGCACCTGCCGCGCGTCTTCCGCCGCGCGCAAGACCTCTTCGGCACCATCACCGCAGACCGCTACCGCCTCGCCTTCCGCGACAACGCCTTCCGCGCCGCCGACGTTGCCACCGGGCGCTCGTACGCGCTCGCCGAGCTCTCCTGCGGCACGCGGCTGCAACTGCTGCTGGCCGTCCGCCTCGCTTTCGCCGAGCAGCAAGAGCTCGGCCTGCGACTGCCCCTCGTGCTCGACGAGACGCTCGCCACGAGCGACGACGCGCGCGCCGCCGCCGTCGCCGCGGCCGTCTTCGCGCTCTGCCGCGAGGGCCGGCAGGTGTTCTACTTCACCGCGCAGCGCGAGGAGGTGGACAAGTGGCAGCGCCTGGCGCAGGCCACGCCCGACGTGCCGTGCGCCTTCCACACCCTCCCTGCAAACGGCGTGCTGGCGCTCGCCGATCTTGCCGCCACCCCCGATCCGGCGGCGCTGCTCGTGCCTGCCCCCGACGGCCACGCGCCCGACGCTTATGCCGACGTGCTCTGCGTGCCGCCCTGGAACGGTCACGAAGACCTGGGCGCACTCCACCTCTGGTACCTCCTCGAAGACTCGGACGACCTGCACGCCTGCCTCATGCAGGGCTACGCGCGCTGGGGGCAGATCGAGACCGCGCTCCGGCGCAAGGCACCCCTCCCGCTCAGCGAGGAGGCGCTTGCGCGAGTCCGGCTCCGCGCCCGCACGCTCGGCGCGTGGCAGGACGCGTGGCGCGTCGGGCGCGGCCGGCCGGTCTCCCGCGCCACGCTCGAGGACTCCGGCGCCGTCAGCGCCGCGTTCATCGACGCGCTCAGCGACTTCTGCGCCGCCCACGGCGGCTGCGCCAGAGCGCTCATGCAACACCTGCGCAGTGGAGGCGCGCGCGGCTTCTGGTCCTCCAAGGCCGACGAGCTCGAGGACTACCTCCTCCGGCATGGCTACCTGAGCGAAGACGATCCGCTATCCAACGACGAGGTCCGGCACCGTCTCCTCGCCGCCGTGCCCGAAGCCCGCGCGCCCGAGGCGTGGTTTGCGCTCGAGCGTGTCTGGCGGCGCTCCGAGCGCCTCGGGGCGGAGGAGCGCCCAGCGCCGGGGCCCCTCGTGACGGCGACCGCGTCCCCGAGCGGGGCGACCGCGGAACCCTGAGCCGCCCTCAGCGGGCGAAGGCGGTCGCGCGCACCTCGCGGATCACGGTCACCTTGATCTGCCCGGGATACTCGAGCTCCTGCTCGATGCGGCGCGAGAGCTCTGCGGCGAGCATCTCCGCGAGGGCGTCCGACACCTTGGCCGTGTCCACGACCACACGGATCTCGCGCCCGGCCTGGATGGCGAACACCCGCTCAACACCCTCGAAGCTCGCCGCGAGGGCCTCGAGGCTCTGCAAGCGCTGCACGTAGCGCTCAACGGCCTCGCGCCGGGCGCCCGGGCGGGCGCCCGAGGCGGCGTCGGCCGCCTGCACCAGCGGCGCGATGGGGGTCGCCATGGGGATCTCATCGTGGTGCGCCCCGACGGCGTTGGCCACGTCCGGATGCTCCTTGTAGCGGCGGCACAGCTCCATGCCCACGATGGCATGCGGGCTCTCGAGGTCTTCTTCGACCACCTTGCCGATGTCGTGCAGCAGACCCGCGCGGCGCGCCTTGCGCGCGTCGAGTCCCAGCTCGGCGGCCATCAGGCTGGCCAGCTTAGCCACCTCGATCGAGTGCGCGAGCAGGTTCTGACCGAAGCTGGCGCGGTACTTGAGCCGGCCCACGAGACGGATCAGCTCCGGGTGGAGCCCGTGGATCTGGAGCTCGAGCGCGGCCTGCTCGCCGGCCTCCATGATCTCCTCCTCGATCTCGGCGCGCGTGCGCTCGACAACGTCCTCGATGCGCGCCGGGTGGATGCGGCCGTCGGCGAGCAGGCGCTCGAGCGAGAGGCGCGCGATCTCGCGGCGGACCGGCTCGAAGCCCGAGACGAGCACCGCGTCCGGCGTGTCGTCTACGATCACCTCGACGCCCGTGGCCGCCTCGAACGCGCGGATGTTGCGCCCCTCGCGCCCGATCACGCGCCCCTTCAGGTCCTCCGAGGCCAGGGGCACCGCCGCAACGGTGTGCTCAATGGTCGTCACGGCAGCCATGCGCTGCACGGCTTTCAGGATCAGCTTCTGCGCCTCGCGCGTGGCCGTGCGGCGGGCCTCGTCGCGGGCGTCTTTGACAAGTCCGGCGGCCTCGAGGCGTGCCTCGCGCGTCATCTCGGCCACGAGTTGCCGGCGGGCCTCCTCGCGCGAGAGCCCGGCCGCCCGCTCGAGCTTCTCGAGGTGCTCCCTGACGAGCGCTTCGAGGCGCTGCTCGGCCGCAGCCACGCGCGCCTGTGCCTCGGCGAGTTCTTTGGCGCGCGCGGCGAGGGCCTGCTGCCGGCGGCCGGCGGCGGCCACGAGCGTCTGGACCTGCCCGGCGAGCGCGTCGGCCTCTTCGCGGCGCCGCGCGGCCTCGGCGGTAAGGGCCTCAAGCGCGTCGGCGGCTTCGGCGGCGAGGGCCTCCCGGCGCTCGAGGGCGGCCTGCCGCGCCTCGAGGCGGACACGGAGCGCGTCGAGCCGCTCGCGCGTCTTCTGCTGCTTCTCGGCCGCCTCGGCAACGCGGCGCTCGAGACGCCCCTGCCGTCGGCGGAGCTCCTCACGCGCGGCCGCAAGCTCGGCCTGCCCACGCTCGACCACGTCGCGCTGGAAGGCCTCGGCCGCCGCCTCGGCGTCCTGCTGCGCGCGGCGCGCGTCCGCCACGGCCACCTCGAGACGCGCCTGCGCCGCGCCCGTGCGCACGAGCCGGCCGGCGGCGAAGCCCGCCCCGAGCGCGAGCAGGAGACCGGCGATGAGGAGGGCAAGGGCGAGAGGGTCCATGCGAGGCAGTGCAGCAGAAGCCGGGCGCGCCCGGCCGGTGCAGACGCGAGCGCCCCGGGGCGGCCTGCCGCGGGGCGCTCGGGTGCGTCGGCACCGCAGAGGGCGCCTGCCTGCAGGGTGAGACGAGAACCTGGGGTTCGTCTACATAGTGGGGACCCGCCGAGCCCTCGCTCCTTCCGCGGCTCCGGCGCCCGGGGACACACGGATGACCCCGCCGAGGCGGGGGGCGGCCTGGTGGTCAGGCTCTGAAGTAGGCCCCCGAGGGGACAGTGTTCAGGTTCTCATTCGGTAGCTGCAGACCGGCGCTGGCGACGCGCCGGGGCGCGTCACGCCTCCAATATCGCCCTCACCGGGACAGGGTTTCTCCTCACACCCTGATTTTGCGCAACCCGCACGCCGGGCGCTCGCCGGGCAGACGGTGCAGCGGGCTCATCCGTCGCCCCGGGCCGGCACAGGGCCAGCGTGGCCGTCGCCGGAGGGGGGCGTCTCGGGCGGGAGCAGGCGCTCGAGGCGGCCGGCGAGGGCGTCGGCCTCCTGCTCCACGAGCGCCTGGAGACGGTCGATCTCGGCGCGCGCGGCGAAGAGTTCCTCGGCGAGTTGGAGCGCGCCGAGCACGGCGTGCGTCAGGTCCGGCTGCGCCGGAAGCCCCCGCCGGATGCTCCTCAGGCGCTCGTCCACGTACCGGGCAAGGTGCTGCATGTACGCCTCGTCAGCCGGAGCGACGCGCAGCGGATAGTCCCGCTCGAGCACGCGCACACGGATGGAGCGGGAGGCAGGGCCGGGAGCAGGCATGGTGCAGGCGTGAAGGCCGAGGGCGTCAAGGCCGAGGCGGTCAGGAAGAGGCGTCAGAGCGGGTGGCCTGCGCGTCCTCACGCAGCACGGCGTCGATGGCGGCGATGAAGCCCTCGATGCGCGCGCGAAGCTCAGCGGGCTCTCCGGGAAGAGGCAGGGCTGGCCCGTTCGGCTGCGCCCTGCTCTCCTGCAGCTCGAGCAGCCGTCCGGCGAGGGCGGCGTTCTCGGCCCGGAGCCGCTCGATCTCGGCCGCCGCGGCCTCGACACGGTCGCGCAGGCGCACGAGCGCGCGCCACTCCGCCGGCGGGGCGGACCGGGACTCGGCGGCGGCGGGGTCCTCTGGCGTCATGGCTCGAGCGGGAGGCGGCGGGGAAATATAGTCCGGCGGGGCCCATGAGACACACGCGTGACGCACCCGCAGGTTTTGGGGACCGGTTCCGCGAGGCGCGGCGCGGCGCTACTCCGGCTCGGCGAGCGGCAGGCTGACGAGGTTGGCGAAGAGGCGCCACGCGCCCGGCGCGAGCGCATCGAGCTGGCGGTACCACACGAGCGGCGAGTACACATACGTGCCCCGCCCGACGCGCGCCAGCAGCAGCCCCGAGCGCAGCGGCTCCTCGCCCGGGTCGCCGGTGACGATCATCTCGCGGTAGCGGTCGTCGTAGACCTGCGGGAAATAGAGGCCGCGCTCCTGCACCCAGCCGTCCCAGTCGGCCTCGGTGATGCGGTGCGGGAACGTAAAGAGGCGATGCTCGGGCGCGAGGACGGTCACGGGCGCGTCCTCGCGCGTGACGCGGTCGCGCCCGAGCCAGAGCGGATAGGGCGCGAAGCCGCCCGGCGGCACGTCCACGGTCTCTCCGAAGGGCTCGCCCTCGCTGCCCTCGTTCCACTCGAACGACTTGTGGTAGCCGACCACGAGGTGCCCACCACCGGCTACCCAAGCCAGCAGGCGGCCGTTGTGCTGCCGGAGCGCCGGCCGCGCGAGGTAGGCCCGGATATCGAGCACGATGGTGTGCAGCCCGTCGAAGCGGCCCGCGGCGAGGTCCTGGTCGGAGAGCGGCACGACGGTGGCACCCATGGCGCGGAGCGCGGCCTCGGTCGCGCCGTCGTAGGAGCGCACGAAGCCGACGCGCAGGCCCGGCGCCACGCCCACACGCGGCAGCACCGCCCCCGGACGCGTCTCCTGGTAGACCGGCCCGGTGCCGGCCGCCGCGCGCACGTCCACGCGGTACGGGCCGGGCGCGACCGTGCGCGGTAGCGTGAAGCGGAAAAACGCCTCGGCATCCTGCGCCGCCACGCCGCCCGACTGCCGGTGCACCACCTCTCCCGACTCGGCGGCGACGACCTGCAGGCCGATCTGGACCTCGGACGCCTCGGGCGTGTGGACCTCGAGCGTGAACGGAACCTCGTTGGTGCCGGGCTCGAGCCGCACGGGCGAGGGTGGCAGGCGCACCACCGCCGGCGGCACGACCTCCACCGCCACGAAGCCTGCCCAGGGCCCGCCCGGCCCCTCGGCGGTGTAAGCGATGGGCGGCGCGGCCGTCTCGCGGCCGTACTGGAACCGGTAGGCCGGCGCTGTGAGCGCGGCCTCGGGCGAGACGCGCAGCAGCGCGTAGCCCTCCTCCCGGTCGAACGTACCCTCGGCCGCGCCGGAGAACGTGACAGTGCCCGGGCCGGGCGTCCAGCGTACGGGGAGGGCGCTGCCAGGCATGGCGAGTTCGTAGCGCGCCTCGAGGCCCGGCAGCGGCGCCCGGCGCCCGGCCAGCGCCGCGTGGCGGAAGGCCGCGGCCTGCGCGGCGGCGTGGGGGTTGGGCGGCAGCCCCTCGGCCAGATCCGTCGCGCGCGGCGAGAGCGGCGGCGTGCCCGGCGCGGCGCGCAGGAGCGTGAAGTAGGTCGTGTCGCGGTGGAAGCGCGCCGCGAACACGTCGAAGCCCTGCGAGCGGTGCTCGGCGACGGCGCGCACGGCGCGCGTGGCGCACGACTCGAGGCGGCCTTCGTGCACGCCGCAGGCGTCGCTCACGGGCACGGCCACGTCGTGCCGACCGGTGGGGCGGAACTGCCGCACGAAGAGGCGTCGCACCTGCCACGGCGCGCCCCCCTCGCCGGGCCGGTACGCGGGGTCGGCGGCGAGCGCGACGGCATCGTAGGCGGCGATACCTACGGCCTGGTGGTGCCCGTGCTGCGCGCGCGGCCAGGCGGTGGACGTGTCGTGGTTGGTGAAGAGCACGTCCGGACGCACCTCGCGGATGAGGCGCACGAGGCGCGCGGTCACCTCGGCCCGGCCCGCCTCGGCTGAGACGACCGGCATGGCCGTGTCCCAGAAGCCGCGGCGCGGGCGACTCCACTCGGCGAACGTCTCGGCCGCGTGCTTGGAGAAGCCAAAGTCGTAGAAGTTGAGGTAGTGCACCTCGGTGCCAAGGATGCGCGCAGCGGCCTCGGTCTCGGCCGTGCGGATGGATCCGAGGCGCTCGTAGAGCTCCGGCCCGATCTCGTTCTGGCCGCCCTCGCCGCGCGTGAAGATGACCGAATGCACGACCGCGTTCTGCGCGTACCGGTAGTAGGCCATCGTCAGGCCGTCTTCGTCGTCGGGGTGCGCGGCGAGGTTCATCACGACGAGCGGGCGCGGCGCGGCAGGCGCCTGCGCGCGCGCAGGCGCGGCCAGCAGCGCCGCGCAGCATAGCAGAAACGGCAGTCGCACGGGATCTCGGGGGCGGAAGGCAGACGCGACGGGGATGCCTCAAACGTAGCACCGCGCGGCGCCCGCATCCCGGCGTCCCCACACCCCGTCGCGGCCGTAGTCTTCCTTCGCACTCCGCGACCCCCTGCCTCCCGTCCCGCTCCCTTGCCGCTGACCATGACCGACGCCGACCGCGCCTTCCTCTTCGACCTGCTGCGCACACCCTCCCCGACGGGCTTCGAGACCGCAGGGCAGCGCGTCTGGGCCGCCCGCGCCCGCGCCCTCGCCGACCGCGTCGAGAGCGACGCCTACGGCAACGTCTGGGCCACGCGCGACGGCACCGACGCCGACGCGCCGCGCGTGCTCTTCGAGGCCCACGCCGACGAGATCGGCTTTATGGTCAAGCACGTCACTGAGGACGGGTTCCTGCGCGTGGACCGCATCGGGGGCTCCGATCATGCCATCGCACGCGGCAAGCGCGTCGTGCTGCTCGGTGACCACGAGCCCGTTGCGGGCGTCGTCGGCAACACGGCCATCCACCTGCGCGACCGCTCGGGCGAGGAGAAGGCGCCCAAGCTCGAGGAGCTCTTCATCGACATCGGCGCCAGCAGCCGCGACGAGGTCGCCGCGCGCGGGCTGCGCGTGGGCCACCCGGCCGTCTACGCCGACGCCGTGGACGCGCTCACCGAGACGCGCCTCGTGGGGCGCGCGCTCGACAATCGCCTCGGCGGGTTCGTGCTCACGCAGGTGCTGGCGCAGCTGGCCGAGGGCACGCCGCACGGCGCGACCGTGCACGCGCTCAACGCGGTCCAGGAAGAGATCGGCGGCAACGGCGCCCGCATGGCCGCCTACGCCATCCGCCCCGACGTCGCCGTCGTGCTCGACGTCACGCACGCGACCGACTCGCCGGGCATCGACCACGCCAAGCACGGCGAGGTCCGCCTCGGCGCCGGCCCGACGGTCACGCACGGCACGGTCAACCACCCGGCCGTCGTCGCGCGGCTCGAGGCCGTGGCCGCGGCCGAGGGCATCCCGCTTCAGCACGAGGCCTCGAGCCGCTTCTCGGGCACCGACACCGACGTCATCTTTTCCTCGCGCGCGGGCATCCCGAGCGCGCTCGTCTCCATCCCGATGCGCTACATGCACTCGACCGTCGAGACGGTGGATCTGCGCGACGTCGAGCACGCGGCGCGGCTGCTGACGGCGTTCGCGCGCTCGCTGCGGGCGGGCGACGCCTTCCGCGCCGAGATCCTCTAGAGGATCCTCTGGAGGCTCTCGGCCCTCCGAGGGTCCTCCCGGCGCTGGCCCCGGTCCGGAAGCGCTAGGCCCGGCCCGCCGAGGCGCTCCCCGACGAGACGCCCCCCGACGAGACGCCCCCCGACGAGACGCCCCCCGCCGAGACGACCCCCGACGAGACGCCCCCCGCCGAGACGACCCCCGACGAGACGACCGGGCGCTCGTCGGCCGTGCGCCAGGGGAGGGCGGGCCACCACCGCTCGACGTCGGCGGCCGGGCCGCCGTCGGCCGGCTCCACCGGCTGCCCCGGCCTGGGCACGGCCACGGCGACGCCGGCCGCCTCAGCGGCGCAGAGCAGACGCTCAGCGGGCTCGGTCCAGCCGTGGAAGGCCAGGTTGAACGTACCCCAGTGCGCCGGCACGAGCAGGTCGGCGCGGACGTCCTGGAAGGCCTGCACGGCCTGCTCCGGCCCCATGTGCAGGTCCGCCCACGCGGGATCGTACGCCCCGATCTCGACGAGCGCCGCGTCGAACGGCCCGAGCCGGCGGCCGATCTCGGCGAAGTGCGGTCCGTAGCCGCCGTCACCGGAGACGTAGACGCGGCGCGCCGGCCCGGCGAGCGCCCAGCCGCCCCAGAGCGTCGCGTTGCGATCGGTCAGGCGGCGCCCCGAGAAGTGGCGCGCAGGCGTGCATGTGACGATCACGCCCGCCACGCCGGCCTCCTCCCACCAGTCCAGCTCGGTGATGCGCTCGGGCGCGACGCCCCAGCGCTCGAGGTGTGCCCCCACGCCGAGCGGCGCCACGAAGCGCGGCACGCGCGCGGCGAGCCGGCCGATGGTGGCCGCGTCGAGGTGGTCATAATGGTCGTGCGAGAGCAGGACGGCCTCGAGTGGCGGCAGGGCCTCGAGCGCAAGCGGCGGATCGAAGAAGCGCCGCACGCCCAGCAGCGGGCTCGGCGCAGCATGGGCGCTCCAGACGGGATCGGTCAAGAAACGCCGGCCGTCGAGCTCGATGAGCGTCGTGGCGTGGCCGAGCCAGGTCAGGCGGAGGCCATCCGCCGGCGGGGCCGCGAAGTCTGCGGCGGTGAGCCGGCGCGTCTCGGGCGGGGCGGACGGCACGCGGTGGGCCGAGCGTTCCAGGAGCCACTTCCACGCGAGCGACGGATCGCCGACGCGCCGGTCCGGAAGCGCGTTGCGGAAGCGCCCGCCGGCGAACTGCGGCGACGCCGCGATGCGCGCCTGCCGCGCCCCCTCGGCCCGGCCGCCGAAGACAGGATGACGTAGCGCCACCGCCCCCCCTGCGAGCGCCGCGCCGACGAGTCCGGTCGCAGTCAGGAGAGCGGCGCGAAGCATAGCAGACGAAGCGGGGAGGCCCTGGGGACGGAGAGGCCCTGGGGAACGGGACCGTCCGTATCCTCGCGGGTATGGCCAGGTTCCGCGCCCGCTAGGCGCCCGGCGCGGACTGCGCGCCCGGCGCCGGAAGACGCAGACCGTAGAGGCGGCCGTACTTGGCGTGCACGTAGGCGAGCCAGGGGCGCGCGTCGAGATCGCGGCCGGTGGTGCGGCGCAGAATCTCGCCGGCCGAGCGCACGCGGCCGTGGCGGTGGACGTGCTCGCGCAGCCATGCCAGCAGCGCGGCGTAGTCGCCGGCCTCGAGCCGCGGCTCGAGCGGGCCGAGGTCGCGCGCGGCAGCCTCCCAGAGTTGCGCGCTCATGAGCGTGCCGAGCGTGTAGGTCGGGAAGTAGCCGAAGGCGCCGAGCGCCCAGTGGATGTCCTGGAGGCAGCCCTCAGCATCGGAGGGCGGCGTGAGGCCGAGCAGGTCGCGCAGGCCCTCGTTCCACGCCGAGGGGAGGTCGGCCACGTCGAGCGTGCCCCCGAGCAGGCGGCGCTCGAGCGAGAAGCGCAGCAGCACGTGCAGGTGGTACGTCAGCTCGTCCGCCTCGACGCGGATCAGGCTTGGCGCGACGCGGTTGACAGCGGCCACGAATGCGGCCTCGGGCACGTCGGCGAGCGCGTGTGGAAAGCGGCGCTGCGCCTCTGGATACCAGCGGCGCCAGAATGCCGGGCTACGCGCGACGAGGTTCTCCCACAGGCGCGATTGGCTCTCGTGGATGCCGAGCGAGGTGCCGTCGGCGAGCGGCGTGCGATCGAGCGACGCGTCGAAGCCCTGCTCGTAGAGCGCGTGTCCGACCTCGTGGACGGTCCCGAAGAATGCCGTCGGGAAAAAATGCTCGTCCAGGCGTGTCGTCACGCGCACGTCGGTGCGTCCGAAGGCGGTCGTGAACGGGTGCGCCGAGCGGTCCTGCCGCCCGTGTGCCAGGTTGTAGCCGAAGGCGCGCGCCACGTCCAGCCCGAAGGCCCACTGCGCCTCTTCGGGGAAGGCGCGGTGCAGGAACGCGTCGTCAGGGGCGGGCTGCGCGGCGATGGCGGCCACGAGCGGCACGAGCGCCGCGCGCAGGTCGTCGAAGGCGGCGGCGACGCGCTCGGTAGTGGCGCCGGGCTCGTACTGGTCCAGGAGGGCGTCGTAGCGCGGATCGGCGGGCGCGTAGTCCGGTCCGCGTTCCTCGGCGAGCACGGGCGCGAGGCGGTCTGCCTGCTCGGTGGCCAGGGCGACCAGGCGCTCGAGATGCGGCGCGAAGCGCGCGAAGTCGCCGGCCTCGCGGGCGGCCTGCCAGGCGCCGCGGGCGAGGCCGGAGGCCTCGGCCTGCTCGGCCACGAGGCGCGCCGGCAGCGCTCCTGCCCGCCGGAGGTCGCGCCGGGCAACGCGGACGAGCGCGGCGGCCGGGTCGTCCGCGTCGGGCGTGCGGCCCAGCGCAGCCTCGGCCGCCTCGAGCGCGCGCGCGGTCTCGTCGGCCACGAGGTGCTCATGCGCGAGGCGCCGCAGCGTGGCGATCTGCGCCGCGCGGGCGGCGGCGCCGCCAGGCGGCATGTACGTCTCGAGGTCCCACTCGAGCACGGCGGCGGCGTGGCCGAGGTCGGTGATGGTGGCAAGGCGCTCGCGGAGCGCGTCGGCGGCGGACATAGGCGAGAAGAGCGTTCACGCCGATTTTAAGCGCACGCGGCTTGGCGCGCCTCGGGCGCGCGTCGTAGGTTCCCTGTCCGCGCCAACGTAGCTCAGGGGTAGAGCAGCTCACTCGTAATGAGCAGGTCGTCGGTTCAAATCCGACCGTTGGCTCCGCGAAGAAACGGCCCTCCCGTCCGGAGGGCCGTTTTGCGTTTCTCCGCTGGACGCGAAGCCTCCGCCGGACGCGAAGCCTCCGCTGGACGCGAAGCCTCCGCCGGACACGGGGTCTTCGCCGGGCATGGGGGCCGGGCGCGGCGAGCGAGAGCTCCTACCGGGCGCGCAGGCCGGCCGGCGGAGCCCGGCACGGTCGGCCGCCGTCCGAGCCCGCCCCGCACTACCTTGCCGGCCACACCGCCGGCCACACCGCCGGCCACACCGCCGGCCACACCGCCGGTGCCCCGCCGGCTCTGCATGGAATCCCCGCTCCGCCGCCTCAATCCGTACCTCTGGGCCTACCGGCGCCTGCTCGGGCCGGGACTGCTGTGCGCGCTCGTGTCGGCGCTGTTCGCGCTGTTCGTGCCCGTCATCGTGCGCGAGGCCGTGGACGCGGTGCCCCGCATGGTGGCCGCGCACGCGCTCGCGCGCGGGACGGCGTTGCAGGCCGTGCTCTACGCGGACTTCTCGCGGGCGCTCGTGCTCGCGGGCGCGCTTGCCGTCGGCCTGAGCCTCGTCAGCGGGCTGTTCGTGTTTCTGATGCGCCAGACGGTCGTTGTAGCGAGCCGCCACATCGAGTTCGACCTCCGCAACCGGCTCTACGCGCATCTGCAGACGCTCTCGGGCGGGTTCTACCACCGCCACGCCACCGGCGACCTGCTCACGCGCGCCACGTCCGACATCGAGCGGGTGCGCCGCTACGTCGGCCCGGCGCTGATGTACCTGGCGCGCGCGGCGGCGGCCATCGTGACGGCGCTCGCGGTTATGCTCATCATCTCGCCCACGCTCACGCTCTGGGCCATCCTCCCGATGCCCGTGCTGGCCGTGGCCGTGTTCTTCGTCTCGCGCATGGTGCACGTGCGCACCGACCGGCAGCAGCAGGCGTACTCCGTCCTGACGAGCCGCGTGCAGGAGGCGCTTGCGGGCATCCGCGTCATCAAGGCGTACGCGCAGGAGGACGCCTGGGCCGACCGCGTGGACGAGGCCTCGGCTCAGTACCGCGCGCGCGCGCTCGACCTGGCGCGCGTGGACGCTGCGTTCCGGCCTGTGCTGATGATTCTGATCGGCATGAGCACGATCCTCGTAGTGGGCGTGGGCGGACGCCTCGTGATGGCGGGCGCGCTCACGCTCGGCAACATCGCCGAGTTCGTGATCTACGTCACCATCCTGACCTGGCCCGTCGCCTCGTTCGGCTACACGGTCTCGATGATTCAGCAGGCCGCCGCCTCGATGGCGCGCATCAACGCGGTCCTGGATACGCCACCGGACGTGCAGGACCCGGCTCGCGACGTGGCCAGCGGCCGCAGCGACAGCGCCCCCTTCGCTTCGTCTCCCCCGGCCTCGCCCGAGGCCGTCGAGGGCCGGATCACGTTCGAGAACGTGAGCTACCGCTACGCGCCCGACGCGCCCGACGTGCTCCAGGACCTCTCGTTCGACGTCCCTGCCGGTACGACGCTCGGCATCGTCGGCCGGACGGGCGCGGGCAAGTCGACCCTTGTCGAGCTCATCCCCCGCCTGATCGACCCCACGCGCGGGCGCGTCCTCCTCGACGGGCACGACCTGCGCGACGTGCCGCTGGCCACGCTGCGCGGCGCCATCGGCTACGTGCCGCAGGAGGTGTTCCTGTTCTCGGACACCGTCGGGCACAACGTCGCCTTCGGCGTGCCCGGCGCCGCCGAGGCGGCCGTGCGCGACGCCGCTGCCGAGGCCGACCTGCTCGCCAACGTCGAGGCGTTCCCGGCCGGCTTCGACACGCTCGTCGGCGAGCGCGGCATCACGCTCTCGGGCGGGCAGAAGCAGCGTACGGCCATCGCGCGCGCGCTCATCCGCCGCCCGGCCATCCTGCTCTTCGACGACGCGCTCTCGGCCGTCGACACGCGCACCGAGGCGACGATCCTGGACAACCTCCGCCGGCAGTTCGGGCGCCGCACGGTCGTCATCGTGAGCCACCGCATCTCGGCCGTGCAGGACGCCGACCAGATCCTCGTGCTCGAAGACGGCCGCATCGCCGAACGAGGCACACATGCGGCCCTCGTCGCAGCCGGCGGGCACTACGCCGACATGTACCGCCGGCAACTGCTCGAGGCCGAGCTTGCCGAAGAGGACCGCTGAGCGCTGGCGCGGGCCGCCCGAATCCCAACGGAGTGCCGCTCGTAGGAACGCCACCTCACCCTCTCCTGCCTCGCCATGCTTCTTTCCTGGATCTCGTTCCTCATCGTCGGGCTCGTCGCTGGCTGGCTTGCCGAGCAGATCACCAAGTCCAGCATGGGCCTGGGCATGAACCTGCTCGTAGGCGTGATCGGCGCGCTCATCGGGCGCGTAATCTTCGCCCTGCTCGGCCTGGCCCCGACCAACATTATCGGCGCGATCGTGGCAGCGACGCTCGGCGCGGTCGTGCTGCTGCTCGTGGCCCAGGCCGTCCGAAAGAAGTAACTCCCTGCTGTCGTCGCCCATGCGCGTCTTGCTGCTCTCACTCGCAGCCCTCACCCTCCTGGCGGCCTGCCGCACCGACGACCCGGACGTACCCGAGGCGCCGCCCGTCGGCGAGGCGGCCGTGGAGCGCTTCCGCGCCGAGATGTTCCTCGCCGCCGGCGAGCTCGATGCCGCGCTTGCCGCGCTCGAGGCTGACGCCGAGGCGCAGACCGACACGCTCGCGCGTGACGTCTATCGCTCCGAGATCGCGCGGCTGCGCCAGGAGCGGCTGCGCCTCCAGGCCCGCGTGGACTCGCTGCGGCCCGCCGGCGCGGACGTGTTCGCGGCGCAGCAGGACTCGGCGCGCGCGCAGCTGGCCCGGCTCGAGACGCGCGTGCGGCGCGCCCGCTTCACGCTTGCGCCCACCCCCGGCGCGCTCCGCGCCGCCGCCGCC
>JBKBRC010000024.1:0-44096 GCA_046292345.1 Rubricoccaceae bacterium
CGCACCCTCGGGGGACGGCGCGCCGGCGCTGGGGCAGGCGCCGCCGCCGCGGCCGTCGGGGGCGGCGGCACCCGTCGTCGGCATCACGGGCACGGGCGGCGCCGGCAAGAGCACGCTCACCGACGAGCTCGTGCGCCGCTTTCTGAGCGACTTCCCTGAGCTCACGCTCGCCGTGCTCTCGGTCGATCCCACGCGGCGCAAGACCGGCGGCGCCCTCCTCGGCGACCGCATCCGCATGAACAGCCTCTACGGCGAGCACCGCCACCGAGTCTACATGCGCTCGTTCGCCACGCGGCAGGCCCACCGCGCCACGACCGAGGCGCTCCGCGAGGCCGTCGCCGTGTGCCAGGCCGCCGGCTTCGACCTGGTCGTCATCGAGACGGCCGGCATCGGGCAGTCGGACACCGAGATCGCGGACCTCGTGGACGTCTCGCTCTACGTGATGACGCACGACTTCGGCGCGCCGACGCAGCTCGAGAAGATCGGCATGCTCGACGTGGCCGACCTCGTCGCGCTCAACAAGTTCGAGCGGCGCGGCAGCGAGGACGCTCTCCGCGACATCCGCAAGCAGGTTCAGCGCAACCGCGCCGATTTCTCGCGCCGCCCGGACGAGATGCCGGTCTTCCCTACCATGGCCGCGCGCTTCAACGACCCCGGGGTCTCGCGCCTCTACCTCGCGCTCCTGGACAGGCTGCGCGAGCACGGCTTCGAGGGACGCTCGCGCCTGTTCGACGCCGAGACCCTCCCGCTGCCCGACCCGGCCGCGCTCGCGCTCGTCCCGCCTGAACGCCAGCGCTACCTCGCCGACATCGCGCGTACCTGCCGGGACTACCGTGCGCACGCTGAGGCGCAGGCCGAGATCGCCCGCAAGTGGGGCCAGGCGCGCGGCGCGCGCCGGCAGGTGGACGCGTGGGCGCCCGAGGACCGCCACGCGCTCGCCGAGCGGCTCGACCAGATGGCTGATCACTGGTGGGGCAAGCTCGACGCCCGCTCGCGCGCGATCCTTGAGAACTGGGACGCCCTCGCGGCGCAGTACCGCCAGGACGAACTCGTCTACTCGGTCCGCGGCAAGGACATCCGGCAGCCGCTCACGCACACCACGCTCGCCGGCACGCGCGTGCCCCGCGTGGCGCTCCCACGCACCGAGGACCCCGGCGAGCGCCTCCGCTTCGCGCTGCTCGAGAACCTCCCCGGCTACTTCCCCTTCACCGCGGGCGTCTTCCCGCTCAAGCGCGACGGCGAAGACCCGACGCGTATGTTCGCCGGCGAGGGTACGCCCGAGCGGACCAACAAGCGGTTCCACCTAGTCTCGCTCGGCATGCCCGCCAAGCGCCTCTCGACCGCGTTCGACTCGGTGACCCTCTACGGGCGCGACCCCGACGAGCGGCCCGACGTCTACGGCAAGGTCGGCACGAGCGGCGTGTCCATCTGCACGCTCGATGACATGAAGAAGCTCTACTCGGGCTTCGACCTGTGTGCTCCCAATACGTCCGTCTCGATGACCATCAACGGGCCGGCCCCGGCCATCCTGGCCATGTTCATGAACACGGCCGTAGACCAGCAGGTAGAGGCCTTCCTGCGGCGGGAGGGTCGATGGGATGAAGCCGAGGCCGTTATTGCAAGCAAACTCGGACCTGATCGCCCCCGCTACGTCCCCTTCGAGGCCGACGGTCTCCCCGAGGGCCACGACGGCTCGGGCCTGGGCCTGCTCGGCTGCACCGGGCGTGACCTGGTCGCCTGGGGCCTGCTCGCGCCCGACGTGTACGACGCCCTGCGCAGAGACGCCCTCCAGCGCGTGCGCGGGACCGTGCAGGCGGACATCCTCAAGGAGGACCAGGCGCAGAACACGTGCATCTTCTCGACCGAGTTCGCGCTCCGCATGATGGGCGACGTCCAGCAGACGTTCATCGACGAGGGCGTGCGCAACTTCTACTCGGTCTCCATCTCGGGCTACCACATCGCCGAGGCCGGCGCCAACCCGGTCTCGCAACTCGCCTTCACGCTCTCGAACGGCTTCACGTACGTCGAGGCCTACCGCGCGCGCGGCATGGACGTGGACGCGTTCGCGCCCAACCTCTCGTTCTTCTTCTCGAACGGTATGGACGCCGAGTACACCGTCATCGGGCGCGTGGCGCGGCGCATCTGGGCCGTCGCCATGCGCGAGCTCTACGGCGCCGACGAGCGATCGCAGAAGCTCAAGTACCACGTGCAGACGAGCGGGCGTAGCCTGCACGCGCAGGAGATCCAGTTCAACGACATCCGTACGACCCTCCAGGCGCTGCTCGCGATCTACGACAACGCCAACTCGCTCCACACCAACGCCTACGACGAGGCCATCACGACGCCGACCGAGGAGAGCGTCCGCCGCGCCATGGCCATCCAGCTCATCATCAACCGCGAGCTGGGCCTGGCCAAGAACGAGAACCCGCTCCAGGGCGCCTTCATCGTCGACGAGCTGACGGACCTGGTGGAGGAGGCCGTGCTCCGCGAATTTGAGCGGATCAACGACCGCGGCGGCGTGCTCGGTGCCATGGAGACGATGTACCAGCGCAGCAAAATCCAGGAGGAAAGCCTCCACTACGAGCACAAGAAGCACTCGGGCGAGCTGCCCATCGTGGGCGTGAACACGTTCCTGCGCGAGGGCGGGGAGGCGCCGCAAGAGGTCGAGCTGATGCGCGGGACGGACGAGGAGAAGCGGCGCCAGATCGCGAACCTCCGTGCCTTTCACGCTCGCAACGCGTCCCGCTCTGGCCAGGCGCTCGAGCGCCTCCAGCGGACGGCGCGCGAAGGCGGAAACGTGTTCGCCGAGCTTCTCGAGACCGTGCAGACATGCTCGCTCGGGCAAATCACAGCGGCACTGTTTGAGGTTGGCGGGCAGTACCGGCGCAACATGTGAGCGCGGCCAGGCAGGGGGCGGCCGCGCAGACGGGGGACGAGCGGGAGCGCGCTCCGGACCCGGCGTGCGCTCGGGGCGGTTCACTCCGCGACCGCGACGCGCGGCGTAGACGTCTCGCCGTCTCAGGTCTGCAGCCGCCCGGCGAAGTGCCGCCGGACGGTCCGATAGCGCGCCGCATGGGAACGAATACGCTACGCCGGGACGATCTGAACCGATAGTTGCGCACTGTGCATGCCGCTTGTCTTCTCTGTGGTATATCCCCGCCCATCCCCGTCTACCCATGCTCCGCCCCCGTCCCAACGACCGCAAGTCCCCCGCCTACGTCGAGGCCATGACGCGCGAGGCCGTCGCACACGTCGAGGCGTGCATCCGCGGTCCGCTCGAGGACCTCGGCTACAGCGGCCCGCACACGCGCCTCGTCCTCACCGACGGCCAGCACGACTTCCTGGCCGGCTACATCTGGGGCGGACTGCAGCGGCTGCTCGAGATGGGCGAGCTCGAGTCGGACGACGACGTTGAGCGCGCGGCGAACCGGCTCTACGCGCGCCTGCTCGGGCCGTTCGACGCGGGCGAGTTCCGGCCCTGGCACATGTGGGTCGTGCGCGAGGGGCTCAAGCACCTCCAGCGCCCCCACGCGCTGCTGGGCTACTGCGCCGGGCGCGGCGACGTGCTCGAGCGCATGCGCGCCCGGGACTTCCGCGCCGCGCTCGGCCCGGCCCTGGCCAACCTGACGGGCGCCCACGGCGAGGGAGACGGCGCGGCGCTCGGCGGCACGCAGATCTGAGCCGCGCGCCGGTCGGCTGCGGGGGCCAGCGGATCGGATGCTACGCCTCGCGTGTTCCGGGGAGCCCGCTCCGTGCTCCGCCGATTCCCTCCGCATCCGATGCCCGCCGCTCGAACGCCGAGCCCGCCTTCCGCGCCCCGCGCCCCGCTCGAGCCTGCCCAGATCCGCGCCCTGCTCGGCACGCCCGGCACCGTGCTGCTCGACGGTCCGAAGAAGGACGCCGACACGCGCCGCGCCGGCGCGCTGCTGTTCGCCCGCCCCGTGCGCGTGCTCTGCGCAGACGCCTACGACGCCGTGCCCGCGCTCCTGGCCGGGCTCGACGAGGCGCTCGCAGCCGGGCACCACGTAGCCGGCTTCCTGGCCTACGAAGCCGGCTACGCGCTCGAGCCGACGCTCTTCCCGGAGCCGCCGGCGCCGGAGGGGCCGCTCGGGTGGTTCGGCGTCTACGGCCCCCCCGAGGTCGTCGCGCCGCGCCTCGTGCGCGCGGCGCTGGAGGGAGCCGGGCCGGTGCGGCTCGGGCCGCTGCGCTTCGCGTTCTCGGAGGCCGCGTACGCTGCGCGCGTCGACGCCGTACGCGCGCACATCCGCGAGGGTGACCTGTACCAGCTCAATCTCACCGCGCCGTTCCGCTTCGCGCTCGAGGGCGACCCGCTTGGCCTCTACGGCGCGCTGCGCGCCCGGCAGCGCGTCGCCTACGGCGCGTTCGTGCGGACAGCCGGGGACGCGCCGCGCGGGCAGACGGCCGTGTGCTCGCTCTCGCCCGAGCTGTTCTTCCGCACCGAGGCCAGCGGTCTGCTCACGGCTCGGCCCATGAAGGGCACGGCGCCGCGCGGCGGCTCGGCCGCCGAGGACGAGCGCCTCGCGCGCGCGCTCGCGCGCGACCCTAAGAACCGCGCGGAGAACCTCATGATCGTGGACCTGCTCCGCAACGATCTCGCGCGCGTGGCCGAGCCGGGCAGCGTGTCCGTCCCGCGTCTCTTCTTCGCCGAGCGCTACGAGACGGTCACGCAGATGACCTCGACGGTGACGGCGCGGCGCCGCGACGGCGTCTCGCTCGGCGACCTGCTGCGCGCGCTCTTCCCGTGCGGCTCGGTGACCGGCGCGCCGCGCCTGCGCGCTATGCAGCGCATCCGGGAGCTCGAGGCCGGCCCCCGCGGCGTCTACTGCGGCGCGGTCGGCTACGCAGCGCCGGACGGCGCGGCGGCCTTCAACGTGGCCATCCGGACGGCCGTCGCGCGTGGCGGCCAGGCCCGCTACGATGTCGGCAGCGGCATCGTGTGGGACTCCGACGCCGCGGCCGAGTTCGCCGAGTGCCTGCTCAAGGCGCGCCCGCTCACCGATCTCGTCACGTAGCGTTTCTCGTCCCGCAACGTTCACCTGCCGACCATGCCCGCCGGAGGCGCTCCGACCACGCTCGCCGAAAGCGCTCAGCTTCTCGAGACGATGCGCCTCGAGCAGGGCCGCGTGCCGCTGCTGAGGCGCCACCTGGGCCGCCTCGAGGCGTCGGCGCAGGCGCTCGGCTTCGTACGCGAGCGGTTGCATGCGACGGTGTGCGAGGCCGTGCGGGCGCGGGCCACCGCGCTCGAGGCGGGTGTGTACCGCCTGCGCCTGCTCTACGCCCGGGACGGCGCGGTGCGCCTGACGTCGGAGCCGCTCGTGGCCGCGCCCCTGCGTGTCGTGGCTGTCTGGCCCGAGCCCTTCGCCGAGGCCGGGACGGCCCGCTGCCGCCACAAGACCACCGACCGCACGCACTACGAGATCCCGTACGCGTGGGCCCGCTCCGCCGGTGCCGACGAGGCGCTGCTTGCCGACGCGAACGGCTTCCTGATCGAGGGGACGCGCACGAGCGTCTGGCTGCGTCTCGGTGACCGGCTGTGCACGCCGCCGCTCGAGGCGGGCGGCCTGCCCGGCGTGGCGCGCGCCCACCTGCTCGCCACGCGTGCCGACGCTGAGGAGCGACCGCTCCACCTCGACGACCTCGCACGCGCCGACGCCGTGTTCGCGTCGAACGCGCTTCACGGTCTGCGGCGCGTAGGAGAGGTGCGCTCCGCCGCGTAGGAGAGGTGCGCTCCGCCGCGTAGGAGAGGTGCGCTCCGCCCCGTAGCCCGGCCGGCCCCACGGCAGGCCGGCCCCACGGCAGGCCGGCCCCACGGCCTATGAGGGCGCTGCAGGAACCTCAGAGCTCCCGCGCTGCTTTGGGTGTCTGCAGGCCGCTTCCCCCGCCCGACGTGCGGGCGCGCGATCTGGCCAGGCTCTTCCGGGCGCGCTCGCCCCCCACTCTATAACTGTACCGCAACTCTAACTGTATCGCAGCATGGAAGGCATCTTCGGGACCCTCATGCAGACCCTCTCCGGGCCGGCGCTCAACCAGATCGCAGCCGCCGTTGGGGCCAGGCCCGAGCAGGCGCAGACGGCCATCGCGGCGGCGCTGCCGGCGCTCCTGGGCGCGCTCGACCAGAACACGAACGACCCGACGGGCGCGCAGCGCCTGGCCGCCGCGCTCGACCGCGACCACGACGGCTCGCTGCTCGGTAACATCCCGGGCCTGATCGCGGGCATGCTCGGCGGCGGTGCGCAGGCGGCACCCGCTGGCAAGGGGCCCTCCGGCAAGGCGCTCGACGGCGCCGGCATCCTGGGGCACATCCTCGGTGCGCAGCGGGGCGACGTCGAGCAGGGCGTGGCCAGGGCCTCGGGCCTGAACACGCAGCAGGTGGCCAAGCTGCTGCCGCTGCTCGCGCCGCTCGTCATGGCGGCGCTCGCACGCCAGAAAAAGCAGGGTGGCCTGAGCGCGGACGCGCTCTCGCAGATGCTCGGCCGCGAGGCCGGACACGCCCGGCAGGCTACGCCGCCCTCGCTGCTCGAGACGCTCGCCGGGGCGCTCGCCGGCAGCCAGCAGGGCCGCCGGCCGGGGGGGAGCCTGATGGAGCAGGCCGGGCGGGCCGCGCTCGGGCATATCCTCGGTGGCGGGCGCAAGTCATGATCGACATCGAACGGTACCGGGTCGTGCCGGGCACGCCGCTCCGCCTCGGCGCGCGCGACCCGGCCGACACGCAGGGCGCGACGCGCGAGGCGGCCGAGGCGGAGACGGCCGCGCTCGGCGTGCGCCTCGACGCGCTCCAGGAGCGCCTCTATGCCGAGGGCCGGCAGTCGCTGCTGCTCGTGCTCCAGGCTATGGACGGGGCCGGTAAGGACTCCACCATCCGCCGCGTGCTCGGGCCGCTCAACCCGCAGGGCGTGCGCGTGGCCAGCTTCAAGGTGCCCACGGCCAGGGAGCGCGCGCACGACTTCCTGTGGCGCGTGCACGCGCAGGTGCCGCAGACGGGCGAGATCGGGGTGTTCAACCGCTCGCACTACGAGGACGTGCTCGTGGTGCGCGTGCGCGGCCTCGCGCCGCCGGAGGCCGTCGAGGGGCGCTACGCGCACATCCGTCACTTCGAGGCGCTGCTCTCCGATGCCGGCACGCGCGTCGTCAAGGTCATGCTCCACATCTCGAAGGCATATCAGCTCGCACGCATGCGCCGCCGCCTCGAGGACCCGACCAAGTGGTGGAAGTTCAACCCCGGTGACCTCGAGGACCGCCGCCTGTGGGACGACTACCAGCGCGCCTACGAGATCGCGCTCGAGCGCACGAGCACCGACCGCGCGCCGTGGTACGTCGTGCCGGCGGAGAACCGCTGGTTCCGGGACCTCGTCGTGGCCCGCCTGCTCGCCACCACGCTCGAGGCCATGAACCCGCAGTATCCCGAGCCGACGTTCGATCCGGACGACTTCCCGCCGGACGCGCTCGAGTAGGCCTGCGTGCGCCCGGGCGGGCCCGGCGCGGCCGGTGTGAGAGCCGGGGGTGAAGCGTCTCTGGCGAGCGCCCTTTCAGGCGGGCAGGCGCTGCGCACGTGCGAGCGCGCCCTCGGCCGGCTCGCGCGCGCTGCGCCTGACCTCCCAGCCGGGCAGGTAGCGCGCGAGAGCTCCCGCAAGCGCCTCGGCGTAGATCGCCTCGCCCGAGAGTCCCCCCGTAAACGCGACCCGCTGCGCGAGCGCCTCGCCGCCGCGCGTGGCGACCCAGCCGGCCTGCTGGGCGAGCGCGTTCGTCTCGCGCGCGATGATCTGGTGGGCCGCCCAGTCGTCGTTCGCGGCGGCCTCGAGCACGAGCGGGGCGAACATGGCCAGGCGGACGGCCCCGCCCTGCACGGCCTGCACGATGGCCTCGGCGCTGTCGAGCCGATGGACCTCGGCGAGCCGTTCGGCGAGCGTGGTCGGGGGGCCGCCGTCGCGCATGGCCAGTGCGGCGCGCAGAGCGCCGCGGCCGAGCGCTGTGCCGCTGCCGTCGTCGCCAAGGAGGGCGCCCCAGCCGCCGGCGCGCAGGCTGCGCCCGTCCTCGGTGCGCGCGTAGACGATCGAGCCCGTCCCGGCGATCACGATGGTGCCGCTGCCCGCGCCGAAGGCCGCTTCGAGCGCGATGTCGGCGTCGTGCACGAGCGCGAGCGCGACGTGCTCGCCAAGGTGCGTGCGCAACCGCTGCTCGGTGCGGGCCCGCTCCTCCTCGCGTCCCGCCCCCGCCATGCCGACGCACACGCCTGCGAGCGTTGCGCTGTGGAAGGCGTCCTGCGCCTGCGCGATCAGCTCGAGGCAGACGCCGGCGGCGGCCTCGGGCCCGTCGCGGAGGGCGTGCGCGCCGGGGCCGTCGAGCCGGAGGGGCTCTCCCGCGCCGGTCGTGGCGAGGGCGCACGTTTTAGAGCCGCCGGCGTCGAGGCCGACGAAGAGCGGGGCGGTCATGCGGGGACGAGGCGAAGCAGGCGGGCGTTGGAGGGAGGCGGCGTAACCGGCAGCCAGGCGTGGCGGCGCGCCTCGGCGCGGTCGCGGGCGAGAAAGCCGCCCGAGGGCAGGTCGGGGCGGCGCACGCGGAGGTGCCACGAGCCCGAGCGTGCGTGGGCCGACCAGAGGCCGGGTGCCGGCTCGGCCAGGGCAGTCGAGTCAGCAGAGAAGCGTGCCGGGCCGGGGCGCAGCGCCGTCGGATGCCCGCCGGGACCGCCCGCGAGAGGAGCGAAGCGGCCCCGGGGGCTCCCCACGAGCGGGTAGGTGAGCGCTGCCTCCTGCACGTACTCCCAGCGCCAGGCCGTGGGCTCGCGGCCGTAGCGGTCGCGCAGCGTGGCGCGCGCCATGCGGAGCGTGTAGACGAGCAGGCCACGATCCCGAGGGTCGGAGGGGTCTGGGAGCGCGCCCGTCAGCGCGCGGTGGCTCGTCATCCAGGCCTCGAAGAGCGCCGGCGCGATGGCCTCGCGCGTGTAGCGGAAGTCCCACCCGGCGAGGTAGGCATAGGCGTCGCGGGCGGGGTAGGGGAGCGCGTCGCGCGGCCCGAGTGCGACCAGTAGCGACGGCAGCAGGCGTGCGGCCCACGCGCTGAAGGACTCGTCGACGAGTTGTGCGGCCGGGCTGCCTGCGTCCACGAGCGCCGCCAGGCCCGCCGCGGCGAAGCGCGCCTCGGCATCGGCGCCCGCGAGCGCCCATCCGGTGCCGGCGGCGCGGGTGGGGGGCACACCGAGGACAGTGGCCTCGCCAGCGGGAGTCATCCGCAGGCCATCGCCCCGCAGCACGGCGAACGCGGGCGGCATCTGCCCGGCCCGGAGCGCGCGCCACGCGTCCAGGTCGGCCTCGCTGCCGAAGCCGGCCCACACCACGCGCCAGTAGCGCTGCCGCGGCGGGCTGTCCGCCGCCAGCGTGTCCTGCGCGGCCGCGCCGGGGGCTCTCGGTGCACCGGCGTCTCGGGCGGAGGGGCCCTGTGCGGGCGTCGGTGCCGTTTGCGGGGCCGGCTCGGATCCGGGAGACGGGAGGGCTGCAGGCAGGGCGCGCGTAGACGGGGCCGCGCGCGGCTCGGGCGGAGCGCTGGCCGCGAGCAGCAGCCCGTCCGGCCCGCGCGGGATCTCGAGCAGCGTCTCGTTCCCGGCGCGGTCGACGAGCCGGCTGAAGACGGGCGGTGGCGGCGTGCCCTCGTAGGGCTCGAGCGAGAGGTCGCTTGTCAGGAACACTCCCCAGGCGTGCGCCGGCCCGAGGCCGGCCGGCAGGGCGAGCGTGCCCGGGATCGTGGCCACGCTCACAGGCGCCTCGTCGCCGAGGCGCAGCGTGACCTCGTAGAAGAGTGCGCGCGCGGTCGTGCCGTAGGGCTGGTGGTGGACGAACGTGGCCTCGCCGGCCCGGTCGCGCGCGGCGTAGGCTCGGGCCTGCCGGAAGCCGTGCAGCCCGAGCACGGTGCGGAAGGCGGAATCGGCCCGGACGAACCGCGCCACGGGCGCGTCGGCGCGCGCGGCGGCGGCGAACGCGCTGTCGGTCCGGGCGGGCGGCGTGCCGAGGTAGGCCACAAGGCGCTCCACGGCGAGGCTGTGCCACGCCTGCCACGGCTCCGGGCGCACGTCGAGAGAAACGAACTCGTCGCGCTCGGCCACGCCCGGGCGGGCCAGGGCCGCATTGGCGCCGCGCGCGTAGGCCTCGAGCAGGCGGCGGCGGCTCTCGGGCAGGCGCTCGTAGGCGATGCGGCCCTGCTCGGCGAAGCCCACGAGGCGGGCGTGCTCGTCGCGCTGCGTCTGCTCGGCGCCCAGCCATGCCGAGAGGGTGCCCAGCGCCGCCTGCCGCCAGAGCGCCATAGACCACGCACGGTCGGTGGCGTGCGCGTAGCCGAGCGCGGCGTAGAAATCGGCCTCGGTGGCAGCTTCGATGTAGACCGCCGCCGAGTCGCCGGCGCCGGGCCAGACGAGGCGCGCCTCGGCGGCGAGGCCCGGCAGCGCAGCCTTGCCGCTGCGGGGCGGCGCCGTGCCATAGGCCAGCCAGCCGACGAGGCCGGCCACGCCCAGCACGAGCAGCAGGAACAGGCCGACGAGAGCGAGCGCGCGGGTCACGGGTGGGCGGTTGGGCGTCCCCGAAGTTAGTCTCGGCGCTGCACTTGCGATGCGCGCCCTGCGCGCGCGGCGTCCCGACCTCGAGCCGGTTTGCGCGTAGGATCGGGAGGATGCGCGCCCTGCGCGCGCGGCGTCCCGGTCAGATGCGGCACGTCCGGATGTCGGTCACGATGATGCCGCGCGCGCCCAGCGGCGTGAGCGCGTCGATGAGGTCGTTGACCTCGGCCCGGCGGGCCATCGCCTTGACGGCCACCCAGCCCGCGCGCGAGAGCGGGGAGATTGTCGGGGCTTCGATGCCCGGCGTGACGGCGCACGCCTGCTCGAGCGCCTCCTCGGGCACGTCGTACTCGATCATCGCGTAGGCCCGCGCGACGACGATGCCGCGCACGCGCTCGAGGAAGCGGCGCACGCCGGCGTCGGCGTCCGGGGCCGAGGCGTCGCGGGCCACGAGCACGGCCTCGGAGTCCAGGATCGGCGCGCCGACCGTTTTGAGGCCCGCGCGCACGAGCGTGCCGCCGGTCTGCACCACGTCGGCCACAGCGTCGGCCACGCCGAGGCGGACGGCGATCTCGACGGCGCCGTCGAGCGGGACGACCTCGGCCTCGACGCCGCGCCGCGCCAGGTCTGCCGCGACGAGCGACGGGTAGGACGTGGCCACGCGCAGGCCCCCGAAGTCGTCCGGCTCGAGGTCCTGCTCGGCCGGGACGGCGTAGCGGAACGCCGCGTGCCCGAAGCCGAGCGGGAGCAGCTCGGCCAGGCGCGCCCCGCTCTCGGCGACGAGGTCTCGCCCGGTGATGCCGAGCCCGAGCACGCCGCTGCCGACGTACACCGCGATGTCACGCGGGCGCAGGAACAGGAACTCGATCTCGTGGCGCGGGTCGCGCGCGAACAGTTCCTTGTCGCCGCGTCGGACGGTGTAGCCGGCCTCGCGCACGAGCGCGAGCGCGTCGTCGGCGAGGGCGCCTTTGTTGGGCAGGGCGATGCGGAGCATGAGCGACGGGGGGAAGCGCAGGAGGGAGAGGCGGCGCGAGGTCAGAGGCGGCGCGAGGTCAGAGGCGGCGGTATACGTCCTCGAGCGTGAGGCCGCACGCGAGCATCATCACCTGCGCGTGGTAGAGGAGCTGCGCGATCTCCTCGGCCGCGCGCTCGGGGCCCTCGTGCACGGCGGCCATCCACGCCTCGGCGGCTTCCTCGGAGAGCTTCTTGCCGATCGCGTGCGGTCCGGCGGCCACGGCGCGGACCGTGCCGGAGGCGGGATCTCCGGCAGCCACTTTGGCGGCGAGCTCTTCGAACAGGGCATCGAAGGTTTTCATGGGCGAGGCGTGAGCGGCGGGGGGGGGAGCGGCGGCCCAAACGTAGCGCCTGGTCGGGCGAGCGGCACGAGGCCGACCGGCGGCCCGCGTCGTCTCCGCCGAAACCTCGCGGTCGAACCCTCGCGGTCGAACCCTCGCGGTCGAACCCTCGGGGTAGAACCCTCGCGGTCGGAAGGCGCGAGCGGCCGGTCCTGAGTCCCCCCTGGCTGCCGGTCGGCTGTCGCACCGACACCGAAACTTCGTGTACCGCTGCTCGTGCGCCGTCCGTTGCCATCTTGCTCTGTCACCAGTTGCGCGCTCCGATGGTCCCGTCCTCTGCCCCCGTGATTCTGTTCGATGGCGTGTGCACGCTGTGCAACCGCGCGGTGCAGTTCGTGATCGCGCGCGACCCGGCGGGGCGCTTCCGCTTCGCGTCGCTCGCGTCGGCAGCGGGGGCAGCGCTGCTGCGCCAGGCCGGGCTCCCGGCGGCGCACCGCGACAGCCTCGTGCTCGTCGAAGGCGGCCGCGCGTACGTCCGCTCCGAGGCAGCACTGCGCATCGCACGCCACCTGCGCGGGTGGCGCTGGGCGGGGACGCTGCGCGCCGTGCCGCGCCCACTGCGCGACGCCGTCTACGGTTTCGTCGCGCGGCACCGCTACCGCGTCTTCGGCAAGGAAGACGCGTGCCCGGTACCCACGCCGGCGCTGCGCGCACGCCTGCTGCCCGGAGGAGTGGGGCCCGAAGCGGCCGTGGAGAGGTTGCCCGCGTAGGGGACGCCCCTACGTGCACTAGTGTGTTAGTGCTCTCTTCAAGAACCCCGCCGCTCTTCGCTCCTTAGACTCGTTCCACGCCTGGCCCTCCCGGGCTTCTCCGACGCTCCCATGCTGCGCCTCGCCCTCGTCGTCTGCCTCGCCGCCGCGCTTGGACTGCCCGTCGAAGCGCAACGCGCCCCGGCCCCGCAGGGCACGGCGGCGCCCGACACGGCGCGCGACACGGCGCGCGTCGACCGCGTGCGAGACCTGCCCTCGGTCGTCGTGGCGGCCACCCGCTCGGCGCGCGCGCTCGAGGACGTGCCCGTCCCGACGAGCGTCGTCACGCGCGACGACATCGAGACGCGCGGGCTGCTGCGCCTCTCCGATCTGCTCGCCGAGCAGCCCGGCCTGGCCATCGTATCGGGTCTTGGCGGCACGGGCGTGCAGCTTCAGGGCTTCGATGCGGCCTACACGCTCGTGCTGCTCGACGGCGAGCCGCTGCTGGGACGCACCGCCGGCACGCTCGACCTGGACCGGCTCGCTGTGACGGGCGTCGAGCGCGTCGAGATCGTTCGCGGGCCGCTCTCGTCGCGCTACGGCGCCGACGCGCTCGCGGGCGTGATCAACCTCGTCACGGCCCGGCCCGGGGCGGTCGCAGCCCGGCCCGGGGTGACCACGACGGGCCGCGTGGCGGCGCGCCTCGAGAGCAGCGGCACGGCCGACGTCTCGGCCGAGGCCGAAGCCGGGGGCGGCCGGCCCGACGGGGCGCACCGCTGGGGCGTGCGCGCGTTCGTGAACCGCTACGGCTCGCCGGGCTACTCGGCGCGGCCCGATCAGCAGGTGCTCACCATTCCTGTCTTCGCCGACTACGCCGTCGAGACGCGGGCGCGCTACGCGCCACGCTCCGGCACCGAGGCAGCGCTGCACGTGCGCGCGGCCACGCAGGCGCAGCAGGGCACGGCCGTGCTCGGCGGCATCGTCTACGAGGAGGACGCCGACCGGACCGATCTGCTCCTCCACCCGACGCTCCGGCACCGCCTCTCGCCCACGCTTGCGCTCGAGGGCGGCCTCTACGGCGCCCGCTTCCAGAACCGCATCTCGGCCACGGACGAGCGCGGCAACGCCGAGGAGACGCGTCTGCTCCACGACTTCGGCAAGGCCGAGGGTGGGCTCGTGTGGACGCCTGCGCGGCCCCTGGCGGGCGCGCTCGCCGTCTACGCCGGCGGCGGCCTCCAGGGCGAGCGCGTTGCCGGCGACCGCTACGCTGACGCGCGCACCTCGCAGCAGGCGTTCGGCTACGCCGAGGCCGAGTGGCGCCCGCTCCCCGCGCTCGACCTCGTGCTGAGCGCGCGCTACGACGCGCCCTCGGACTATGCGGCGCGGCTGACGCCCAAGGCCGCCGCCCTCTACCGGGTCTCGCCGGCGCTGCGCGTGCGCGGCTCGGTGGGCTCGGGCTACCGCGCGCCCGCGTTCCGGCAGCGCTACCTCTCGTTCGGCAACGCGGCGGGCGGCTACACGCTCTACGGCGCCGAGGAGGCGCGCACGCGCCTGGCTGCCGAGGCCGCCGCCGGCGGCATCGAGCGCTTCCTGATCAGCCCCGAGGGCCTCGGCAACCTCCGCGCTGAGAGCAGTATGGCCTACGGGCTCGGCGTCGAGCTCGAGCCGCGGCGCGCCTTCGTCGTGCGCGTGAACGCATTCCACAACGAGGTCCGCGACCTGATCGACTCGCAGCCCGTCGCGATCCGGACCAACGGACAGCAGGTGTTCTCCTACTTCAACCTGGCGCGCATCTACACGCGCGGTGTGGAGGCCGACGTGGCCTGGGCCTCCCGCCTCGTGGGCGACCTGGGCGTGCTCTCGCTCGCCGCCGGCTACCAGCTGCTCGACACCGCCGACCGCGACGTGCTCGCGCAGGTCGCCGCCGGCACGCTCTTCCGCCGCGATGCGGCCACGGGCCGCGACGTGCGCGTCTCCCGGGCCGACTACGGCGGGCTCTTCGGGCGCAGCCGCCACAGCGGCGTGCTCCGCCTGACGCACCGCCACGACGGGCTCGGCCTAACGTCTACGGCACGCCTCGCGCTGCGCTCGCGCTACGGCTTCGCCGACCTCAACGGCAATGGCGTCCTGGACGAGGCGCGCGAGTTCGCGCCCGGCTACGCGCTGCTCAACGCGTCGGTCAGCAAGCGCCTCGGCGCGGCCGACCTCCACCTTGGCGTGCTCAACGTGACCGGCTTTACCGATCCCGAGCGCCTGCCCTCTCAGCCCGGGCGCGTGTTCACGCTCGGCGTGAGCTACCGGCTCTGAAAGTCACCGGCTCCGGGCGCCACCGGCTCCGAGCGCACGGGCTCTGCTCTCCCATCCTCCGCCACCCTCACGCACACCGTAATGCTGCGTTCTCTTGCCCTTGCGACGGCCCTCTCGCTCGGCCTGCTCGCCTGCGACACTGTCACCCCCCCGGTCGCCGAGCCGACCCCGCTTGCGGCCGTCACCGTGACTGACCTGCCAGCCGATCCGCCCACCGGGCGCGACCCCGCCACGGGGCGGCCGACCGGCACCACCAACCGCTTCACGCTCTACAGCCTCCGCGAGAACCGCGTCGTGCTGGCGAGCACCAGCGCCAACCGTGCCGACTCGGCCTCGACGGCCTGGGACATCGGCTTCCGCGGCACGACGATCATCTTCAACGGCGGCACGTCCGGGCCCGGCACGACGGCCGCACAGATCCTCCTGGTGCCTTTCGACGAGGTGACCGAGGCGCCGGCCGAGGGCTACCGCCTCGACGCGGGCGGAAACTTCGCCATCCCGATCGGCGCTGACGCCGGCTGGTACACGTACATCCCCTTCGAGGGGGGGCCGGGCGGCTACATCTCGCCCATCCCCGGCCGCACGATCGTGCTGCGCCTCAATGACGGTTCCTACGCCAAGGTGCGCATCCTGAGCTACTACCGTGGCCGGCCTGCGCCGCCGATCAACCCGTTCACGTCCACCGATCGCCACTACACGTTCGAGTTCGTGCACCAGCCCAACCGCACGCGCTCGTTCCTGAGCGTGCAGAACTGACGCACGTCTGCCGGGAGTCTCTCCCCGACCGCTTTGTCGCTGCGCCGGCTCCGCTCCAGGTGGGGCCGGCGCACGTGCGTACAGCGCAGCCTCGGTCAAGAGGCGTCTCGGCCGCCCGGCTACGTGGTCCCGGCGCCGGTCCGCCGCTCGGTCCGCCGCTCGGTCCGCCGCCCGGTCCGCCGCCCGGTCCGCCGCTGGCTGGAGCGGGGGAGCCGACGCGCCGCGTAACCCTGCCGGCCACGTGGCGCGTCGGCGTGCGATGCGTCAGCGCTCGGCGCGCACGGGCGCGAGCTGAACCGGACCGGTCTCTGCAACCTCCAGCGGCTTCACGTAGCGCTCGAACCAGTCGATCTGGCGCCGCATGAAGTCGAGCTGGTGGGCGCGCTCGAGCAGGCCGTGCGGCTCGCGCGGGTACATCACGAGGCCCGTCGGCACGCCGCGGAGGCGGAGCAGGTTGTAGAGCTGGATGGACTGCTCCGGGTGCACGCGCTCGTCTGCCAGGCCGTGCAGGACGAGCGTCGGGCGCGTGTTCTCGGCGACGTGCGTCACCGGCGAGCGGTCGTTGTAGAGCTCGGGCGCCTCCCAGTAGTAGAGGTCCCAGTGGACGAGCGCCATCTCGTGCGGGATGTCGGTCGTGCCCATGAACGAGAGCCAGTTGGAAAGCCCTGCGAACGTGATGCCGGCGCGGAAGCGCTCCGCGTGGCGCGTCGTGGCCCAGGCCGAGAAGTAGCCTCCGTAGGACGTGCCCGAGATGCCGACGCGGTCGGGGTCTACCAGGCCGAGGGCGGCCAGGTGGTCGATGCCGAGCAGTACGTCCTCGAACTCGGTCCCGCCGAGGTCGCGGTGGTTGGCCATCGAGAAGGCCGGGCCGCGTCCGCCCGACCCGCGGTAGTTGGGCTTGAGCACGACGTAGCCCTCGCGGGCCATCACGTGGGCGGGGTAGAGCGCGCGCGTGTTCCAGCCGTCGATGGAGATGCCTTCGGGGCCGCCGTGAGGCAGGATGGCGAGCGGGTAGCGCTCGCCCTCCTCGTAGTCGAGCGGGTAGACGAGCACGCCCTCGATGGGGAGGCCGCCTGCGCCCGTCCACGAGATCGTCTCCTGACGGGCCATGCGGCGCTCAGCGAGCCACGGGTTGTGGTCGGTGCGGCGCTCGAGCAGGCCCTGCGAGAACGAGCCCGTGTAGACCTCGTTGGGGTGCGTACGCGTGTTGACGGCCGCCGCGACACGGTCGCCGGCGAACGAGAGCGCGCGCGTGATCTCGAGCCCGCCGCCGAGCACGCGCGTGCGGCGGCCGGAGGCCAGGTCGAGGCGGACGGCGGCCGTGCGCGTGCCCTCGACGGCGGCGAGCAGCAGCGCGTCGTCGTCGAGCCACTGCACCTGCTCGACCGTCGCCTCGTAGTCTGGCGTCACGTTGCGCGTCTGCCCCGTGGCCGCGTCGGCGACGAAGACGTGATGCGGGAGCGGGTCTGAGAGGCGCGTCGCGCCGAGGTAGGCGAGGCGGCGGCCGTCGGGGCTCCAGGCCATCGGGCCGAGCTTGCCCTCGGTGGGGACGCGCACGGCCTCGCGCCCGGGCGCGAGCACGAACAGCTCGCGGAACATCATGTCGTCGTCCACGCTCGGCGTGCGCGTCAGCTGCACCGCGACGGTGCGACCGTCCGGGGCGAGCGCGAAGTCGTTGACGTGGCGGTCGGGCGGGCTGATCTGCTCGCGCGACCCGCCGGCAGGCTGGTGGGAGCCGATAGGCTGGTGGAAAAGGCGGATAAAGCGCCAGTCCTCGCCGGCCACGACCTGGTCGAAGCCCTTCTCACGGAGATGGGCGCGCTCGGGGTCCTCGCCCTCGCGCGTGGTGTAGACGACGGCCGAGAGGTTGCGCGCGACCTGAAAGTCGAGCACGCCCTCGGGAGCGTCGGTGAGGCGCTCGGGCGTGTCGCCGGGGTTGCGCACGGCGTAGACCTGCGTGGCAGGGTGCGCCGGCAGGCGGGCGGTGAAGGCGAGGCGCCCGTCGGCGAGCCAGGCTGGGCGGCTGCCAACGGCCGGAGGCGCGAGCACCGGCGCGGGCGTGCCGCCCTCGAAGGGGATCACGTAGAGCGCGGTACGGCTCGGGCCGGGCGGCTCGTCCTCGGCGCGGGGCGTCGAGACGGTGAAGGCGACGCGCCGCCCGTCCGGGCTGAGCACGACCGCCCCGACGGCGCGCGTGCGCACGACGTCTTCCGGAGTGATCTGCGCCCACGCCATGAGAGGCGCGAGCAAGAGAACGGCGAGGCCAAACGGTCGGGGCATGGTAGAACCGGGCAGGTTGAAGTAGAACCGGGCAGGTTGAAGTAGAACCGGGCAGGTTCGATAAAGAATAGCATATCCCGCCGCGCCGGCGGCCGTTCCGCCGCGCCGGCGGACGCCTGCCCGGGCGCGGCGCGTCTGGCCCGATACGCGCGTTTTGGGCGGCTCTTGACGGTGCCGGCGCGCGCCTCGCCGTTCCTTTCCCGGCGCATCCCTCCGTTCGCATGGCCCCTTCCGCAGACCCGCGCGTGGCCGCCGAGGCCGCCCGCCGCCGCACCTTCGGCATCATCTCGCACCCCGACGCCGGCAAGACGACGCTCACCGAGCGCCTGCTGCTGCTCGGCGGGGCGATCCACCTGGCCGGCGACGTGCGCGCGCGCAAGACGAACCGCTACGCCGCGAGCGACTGGCTGGCAATCGAGCAGCAGCGCGGCATCTCGGTCACGGCCTCGGCCATGCAGTTCGACTACGCCGGACGCACGGTCAACCTGCTCGACACGCCCGGCCACGAGGACTTCTCCGAGGACACCTACCGCGTGCTCACGGCCGTCGACTCGGCGCTCATGGTCATCGACGCCGTCAAGGGCGTCGAGAGCCGCACGCGTCAGCTGATGGAAGTCTGCCGCCTGCGCGACACGCCCATCCTGACGTTCATCAACAAGCTCGACCGCGAGGGGCGCGACGCGTTCGACCTGCTGCAGGACATCGAGGAGAGCCTCGGCATCGCCGCGGCGCCGCTCGCGTGGCCGGTCGGGATGGGCGGGCGCCTCAGGGGGCTCTACCTGCTGCGCGAGCGCGCCTTCCTGCCCGTCGCGCCCGGCGGCGGCGGCGGCGAGCCGGTGCCGCTCTCGGGGCCGGACGACCCCGCGCTCGAGGCGCTCGTCGGCGCGCGCGACGCGGCCACCCTCGCCGAGGAGATCGAACTGCTCGAGGGCGCCGGCGCCCCGTTCGCGCTCGACGACTACCTCGCCGGGCGGCAGACGCCCGTCTTCTTCGGCATCGCGCTCGGCGGCCTCGGCGTGCAGGCGATGCTCGACACGTTCGTGGAGATCGCGCCGCCCCCGCGCCCCCGCGAGACGGCCTCGCGCACGGTCCGGCCCGAGGAGCCGCGCTTCACCGGGCTCGTCTTCAAGGTGCAGGCCAACATGGACCCGGCGCACCGCGACCGCGTCGCGTTCGTGCGCGTCTGCTCAGGGCGCTTCGAGCGCGGCCTCCGCGTGCAGCACCAGCGCGCCGGACGCGACCTGCGCGTCTCCAACGCGGTCCTGTTCCAGGCGCGCGAGCGCGCGGGCGTGGAGGAGGCCTACCCCGGCGACATCGTCGGCATCCCCAACCACGGCACGCTGCGCATCGGCGACACGCTCACCGAGGGCGAGGCGCTGCGCTTCACGGGTATCCCGAGCTTCGCCCCGGAGCACTTCCGCAAGGTGCGCATCGAGAACGCGCTCAAGGCCAAGCCGCTCGAGAAGGGCGTACGGCACCTGACCGAGGAGGGCGCGATCCAGCTCTACCGCCCGCTCCACGGCAACGACTACATCCTCGGAGCCGTCGGGCCGCTCCAGTTCGACGTCGTCGCCGGGCGCCTGGCCTCCGAGTACGGCGTCGAGGTGACGCTCACGCCGCTGCCGTACGTGCTTGCGCGGTGGGTCGTGGCCGAGAGCGAGGCCGCGCTCGCGCGCTTCTCGGCCGCCGAGGGCCACCGCCTCGCGCGCGATGCCGACGGCGACCTCGTCTTTCTGGCCGAGAGCACGTTCTGGCTCGACCGGGCCGCCGACCAGTACCCCAGCATCACGTTCGCCTCGACCAAGGAGCACGGCGTCGAGACGCCTGCGTAGGAGCCGCCAGGCCAGGAGCCGCGCCGTCGGCGCGGGGCGCTTCCAGCCAACGTTTCACGCGGCCAGGGGAAAAACGAGGCGGCGCAGGCCGTTTATTTGGTGCTGCTTCCGCTCCGCCCATGCCCGTCCGCATTGCCGCCGTAGAACCCGGATCCATCGCCGAGCGCCTCGGCTGGGCCGTCGGAGACCAGGTGCTCGCCGTTGGCGGCGAGGCCGTCGAGGACGAGCTCGACTTCCGCTTCAAGACGGCCGAGGAGGAGCTCGTCGTGCGCCTGCGCCAGGGCGGGCAGATGGTCGAGCACCGCATCGAGAAGGCGTTCGACGAGCGCCTCGGCGTGGACCTTGAGGAGTTCCGCATCAAGACGTGCGGCGACGACTGCGTGTTCTGCTTCGTCGACCAGAACCCGACCGGACTGCGCGAGACGCTCTACTTCCGCGACGGCGACTTCCGGATGTCGTTCCTCTACGGCAATTACATCACCGTCACCAACCTGCGCGAGCGCGACCTCAGGCGTATCGTCGAGCAGCGTCTGAGCCCGCTCTACATCTCGGTCCACTGCACGACGGACAGCATCCGCCGCCGCATGATGGGGCATCGGACGCAGAACGACCGCCTGATGGAGAAGCTGCGCTTCCTGGCCGATCACGGCATCGAGCTCCACGCGCAGATCGTGCTCGTGCCCGGCTTCAACGACGCCGGCGCGCTCGTGCGCACCATCCTCGACCTCTACGATCTCCACGAGCAGCTCTTCTCCGTCTCGGTCGTGCCCGTCGGCATTACGCGGCACCGGCGCGAGCTGACCGAGCTGCGCACCGTCTCGCCGGCCGAGGCGCAGCAGCTGATCCGGCTCACCGAGCGCTGGCAGGCGTTCTTCCGCGCGCGCATCGGGCGCGGCTTCGTCTACGTCTCCGACGAGGTCTACCTGCTCGCCGGCGAGGACTTCCCGCACGAGGACAGCTACGACGGCTACCCGCTCATGGAGAACGGCGTCGGCATGACCCGGGACTTCCTCAACGAGCTGCACTTCCAGGCCGAGGACTTCCCGGAGGCGCTGCCCGCGCCGCGCACGCTCACGCTCGTCACGGGTACGCTCACGGCCGGCCTGCTCGAGGAGCGCGTCCGCCCCGTGCTCGAGCGGATCGGCGGGCTGACGGTGCAGGTCGTCGCGGCCGAGAACAAGCTCTTCGGCGACTCGGTGACCGTCTCGGGGCTGCTCAACTTCGTCTCGTTCTACGCCGCGCTGCGCCCGCTGGCCGAGGCCGGGCGCCTGGGCGACCTCGTCCTGCTGCCGCCCGACAGCGTCAACTTCGAGGGCCTCTTCCTAGACAACCGCCCCGGCCGCAACACGCCTGCCGACCTCTCGGCCGCGCTCGGCGGCGTACCGACCGAGGTCTTCGCCGGCGACTGGATGGACGTGTTGGACCGCCTCGCCGAGGGCTCACTTGCCGAGGCGGCCTGACGCCGAGGCGGCCGCCGCAGCGGCGGCCTGACGCAGCGGCCCCGTCCGGGCGGCGCGGCGGGCGGGAGGGCTTGCGGCGGGTGTGCGTAGACTCGCCGCGCGCGAACCCTGCGCTGCCGCGCCCGTTGACGCCTCCGTACCGCGCCCGCCGCCCCCGTGACCGACCCCCGAGACACCCCGCCGCCGCCCGATGACGGCGCGCCCCGCCCGCCCACCGCGCCCGTGGACCCGGGGCTGCTGCTGCGTCCGCCCCCCGCCCTCGCCGATGCCTGGCCCGGTACGCGACCGTTCCGCCTGACGGGCTGGCTCGAGCGGAGCGGCTTCACGCCCGGCTGGACGGCCCTGCTGGTCTTCGTGCTCACGTTTTTCGTCTTCCAGGTCGTGGGCGGGATCGCCGTTGCCGTCGTGGCCGCGGTGGAGATCGCGCGTACGGGCGGCGACGCCCCGCCCGACCCGGCGGCCATCCTCGCCTCCATCACCGATCGTCCGTACCTGCTGCTCTCGAGCAACGCCGCCGGGCAGTGGGTCGGGTTCGCGCTCGTCTCCATCCTCGTCGCCCGTCTGCACTCGCCCGACTGGGCCGGCTTCCTGCGCCTGCGACGCCCGCCGGACTGGAGCGGGCTGGCGCTGGCCGGGCTGGGCTGGCTTGCCATCGCGCCGCTGGTGCAGTGGCTCGGGCGACTCAACGAGGCCCTCCCGCTACCGCCGCGCCTGCAGGAGTTCGAGACGATGCAGCTCGAGATGCTCGAGCAGCTCCTGCTCGGGGCCAACCTGAATCCGTGGTTCCTGCTGCTCGCCGTCGCTGTCACGCCGGCCGTCTGCGAGGAACTCCTCTTTCGCGGCTACCTGCAGCGGCAGACTGAGCGTGTGGGCGGGACGCTCGTGAGCATCGTGCTCGTGGGCGTCGTGTTCGGGCTCTACCACCTGCGCTTCTCGCAGGCGCTGCCGCTGGCCACGCTCGGTGTGTACCTCGGCTTCGTCGTCTGGGCGACGGGCTCGCTCTGGGCCGGCGTGCTCGTGCACCTGCTCAACAACGGCGCCGCGGTACTCGCCACGAGCTACGTCGCCGCGCGGCCGGATCTGGACCCCGCGATGATCGAGGACCTCCCCGTGCCGTGGTATCTTGGCCTGCTCAGCCTGGGCGTCACACTCGCGCTCTGCGCGCGCCTGGCCGCGCGCCGCCGCGCCGCCTGTGGCGACCGCCCGGACGCCGCACCCCTCGCCGACCCTGCCCCTCCGCTCAGCGCCCTCTCCTCATGAGCACCGCCCCGACCTACGAAGGCTGGATCGCCGTCTTCACCGCCAGTACCGACTACGAGGCCGACCTCGTGCGCGACCGCCTCGACGAGGCCGGCCTGCCGGCCGTCGTGCTCACGCACCGCGACCACGCGTTCAACCTCAACGTGGGCGACCTCGCGTCGGCGCGCGTGATGGTCCCGCCGCAGCACGAGACCGCCGCGCGCGAACTGCTCGCGCAGCCGCCCGTCTCCGAGGCCGACCTCGAGGCCGCCGCCCTCTCGGCCGACGTGATGGCCCCCGACGCTCACGGCCCCTCCGCTGAGGCCATGCTTGACTCGGGCATCGAGGAGATCTCGCTCTCGCTGCCCGACAGCGTCGCGCGGGGCGCGCAGAAGCCCTCATCGGACGACCCGGGCGACCCGGCCGCCGATCCCGCGCGCGGCGACGCGCCTTCTGCGCAGTCCTGACGCTGCGCTCGCCCGCGCTCTGCCCTCGGCCCGCGCTCTGCCCTCGGCCCGCGCTCTGCCCTCGGCCCGCGCTCTGCCCTCGCCCGCATGTCCAACCTGGCCCAGCGCGTCCTGACGGCGCTCGTCGGTGCGCCGCTCGTGTTCGGGGCGCTGTGGGCAGGGGGGTGGACACTCGCCGGCGTACTCGTCTTCGTCGCGCTCACGGCGCAGGCCGAGCTCTACCGCCTGTTCCGCGGCGCGCGCCCGCTCGTCGCGCCCGGGCTCGCGCTCGGCGCCGTGGCGGTGCTGCGGCCCATGCTCCCCTTCGCCGACGCGCTCCTGGCGGCCGGCGCGCTGCTCGTGCTCGTGGCGACGCTCTACCGCGCCTCTGCCACGCCCCTGGCCGATGCCGCGGCCACGCTCTTCGGCGTGCTCTACCCGGCGGCGCTGCTCGGCGCGGCGCTTGCCCTCCGCAGCGCCGAGGCGCCGTGGCTCTTCGGCCACGAGGCGTTCTGGCTCACGCTTGCCGGGCTGGTCTGCGTCTGGGCCGCCGATTCGTTCGCGTACTTCGCCGGACGCACCCTCGGGCGGCGTGCGCTGTTCCCCCGCGTCTCGCCCAGCAAAACGTGGGAGGGCTCGGCCGGAGGCGTCGTGGGCGCGCTCGCGCTCGCGGCGACGTTCAAGCTGGGCGTGCTCCCGGGCGTGCTCTCCTGGCCCGACGTGCTCGCGCTCGGGCTCATCTGCGGCGGCGCCAGCCAGTTCGGCGACCTCGTCGAGAGCCATTTCAAGCGCGCCGCGGGCGTCAAAGACTCCGGCCGCTGGATTCCCGGGCACGGGGGCATGCTCGACCGCGTGGACGCGCTCCTGTTCGCCCTGCCCCTGCTCGTGCTTTATTTCGAGGTGACGCGAGGCCTGTAACGTCTGCGCCGGGTACGCGCGCCGCACGGCCGGCGTTGATACTCCTGCGCCGTCCCCCGCCGTCTGCCACGCCGGCTGTCCTCTTCTGCCATGCTCCGAATCGGATTCCGCTCCGCGCGGCCCCGTGGGTTCTCGTACCAGCCGCGCTTCTATGACCCCAAGGCCGAGGCCGCTCGCCGCCGCACGATCCGCATCGAGCGGCCCGCGGGGCGCCGCAAGACGCGGCAGCCGGCCTTCATCGCCGTCGGGCTGCTGCTCGTGCTCGCGCTCTACCTCTACCTCAACATGGACCGCATCATCGAGCGCATGGCGGCGTTCGGCGGTCTGTTCTTCGGCTGACCGTTGAAGCGCCCCGACCCGATCCGCGGCGACCTGCCCTCCGGCCCCGCGCCCGACGAGACGGCCGCGGACGGGCTGATCCGCGTCATGCCAGACGTGCTCGCGAGCAAGATCGCGGCCGGCGAGGTCGTGCAGCGTCCGGCCAGTGCGGCCAAGGAACTGCTCGAGAACGCCCTGGACGCAGGCGCGAGCACCATCGAGCTCATCGTGCGCCGCGCCGGGAGCGACCTCGTGCAGGTCGTGGACGACGGCAGCGGGATGGGGCCGGCCGACGCCGTGGCCTGCTTCGGACGCCACGCGACGAGCAAGCTGCGCTCGTTCGAGGATCTCGAGCGCCTGCGCACGCTTGGCTTCCGGGGCGAGGCGCTCGCCTCCATCGCGTCCGTGGCGCGCGTCGAGTTGCGCACGCGGCGGCGCCAGGACGCGACCGGCACCTGCGTACGCGTCGATGGCGGCGTCGTCTCGCCGCCCGAGCCCGTGGCTGCGTCGCCGGGCACGAGCGTGGCCGTGCGGGCGCTCTTCTACAACGTGCCCGCGCGCCGCGCCTTCCTGAAGACGCCGGCGACCGAGTTCCGGCACCTCGTCGAGGCGTTCCAGGCGATCGCGCTCTCGCACCCGGGCGTCGCCTTCCGGCTCGTCCACGACGACAACGAGGTCTACCACCTGCCCGCCGCCGACGGCCCGCCCGGGGCGGCGCTGCGCCAGCGCGTGACGGATCTGCTCGGCGCGCATCTCGAGCACGCGCTCGTGGACGTCGGGGAGACGACGAGCTACCTCAGCCTGCGCGGCGTCGTCGGGCGACCCGAGGTGGCGCGGCGCGGGCGGGGCGACCAGTACCTGTTCGTCAACGAGCGTGCCGTGCGCAGCCGCGCGCTCGAGACGGCCGTCGCGCAGGCCTTCGGGGGCATGCTCCCCGAGGGGCACCACCCGTTCTTCGCGCTCTTCCTGCGCGTCGACCCGCGGCACGTGGACGTGAACGTGCACCCGTCCAAGACCGAGATCAAGTTCGACGACGAGCGCGGGCTGTTCAGCTTCGTGCGCGCAGTCGTCAAGAAAGGGCTGGCCGAGACCGGGCTCGCGATCGCGTTCGAGAGCGCGCCCGGCGCCGTCGGCCAGGCTTTCGCTCGCATGGACCGGCCTGTGCCGGGACGCGTCCCGCCGCTGGCGACCGGCTCAGAAGCCGGCCTCCCGGAGCACGCCGGCCCGGAGCACGTCAACTCGCAGGGTGAAGAACCGTCCGGTCCGGTCCTCGGCGCCACCCCGCGCGCGTGGGACCTGCCGTCGGACGTCGCGGCGGGCGCTGCGCGCGCGCCCGTGGGGGCCGCTACCGGACGGCCGCTCGGCGGCTCGGCGCCTCCGCCCGATCCGCTGGTGCATCGTCAGGTCGTGCCCGGGGCCACCGGCGAGGTTTCCGCGCGGGGGGGGGGCGCGTCCGGCGAGGCCGCCGGCGATCACGCCGAGGGGCCCGATGGCGCCATCTGGCAACTCCACGGGCGCTACCTGCTCTCGCCCATCCGCTCCGGCCTGCTCGTCGTCGATCAGCGCGCGGCGCACGAGCGCATCCTGTACGAGAGCGCCCTCGCCGCGCTCGAGGCCGGCATGGGCCTCTCGCAGCAGCTCCTGTTCGCGCGGGTCGTGCCGCTCGGCCCGGCCGAGCGCGCGCTCGTCGAGGAACTGCTGCCCGAGCTGCGCGCCCTCGGCTTCGAGCTCGACCTCGACGGCGCGCGCGGCGTTGTCGTGCGTGGCGTCCCGGCCGACGTGCGCGTGGGCGAGGAGCAGGAAGTCCTGACGGACCTCCTCGCGCAGTTCCGCCGCAATGCAGATACGCTGCGCCTCGGCGCGCGCGACAACCTGGCGCGCAGCCTGGCGCGGCGCGGCGCCGTCAGGGAAGGCCAGGTGCTCGCCCCGGCGGCCGCGCGCGCGCTCATCGACCAGCTCTTCGCCTGCAAGGACCCCTACACCGACCCGGCCGGGCGTCTGACGATGCTGCGCCTGACACAGGACGAGTTCGACCGCCGCTTCGGGCGGCGCTGAGCGTGGCGCGACGGTCTGAGCCCTCGCCCGCCGCGCGCGTGCGCGCGGCCGTCGCGGCCGCCCTGGCCGGGCCGTGCGGGCTGGCGTCCGGCACGCCGCTCCTCGCAGCCGTCAGCGGCGGGCTGGACTCGGTCGCGCTGGCGCACACGCTGGCCGCGCTGGGATGGCCGGCGACGCTCGCGCACGTGCACCACCACCTCCGCGGCGAGGCCGCCGACGCCGACGCGGCGTTCGTCGAGGCGCTCGCGGCGCGGCTCGGATGCCCGTTCGTGCGCCTGGACGCGCCGCTCCGCGGCGACGGCAACCGGCAGGACGAGGCGCGGCGCCTGCGCTACGCGGCGCTCGCCGAGGCGGCCGCCGCGCGCGGCCTGGCCGCGGTCGCAACGGCGCACACGGCCTCGGACCAGGCCGAGACGCTGCTGCTCCACCTCGTGCGCGGCACAGGCGCGCAGGGGCTGGCCGGCATGCCGCCCGCGCGTGTACTCGCGCCCGGCGTCGCGCTCGTCCGGCCGCTGCTCGGCCTCGGGCGGTCCGCGCTGGCCGAGGCCGCGCGCGCCGAGGGATGGGACTGGCGCGAGGATGCCTCCAACGCGAGCGCTGCCTACCGCCGCAACCGCCTCCGGCACGACGTGCTGCCGCTGCTCGAGGCCGAGGGCGGGCCGGGCGTTGCCGAGCGCATCGCCAGGGCGGCCGAGGCCGTCCGGGGCCTGCTGGCGGCGCTGGAGGCCTCGTCGCCCGACGCCGACGCCGCGCGGCTGCCGCTGGCCGACGTTGAGGGCCTCCCGCCGGCGGCACGCCGCGCCCGCCTGGCCGCGGCCCTCGCCGCACAGGGACTCGCACGCCGCCGTGCCGACGTGGCCCGCCTCGAGGCGCTGCTGGACGCGCAGCCGGGGCGCCGGGCCGTGCTGGCCGGGGCCGTCGTCTGGCGCGAGCGGGAGGGGCTCCGCTTCGTGCTCGGTCCACCGGGCGCACGTCTGCCCGGCGACGCGCGCTGGCCCGTCGCCGTGCCGGGGCGGACCGACACGCCGGCCGGCGTGCTCGAGGCCGAACTCCTCGAGGCGGCGCCGGATGCCGGGCGAGACCCCCGCGTTGTGGTCGTAGATGCGGCTGCGCTTGCCCGGCCGCTCGTGCTGCGGCCCTGGCGCGACGGCGACCGCGTGCGCCCGCTCGGCGCACCCGGCTCGCGCCTCGTCTCGGACGTGCTCACCGACGCCCGCGTGCCGTCGTCGGTGCGGCGCGACGTGCCGGTGCTCGAGGCCGGCGGCGCGATCCTCTGGCTCGTCGGCGTGCGGCTGGCCGAGGCGGCGCGCCTGCGCACGAAGACCGCCGTGCGCCTGCGCTGGACGCCCGCGCGGCCTCCGGAGGGTGCGTGAAGCCGGCCCGCGCCGCTTGGCCCGCCGGAGACGCGCCCGTAGCTTTCGCGCTTCGCCACCGAACCGCGCCGCCATGGACGCCGCCCCCGACACGACCGTCGCCCCCGACACGGCCGTCGCCCCCTCCGCCGTACCCGACGCGGTCGTCTGCCGGGACGAGCGCTTCCGCCTCTACCTGAGCGAGGAGCGCCTGCGCGCGCGCATCGCGGCGCTCGGACAGCGCATCGCCGAGGACTACGCCGGCACCGAGCCGCCCATCCTCATCGGCGTGCTCAACGGCGCGTTCATGTTCACTGCCGACCTGATGCGCGCCCTCCCCATCGACTGCGAGGTCGACTTCTACAAGCTCTCGTCCTACGGCGAAGCGAAGGTCTCGAGCGGCCAGATCACCGAACTCAAGGAGGTCAACGCCAAGCTCGCCGGGCGCCACGTGATCGTCGTCGAGGACATCGTGGACACGGGCCTTTCGATGCGCTACATCCTCGACCGCATCGCCGAGCTCGGCCCGGCCTCGCTGCGTGCGGCCACGCTGCTCCGCAAGCCCGACGCGGCCAAGGTGGACGTGCCCGTGGACTACGTGGGCTTCGACATCAAGAACCTCTTCGTGATCGGTTACGGCCTCGACTACGGGCAGCTCGCGCGCAACCTCCGCGCGATTTACATCCTCGACGAGGGCGAAGACGGCGCCCCGGCCGCGGCCTCCGAGCCGGCGCTCACGCCCCGGCCGGTGCGCGCCTGATCGCGTCCGGCCGGGGGTGCGTGTCCGGAATCGGAAGGCAGGACCGGCTCAGAAGGCGAGCGCGTTGGTCCAGTACGCCGCCGGACCGGGTCTTTCGGCGATGAGCCCGCGCGTGGCCATCCAGTCTTCGAGGCGGCGGTAGTAGTCGGCGCTCATCGAGAAGTCGTGCGTGAAGCAGGGCACGGTGGCGTCGTAGATGGCGCGCGTGAGCGCGTCGTCGGGGTCGGTGCCGGTCAGGCGGAAGTAGACCTCGCGGGCGGCTTCGGGCTCCTGCTTGACGGCGTCGACGCCGCGGCGGAGCACGCGCACGAGGCGCGCGAACGCGTCGCGCTCGGCCGCGAGTTTGTCCGGGTGCGTGATCAGGACGAGCTGGCAGAAGTCCGGCACGCCCCAGTCCTTGAGCGCGAACAGGCGCACGTCGAGCCCGCGGTGCCGCGCCTCGACGATCTCGAAGTTGTGGAAGACGAGCGTCGCCACGTCCGCCTTGTCGTCGGCGAGCGCGTCGGTGTGGTAGAACGAGTTGTTGACGCGCGTGAAGCCGTCTTCGGAGCCGGCGGGGCCGCCGTCGGCCTCGACCATGGTGGCGACGATAGCCGGGCCGCCAGGCCCGGGCGCGCCGGGGTACTGGATACGGCAGCCGGCCATCTCGCGCGGGCGCGTGATCTCGGCGCGGGCCATCACGCCGCCGTTGGTGTGCAGAAAGCGCGCGAAGCCGACGCAGGGCTCGCCCCTGGCGCGGTCCTCGACGAGGTGGAGCGGCTCGGTGACGGCGGCGTCCATCTCGCCCGCCTCGATGGCTGCGACGGCGTCAAGGTGTGCCTCGGGCTCGATCAACTCGACGTCGAGGCCGGCGTCGCGGAACCAGCCGCGGTCCTGGGCGAGGAGAAACGGAACGTGGTCGGGGTTGAGAAACCACTCGAGGCCGAGGCGGAGGCGTGTCATCGGGCGATCCGGTTGAGAGAGAGAAACCGGAAGCCGGAGCACCTCGCCCGCGGGCGACGTCCGGAAGCGCTCCCTACGCCGGTACGAACCGGATCAGGTGCTGAGGGACTGTCTCAGCCCGCCTCGGACCGCGCGCGCGGCCGGGCAGGCACCCCTGGCTTCCGCGCGCAAGGTAGCGCCGGAGGCCAGGGCGCGCCCGCGCGGCATCAGTCGTTCGAAGGCAGCACGAAGCGCACGGGCAGCACGAAGCGAACGCGCACTGGCCGGCCTTCGTGAGAGGGCGGCGTGAAGCGCACCTCGCGCACGGCCCGGAGAGCCTCCGCGTCGAGGCTCTCGCTCGCGCCGCGGATCACCGTGACGTCGGTCGGCGTGCCGTCGGCGTCCACGATGAACTGGACGAACACGGTGCCCTGCTCGCCCGCAGCGCGCGCGGCCCCGGGATAGCGGACGGTCTCCATCAGGCCGGCGAGCCCGCCGATGAGTTGGGGCGGCGTGTCGATTTCGGCCTCGACGAGCGGGGCCTGCTGCTGGGCCTGCGCGACGGGGACGGCGAGGCAAAGGGCAAGGAGTGCGGGGAAAACGAGGAGATAGCGCATGGCGGGTCGGATTGGGGGCAGGGGAGGGTTACTCAGTCGGAAGTGCGAAGCGCACGGGGAGCGTGAAGCGGACTGGGACGGGGCTACCGCGGTGCCGGCCGGGCTCGAAGCGGAGTTCACTGACGGCGCGTGCGGCCTCAGCGCTCAGCAGTTCGTTCGGGCTGCGCACGACCGTCACCTGCGTCGTTGTGCCCGTGGGGTCCACAACGAACTGCACGAAGACGGTGCCCTGCACGCCGGCCGCGCGCGCCTCCTCGGGGTAGCGGATGCTTGCCTGCAACCCCTCGATGCCACCGATGAGGCGAGGGGCCTGCTCGACGACCTCGAAGACGCCATCGGCTCCCGCCTGGGCATTTTCCCCGGCTTCCTGGGCGCGGCGCTGGGCTTCCCGCAGGGTTTCCTCCATCCGCTCGCGGACCTCGGCGGGCAATTCCGGCATGGGCACGAGCCCGATGTCGAGGCGCCGCTGGCCCTGGGCGAGCACGACGAGGCGCGTCGCGAAGCCCGGCGCCGTCACCCGCAGCGACAGGTCTCTGTCCGGCGCCTGGAGCGTGAACGAGCCGTCGGGGCCGGTGACGGCGCGGGCCTCGATGCCTATGACCTGCACGTTTGCCGCCGCGATCGGCTCGCGCGTGTCGGCGTGGACGATGCGGCCGGTGACAGGGTCGGCAGCGGGCGTGGCGGGCACGGCCTCGACGGGGACGAGCGCGGTCGGAGTGGCCGAGGCGACCGGCGGAGGCAAGGCCGCCCGCTCGGGCACGACAACGACGTCCGGGTCCGGACCCGGCGCGGCGAGCGCGAGGCCGGCGGTGGCGACGAGCACGAGCGCGCCGAGTGCGAGGCCGGTGATGCTCGCACTGCGAGGTACTTCTGGGTAGCGTTGCATGGCGTCGAGGCGTTGGTGGAGAGGAGGAGCCGCGACGGAGAGGGCAAGGCGCGGCGTAGGGGTGTCGGCAAAGGCGAGGAGCAGGCGCGCGTAGTCCGCGCGCGCGGCCGGGCGGGCCCGGAGAACCTCGGCGTCGCACAGGCACTCGCGGTCGAGCGCGAGGCCGGCGAGGAGAAGCCGCACGGGCGGTAGCCAGGGCGCCAGCGGCGCCAGCACGACCCGCTCAGCGAGCGCGCGTCCGAAGTCGCCGCGGGTGATATGCGCCAGCTCATGGCGGAGGGCGAGGCGGAGCGCCTCGGGCTGCCCGAGCAGACTCTCGGGCACTACGACCGTCGGGCGGCGCACGCCGTAGGCGTACGGGACGGCAGCACGCGCGCTCACGCGCAGTCCGACGCGCTGCGGCACGGCGTACGTCCGGCGCAGCCTGGCCGCCGCGCGACGCTGCGCGAGCGTCTGCGGGACGACCCGGGCGAGCGCGCCGAGCGCCTTCGCCAGGCGAGCCCACTCGCGCAGGGCGACGAGCGTGAGCAGCACGAGGCCCAGCCCACTGGCGAGCGCGGCCCAGGGAACGGAGGCCAGCGGCGGCGGAGCAGGCGCGGCCACGAACGGCACCGGAGCGGACAGGTCGGGCGGTGGCAGCGACACGACGACGGGCGCTGGCGGCCAGAGCGCATGCAGCAGCGGCGGCAGCGCAAGCGCGAGCGGAAGCGTCCACACCACCGCGCGGCGGATGGGCAACCGGAGCGCCGCGTGCGGACGCCGCCACCGCAGGCCAGCTTCGGTGAGGACGGTCAGGAGCGCCCACGCCCCGAGCGGGAGCCACAGGCTCGTCAGCGCCGCGTCGCCGGCGCCCGAAAGGAGACGGAGGATGTCAGCCATGGCTCGCTTCGGAGAATGGGTCTTCGGAAGCGGCGCCGTCGTGCTCGGCCATGCGCGCGATCAGCCGCAGCGCCTCGGCGCGCTCGGCCGCGGTCATTGTCTCGGTCTGCACGAGCGTCTGTACCAGTTCGAGCGGTGAGCCGCCGAAGACCTTCTCGACGATGCCCGCGAGCAGACTGCCGCGGACCTCCTCGGGCGGTCGCGCCGCCCGGTACACGTAGGCCGTACCGCGCGCCTCGAAGGCGAGGTAGCCCTTGTCCGCAAGGTTCTTGATGGTCGTCATGATGGTCGTGTAGGCGACCGGACGCGAGGACGCGATGCGCTCGTGCACGTCGCGCGCTGTGGCTTCGCCAAGGTCCCAGACGTGCCGGAGCACTTCCATCTCGGTGCCGCCGAGGGGAGCAAGGGGGTTTCGCATGAGAGGGCGCGGTGGTTCGATGGTGATAGTACTATTAGAATAGTAAATATGTCAAGGCCGGATTAGCGATGCTCCGATGGCTTGGGCGGGAGGCCTCGGGCTCCGGCGGTAGGCGGGCGGCGGCACTAGCTTTCGGGCATGCCCGCACCCTCCGACGATCCCGCGCTCGGCGCACTGCGCCGCTACTGGGGCTACGACGCCTTCCGGCCTGGGCAGCGCGAGGCCATCGCGGCGCTGATGGCAGGCCGCGACGTACTCGCGATCCTACCCACAGGCGGCGGCAAATCGCTGCTCTACCAGGTGCCGCCCGTCGCCACGCGCGGGCTCGCACTCGTCGTCTCGCCGCTCATCGCGCTCATGCGCGACCAGGTGGACGCGCTCGCCCGGCGCGGCATCCCGGCCGCGCTCGCCTCGGCCGAGCTTTCGGCGCGCGAGCAGGACCAGCTCTGGACCGACGCCGAGTTCGGCAAGTACCGCCTCGTCTACGTCACGCCCGAACGCCTTGCGACGGACCTCTTCCGCGCTCGCGTGCCGCGCCTGGCGCTCTCGCTGCTGGCCGTAGACGAGGCGCACTGTATCTCCGAGTGGGGACACGACTTCCGCCCGGCCTACCGGCGCATCGCTGAGATCCGGCCGCTGCTGCGCGGCCCCGGTGGCAGACGCGTGCCGGTGGCCGCCGTGACGGGCTCGGCCACCCCCGAGGTGCAGCGCGACATCGCGGCGCAGCTCCACCTCGAGAATCCGCACCGTACCGAGCAGGGCTTCGACCGGCCCAACCTGCACTGGAGCGTGCGCCGCGGCGAGGACAAGCGCGGCGCCCTGCGCGAGATCGCGACGCGTCTCGGCGGGACGCTGATCGTCTACGCCGGTACGCGACGTGGGACGGAGACGTGGGCTGCGGCGCTGCGCGCGGACGGCCTCTCGGCCGAGGCCTACCACGCGGGCCTCGACGGGGCCATGCGCACGGCCGTGCAGCGCCGCTGGCTCGCGGGCGAGACGCGCATCGTCGTGGCGACGAGCGCCTTCGGCATGGGTATCGACAAGCCCGACGTGCGCGGCGTGGTCCACGTGGCGCTGCCGCCCACGCTCGAGGCGTACGTGCAGGAGGCCGGACGGGCCGGGCGCGACGGGGCGCCCGCACACGCGGTCCTGCTCGTGGGGCCAGACGACGACGCGCTCCCACGCCGCATGGCCGACGATGGGCACCCGGACGCGGCGGCCGTGCGCCGCGTCTACGACGCGGCCTCGAGCATGGCGGGGCTGGCCGTCGGCAGCGCGCCCGGTCCGCCGGCCACGCTCGATCTGGCCGTGCTCGCGCGCGTGTCCCGGCTCTCGGAGCGCGGCGTGCGGGCAGCCGCCGAGCGGATCGAGCAGGCGGGGCTGTGGGTCGTCGAGCCGCTCGAGGCCGGGCAGGCGCGCGTCGCGCTGCGCGGCACGCCCGCGGCGCTGCGCGCGGCGCTCGCGGGGCAGCCCGCCGTGCGCCGCTTCGCGGACGCGCTTGCACGGGCGCTACCGCCGGAGGCCTTCCGCGGTGAGGCGACGGTCTGCCTGGACGCGCTCGCGGCGCGTGTGGGGCTGGCGCCGGCGCGCCTCGTGGCCGGCCTCGGCTGGCTTGCCGAGCGCGGCTTGGCGCGCATGGAGACGCCGGAGACGGGCCTTCGCCTGCGCTGGACCGCCCCGCGCGCCGCCCGCGCGCCGCTCGACGCCGCTGCGCTCGGAGCGGCCCGGCGGCGCGCCTTCGAGCGCCTCGGGCGCGTCGTCGCGTACGTTGAGGCCGAGGGGTGTCGCCGGCACTTCCTGCTCGCCTACTTCGGGCAGGAGGCGCCGCGCCGCTGCGAGCACTGCGACAACTGCACGCGCCGGGGGGCGTCCGCGCTCGTCACCGGGCGCGACGAAGCGCTCCTGCGCCGCCTGCTCGGCCACGTCGCGCGGGGCGAGCCGCGCGAGACGTGGCTGCCCGAGGTGCCGCCCGCGCGGCGCGACGCGCTCGTCAGATGGCTCGTGCAAGAGGGACACCTCGTGCAGACGGGCGCGCTCGGCGGCGCGCTCGCCGTCGCGCCCGAGGCTGCCGTGCACTTTCTCGGACGGGGCGAAGCGTGAGGCGAGGCCCCGCCGAGGCGGCCGCCTCAGCGGCTCAGCGTCACGCGCTGACTGGCCGTGAACGTCTCGCCCTGCACGCGCACGACGTAGACGCCGGCGGGGAGCGCGCCGGCCTCGAACGTCAGGCGCTGCGCCGCGCCCGGCGAGGCGTCCCCGTCGTAGAGCACTGCCACGCGCCGCCCGCTCATGTCAAAGACCTCGGCGCGGACGCGCTGGGCCTCGGACACGCGCAGCGTGAGCGTGGTTGCGCCCGTGAACGGGTTGGGCTCGCCGGGGGAGAGGACCGCACCGCCGGCCGGCGGCGGCTCCGCGTCCGAGCGCAGCGCGTCGTTGAAGCGCAGCAGGAAGAGCCCGTTCTGCATGTCGTTGGCCACCAGCGTCCCGCTCGCGAAGTACGGGTAGAGGTGCCAGTTGCCGTTCATCTCGATCGTGTTGCTCTGCGGGTGCGTGTCGAAGTGGGCCACCTCGCGCACGCTCGCCAGGTCGGGCATCCCGCCCACGTCCACGATGCGCACGCCGGACTCGTAGTTGCTCTGGTACATGTAGCGCCCGACGATGTAGAGGTTGTGGTCGGTCGCGGCGACGGGCGCCTGGTAGTGCCCGACGAACTGGGGCAACTCCAGGTCCTGCACGTCGATGACGACAGTGCGTGCCGGGTGGCGGCTGTCGTCGAGCTCGTCGTTGACGAACAGGAAGCGGCGGTCCTCGGTGAACCAGCCCTGGTGCGTGTAGCCAGGATCGGGATAGGTGACGCGCGAGATGAGGACCGGGTTGGCCTTGTCGGTCACGTCCACGAACGCGACGTGGTTGTTCTGCCGGGTGAAGGCGCCCTGGTACTGGACGCAGATCTCGCGTCCGGCGTAGCGCGCGTCCGGGCCGGCGTAGACCTCGCAGTGCGTCTCGTGCGTGTAGGCGTTGGCGTCGTAGCAGCCGGCGAACTGCGGGTTGCGGGGGTCGCGGACGTCCACGATGTGGAGGCCGCCGCCGCGGCACTGGAAGCCGGCCTGGTTGGCGCCGGCCAGGTAGAGGAAGCCCGTCTGCTCGTTGATGAACAGCGTGTGCGTCTTCCCCGCGCCCGTGTAGCGCGCGTCGGCGGTGAACGTCTCGACGGGGTTGCCCGTCAGGCCGCGCAGGCGCCTCAGGTCGAAGACCTGCACGCCGTGGCCGAGCGCCTCGGAGCCGACGAAGACGTGGTCGCGGTAGACGCGGAGCGTGCGCCAGAGCGAGGGGTTCGTGGCGGCCGGCAGCTTGCCGAGGTAGACCGGCGCCGCCGGCACGGTCACGTCGATGAACGCGGTGCCATCGGTCAGGCCCATCAGCGCGTACTCGCGGCCGGTCTGCGGGTCCGTCCACCCCCAGACTTCGTTCGAGCGCACACCCTGGAGCGTGGGCGGGGCCGTCGTGCCGGGCGAGGAGAACACGCTGTGCGGCAAGACGGCGAGCAGGTCGATGTCGCGGCAGGAGTAGGTGACGCCGTCGAGCACGGCGGTGCCGTTCTGGCACGGCGCCGCGACCTGCTGGGCGCCTGCAGGGGGCAGCGCTGCCCACGCGAGCGCGAGCAGCAGAACGATTCGCTTCAAAGTCTGCTTCAAAGTCTGCTTCAAGGCGGCGCGCCCGGAGAGGGCGCCATCAGGGGGTGGGGCGGTCCAGGTTCGGGCGCAGCACGAACAGGCCGTTGTTGATGTCCTGCGCGACCACGTTGCCGCTCGGGAAGTAGGGGTAGTTGCTCCACTGCCCGTTGAAAGCTATCGTCGTGCTCTGCGGGTACGTGTCGAAGAAGCCCACCTCGCGGACTGAGGCCGGGTCCGGAAGCCCGGACACGTCGAGGATGCGCAGGCCGGACTCGTAGTTGCTCAGGTATGCGTAGCCGCCGCGCACGTACAGGTTGTGGTCGATCGTGTTCTCGGCATTGAAGTGCGCGAACAAAAACGACGGGTTCTCGAGGTCGGCCACGTCGAAGAAGAGTGTACGCGTGCCAGGGAAGCCGATGTTCTGCTCGTCGAGCTCGTCGTTGGCGATGAAGTAGCGCTGGTCCTCGGTAAGCCAGCCCTGGTGCGTGTAGGCGGGCGTGGGGTAAGCGAGGCGGTAGAGCATGCGCGGGGCCGCCTTGTCGGTCACGTCCACGATCGTGACCGTGTCCTCGTTCGAGGCGAAGCAGATCTCGCGTCCGGCGTAGCGCGCGTCCGGGCCGGCGTAGGCCACGCACTGCACGTCGTGCGTGTAGCCGTCCTCGGAGAAGCAGCCGGCGAAGTGCGGGGCGCGCGGGTCGCGGATGTCGATCATGTAGAGGCCCGTGTTGCAGGCCGGCGCCGTGCCCACCTGCGCGCGCGCGCCGACGACGTAGGCGAAGCCCGTGTCCTCGTTGATGGCGATGTTGTGCGCCGAGCCGAGCGTGTTGCCGGGCGGGCCGTGGAAGACGAGGTCGGGCGCGAAGTCGCGGAAGTCGTCCTCGTCGAGGCCGCGCAGGCGGGTCAGGTCGAAGACTTGCAGGCCGTGCCCGGGGGCTTCGGAGACGACGAAGGCGTGGTCGCGGTAGACCTTGATGTCGCGCCAGGTCGAGTTGGTGGTAGCCGTGGGCAGCTTGCCGAGCACGCGCGGGGCCGTCGGGTCGGTGACGTCGACGAAGGCCGTTCCGGAGCGCGTGCCGGCGAGGGCGTACTCGCGGCCGTCGAGCGGGTCGGTCCAGCCCCAGATATCGTTGCCGCCGCCGGAGCGCATGCGCTCGAGCGGTACGTGCGCGAGCAGGTCGACGCGGCTGCAGGCGTACGTCGTGCCGGCGACCGTCACGCGGCCTTCCTGGCACAGCGCCTGGGCCTGGACGGGGCCGGCCGCGAGCATGCCAGCGGCGAGCAGAAAGAGCAGAGGGACCAGGCGCATGTCGGGTGGAAGGTGTGGGCGGATCAAGATAGGGCGCACGCCCCTGGCCGCACGCCCCTGGCCGCACGCCCCTGGCCGCACGCCCCTGGCCGCACGCATTGCCAGGCAGCCCCCGTCAGGTGTCCTGCGCGGCGTCGCTGTCCTCGAAGCGGTTGGCCGCGCGGTTCTTGCGCACGCGGAAGGGATTGAAGACGCGCCCGTTCATGGCCACGTAGACGCCCGGTGGCAGCGTCTGCGCCGCGGCCACGGCGAAGCCGACGTTGAACTCGGCATCGGTCGTTTTGAAGCGGGCCGGTGTGAGCGAGCCGACGAGCACAACCGTGCGGTCGGGAGCGTCGCCGAGGTGCCGAGCGATCGCGCGCGCGGTCTCGGCCATGGTGTCCGTTCCGTGCGTGACGACGACGTGCCGGGCGTCGGCGGCGGCGACGCGCCGGGCGACGGCCTCGCGGTCGGCGTCGGTCATCTCGAGGCTGTCCTTGCGCATGGCCGTCTCGTGCGAGACCTCGAGCGTCGTGCCGGCGTGGCGCAGGATCTCGAGGATCTGCGGCTCGCCCACCTCGAACGCGCTCTGCGCGTCGAAGTAGACCTTGTCGATGGTGCCGCCGGTGGTGACGATGTGGAGGCGCATGGAGGCGGGCGTCAGGGGCGCGCGAGGGCGAGGCGGTAGGAGACGGCGTCGTAGAGGCGCGCGGCGTCGTCGGGCGTGCGCGTGGCGCGTCGGAGGCGGGCCTGGAGGGCCTCCTCGTCGAGGCCGTGCGCCGCGAGCGCGCGCGCGCGGAGCGTGCCGGCTGGCTCGCCGGTCGTCTCGGCGCGCGCGTCGGCCAGGTGGAGGTCGGCGAGGACGGTTACGAGGAGGGTGTCTCCGACGCCCTCGACGGCCGGTGCGCGGCCGTAGCCGTCGGCCGTTGGCGCGCGTGCGTCCTCGGCGGCCGGCGCGCCCGGGGTCTCGGCCGCGCGGCAGGCGCCGAGGCCGGCGCCGAGGCACAGCAGCAGCGCGAGGCGCGCGCTCACGCGGGCGGTGCGTCCACGTCCATCCGGAGCAGGTGCGCGGCGTAGGTCTTGCCCTGCGCGTCAAGCTTGAGCGAGACCGTGCCGCCGCCGCCGAGCGCGCCGTGGAGCAGGAAGTTGAGCGCGGCCAGGTTGGGCAGCTCGAAGCGCTCCACGTCGCCGGCGACGCGCGGTCCGAAGTGCGCCCTAACACGCTCGGGCGTGACGGTCTGGCGCAGGAAGTCGTAGTGCGCCGGGTCGCGCGCGATCAGGCCGACGTTGACGGCGTCGCCTTTGTCGCCCGAGCGGGCGTAGCAGAGGTCGAGGAGCTTGGGCATGCGGGAGCGGTGAGAGTCGCGAGCGGGAGAGGCGGAAGCTAGTGCGCCGGCGGGACGCGGGCGCCCGTCTGGGCGCCGGCCGCGGGGCGGTTGGGAGGCGGTTCAGGGGTCCGTCTGCTGCGCGGCGCGCTCGGCCACGGCGCGCGTGCGCAGCGTATGGCCGATGACCTCCATCTGGCGCAGGAACTCGCGCTTGTCGTGGCGGCGGTCCGGGGCGAACACCATCCCGTAGTAGAGGAAGAGGCGCCGCGTCTCGGGGTCGTACGTCGCGTAGCGGACGTAGGGCCCGGCCATGAAGTCCTGCGTCATGCGCCAGATGCCGCGCGTCTCCGTCGCCTCGCGGCCGAAGGCGGAGAGCGTGACGGTCTGCGTGCGCATGGGCCGCGTGGCGTCCTGCGTCACATGCGAGCCGTCGAGCTCGCCGACGGCGAACTGGCGCAGCAGGTCGTCGGTGATGCGGTGCAGCGCGGCCGAGTCCTGGGCGAGGCCGGCGTTGTCGGTCTCGGCCGAGAAGACGAAGAAGTCGCGCCAAGTGTCGGTGAGCACGCGGCGGTAGCGGACGAACGTGCCCGTGAGGCCGTCGGCGGTGGCGGTCGTGTCCTGGACGCGCACGTAGTCGTGCTGGATATTGACGGCCCAGCCGTGCTTGTCCATGAGCGCCGCCTCCTCGTCGGTCTGCCGGGCGCGGCGGAACATCTCGCGCTCGGTGGCGCGGCGGGCGAGCTCGGCGTAGGCGGCGCGCAGCTCGGGGCCGCGCCGGAGCACCTCACGCGCGGCCGTCTCGGCGTCGCGGCCCGTGACGTACGTCACGAGCTGCCCGCGCGCCCACACGTCCTCGCGCGTGTAGACGCCCGCACCCGTCCCGGCACGGATGGCCTGCTGGCCGGCCTCGGGCAGGCGGGCGCGGATGAACTCGGCCACGGGCGTGTCGTCGTCGAGGGCGGCGGCGAAGACGACGTGGCGCGTCTCCTGGATGCCGCGCTGGAACTGGCCTGTGAGCGGCATCAGGCGGAGGCGGAACGCGCCCTGGTTGCCCGGCAGCGTGGCGATCGGCTGGCCGAGCTCGGCCCGGATCGCCTCGCCAATCGGCCCTTTCCACATGGCCGAGTCGCCGACGACGAGGATTTCGGCGATGGGCCCCGTTGCCGCGGGCAGGCCGCCGAAGGCGTCTTCGCAGGCGGAGAGCAGCGGGAGAGAGAGCAGCGCGAGCAGGCAGAGCGTCCGGTGGAGCATACAGCGGTGGGCAATTTCAGCGGGCGGCGGCGGCCCCTCGTTTCAACGAACGAGCGAAGGCGCTCAGGCGGTCCAGGCGCTGGGAATCGGTGAACTCGGGCGCGTCGAAGAGCTGCTCGGCCAGGCGGATGAGCGCGCTGCCGACGATCACGCCGTCAGTGCCGCGCGCGAGGCGGGCCGCGTCGTCGGGCGTGGCGATGCCGAAGCCGACGAGCAGTGGGCGCTCGGGCACGAGCGCCCGCACGCGCGCGAGGTAGGCCGCCGTCACGGCGGCGTCGGCGAGGGCGGTGCCGGTCAGGCCGGCGCGCGAGACGGCGTAGACGAAGCCTGTCGCGCGCTGCCCGACGAGGCGCACGCGCGCGTCGGATGTGTTGGGGGCGACGAGGTGGGTCACGGCGAGGCCGTGCGCGGCGGCCTCGTCCTCGAGCTCCTCGGCCTCCTCGGGCGGCACGTCGGGCAGGATGAGGCCGTCGGCGCCGGCGGCGGCGGCAGCGCGGCAGAACGCGCGCACGCCGTAGCGGAAGACGGGGTTGGCGTAGCCCATCAGCACCAGCGGCGTCTCGGAGCGCGCGCGGAAGGCCTCGGCGGTGCGGAACGTGGTCTCCATCGTCGCGCCCTGCCGGAGCGCTCGTTCGCTCGCCATCTGAATCGGCAGGCCCTCGGCGACGGGATCGGAGAAGGGCATGCCGAGCTCGACGAAGTCCGCCCCGGCCGCGTCGACGGCCTCGAGAATCGGCAGCGTCGCGCCGGGCGCGGGGAAGCCGCTCGTGAGAAACAGGCCGAGGGCTTTCTCGCCGCGGGCGCGCAGCGCGTCCAGGCGGCTCCGGAGTCGGTTGGCCGGCGGAGGGGGCGTGCTCATGCGTCCTCGCTGCCGGGCCTGTCGAAGGCAAGCTGCTCGGCGATCGTCGCCATGTCCTTGTCGCCGCGGCCCGAGCAGCAGAGCACGACGACGGCGCCTGGCGCAAGCGCGGGCGCGAGCGCCTCGAGAAACGCGACCGCGTGCGCCGTCTCGAGGGCCGGGATGATGCCCTCGGTCTCGGCGAGCAGGCGCACGCCCGCGAGCGCCTCGGCGTCGGTGACGGCGCGGTAGGCGACGCGCCCGGCGTCGCGCAGGAAGCTGTGCTCGGGGCCCACGCCGGGGTAGTCGAGCCCGGCCGAGACCGAGTGCGCCGGCGCGACCTGGCCGTCGTCGTCCTGGAGCAGGTAGCTCCGCGCGCCGTGGAAGACGGCCGGCGAGCCTTTGGTGAGCGTGGCCGCGTGGCGCCCGGAGAGGCCCTCGCCGGCCGCCTCGACGCCGTAGAGCGCCACGCCGGCGTCGGAGAGGAACGGGTGGAAGATGCCGATGGCGTTGGAGCCGCCCCCGACGCAGGCGACGACCGCCTCGGGGGTCTCGCGGCCCTCGGCGGCGGCCAGCTGCGCGCGCGTCTCGAGCCCGATCACGCGCTGGAAGTCGCGCACGAGGCGCGGGTACGGATGCGGCCCGACGGCCGAGCCGATGATGTAGTGCGTCGTGTCGGGGTGCGAGACCCAGTCGCGGAAGGCCTCGTTCGTGGCGTCCTTGAGCGTGCGGCTGCCGCTTGTGGCCGGGCGCACCTCGGCGCCGAGCAGGCGCATCCGCTGCACGTTGAGCGCCTGGCGCTCCATGTCCTCGGCGCCCATATAGACGACGCACTGCACGCCAAAGAGCGCGCACGCCGTCGCGGTGGCCACGCCGTGCTGCCCGGCGCCGGTCTCGGCGATGATGCGCCGCTTGCCCATGCGCCGCGCGAGCAGCACCTGCCCGAGCGCGTTGTTGATCTTGTGGGCGCCCGTGTGGCAGAGGTCCTCGCGTTTGAGGTAGAGCCGGACGCCGCCGCCGAGGCGGGCCTCGAGGCGCGCCGCGCGCGTCAGCGGCGTCGGGCGCCCGACGTAGGTGGCGAGCAGATGGTCGAGCTCCTGCTGGAAAGCGGGGTCCTGGCGGGCGGCATCGTAGGCCTCGCGCAGCTCGGCCAGGACGGGCTGGAGGATCTCGGGCACGAAGGCCCCGCCGTAGGCGCCGAAGCGCCCGCGGGCGTCGGGCAGCGCGGGCGGCACGGCGGGCGTGTCGGCGGCCGGTACGGCGGGTGCAGGGGTGGGCGGTGCGGCGAGCGTGTCGGCAGAAGGCATGGCTGGGAGGGGTTCAGGCGTCGGTGGCGGCCCGGAGGGCGTCGAAGAAGGCGCCGAGCTTGTCGAAGTCTTTGACCCCGGGCGCGGCCTCGACCGAGGACGAGAGGTCGACCGCGTAGGGGCGCATGCGGAGCGCCTCGGCCACGTTGCCGGCGCCGATGCCACCGGCGAGGAACAGGTCCACGTCCGAGGCGAGGTCGCGCGCGAGGCGCCAGTTGAAGCTCTCGCCCGTGCCGCCCCAGAGGCTCGTGTGGTGCGTGTCGAGCAGGACGAAGTCGGCCACGTCGCGGTAGGGCGCGACGAGCGCGCGGATCTGCTCGGCCGAGGCATCGTTGACGACGCGCACGGCCTTGATGACCGGCACCTCGATGGCGGCGCATACCTCGGGCGGCTCGTGCCCGTGCAGCTGCGCCAGGCGGAAGCCGGCCGCCTCGCAGGCGCGGTTGACGTCGTCGGCGGAGGCATTGACGAACACGCCGACGGGCTCCGGGCCGACGACCCAGTCGATGATTTCGCGGGCCACGGGCGGGGCCACGTAGCGCGGGCTCTCGTCGTACTGTACGAAGCCGAGGAAGTCGGCGCCGGCGGCGGCGCAGTAGCGCGCGTCCTCGAGCCGGGTGATGCCGCAGATTTTGACGCGCATGAGGAGTCAGGAGGGGGTGGAGGCGAGCGCGAGCGCGGTCTCGCGGCGGAGGGCGGCGAGCGCGTGCCCGGGATCCTCGGCCCGCATGAACGCCGCGCCGACGAGAAACGCGTCCGCGCCGGCGCGGTGCAGGCGCGCGCAGTCCTCGGCCCGCGACAGGCCGGACTCGGCCACGCGCACGATGCGCGGCGGCAGCTGCGCAAAGATGCGCGCCGAGCGCGAGAGGTCGACCGAGAAGTCGTGCAGGTTGCGGTGGTTGACGCCGAGCACGTCCACGCGCGCCAGGTCGAGGCCGTCGAGCTCGCGCTCGTCGTGGATCTCGACGAGCGCCGAGAGGCCGAGCGCGCGCGCGGCGTCGAGCAGGTCGTGCAGGTGCGGCGGTTCGAGCGCGGCGGCGATGAGCAGGACGGCGTCGGCGCCGTAGGCACGCGCCTCCGTGAGCTGGTAGGCGTCGACGACGAAGTCCTTGCGCAGCAGGGGCAGGTCTACGGCCTGGCGGGCCTCGGCGAGGTGCTCGGGCGCGCCGCCGAAGTGGGCCGGCTCGGTGAGCACCGAGAGCGCGGCGGCGGCGGCGGCGCGGTAGCTGCGCGCGATCTCGGCCGGGCGGTACTCGGCGCGCAGGACGCCTTCGGAGGGCGAGGCGCGCTTGCACTCGGCGATGAAGGCCGGCCCGTCGGGGCGGCGGAGCGCGCGCGCGAGCGGCAGCGTGGGCGCGTGGAAGGCCGGGCGCTGCTCGAGCGCGGCCTCGGGCACGGTCGCGCGGCGGCGCGCCACGAGCGCGCGCGTGTCGTCGAGGATGCGGGCGAGGAGGGTCGGAGCGCCGGTCGTGGCCGAGGGAGCGTTCATGCGGCGGCCTCGGGGCTGAGGTCGTGGCAGGCCTGCACGAACGCGTCGAGCGTGCGCAGGGCGGCGCCGGAGCCGATGCTCTCGCGCGCGGCGGCGAGGCAGTCGTCGAGCGACGAGAACTCGGCCGAGGCGAGCAGGGCGTAGGCGGCGTTGAGCAGCACCACGTCGGCCTGCGGGCCGGCGGCGCCGCCGAGCACGCTGCGCACGATGGCGGCGTTCTCCTCGGGCGAGCCGCCCTGGAGCGCCGCCGCCGAGACGCGCGCGAGGCCGTAGCGCTCGGGCACGACGACCTGCTCGAGCAGGCCGCCCTCGAAGGCGTGGCTGCCGGTCTGGTAGACCGTCGTGGGGCTGGTCGTCGAGAGTTCGTCGAGGCCGTCGTGGGCGTAGACGACGACGACGTGCTCGGCGCCGAGGCGCACGAGGATGCGCGCCATCATGCGCGCGACCTCGTCCGAGAACGCGCCCACGAGCTGGCGGCGCACGCCGGCCGGGTTGCACAGCGGCCCGAGGATGTTGAAGAACGTCCGCACGCCGAGCGCCTTGCGCACCGGGCCGACGTGGCGCAGCGCGGGGTGGAACTGCGGCGCGAAGAGGAAGCAGATGCCCGTCTCGCGCAGGCACGCGGCGGCCTCCTCGGGCCCGAGGTTGGCCGTCACGCCGAGCGCGGCCAGCACGTCGGCGGAGCCGCTGACGGAGGAGACGCCGCGGTTGCCGTGCTTGGCGACCGGCACGCCGGCGCCGGCCACGACGAACGAGGCCGCGGTGGAGATGTTGAACGTGCCCGCGTGGTCGCCGCCGGTGCCGCACAGGTCCACGGGGTTGAGGTCGCCCGTGTCTACGGGCACGGCGTGCGCGCGCATGGCGCGCGTGAAGCCGGT
>JBKBRC010000025.1:0-39682 GCA_046292345.1 Rubricoccaceae bacterium
GTCGGCGGGCAGTCTGTCGGCGGGCAGTCTGTCGGCGGGCAGTCTGTCGGCGAGCAGTTCGTCGCAGGGGACGTCCACCCGCCGCGAGCCCGCTGAGGCGCCGGGCGCCGCTGTCACGCTCCCCGATGCCGAGATCGACGCGCTCGTGCGGCGCTTTCGCAAGTAGCGCGCCTCCCGGAGTCCTCCGGGGCGAGGGTCAGGGAGCAGGGCGTACGACCTCGGGGGGTACCGGCAGGGCTACGGCCCCGGGATCTGCCCCGGGGCTCGAGGCAGTCGTGCCGTCGCCGGCGTCGGGGGTGGGCGACGCAGCCTCGGCGGCGCTGCCGAGATCTATCAGGTTGGGGTTGACGGCAAAGGCGAGCGCGACCGAGACGATCAGGCCGATGCCGGCGTAGAGCACGTCGCGTCCGGCAAGCCGCAGGCTATTGGCGAGCGAGCCCGAGGCGGTACCCGTAAGCGCCATCCCCAGCTCACGCCCGGCGAGCAGCCCGATGAATACCCACGTAGTGGACATCGGGATCGGCGAGACGACTTTGAACTGGTAGAGCAGGAGGGCATAGAGGAAGTCGACGAGCGTCGCCGCGCGCACGTCCACGACGCTGCTCTTCTCGTCCACGACGCGCTGGATCTTGTCGCCGCGCAGGTAGAACAAGATGCCCAGGCCGAGGAAGATGAAGCCGGCGAACCCGAGGAACTCCGCCGCGCTCAGGCTCCGCGGCAGAAAGACGGCGATGTTGGCCGCGTCCTGCTGAAGCCATACCGACCAAAGGCCCGCCGTCGTGAGCCACTGCAACGGGTACCACCAGGTCCGGGCAGGGCCAGCCATGATTCTGCGCTGCAGAAAGCGCGAGACGAGCAGCCACACGACGAGCCCGGCTCCGAAGGCGGCGCCGTAGCCCGAGAGGCTCTTGACGAGCATGTCCTGGATGGCGCCAGCCTCGCTCGAGAACGAACTCAGTAGCAGAAACGTCGTCGAGACCGGCATCCGGAGCCGGGTCAGGATCAGCAGGAAGATGGGCGCCGCGACCTGGAGGAACGTGAACGACGTGGGGGCTTCGGCAAAGCCTCGGCTCTGGAGGCGCCCGTACGAGACGTCGCCGGCGTTGACGACCCAGCTGTAGGACACGGTCGCGAGGAACACGCCTCCGATGAACATCCACAGCAGCCACCACGGGCGCTGCTTGTTGGAAGCGAGGAACGTCCCGAGCGTCTGGATGCTGTCGTTGGCGATGGCCGAGTAGGCTGCCAGTACAAAGCCGAGCCAGGCGGCGTACTGCGGGATCGGGGAGAGGGCACCGGCGGCGAAGAACGCGAGCCCGATGAAGATGAGAAACTGCTGCTCGTTACGCGCCACGCGCATCAGCGTGTGCCGCTTCTTGACGCGTGTGGTGGCGAGCGATTTCTCGACGGCCTGAACCATGGGTGGGAACGTATGGGGCAGGGTGGGAGAAGCCTGCATGACCCCCGTGGCGGGCTGCAGGGAAGGGGGCGTGGGGGGCTCGACGAGGCGCTGCGGCCGGTCGCGCGTACCTGTCGCTACGGCTCTGCTGCGCTGGCGCTACTGCTCTATGCTGCGCGCCTCGAAGGCCGTGAGGACGCCTGCCGGGTCGTCTTCGAAACGCACCGTGAGCGAGACCTCGATCGGGTTGCAGCACACCTCGCAGTCCTCGATGTAGGTCTGGCTGCCGGCCGAGAGGTCGAGCAGCATCGAGATCTCGGCGCCGCAGTAGGGGCAGCCAAAGAAGTGCTCGGTCTCACGGAGCATCGGCGTTGCGAGGCAAGGCGTCGCCAGAGGCTGCGATCAGGCGGCGGGCACCTGCGCGCGGACGGCCTCGACGACGCGCGCGTGCACCTGCGCGTGGAACGGGCTCGGGACCAGCTCGTCTGGCTCGGCGAGCGCCGAGATGGCCTCGGCCGCAGCGATCTTCATAGCGCTCGTGATGGCGGGCGCGCCCGTCTCGAGTGCGGCCTTGAACAGGCCCGGGAACGCAAGGGCGTTGTTGACCGAGCGCCCGTCGGCGGCGAGGGCGGCGCCGGCGGTGAGGGCCGCCTCAGGCGTGATCTCGGGGACGGGGTTCGAGAGCGCGAGCACGATCTGCCCGGGACGGACGAGCGCCGGCGTGATCAGGCCTACGACGCCCGTCGTGGCGATGAGGACGTCGGCCTCGGCGGCGCCCTCGTCGAGGGGGGCGGTGCGGCCGCCGGCGCGCTCGAGGCGCGCGCGCGCGTCCGCCCCGGGATCGACGCCGACCACGTCGAAGCCGTAGTCCATCAGGAGGCGCGCGATGGCGAGGCCGGCGGCGCCGAGCCCTATCTGCGCGCACGTCAGGCGCCGCGTGCCGGCGCGGCCCGTGTGGCGGAGCGCGCTCAGCACGGCCGCGAGCAGCACGGTCGCCGTGCCGTGCTGGTCGTCGTGCATGACCGGCTGCGGGAGGCGCCGGATGAGTTCCTCCTCGATCGCGAAGCAGTCCGGCGTACGGATGTCCTCGAGGTGGATGCCGCCGAACGAGGGCGCCACACGCACGACGGTTTCGATGAACTCGTCCGGGTCTTCGGTATCGACGAGCACCGGCACGGCCGAAAGCCCTGCGAAGCGCTCGTAGAGGACGGCCTTGCCCTCCATGACGGGCAGGCTGGCCAGCGGGCCGATGTTGCCGAGCCCAAGCACGCGCGTGCCGTTGGTGAAGATGCCCACGGTCTGCCCGGCGGCGGTGTAGCGGCGGGCGAGCGCCGGGTCGCGCTGGATGGCGCGGCAGACGCGCGCCACGCCAGGCGTATAGATGTAGCGCAGGTCCTCGACCGTCTCGAGCGCGCCCGTGCGCGCCACGCGGATCTTGCCGCCGGCATGGCGCTCGAAGACGAGGTCCTTCACGTCGAGCACCTCGGTCTCGGTCTCGTCGCGGATGGCGACGAGCACTTCGGCGAGGTGGTCCTCGTCGTAGACCGAGAGCGTCACGTCGCGCACGAAGTGGTTCTTGCCGATGAAGCGCGTCTCGATGTCGCCCACGAGAGCGCCGCGCTGGCCCACGACCGTCAGCAGCGTGCCGATCATGCCCGGCCGCTGCGGGTTCCGGATCGAGAGCACCACGTCGTAGTCCGGCAGGGCAGGGCGGAGGGCGGACGGGTCGGGCATGGGGCGGCGTCAGGGCAGAGCGGGAGCCTAAACTAGCCGGCCGCTCCCCCCCGCGCGCGCGCGCTGCGTGGAGACGGGTTGGAATCGCGGACGCGCGCGTCAGGCGCGTTCTTCCGGCGGTGGCCACGCGCCAAGGGCGCGCCGCAGGGCGATGAGCTGCCCGAGGTGGTGCGCGTTGTGGTCGGCGGCGAGGAGGAGCTCGCGCAGGACCGTGTAGCCGGGCGCGTGCGGCAACTCGGCGAAGAGGTCGGCCTCGCGCGCGAGCGCCTCGAGCGCGGCGAGCCCTGCGCGAAAGCTGCGCACGGCCTCGGGCCAGGCGCCGGGCGCGGCGGCGTCGGCGGCGGCGGGCCAGTAGGCCTCGGGCCAGGGCGGCGCGACGTAGGCCGGGTCCCGAACGAAGGCCAGGATGTCGTCTTGCGCGAAGCGGAGGTGCCAGACGAGCTCGAACGCCGTGTGCGCGTGCCCCGGCACGCGGCGGTGCGCGTCGGCGCCGCGCAGCCCGTCCAGGGCGATGGGACCGGCATGCGCCTGGCCGCTGCGTACGAGCGCGGCCAGTTCGTGCCGCAGGCGGAGCTCGGCGGCCAGGCCGGAGGGGGGAGGGGCGAGCATGGGGGCACGGGGAGTTCACGCCCGGCAACGCCGCGCCGCCCGCCGCGGGTCCGGCCGCCCGGGCGCCGGGGTACCTTTCGGCGCTCGCCTCCGCCTTGCCATGCCCGACCGCTCCCCGACCGACCGCTTCACGTCCTCCGGTCTGCCCGTGCAGCCGCTCTACACCGCCGCCGACTTGCCGGAGGCGCTCGAGCAGCGTCTCGGCACGCCCGGCGCGTATCCGTTCACGCGCGGCGTCTACCCGTCCATGTACCGTGAGCGGCCGTGGACGATGCGCCAGTACGCCGGCTTCTCGACCGCCGAGGCCTCCAACGAGCGCTACCGGATGCTGCTCGCCGCCGGCACGACGGGCCTCTCGGTCGCCTTCGATCTGCCCACCCAGATCGGCTACGACGCCGACGACCCGATGGCCGAGGGCGAGGTCGGCAAGGTGGGCGTGAGCATCTGCTCGATCGAGGACATGCGTCGCCTCTTCGACGGCATCCGCCTCGACGAGGTCACGACGAGCATGACGATCAACGCTACCGCGCCCGTTCTGCTCGCGCTCTACGTGGCCGTGGCCAAGGAGCAGGGAGCCGACCTGCGCCGCCTCGGCGGGACGATCCAGAACGACATCCTCAAGGAGTACGCCGCACGCGGGACATACATCTATCCGCCGCGTCCCTCCATGCGCTTCATCACGGACACGTTCGCGTGGTGCGCCGCCGAGCTGCCGCGCTGGAATACGATCTCCATCTCAGGCTACCACATCCGCGAGGCCGGCGCGACGGCCGCCGAGGAGCTCGCCTTCACGCTCGCCGACGGCATCGCCTACGTCGAGGCCGCCCTCGCCGCCGGGCTCGACGTGGACGTGTTCGGGCGCCGCCTCTCGTTCTTCTTCAACGCCCACAACGACCTCTTCGAGGAGGTCGCCAAGTTCCGCGCCGCGCGCCGGCTCTGGGCGCGCATCATGCGCGAGCGCTTCGGCGCCACCGACGAGCGGGCCATGATGCTCCGCTTTCACACGCAAACCGGCGGGAGCACGCTCACGGCGCAGCAGCCGCTCGGCAACGTCGTGCGCGTAGCCGTGCAGGCCCTCGCGGCCGTGCTCGGCGGCACGCAGAGCCTCCACACCAACGGCTACGACGAGGCGCTCGCGCTGCCCTCAGCCGAGGCCGCCACGCTGGCCCTGCGCACGCAGCAGATTCTGGCGCACGAGACCGGCGTCACGGCCACCGTAGACCCCCTCGCGGGCAGCTTCTACGTCGAGCGCCTCACGGCCGACCTCGAGGCTGAGGCCGAGCGCCTCATCGCCGAGATCGACGCGATGGGCGGCGCCGTGGCAGCCATTGAGGAGGGCTACTACCAGGACCGCATCGCGGCCAGCGCTTACCGTGCACAGCTCGCCGTCGAGACGGGCGAGGCGGTCGTCGTTGGCGTCAACCGCTACCAGAGCGACGAGCCGGCCGACGTGGAGGTGATGAAGGTGCCCGACGCGATCCGGCACGAGCAGGCGGCGCGCCTGGCCGCGCTCCGCGCGCGCCGCGACGCCGCGCGGCACGCCGCCGCGCTCGAGGCGCTCGAGGCTGCTGCCCGCACCGACGAGAACCTGCTCCCGCGCGTGCTCGCCGCCGTCGAGGCCGAGGCGACCGTCGGCGAGATCGCGCACCGCCTGCGCGCCGTCTGGGGCGAGTACGCCGGCTGAGGCGCCGCCTGCCTGGCAGCCCCGGGCAGGAATCCGTGCCGCAAAACCGTGGCGCGGCCGGAGGGGGAAACCGGCCGCCGCCGGCGCGGTACCGGGGCATTCTCGCCCCGAAGTGCTCCGGCCGCGCGCCATGAATGCCCCGCCGCTATGAATGCCCCTTACCCGCTTCCTGCCCGCCTGGCTCCTGCCGTCTTCCGCGCCGGGCGTCCGCTAGCTCTTGCCGCGCTGCTTGCGGCCGCGAGTCTCGTCGCCGGCTGCACGAACACGCGCGAGGTGCGCGCGCTGCGCGACGTCGAGTTTTACTGGCTCGGCGCGCCCCGCGTGACGCTCGCCGGGGTGGACGTGACCGACGTGCGCTCGGCCGACGACCTGCGTCCGGCCGACCTGGCGCGCATCGGCGTCGGTGCTGCGGCGGGCACGCTGCCGCTGCGCATGGACGTGCTCCTGGGCGCGTGCAACCCGCCCGGCAACAGGCCCGCTCGCCTGACGCGCTTCGACTGGCGCGCGCGGCTCAACGGGCGCGAGGCCGCCTCGGGCACGATCGACGACGCGCGCCGCCTGGCTCCGGGCGATACGCTCGCGCTCCGCGTGCCCGTGGAGACGGACCTCGTGCCGCTCGTGGGCGGCGGCGCGCGAGACCTCGTGGAGGCCGCCGTGGCGCTGGCGACCGGACAGACCGGCCGCGCCCGCGTGGATGTGGAAGTGCGGCCGTACGTCCGCACGGGGCTCGGGACGGTCGGCCTCGGGACCGTCACGGTCGCGCAGCAGGACCTCGCCGAGGTGCCGCGCACGGCGGCGGGGGCAGCGCCCCGGCGCACGTCGTGCCACGAGACCGCGAGCTGAGCTGCCGCGCTGAGCCGCCGCGCTGAGCCGCCGGGCGGAGTCCGGGCCAGAGAGCGTACGCCGTCTGCGAGTCCGGCGCTGCGGGGCGCCCGCCCTGTGGTACGGCGCTGGCCAATACACCACTAACTTGGCAGCATCCCGCCCTCGTAGCTCAGAGGATAGAGCGACGGTTTCCTAAACCGCAGGTCGGAGGTTCGAATCCTCCCGAGGGCGCTGCGTCCGGCCGGCGCGCCCCCGGGCCGTGCTCTGCTGCCGCACCCTACGCACCTACCGCGCCGAGCCATGCTCTGGTACGCTCTCGCCCCGCTCGCGGTGCTCATCGTCGTCCTGCTCGCGCTGCCCTACGGCGCGCTGCGCGAGTCGCGCCGCGCCGCCGTGCGCCTGGATGGCACGCACAGCGAGCGCCGCGCCGACGCCGAGCGCGTCATGCGGCGGCGCTACTTCTTCCTTGGGGCCGTGCTGCCGGTGCTGCTCGCGCTCGCGCTCGCCCTTGTCGCCGCGCTCCTCACCGTCCCTTCGCCGACTACGGAAGAGGAGGTCGTGCTGCTCGAGCTCGACAGCGAGGAGGGCGCCCAGCGCGGCCGTGCGGCCGAGCGGGCGCGCCTGGAGCAGATGCTCGCCGCCGGAGCACGCCTCACCGACGAAACCGGTGTCGTCGAAGGGGCCGGCATCGGCAGGGAGACCGGCATCGCCGGTGAGGCCGAGCCCGCGGGCAGGACTCTGCCGGGCGCGCCGCAAGCGGGCGGCTTCGGGACCGACGCGCCGGGTGAGGCGACGTCTGGCGCGGCGACGTCTGGCGCGGCGACGTCTGGCGCGGGCCCGCGTCCTGTGAGCCCCTCGGGCGGCGTGCGCGAAGCCGAGGCGCTGCTGGGACGGCCGCTCACCGAGGCGGAACGCGTGCGCCTGGCCGACCTGCGCCGGCGCTACGAAGCGGGCGAGAACCCGGCAGACTTGGTGCGCGAGGAGGGCTTCGAGACGACGTTCGTGCGGGAAGCTGCGGGCGCGGCCGTGCGGCAATGGCTCGGCACGACCGCGCAGCGCTTCGGCGTGCCGGCGGCCGTGGCCGTGGTGACGCTGCTGCTGACGCTGTTCGTCGTGGGACGGAAGAGGCAGTTCGAGAAAGCCTTTCGCGAGCGCCGCAGGGGTTACTACGCTACCGACAACCGGCGGCTCGAAGCAGCCGGCTAGGTTCTTTCTGCATTTATGCTCCCTGCACTGTGCTCTGGCTGTTCGTCCTCACGCCCATCCTGGTCACCGTCGCAGCGCTCGCGCTGCTGCCCGTCGGGGCGGTGCGGGCCTCGTCCCACGCCGTGCAGCGCCTCGACGGAAGTTTGAGCGCGCGCCGCGCCCGGGTCGAGCGGCTGAGCCTTCGCCGGTACGTCCTGCACGGTGTGCTCGTACCGGTCGTGCTGGCAACGGCCCTGAGCGGGCTCCTCTTCGGGCTCTACGCCTTCGTGCCCTGGACGCCGCTCGCGCACGTCTTTGGCGAAACCACGCCCGAGACGGCGCTCGTCGCGGAGACGCTCGTCGCGGACTACCGCGCGCGCGCCGATGCCGCCGCCCGCGCGCGTCTCGACGAGGCGGTTCGGGCCGGCCAGCACGTGGGCGCGTGGTGGCACGCCGCGCACGCCGCACGGGTGAACGTTCACCTGAACGTGCTCGTGCTGCTCATTCTGACCGGCTTCTACGTCGCACTCGGGCGCTACATGTGGCGCGCGCGTACGGCCTACCGAGCGGCCGCGCGCACGCGCCGCCGCCAGTATGCCCTCGCCGACCGCCGCCGCCTCGGGGCGGAGGCCTGAGAGAACATGCGCGGAAACGCGGCGCAGAAAGGGCGCGTTAGGGCGGCTCTGCCTTCCCTCCGCGCTGCCCCATGCCTGAGATACCCTTCGCCGCCGGCGCTCGCCCCTCGCCCGATGGCCTCGAGACGATCGTGCTCGGGGGCGGGTGTTTCTGGTGCGTCGAGGCCGTGCTGAAGCCGCTGCGCGGCGTGCGCCGCGTCGTCTCGGGCTACGCTGGCGGCAAGGGCCGCAACCCGACCTACCGCGAGGTGTGCTCCGGGCGGACGGGCCACGCGGAGGTCGTCGCCGTCACGTTCGATCCGGCCGAGATCTCGCGCGAGGACCTGCTGCGCGTTTTCTTCGCCACGCACGACCCGACGACGCTCAACCGCCAGGGAGCGGACGTAGGCACGCAGTACCGCTCGGTCGTCTTTTACGCGGACGAGGCGCAGCGCGCGGCGGCCGAGCAGGTCATCGCCGAGTTCACGGCCGAGGGCGTCTACAGCGACCCCATCGTGACCGAGCTGGCGCCCCTGCCGGAGTTCTTCCCGGCCGAGGACTACCACCAGGACTACTTCGCGCGCCATCCGGAGCAGCCCTACTGCCAGGCCGTCATCGCGCCCAAAGTGGCCAAGCTGCGCCGCCACTTTTTCGACCGCCTGACCGCGTGAGCGCCCGGAGCAGCAGCGCTCAGGGCCGCAGCGCTCAGGGCCGCAGCGCTCAGGGCAGCAGCTGCACGCCCTCGTAGCGCGCGAACGGCCGGGCCTCGCCCCGCGCGACGAGCAGCACGTCGTACGTGTCCGGTGCGACGCCCTCGGCCTCCATGCCGGGCGAGCCGACGGGCATGCCGGGCACGCTCAGGCCCGCGGCGCCCTCGGGGCGCTCGGCGAGCAGCCGCTTGACCGCCCCCGCCGGCACATGCCCCTCGATGATGTACCCGTCCACAACGCCCGTGTGGCAGGCCGAGAGCGTGTCCGGAATGCCGTACTCGGTCTTGACCGGCGCCAGCGACTCCACGTACTCGGTCTTGACCCGGAAGCCCTCGTCTTCCATGTGGTGCACCCAGAGCCGGCAGCAGCCGCACTGCGGCGTCGCGTAGACCGTCAGGACGGGCAGCGAAGGGTCGGGCGCGGGCGTGGCGCGCGTGTCGGCCGGTGGAGCGTCGTGCGCGGCGTGGTCCGTGCCAGGGCGGCAGGCGGCAAGGGCGAGCGCGGCGACGAGCAGGAGAGCGAGAGCGCGCATGGGCGGAGGGCCAGAGGATGAGACGGAATCAACGGACGCGCGCTGCGCGTTGCGACGCGGCCGGTGCAGATTCACCGCGTATCATTCCGTAGCACGTCCTCTGCTGCCGACGCCATGGCCCCCCGCTTCGAAGACCTCCGCGTACGTCTGCTCCAGGTCCGCGAGCGCCCTGCCGTGATCGCCGAGGAGCAGGCGAGCTTCCGGGCGCGGACGGGCCTGCGACCGGACCAGCTCGTCGTCACGAACGTACTGCTGGAGACGCTCGGCCCCGACCTGCTCGACGACGTGGACGCGGTTATGATCGGCGGGGCCGGAGCGTACTCGGTTACGCGGACCTACGCCTGGACCGAGGCGCTCGCCGGGCTCTGCCGCGCCTGCGCCGGGCGCGCCGTGCCGCTCTTCGGGTCGTGCTGGGGGCATCAGTTCATCGCGCGCGCCTTCGGCGGGACGGTCATCAACGACCCGGCGCGCGCCGAGATGGGCACGCACGACGTGCGCCTGACGGCGGCCGGCCGTGCCGATCCGCTCTTTGGCACGCTGCCAGACCGCTTCGGCGCGCAGATGGGTCACCACGACCGCGTGGCCGTCCTGCCGCCGGGCGCAACCGAACTGGCCGAGAATGACACCGCGCCCTTCCAGGCGTTTCGCCTGGACGGCCTGCCGATCTACGGCACGCAGTTTCACTCCGAGCTCGATGCCGAGACTGAGCGCGCGCGGCTCATCACCTACCGCCCTTACTATCCCGAGATGGCCGACGATGTCGTCTTCGAGGCGACGCTGGCCACGCTGCGCCCGACGCCGGACGCCGACGATCTGCTGCGGCGCTTTCTCGTGCGCTACGCCGTCGCAGACGGTGCAGCCCTCCTTGAGGCCGAGCTCGAAGAGGCGCGCGAGATCGGCCGCGGCGCTGGCTGACCCTGGGGCTGACCCTGGGGCTGCCCCCGAAGCGCCGCGGCAAAAAACTGCACCGCGAGCGCCTCCGAGTAGTAGGTCTTGCCAGGCGCGACGAAGCCTACGTGCCCGCCGTAGCGCGGCACGACCAGGTGCAGGTACGGGTTGCGCGCGGCGGCGTGCACGGGGTAGCACGGCGGCGAGAGAAACGGGTCGTCGGCCGCCTGCACGAGCAGCGTCGGGACGGCGATGCGGGGCAGGAGGGGACCGGCCGAGGCGCGCGCGTAGTAGTCGGCCGCGCTCTCGAAGCCATGCACGGGCGCCGTGAAATGCCCGTCGAAATCGGCGAAGGTGCGCATGGCGCGCACGGCCGCGGCGTCCGGCGCGCCTTTGAAGCGTCCGGCCTTCTCGGCGACCTTGGCGCGCAGCGAGCGCAGGAAATACTCCATGTAGAGGCGCCGGGATGGCTGCGCGAGCACCACGCCCGAGGACGACAGGTCGGTCGGGACTGAGAAGGCCGCGGCGGCGGTGAGACGCGGGTCGGCGCTGGCAGCGGCCTCGCCGAGGAAACGCAGCGTCAGGTTGCCACCGAGCGAGAAGCCGACGAGCGTGACGGTCTCGTAGCCGCGCGCGAAAACGTGCGCGAGCACGGCTGCGAGGTCTTCGGTGGCGCCGCTGTGGTAGGCGCGCAGGAGCCGGTTGGGCTCGCCTGAGCAGCCACGCATGTTCCACGCGGCCACGTCCCAGCCGGCGTGGCCGAGCGCGCGCGCCATGCCGCGGACGTACGCGCGGTCGCTGCTGCCCTCGAGCCCGTGCGAGACGATGGCCGCGCGCGGCGTCCCCTCGGGCGGGGTCGTGGCGGCCATCCAGTCCACGTCCAGAAAGTCGCCGTCGGGCGTGTCGATGCGGGTGCGGGTGTAGGCAACGCCCTCCACGCGGCGCAGCAGCGAAGCGGCGAGCGTCTGCACGTGCCCGCTGCGCAGCGGGCCGCGCGGCACGCGGTAGGGTGGCGGATCGAAGGCGATGGGGCGACGGGGCATGGGCACGTCTGCTCAGGCGGCCAGCTGCTCAGGGCGGCGGCACTCAGGGGGGCGACCCTCAGGGGGGCGACCCTCAGGGGGATGGGCGAGCTGCGGGCAGGCCCAGGCGGGGCGCGAGGTCGTCCAGGGCGACGTCGAGCGGGCGCGGGCGGAAGCCGAGCTCGGCCTCGGCGCGCAGGATGAGCAGGCCCGCGCGCAGCGGACGCGGCGCGCCGGGGTGGAGCGCGTCGGTCGTGACGGGGCGGAGCAGGCTCGCGTCGAGTCCCCAGCGCTCGGCGACGCGCTCGGCGAAGGCGTACGTGGAGAGCACTTCGCGCCCGGCCAGGTGGAACACGCCCGACTTGCGGTAGCGCACGACGCGCAGGATGCCCTCGGCCAGGTCAGGCGCGTACGTGGGCGTGCGCACCTGATCGGTCGTCACCTCGATCTCGCGCCCGGCGGCGAGCTCGCGCGCGAGGAACGTGACGAGGTTGAAGCGCTGCTCGCCGGCGACGTGTCCGTAGACGAGCGTCGTACGCACGACGGCCCATTCGCGCAGGCGCGACGAGCGGATGGCGTTCTCGGCGGCCAGCTTGGAGCGCCCGTAGGCGTTGATGGGCGCCGGGCGGTCGTCCTCGGCATACGGCCCGGCCTGCCCGTCGAAGACGAAGTCGGTCGAGAGGAAAACGAGGCGCGCGCCGTGGCGGTGGCAGGCCGCCGCCAGGCGCGCCGTAGCGTCGACGTTGACGGCCCAGCAGGTCTGCTTGTCGCGCTCGCACGGCTCGACCTTGCTCATCGCCGCGAGGTGGAGCACGACGCCGGGCGCGAAGTCCTGCATGAGCGCCTCCACGGCCGCGCCGTCGGTCACGTCGAGCGGGGTGTAGCCGCCGGCGAAGTCGGTCGCGCGGGAGGTCGGGCCGCGGCCGGTCAGGAGCACGTCGGCGCCGGGCCAGTCGGCGAGGCGCCGCGCGAGGGCCTGCCCGATGAGGCCGTCGGCGCCGGTGACGAGGATGCGAGGGTAGACCATGCGGCAGGCCGGCGGTCAGGAGCGGCGGGCGGGGCCGTCAGGCCTCGCGCCGTGCGGGGATGGCGTCGCGCAGGTAGGCGGCGATGTCGGCCAGGGACGTGCCGGGCGTGAAGACGCGGTCCACGGTGCCGTCGGCCATGAGGGCAGCCGCGTCGTCGTCGGGGATGGTGCCTCCGGCGAGCAGGAGCACGTCGGAGAGCTCCGCCTCGTCGAGCAGGCGGCGCAGGCGCGGCAGAACGGTGCCGTGCGCGCCCGAGAGGATCGAGACGCCCACGACGTCCACGTCTTCCTCGAGCGCGGCGCGCACGACCATCTCGGGCGTCTTGCGCAGGCCTGTGTAGACGACCTCCATGCCGGCGTCGCGCAGGCCCGCCGCGACGACCTTGGCGCCGCGGTCGTGCCCGTCGAGGCCGACCTTGGCGATCAGGACGCGGATCGGGCGGCCGAGCGGCGCGGCCGGAGCGGAGGCAGTCATCGGGTCAGGGGTAGAAGCGAAGGCCGAGCGCCGCGCCCACGCCCACGTCGGTCTGATCGGTGAGCTGGAGCTGCGGCGTGACCTGGCCGAAGATCTCAAACTCGCGAGCCGGATAGAAGCCCAGGCCGAAGTTGAAGCTCAGGCCGGCGCGCGTGTTGCGGTCGGGGCGCGTGGCGACGAACGCGCCCGGTCCGAAGAAGCCGCGCACGACGGCGCCCTGCGTGGCGAGGCGGCGGTCGGCGATGAGGTAGTGGCCCTGCAGGTCGAGGCGCTCGTCGAAGTCGGTGCCGGCGGCGAAGTCGAAGGAGCCCGCGCCCTGGCCGATTTTGAGCGCGAGGCCGGTCGGGTCGCCGATCTGCGCGCCGATGCCGAAGCCGCCCTGGGCATGCGCGTCGGGCGCGGCGGCGAGCGCGAGCAGGAAGGCGGAAGTCAGGAGGAGCGTGCGCATGCGTGGTGGAGAGGCAGGTGAGAGGGGGGGGGCGCGCGCCTCAGGCGTCCGGCTCGGCCGTGGCCGCCTCGAGGTGTTCGCGGAGTGCGCCGGCGTCGCGCAGGGCGAGCCGGCCGGCCAGGATCAGGCGTAACTCGCGCCGCCGGGCCGCGCCCTCGTACCGCTCGACCTCCTCCGGCGTTTCCGGCGCAAGCGGCGGCACCGGGATGGGCCGCCCGCTCTGGTCCACGGCCACGAACGTGTAGTAGGCGCGGTTGCAGCGCCGGCGCGTACCCGAGGCCGTGTCCTCGGCCCAGACGTTGATCTCGACCTCCATCGAGGTCGTGAAGGCGCGCGAAACGACCGACTCGAGCACGACGACCTCGCCGAGCTTGATGGCTGAGCGGAAGTCCACGTTGTCCACGCTCGCCGTGACGACGGTGCGGTTGGAGTGGCGCTGTGCGGCGATGGCGGCGCAGATATCCATCAGGTGGAGCAGGCGGCCGCCCATGAGGTTGCCGAGCGTGTTGGTGTCGTTGGGGAGCACCAGCTCGTTCATACGGCATGTGCCGACTGAGGGGGGCTTGGGCGTCTGCATCGGAGGGGCGGAGGACTCAGGCGTGTTGCCCAATGATTTCTCCGGCGCCGGCCCGGAGGCCATCGCCGAGGCTTCACGCGGCGCGGCGCCGGCGCGGCGTCTTCTGGCGTCACGTCTTCTGCGGCTGCTTGCGCGCGGCCGGGAAGAGAACGTTGTTGAGGATGAGCCGGTAGCCGGGCGAGCTCGGATGCAGCTCGAGGTCTGTCGGTGGGTCGCCCACGAAGTGCTGGTAGTCCTCGGGGTCGTGCCCGGCGTAGAAGGCGAAGAAGCCGCGTCCGAAGGGGCCGTAGAGGTAGCGCACGGCGCCCGTGACGGGGTGCTCGCCGAGCGCGACGACGCCCGGCTTGAGCAGGTCCCGCCGGAAGCTGGTCGTCTGGCCCATGAAGCCGCGCACGCTGGCGACGTGGTTCTGCGTGAGCATGGTCGGGACGGGGTCCCAGCGCGCCGAGAAGTCGAAGAGCGTGAAGTAGTCGGTGGCGGGGTTGCGCAGGGCCGGTGGCGGGGCCACGTCGATGTCCGAGTGCTCGTACTCGAGCGGGTCGAAGATGGGCGTGAAGTTTTCGAAGGCGAGCGTGGCCGAGAAGTCGAGGCGCTCGAGCGCGTCCGGCGCGACCGGGTCGCCGTCCATCTCGGCTGGCACGATGTCGGTCGCGTGGGCGGCGAGCGCGATGTCGAACGTGTCCGTGCCCGAGCACATGGCGAAGAGAAAGCCGCCGCCGCGCACATATTCGCGGATGGTCTGCGCGACGGCCAGCTTGAGCTGGCTCACCTTGGCAAAGCCGTGGCGGCGGGCGTCGGCCTCGGCGAGGCGCTGCTGCTCCTGGTACCACGGCTGGTGGCGGTAGGAGGCGTAGAACTTGCCGTACTGGCCGGTGAAGTCCTCGTGGTGGAGGTGGAGCCAGTCGAACTCGGCGAGGCGGCCGGCCAGCACGTCGTCGTCATAGATCTGCTCGAAGGGCACCTCGGCGAAGGTGAGTGCGAGCATGACCGCGTCGTTCCAGGGGAGGGTCTGCGCGGGCGCGTAGACGGCGATGCGCGGCGCGCGCTCGAGGCGTACGACGGCCGTGTTGGCGTCGGGGCGCTCGGCCTCGGCCACGACGGCTGCCGCCTCGGCCGGCTCGAAGGCGACGCCGCGGACGCGCAGTTCGGTCACGAGCGCGTCGTCGGCCGGCGCGAGGAAGGCGCCCCCGCGGTAGTTGAGGAGCCAGTCTACGTCCAGCCCGCGCTCGATGGCGAAGAAGGCGGCGCCGTAGGCGCGCAGGTGCTGCGGCTGCGCCTCGTCCATGGGGATGAGCAGGGCGTCCTGCGCGCGCGCGCGGGGGGCGGCGAGCACAGAGGCGAGCAAGGCGACGAGTGCGAGCAGAACGTGCATGGGCCGGACACGGGAAGGCGTAGGTCGGGCGCGGGGGGCGGCCCTTGGAGGGTCAGCCCTCGGGGCGGCGGGCGCGGAGGCGCGCGCGCGCCTCGGGCGCGAAGAGCGAGCCCGGGTGGTGCTCGAGTAGCGCGAGGTAGGCGCGGCGCTCGGCCTCGGGGTCGGCGAGCTCGCGCGCGGCGAGGTCGGCGCGCAGCATGAGCGCGCGGTCGCGGTAGAACGAGTCCGGGAAGCGCGCCGGAAGCGTGGCGAGGGCCGCGTCGGCATCGGCGGCGCGGCCCATGCTGCGGAGCACGAGCGCGCGCAAGAAGAGCGCCTGGTCCGCGAGCGGATGGTCGGCCTCGAGCGTTGCGCCGAGGCTGTCGAGCGTGGCGAGGGCGTCGCGGTCGAGCGCGCGGCGGTGGAGCAGGTGCGCGCGCGCGTAGCCGCGGAGGGCGTCGGTCGCGGCGTCGTCAGGCCCGGTGCCCTCGCGGAGCGTCAGGCGGAGCGAGAGCGCGTCGTTGGCCACGTCGGCGGCGGTGTTCTCGCCCATCGCCTCGAGCTGCGCGAGCGCCGAGAGGACGTAGCCGTCGTAGAAGTCGATCTGCGCCAGCTCGAAGCGGGCCTGCTCGGCGACGGGGCCGAGGCGGAGCTCCTCCTCGAGGCTGGCGAAGGCGGCGCGGGCGGCGTAGAGGTCGCCTCGGAGGAGGGCGAGCTCGGCCCGCTCGAGGCGCGCCAGGTCCGTCTCCGGTCCGCCGAAGGCGGCCACGCGCGCCAGCAGCGTATCGGCCGCCGCAAAGTCGAGGTACACGTCGCGCTCGAGCAGGGCGAGGCGGCGCAGGGCCGCAGCGCCCTCGCGCCGGCCCTCGAAGCGCGCGGCGAAGTCGCGGTAGGCCTGGCGGGCCACGTCCGCGTGCGGCGTCGGGCGGCCGGTGCGGCGGCTCTCGCCGGCGGCGCGTGCGGCGTCGTCGCTCAGGCGCGCCTGCTCGACGAGCGCCGGGGGGACGGAGGCACTCGCCGGGTGTCGCTCCAATACATAGGCGAGCGCACGCGCGGCCTGCGCGTGCTCGCCTGCGGCGCGGGCCTGCATGGCGAAGGCGAGCACGGACTGGCCCTCCTCACGCGCGAGGCGGTCGATGGCGAGCGTGGCCTCGAGCGCGGCCGCCCAGTCGCGGCGTTCGGCGGCGAGCCAGGCAGCCAGCTCGCGGTAGGAGCGGTTGAGCGGGTCCTGCCGGATGGCCCGCTCGACGGCGGCGGTGAAGGCCTCGGGCGCGCCCCGGTCGGTGACGAGGCGCGCGAGGCGGTCCTGCACGACCTGCACGGCCTGGCGAGGCTCAGGCGCCTCCGCGATGGCGGCGAGATAGGCGTCGGCGGCGCGCGCGTGATCGCCGGCGAGGCCGTAGAGGTTGGCCCGCTCAAACGCGTAGAGCGCCGGGCGGCCGAGCGCCTCGCGCCCGCGCTCGAGGTAGGCCGCGGCCTCGGCGTAGAGACGCAGCTCAGCCACGACGTTGGCGACCGAGCGGTAGGTCTGCTCGGCACGGGGGGCGAGTGCGAGCGCGTCCTCCCAGGCCTGGCGCGCCGCGTCGTGGCGTCCGGCGCGGTATAGCGTCGCGCCGCGCTCGGCCAGCAGGTCCGGGGAGCGCTGCGCGGCGAGGCGCCGGTCGAGCAGGGCGAGCGCGTCGTCGTAGCGGCGTGCGCGCTCGTAGGCTTCGCGAAGCGCCTGGAAGACGGCGTACGAGGCCGGGTCGGCCGCGTGGAGGTCCTCGAGCAGGGCGATGGCTCGCTCAGGCTGGCCGGCTTCCAGGTAGCGGCGGGCGAGCGCGAAGGCGGGCGCGGGATCGGGCGGGCGCTGGTGCGCCTCCGGCAGGCCCTCCGCGCGAGCGTCCGGGCGAGGGGCCGTGCCGCGGCTGTCGTCTACGGGGCGAACGTCGGGCGGCGGCGGGGCCTGCGGCGGCGGAGCCTGCGCCGCCGTGCCCGAGGCGACGGCCACGGCCACGAACGGCGCGAGCAGCAGACGGAACACGGAACCCACGGCAGGAGCGGAGACGATGCGGGAGTAAAGGTAGGGCACCGGGCTACCGGGGCGCTGCGGGCGCCGGAGCGCCCCGGGTGCGCCCGGGGCGCGCCCAGGGCGCGGGGGCGGGTGCGGCTATCTTCGCGCCCTGTCCCGATGCGCCGCTCGCCCTACCATGCTGCCGGACCTCCGCCGCTTCCCCGACGCCCCGCCCGGCGGCGCTGCCCCGCGCGACCTCGTCGTGCTCGGCTCGACCGGCTCGATCGGCACGCAGACGCTCGACGTGGCGGCGCTCTTCCCGGATCGCCTGCGCGTGCGCGTGCTGGCCGCTGGGGCCAACTGGGAGGCGCTCGCCGCGCAGGCCCGCCGCGTGCGCCCCGAGGCCGTCTGCATCGCCGACGAGGCGGCCTACGGCGCGCTCCGCGACGCGCTCGCGGGTTCGGGCGTGGCCGTGCACGCAGGCGCGGACGCGCTCTGCGGCCTTGCGGCCGAAGGCACGCGCACGACGGTCGTGGCGGCCGTCGTCGGGGCGGCTGGCCTGCGGCCGACGCTCGCCGCCGTGCGCGCCGGGCACACGGTTGCCCTGGCCAACAAGGAGGCGCTCGTCGTGGCGGGCGCGCTCGTGACGCGCGAGGCCGCCGCTTCCGGAGCCGTCGTGGTGCCTGTAGACTCGGAGCACTCGGCGCTCTTCCAGTGCCTCGTGGGCGAGCCGCGCGGCGCGGTCGAGAAGCTCACGCTCACCGCCTCCGGCGGGCCGTTCCGCACGCGCCCGGCCGGCACGTTCGACGCCATCGCGCCCGAGGACGCGCTCGCGCACCCCAACTGGGACATGGGCGCCAAGATCACGATCGACTCGGCGACGATGATGAACAAGGGCCTCGAGGTGATCGAGGCGCGCTGGCTCTTCGACGTGCCGGCCGAGAAGATTGAGGTGGCCGTCCACCCGCAGTCGATCGTGCATTCGCTCGTCACGTTCTGCGACGGCTCGACCAAGGCGCAGCTCGGCGTGCCGGACATGCGGGTGCCCATTCAGTATGCGCTTTCGTTCCCCGGGCGCTGGCCCGCGCCCCATCCGCGCGTAGACTGGCCGGCCCTGGGGCGTCTGGACTTCGAGGCGCCCGACGCGGCGCGCTTCCCGGCGCTCGGGCTCGCCTACGAGGCGCTCCGGCGCGGCGGGGCCGTCCCGGCCGCCCTCAACGCGGCCAACGAGGTCGCCGTGGCGCGCTTCCTCGCCCGCGAGATCCGCTTCACCGACATCCCGCGTCTGGTCGAGGAGGCGATGGACGCCGTGCCCGACGGCCGCGGGGACGGCGCCCTCCTCGAGCTCGACGCCCTCCTCGAGGCCGACGCCGCCGCGCGCCGCCGCGCCTCGGCCTGAGCACGCCCGGCGCGGGCCAGGCGGAGCCTCGCCGCAAATTGCCGCGTTCCTAACGCCGCTCCGCGCAAACGGCACCGCCCCGCGCCGATATTGGCCCATCGCGCGGCGGCGGGCACGGCCGCGCGCCCGAGACGATTGCCCCGGCCTGCTCCGTTCCGCCGGCGCCTTACACGCCACCTCGCATGGACGTTCTGCTCAACAGTCTCTCCTACGTGTTCTGGGTCGTGCTCGCGCTCGGCATCCTCGTGTTCGTGCACGAGCTGGGGCACTTTCTCGCCGCGCGCCTCTTCGGCATGCGCGTGGACGCATTCTCGCTCGGCTTCCCACCCAACATCTTCAAGCGGAAGGTCGGGCAGACCGAGTACCGCATCGGCGCGGTGCCGCTGGGCGGCTACGTCAAGATCGCCGGCATGGTGGACGAGAGCCTGGATGCCAGCGGCGTGGTCAGCGAGCCGCAGCCGGACGAGTACCGCGCCAAGCCGGTCTGGCAGCGCGTCGTCGTGATCACGGCCGGCGTGGTGTTCAACCTCGTGCTGGCCGGGCTCATCTTCATCGGCCTTGCGATGGCCTACGGGCGCGCCTACACGCCGGCCGAGAACGTCCGTCTCGAGGTGCTCGAGGGCTCGATCGCGCACGAGATGGGCCTGCGCTCGGGCGACCGCGTCGTGGCTGTCGGGGGGCAGCCCATCGTGGCCTTCGAGGAGGTGCTCGACCCGTCGGCGCTGGCGCGCACGCCCTACACAGTCACCGTCGAGCGGGACGGCGAGGAGGTGACGCTGACCGGGCCGGAACAGCTCATGACGCGCCTGAGCCGCGCGCAGCGCGCGCTCGGCGACGACGCCGGCCTGGCCGAGATCTTCGGCGCCGGGCCGCGCCTGCCGGCCGTGCTGGGCGGCGTCGTGGCCGGCTCGGCCGCGGCCGAGGCCGGCCTGCGCGCCGGCGACCGCATCGTGGCCCTGGGCGAGACGCCCATCGACTCGTGGAACGACATCACGCGGGCCGTGCAGGCCTCGGGGGGCGAGCCGATGCGCGTGGTCTGGGAGCGCCCCGACTCGCTCGTCGCCGCCGGAGATCCCGCGCCGGTGGCGCGCGCAGACGGTGTGGCCCGCTTCGAGGGCACCATCACGCCGCGCGCCTCGGGCGAGCGATACCTGCTCGGCGTGCAGAATGCCCCGGATGCCCTCGGCGTGCGCTACGAGCGCCTGGGGCCGCTCGAGGCCGTCGAGGCGGGCGTCGAGCGCGCCGTGGCGAGCACGACGCTCTACGTGGCCGTCGTGGGCCGGCTCTTCACTGGGCGCGAGAACTTCCGCGAGAACGTGGGCGGCCCGCTCATGATCGCCAAGCAAACCAAGGAGGCTGCCGACCGCGGCGCCGACGCCTTCTGGGTCTTCGTCGCCATGCTCTCGATCGCGCTGGCGGTCTTTAACATCCTGCCCATCCCGGCCCTCGACGGCGGGCACCTGATGTTCCTGCTCTATGAGGCCATCGCCCGGCGCGAGCCCTCGCTCAAGGTGCGCATCGCCGTGCAGCAGGTGGGCATGGTGCTCATCCTGGCGCTGATGGCGTTTGTGATTTTCAACGACGCCGCACGGTGGTTCGGCTGAGGCCGGCCGTAGCTTGGCGCGCTTGTTCCTACCGCTCCGATGCCCGTGCTCGACGCGCCCGTCTCGCTCTCCTCGACCGCGCAGACCGACGCCGACCGTGCCGCGCAGCACCTGCTCAAGGCGCGCGGGCCCATCCCGGTCCACGTCGCGTGCATCATGGACGGCAACGGGCGCTGGGCGCGCGCGCGCGGCCGGACGCGCGTGGCAGGCCACCGCGAGGGCGTCGAGTCCGTGCGCGACGTTACCGAGGCGTGCGCGCAGCTTGGCGTGCACGCGCTCACGCTCTACACCTTCTCGACCGAGAACTGGCACCGCCCGCCGGCCGAGGTGACGGCCCTGATGGAACTGCTCGTGCGCACGCTGCGCCGCGAGGCTGAGCGGCTGCACCGCAACGGGATCCGCCTGACTGCCATCGGTGACCTGGACCGGCTGCCGCCCCGCTGCCGCGCCGAGCTCGACGAGTCGGTCGCGCTCACGGCCGGCAACACGCGCATGACGCTCAACCTGGCACTCTCATACGGCTCGCGCTGGGAGATCACCGAGGCCGTCCGCCGCCTCGCAAGGGCCGTGCGCGAGGGCCGCCTCGCGCCTGAGGACGTGACCGAGCAGGCCATCTCGGAGGCGCTCCTGACGGCCGGCCTGCCCGATCCGGACCTGCTCGTGCGCACGGCTGGCGAGATGCGCGTCTCCAACTTCCTGCTCTGGCAGATCGCCTACACCGAGCTCTACGTGACCGAGCGCTACTGGCCTGACTTCCGCCGCGAGGCGCTCTACGAGGCCATCCGCGCCTTCCAGAGCCGCGACCGCCGCTTCGGGCGCGTCCGCGAAGAGGGCGCCTGAGCACGGCCGCCCCGGCGCGCGTAGCTGGAAGGCGCTCCGCCCCGGCGCGCGTAGCTGGGAAGACGCTCCGCCCGGGTACGCCTGCCCGGGTATGCCTGCCCGGGTATGCCTGCCCGGGTACGCCTGCGCAGGTGCAATAGAACTCTCGCACAGGTCGTTCGCTCGCGAAAACGGCCCCCCGCCCGCGCTCTCCGCGCCGATTTCGCCCGGGCCCCCGGGGGGGCACGCGGGCCCGCTCGTTACCTTCCTGCACCTACAGGCCGGTGCGCCTCCGCTCTCCGGCTTCCGCCCTCTTTCCTGCCTGCATGCTGCGCCCGTCGTTTCTGCTTCGCCTGCTCGCCAGTGCGCTGCTCGCTGTTCCCGCTCTCTCCGCGCGCGCGCAGCAGGCCCCCCCACCGGCCGGCTCCTACGAGGTGCTCGCCGTCACGATCGAAGGGGCGGAGGACGAGTCCACGCGCGAGTTCGCGCGGCAGGTGAGCGGCCTGCGCGTCGGGCAGCAGGTGCAGCTGCCGTGGGACGAGGCCTTCGGCGAGGCCGTGCGTAACCTCTATACGCGCGGGCCGTTCTCGGACGCGGCCGTCGCCGTGGACCAGGTGGCCGGGCAGGGCGTCTTCCTGACCGTGCGCGTGACGCCGGTCCCCCGCCTCGGGGAGATCACGTACAACGGCCTCAGCAGCGCCGAGCGCCGCGAGATCGAGACGCAGGTGCCGCTGCTGCGCGGCCGCGCCGTCCGCCCGGCCGACATCGAGCGAGGCCGCGTCGCCATCACGAACTACCTCCGCAGCCGCGGCTTTCGCCTGGCCACCGTAGACGTGCAGCAGCGCGTGGCCGAGGACGGGCGCCTCGCGCTCGCCTACAACGTCAACCGCGGCGACCGCCTGACGGTGGCGCAGGTCATCGTGCAGGGCAACGAGGCCGTGAGCGACAACGCCGTCCGCCGCCGTCTGCGCAACACCCCGGAGCGCCGCTGGTGGCGCTTCTGGAAGCGCGAGACGTTCGACGAAGACAAGTTCGAGCAGGACCTGGCGGCGCTCGTGCGCTACTACAACGACCGCGGCCACTTCGGCGCGCGCGTCGTGCGAGACACCGTCTACACGCGCGTGCCCGAGGGCGGCGGCCGGCCCGAGCTCGTCGTCGAGGTCGAGATCGACGAAGGGCCGCGCTACCACGTCCGCAACGTCGTCTTTGAGGGCAACACGGTCTTCACCGATGACCAGCTTCGCGCGGCGCTCGGCATCCAGCGCGGCGACGTGTTCAACCGCACCCGCCTTGAGCGCAACCTGTACTACACGCAGGACCACTCGGACGTGTCGAGCCTGTACTCAGACCGCGGCTACCTCCGCTTCGACGTGCAGCAGCAGATCGTCGAGGTGCCGGGCGACTCGCTCGACCTCTACTTCGAGGTCTCCGAGGGCGACGTCTACGACTTCGGTCAGGTCCAGATCGCCGGCAACACGCGCACCAAGGAGCACGTCATCCGCCGCGAACTGCGCACCGTACCCGGAGACGTATACAGCCGGCAGGCCATCGAGCGCAGCGTGCGCGAGCTGATCCAGCTCAACTATTTCGACCAGGCCGCGATCGGCCAGGGGCCGGCCATCGCCGTCAACGACGAAGACCGGACGGTCGACCTCACGTACCGCCTGACGGAGACGAGCTCGGACCAGCTCGAGCTCTCGGGCGGTTGGGGCGGCGCGATCGGGCTGCTGCTGACCGCGCGCGTGACGTTCAACAACTTCTCGGCGCAGAACATCTTCAACCGCGAGGCGTGGCGCCCGCTGCCCGCCGGCGACGGCCAGCAGCTCGCGCTCCAGGTCGTCACGAGCGGGCGGCAGTACCAGAACTACTCGCTCTCGTTCACCGAGCCGTGGTTCCGCGGCCGGCAGACGCCCATCGGGTTCTCGGTCGGCTACTCGGACTACAACCTGAGCACGTCCAACTACCGCGTCGCGCGCGGCTACGGCAACGTGTTCTACCGGCAGCGCCTGACGTGGCCGGACGACTTCTTCCAGACCGGCACCAGCCTCGGCTACCAGCTTTTCAACATCGCCGGGCAGACGGGGCAGGTGGCCTTCGGCTTGCCCGAGGGAATCAGCCAGGAGCTGACGCTGCGGCAGACGCTCTCGCGCAACGCGCTCAACAGCCCCATCTTCCCCTCGGCCGGCTCCAGTCTCTCCCTCGGGGCGGCGGTGGCCGTGCCGCTGCCGGGCCTCGTCCAGTACTACAAGCTGGACGCGCAGAACGCCTGGTACACGCCCGTGGCGGGGCGCCTCTCGCTCGGCCTGCGAACGCAGTTCGGCTACATCGGCTCGATCACGGGCGAGCAGGTGCAGTTCCAGCGCTTCCTCGTGGGCGGCTCGCCCCTCGAGACCGGCTCCTCCTCGCAGGCCCGCGGCTTCGGCAAGGACCTCATCTTCCTGCGCGGCTACCCGCTCGAGGCCATCGGCCCGCGCCGCGCCGGCGGCGCCGTCGGCGGGCGCATCCTCAACAAGTATCAGCTTGAGGCGCAGCTCGTCGCCGTGCAGACGCCGCAGCTCTCGTTCGCGCCTTACCTGTTCGTCGACGCGGCCAACACCTGGGACGGTCTCGCGGACTACAACCCGGCCGACCTCTACCGCTCGGCAGGCTTCGGCGCGCGCGTCTTCCTGCCCATCCTTGGCCTCGTCGACCTCAACTACGGCTACCAGATCGACCGCTTCGCCCCGCTGCCGGGGCAGACGACCGAGACCGGCCTGCCGCAGTGGCGCTTCCAGCTCTCGCTCGGCGGCCAGTGACCGCCGCACGCCACACGACGCTCATGCGGACGCTCCCGTGCGCGCTCTCGCTCCTCGTCTTGCTCGGGCTGCTCGCGCCAGCCGCGGCCGCGCAGCAGCGCATCGCTTACATCGACTCCGAGGTGATCCTCCAGCGCCTGCCGGCCTACCAGACCGCGCAGCAGGAGGTCGAGCGCCTCGCCCAGCAGTGGCGTGCCGAGCTCGACGAGATCGCCGCCGACGTGGAGCGGCTCCAGCAAGACTACGCGGCCCGCGAACTCCTCTACACCGCCGACGAGCGCACCGCCCGCCGCGCTGAGATCGACGCGCGCCGGCAGGCGCTCGCGGCTGCGCGCCAGCGCTACTTCGGCCCCGACGGTGAACTTCTCCGCGAGCAGCAGGCCCGCCTCCGCCCCGTGCAAGAACAGGTGCTCGAAGCCGTTGAACGGGTGGCGCTCGCCGACAACTTCGACTACGTCTTCGACCGCTCCGGCGATTTCCTCTTCCTCTACACTCGTCCGCAGTTCAACCTGACCGAGCGCGTGCTCGAAGAACTCGGCGTCTCGACCGCGCCTGGCGCGCGCTGAACCCTCGCACTCCCGACCCTCCCTACCCCGATGACGCTTCGCTCCCTCTCTCTCCTTGCCGCCCTCGTGGCCGTGCTGCCCGCCGCCGCGCAGGCCCAGACGCTCCGCATCGGCTACATCGACACGGACCGCGTGATCGTGCAGCTGCCGGAGTTCCAGCAGGTCCAGCAGACGCTCCAGCAGCAGCAGGTCGCCGTGTTCCAGCAGGTGCGCGCCAACCAGGACTCGCTCGACACCGTGCTGCGCGCCAAGCTCGAGGAGCTGCGCGGCCTCCAGAACAGCCCTCTGCTGACCGACGAAGCGCGTAACGAGCGGCAGCGCGAGCTGCTCCAGCTCCAGGCCGAGATCGAGGGGCAGGAGCAGCAGGGCTACCAGTACCTGAGCCGCGTCGAGGCGCAGCTGCTTCAGCCGCTGCTCAACCGCATCGACGAGGCTATCGAGGCCGAGGCGATCGCGCAGGGTATCGACCTCGTGTTCTCGCCGCTGGCCAACAACGCGCCCGTGCTGCTCTACGCCAACGACAAGGCGGTCAACATGACCATCCCGGTGCTGACGCGCCTCGGCGTGACGGTGACCCAGAACGACGGCAACTGACGGTCTCCGGCGGCTTCGGCCCTGCGGCGGGCGCCTGCGCGAGAGCGGGCGCCCGCCGCGTGTGTATTCTGCCGCCTCCCGTTGCTCCCGCCCGATGAGTACGCAGACCGTCCCGGTTCGTCCGGCCCCCGAGGCCGCCCGCCGCGTCACGACGCAGACGCTGCAAGAGATGCGCGCCGCCGGCACGCCCATCGCCATGCTGACGGCGTACGACTACACGAGCGCGCGCATCCTCGACGAGGCCGGCGCCGACGTGCTGCTCGTCGGCGACTCGGCCTCGAACGTGATGGCCGGACACGAGACGACGCTGCCGATCACGCTCGAGCAGATGATCTACCACGCGCAGTGCGTCGTGCGCGGCGTCAGGCGCGCGCTCGTCGTTGTGGACCTGCCCTTCGGCAGCTACCAGGGCAACTCGCGCGAGGCGCTCGTCTCGGCCATCCGCATCATGAAAGAGACGGGCGCGCATGCGGTCAAGCTCGAGGGCGGGCGTACGGTCCTCGAGTCCGTCCGTCGCATCATCGACGCGGGTATCCCCGTCATGGGGCACCTCGGCCTGACGCCGCAGAGCATCTACAAGTTCGGGACGTACAAGGTGCGCGCGCGCGAGGAGCAGGAGGCGGACGCGCTGCGCGAGGACATCGTGGCGCTGCACCGGGCGGGCTGCTTCGCCGTCGTGCTCGAGAAGATCCCGGCCGCGCTGGCCGAGGAGGTCTCGGCCAGCGTAGACATCCCGACGATCGGCATCGGCGCGGGGCCGGCCTGCAGCGGGCAGGTGCTCGTCACGCACGACATGCTCGGCCTGACCAAAGATTTCCACCCGCGCTTCGTGCGCCGCTACGCGGATCTGGCCGACACCGTCGCCGCCGCCGTCCGCCGCTACGTGCAGGACGTGCGCGAGGGCGCCTTCCCGAGTGCCGACGAGAGCTACTGACGCCCGCTTCCCGGGCGCTCCCGGGCGTCCGCTCCGGCCGCATGCGGATTCCCGGCGGAGCCGGCCCGGCCCGGGAACGCCGCGCGGCGCTCCAACATCTCCCGTCTGACGATCGCCTTTCCGCCAGCCCTTCACGCCATGAGCCCCTCGGAGGTCCGCCTCGACGCCGCTGCCGACCGCCCGCTCATCCTGCTCTGCAACGACGACGGCATCGACGCGCGCGGCATCGCCTCGCTCGCCGCCGCGCTCGACGGGCTCGGCACGCTCGCGGTCGTGGCGCCGGCGCAGGAGCAGAGCGCCGTCGGGCACGCCATCACCGTCCGCGATCCCATGCGCGTGCTGCCGTGGCCGTTCTCGGGCGCTAGGGGACGCACCGTGTGGGCTCGCGCCGTGACCGGCACCCCGGCCGACTGCGTCAAGATTGCCGTGCAGAAGCTGCTGCCGCGCCGCCCGGACCTGGTCGTGAGCGGCATCAACCACGGTCCGAACACGGCCGTGAACGTACTCTACTCGGGCACGGTGAGCGCGGCCACCGAGGCGGCCATCCTCGGCGTGCCCTCGTTTGCGGTCTCGCACGGCGCCTGGCGGCCGGACGACTTCGAGGGCGCCGGGCAAGTGGCGCGGCACGTAGCCGAACGCGTACTCGCCGAGGGCCTCCCGCCGGGCGTGCTGCTCAACGTTAACGTGCCCGATCTGCCGGCCGACCACCTGCGCGGCTTCCGCGTCACGCGGCAGGCCCGCGCGCGCTGGGAAGAGCAGTTCGAGGAGCGCCGCGACCCGACCGACCGGCCCTACTACTGGCTCGGCGGACGATTCGTCGACCTCGACGAGGGCCAGCAGGACACGGACCTCGCGGCGATGAACGCGGGATATGTCTCGGTCACGCCCATCCACTACGACATGACGGCCTACGGCCACCTCGAGCGCATCGCTTCCTGGGGCTGGGACGCCGTCCCGGCTACCTGACCGCCGCGCCCCCCGATCTCCCTTCACCCGACGCCGCCACCCGACGCCGCCACCCGACGCGCCTCCCTCCATGGCAGACATGCCCGGCCCCGGCCAGCCCGCGCCCCCCTTCGAGGGCACCACGCAGTCCGGCGACACCATTCGCCTGGCCGACTACGCCGGCCAGCCCGTCGCGCTCTACTTCTACCCCAAAGACGACACGCCCGGCTGCACCACGCAGGCCTGTAACCTGCGCGACCACCACCACGCGCTGCTAGAAGCCGGCGTCGCGGTCATCGGCGTCTCGCCTGACGACGCGGCCTCGCACGCGCGCTTCGCCGACAAGCACGCGCTCCCGTTCCCGCTCCTCGCCGATACGGACCACCGTATCGCGACGACCTACGGCGCGTGGGGGGAGAAGAACTTCTACGGCAAGAAGATCGTCGGCATCAGGCGGACGACCTTCCTCATCGGGCCGGATGGGACGATCCTGCACGTCTTCCGGCGGCCCAGGACCGATCGCCACGCGGAGGAGATCCTCGAGCGTTTGCGCGAGACCGCCTGAGCGAGAGGCCGCCTGAGCGTATGGAAGCCCACGAGGCACCTCCTGGCAGCGCCCCGGGCCGCGAGACCGGCTACGAGACCGTCGTCGGGCTGGAGATTCACGTGCAACTGGCGACGGCGTCCAAGCTGTTCTCGCCTGACAGTGCGGCCTTCGGCGGGGCGCCCAACACGCACGTCGACCCGGTCTCGCTCGGGCACCCGGGCGCGCTGCCGGTGCTCAACGAGGCCGCCGTGCACTGCGCCGTCGCGCTGGGGCTCGCCGTGGGCGCACGCGTGGCGCCGGTGAGCCTGTTCGCACGCAAGCACTACTTCTACCCCGACCTCCCGAAAGGCTACCAGATCTCGCAGTACGACCGGCCGATCTGCACCGGCGGGGCGATCGAGGCCGAGGCCGAGGACGGCGCGGCGCGGCGCGTGCGTCTCGTGCGCATCCATCTCGAGGAGGACGCCGGCAGGAGCCTCCACGACCTCGACCCCGGCGCAACGCTCCTCGACCACAACCGCTGCGGCGTGCCGCTGCTCGAGGTCGTTACCGAGCCCGACCTCCGCTCCGGCGCCGACGCCGCGCGCGTGCTGGCCGAGGTGCGCCGCCTCGTGCGCTACCTCGGCATCTGTGACGGCAACATGGAAGAGGGCTCGCTCCGCTGCGACGCCAACGTCTCGGTGCGGCCTGCGGGCGCGGGCGCGCTCGGTGCCAAGACCGAGGTCAAGAACCTCAACTCGATCCGCGCCGTCGAGCGCGCCGTGGCCTTCGAGGCGGCGCGGCAGGCCGCCGTGCTCGCCGCGGGCGGGCGCGTCGTGCAGGAGACGCGGCTGTGGGACGCCGCGCGCGCCGAGACGCGCCCGCTCCGCTCCAAGGAGGACGCGCACGACTACCGCTACTTCCCCGACCCGGACCTGCCGCCGGTCGTGGTGACCGAGGCCCTCCGCGAGCGCGTCCGCGCCGCGCTGCCCGAGCTGCCCGCTGCGCGGCGCGCCCGCTTCCGGGACACGCTCGGCCTGCCCGCCTACGATGCGGCCGTCCTCACCGACGACCAGGCGCTCGCCGACTACTACGAAGCCACGCTCGCCGCGCTCGGCGACGCCGGCCCCGAGGCGGCCAAGGCCGTCTCGAACGTCGTCATGACCGATGTGCTGCGCGCGCTCGGCGAGACCGGCGAGCCGGTGGGGAGACTGGCCGTCACGCCGGCGCGGCTCGCCGCGCTCGTCCGCCTCCGCCTCGAGGGCCGCCTCGGCTCGAGCGCAGCCACCGAGGTATTCGAGGCGCTGCGCACGGCCCCCGACGCGCCCGAAGACATCGCGGCGGCCCGCGGGCTGTTCCAGGTCTCGGACGAGGCGGCGCTCGCGCCCGTCGTGGACGCCGTCCTGGCGCGTAGCCCGGCGCAGGTGGCGCAGTTCGTGGCCGGCAAAGACGCCCTTGTCGGCTACTTCGTCGGGCAGGTGATGAAGGCCTTCCCCGGCACGCCCGACCCGCAGCGCGTGCGCGCGCTCCTCCTCGAAAGGCTCGGGGAACTCCGCGGCCGCGCCTAGCCCGCTCGGCTGGCTGTGGGTAGGTTCGCAGACCCTCCCCCTGCTGCCCAACCGCCCGCCATGCCGCTCGTCGTCGGAAACTGGAAGATGCACACCACGCTCGACGAGGCCGTCCGCCTCGCCTCGGACGTCGCGCGGGGCGCTGACACGGACGCCGTGGCCGTGGCCGTGTGTCCGCCTTTCGTGTGGCTCGAGGCCGTCGCGGAGCGCCTGCGCGGCTCGGGCGTCGCGCTCGGCGCGCAGAACGTCCATCCCGAGGCCGAGGGCGCCTTCACGGGCGAGGTCTCGCCGGTGATGCTCCGCGCTCTCGGCTGCCGCTACGTGATCGTGGGCCACTCGGAGCGACGGCAGATGGGCGAGGCGGACGCGCTCATCGGGCGCAAGGTACGCGCGGCGCTCGCGCATGGCCTCGCGCCCATCCTGTGCGTCGGCGAGACGGTCGAGGAGCGCGACGCCGGTAGCGCCGAGGCTGTCGTGACCGGGCAACTCGCCGGCGCGCTCGAAGGCCTGGAGGCGCCCGGCGCGCTCGTCGTCGCCTACGAACCCGTGTGGGCCATCGGGACCGGCCGCACGGCCACGCCCGAGCAGGCGCAGGCCATGCACGTCTTTGTGCGCGCCCGCCTGGGCGAGCGCTTCGGCGACGCTGGGCGGGCCGTGCCGCTGCTCTACGGCGGCAGCGTCAAGCCTGACTCTGCGCCGGCGCTCTTCGCGCAGCCCGACCTCGACGGCGGCCTCATCGGCGGGGCGAGCCTGGACGCCGGCGCGTTCTCGGCGATCGTCGCGGCAGCAGCGGACGCCTCCCGGCCGCGCAGGCGCCCGGCCGCGCAGGCGCCCGGCCGCGCAGGCGCCTGACCGCGCAGGCGCCCGACCGGAGGCCGCCGCGCACGCCCACTGCGCCGGCGACCGGCCCGGGAGGGTCAGTCCACCTTCGCGTCAGACGAGGACGCAGCCGGGGCAGCGCTCGGAGCCGCGTCCTTCGCGGCGCCGTTGCTGCCGGGGCCTTCCTTGGTGCCGTTCGTCTTCGCGGTCTTGCCGGCGCCCTCGGGCTTGCGCGCGTAGTCGGTCAGGTAGAAGCCGCTGCCCTTGAATACGAGCCCGGCGCCCGTGATCACGCGCTCGACACGCTGGCCCGTCTCCGGGTCCACGGTCAGGGCGTCTTCCGAGATGCGCTGCGTGACTTCGAAGGTGGAGCCGTCTTCGCGGCGGTACACGTACGTGGGCATGGAGAGGAGGCTATTGGGGAGTTGAGTGCGACCGGCCGAATAAACGCGCGCGGCGCCCTTACAGGTCCGAAATGCGTGTGAGATCGGGCGGGACCGGGCCGAACCCGAGGTGCCGGTGCCACGCGCCTGGCGGCGTCTCGATGGCGAGAGCAACCGCGTCGGCGAGCTGGCGGCGGACGGCCCGGATCTGCGTGTTTTCGCGCGAGGGATGGACGCGGTTGGAGAGCAGGACCACGAACAGGTCCTGGTCCGGGTCGATCCAGATCGACGTTCCCGTGAAGCCGGTGTGCCCGAACGCGCGCGGGCCGAAGTGCTCGCCGGAGGACGACGCCGAGCCGTCGGTGGGCCGGAGCATCCAGCCAAGCGCCATCGGGTAGTCGCCCGCAAGCGGGACGCGCGTCGTGAACTGGCGCAGCGTGGCCGGCGCGAACAGCCGTGCGCCGTAGGCTTCGCCGCCGCGCGTGAGCGCGAACGCGAAGCGCGCCAGGTCGTCGGCGGTCGAGAAAAGGCCCGCGTGCCCGGCCGTCCCGCCGAGCAGCCACGCCGCCTCGTCGTGGACCTCGCCCTGCATCACGCGGCGGCGCCACGTGCGGTCGTGCTCGGTCGGCGCGACCGACGGCGCGCGCTCGCCCGTGGTGGGCACGCCGCTGGTAGGGCGGAAGTCGGTGCGCGTCATGCCGAGCGGGCCGAAGACGCGCGCCGCCAGGTACGCTCCGAACGGCTGCCCGGCGACGGCCTCGACGACGTCGGCCAGGACGATCATGTCGAAGTCCGAGTAGCGCACGCGCGTGCCGGGCGCGTGCTGCGGCGCGTCGGCATAGATGAAGCGGCGCACGTCGTCGGGCGTCTGGGCGCCGCGCGTGTGGAACGGGTAGAAGGCGCGCAGGCCGCCCGTATGCGAGAGCAGCTGGCGGATCGTGATGGCGCCCTTACCGTTCTGGCCGAAGGCAGGCACGTAGCGCGCCACGGGCGCGTCGAGCTCGATCCGGCCCTCCTCGACGAGCTGCATCACGGCCGTCGTCGTCCCGACAACTTTGGTGAGCGAGGCGAGGTCGTAGAGCGTCTCGGGCGAGACGGGCTCGCCGCCCGGGGCAAGCGCGCCGTAGCCGCGCAGGCGCACGAGCACGCCGCCCCGCCCGATGGCCACGGCCGCACCGGGGAAGGCACCCGCCTCGAGCGCGCGCGCGAGGACGGCGTCGATGCGCGCGGCGACGTCGGGCGCCATGCCGGCCTCGGCCGGCGTGCCGGCGCGAAGCGCCTGCTGCGGTACGTCGCGGCCGTCCCCGAGCGCGTAGTGCCCCGGCACGCCGACGGGCAGCCGGCCGCCGATGGCGATCTGGCCCGTGAGGGCTTCGGCGGCCGCCTGCTGCTCGAAAGGCCCTGTGCCGTAGGCCGCCACAAAGGCCGCCGGTGCGGGCAGGCCCTGGGCCACATACGGGTTGCCGAAGGCGACGAGCACGACGGGCCGCCCGGCCTCGGCCGCGGCACGCATCAGGTCGCGCGCGAAGCGCTGGTGGCGGTCCGGCAGGCCGATGCGTCCGCTGTAGTTGCGCACGCGCACGAACGTGGCGACGACGACGGCTTCGGCGGCGGTAGCCTCGGCAAGTGCGCGCTCGAACGCGGCGTCGCGGTCGGCAGTGCCGAGGCGGCGATGCGTGGCGCCGGGCAGGCGCGCGGCGAGCGCGTCGGCGAAGGGCCGCCCGGTTTCGGCGGCGCGTCCGTCGTCGAGGATGAGCGTGTGGAGCGAGGCCGGGAGGCGCGCGCCGGCGAACGGGAGCGGCCCGTCGCCGTCCTGCACGAGCGTGACCGAGCGCCGCGCGATGGTCTGCGCGAGCGCGTCCGAGCGGTCGAGCAGGTCGGTGGAGGGGGGCACGGGCGGGGCGCCGGGGCCCTCGGCGAGGCCGGCCCAGGCCTTGGCGCGCAGCACGCGCCGGGCGGCCTCGTCGATGCGGCTCTCGGGGAGGCGCCCGCTGCGCACAGCGGCGAGGATGGCCTCGCGCGCGCGGTACTCGTCGCGCGTGAGCAGCAGCTGGTCCACGCCGGCCTCGAGCGCGCGCACGGCGACCTCGCCCACGCCGAAGCGCTCGCGCACGCCGCGCATGTCGAGCCCGTCGGTGACGACGAGGCCGCCGAAGCCGAGCTCGCCGCGCAGCACGTCCGTCACGATGCGCGGCGAGAGCGTGGCCGGCAGACGGGCGTCGGGCTCGAGGGCTGGCACGGCGAGGTGGCCCGTCATGACGGACATCACGCCGGCGGCGATGGCGGCGCGAAACGGAGCCAGCTCGAGCGCCTCGAGGCGCTCCCGCGCGCCGCCGACGGTCGCCAGGCGGGCGTGCGAGTCCTGCGCCGTGTCGCCGTGTCCGGGGAAGTGCTTGGCTGTGGCCATCAGCCCGCCGTCCTGCATCCCGCGCAGGTAAGCGGCCGAGAGCGCCCCCACGAGGGCGGGGTCCTCGCTGAACGAGCGCACGTTGATGATGGGATTGGCCGGGTTGGAGTTGACGTCGGCAACGGGGGCGTAGTTGACGTGCACGCCCACGGCGCGGGCCTGCTGCGCGACGGCGCGGCCCATGAGGTAGGCCAGCTCGGGGTCGCGCGCGGCGCCGAGGGCCATCTGGCTCGGGAAAGCCGGCACGTCGGTCAGGCGCATGCCCGGGCCGGTCTCCATGTCCATCGAGACGAGGAGCGGGATGGCGGCGCGCGCCTGGAGGCGCCGCGTCAGCTCAGCCTGCCGCGCCGACGTGCCGGCGAAGAACACCACGCCCCCGAGGTGGAAGTTTTCCACGAGGTCGGTCAGGCGCCGCATCTCGTCGGCGGAGAGTCCTCGCGGGGTGCCCTCGGCGTGTGTGACGAAGAGCTGGCCCACCTTCTGCTCGAGCGTCAGGCGGGCCAGCGTCTGCTCGGCCCAGTCGGCCGTGCCGGGCCAGAGGCGCTCCTCGGCGTCGCGGAGGTCGGGAAGGAGGGGGGGGGCGTCGGCAACGGGCATCGGCGGTGGGGGCACGACGGCGGGAGGAGGGCTCCCGGCTGCCCGGAGACGCGTCGCGCCGGTGGCGACGAGCAGCACGGCGAGGGCAGCCGCGAGGGGCCGGGCCGCGGCGGGTCGCAGGGGGCGCATCGGGCTCGGGCTCATGGGTGGGCGGAAAGGTAAGCCCCGGCCTCGTGGCCGGCAGGGGAAGCGCTTTTTCCGCCAACGGCATGCCACCTCCGGTTCGCGCGTCCGGGCGGCGTCAGCGGATCGCGACGCGCCGGCCGCCCCGCGCGAGCACGCGCCCCTCGGCGTCGAAGGCCGTGATGGCGAAGTGCACCGTGCCCCGCTCGGTGGCCAGCACGGTGAACACACGCGCGGCTGTGGACGAGCGGGCCTGTACCTGGCCGGTGCCCGAGGCCGTCCACAGGAACGAAGCGGCACCGCTGACGGGCTCGCCGCGCAGCGTCGCCTCGGTGTGGAGGCGCATCTCGTCGGGCCCTTTGAGGTACATCGAGGGCACGTCGTCCTGCGCCGGCAGGGACGGCGGGGGCGGGTCGAGAAGCGCGTCTCGGCAGCCGGCGCCGAGCACCGCCGCGCCGAGCACGGCGGCAGCGAGGGCAGCGGGCGCGAGGGGCGTGCGCATGGGTTGAGGCAGGAGCGGCGCGGCAGGATCAGCGTAAGGCGCCCGGAGCGTTTGAGCAACGCGCCGCGCCGTACCTGCCGCGGCGCGCCGTTCAGCCGAGCCGGTGTAGCGCGCGCAGGTCCGCGATGAGCCCGTCGAGCGGGACCGGCGGGAGGCGCGTCGGGCCGAAGGGGTCGTAGGCCGGCGCGGCCGGGTCGCAGAGCGCGCGCAGCGACGCCGCGACGGCGTGCCCGAGCACGTCGGTGTTGTAGCCGCCCTCGAGCGAAGCCACGAGGCGGCCGCCGGCGTGGCGGTCGGCGATCTCGAGCGCGACGTGCATGAGCGCGGTCAGGCCGCCGATCGAGAGCGCGAGGCCACCGATAGGATCGAGGCGGTGCGCGTCGTAGCCGGCCGAGACGAGCACGAGCTCGGGCCGGAAGCGGTCTGCGAGCGGCAGCAGCACGCGGCGGTAGAGCTCGAGCACGGGGGCGTCGGCCGTGCCGGGCGGGAGCGGCGCGTTGGCGCAGAAGCCCTCGCCCGCCCCCTCGCCGGTCTCGCCGAGCGCGCCCGAGCCGGGGAAGATGTCGGCCTGGTGGGACGAGAAGGTGAGCACCGAGGGGTCGGTGTAGAATGCCTCCTGCGTGCCGTTGCCGTGGTGCACGTCAAAGTCGACCACGAGCACGCGTCCGACCCCGTGCGCGGCCTGCGCATGACGCGCCGCGACGGCGACGTGGGCGAGCAGGCAGAAGCCCATGGCGGCGGCCGGGCGCGCGTGGTGGCCGGGCGGGCGCACGAGCGCGAACCCGTTGCGCGCCCGGCCGGTCGCGACGGCATCGACGACGGCGAGCAGGTCGCCGCAGGCCTCGCGCGCTACGCGCGCCGAGGCCGGCGTGGCATACGTGTCGACGTCGAGCAGGCCGCCGCCGTTGGCGCAGAAGGCGTCGAGCAGGTCCAGGTAGTCCGGGGCGTGGACGCGCTCGAGCGCCTCGCGCGGCGCTTCCTGTCCGCGCAGGTGGAGCAGCCCGCCGAGGCGCGGATCGGCGTCGAGGCGCTCGCGGATGGCCGCGAGGCGCGCTGGCCGCTCGGGGTGCCCCGGCGCGCGGTGCGCGGCGTGGTCGTCGCGGAAGGTGTAGACGGTCACGGGAGAGGGGGGGGGCATCGGGCGCGGGACGCTTCCGGCAGGCAGGGCGTGCCCGTCAGGAGAGCGCGGCCGGGTCGAGGGTGCGCGGTGTGCAGACGTAAGGCTTAATGACGGGGGCCGCGAGCGCGTCGACGGCTGCCGTGTCGGAGGCTTTAGAAAGCTCGCGCAGGCGCCCGTCGCGGTCCAGGACGCAGATGGCGCGTCCGCGCGGGCGGTACGCGTCGAGGCGGGAGGCGCCGGGGGCGACGTAGTAGGCGGCGTCGGCCAGCGCGTCCTCGGGGGCTGAGAGGCCGTCCCGGACGAGCGCCTCGGCGACGTGCGCGCGCCAGACCTCGAGCTGCGCCTCGGAGGCCAGGGCGGGCAGGTAGGTGGTGCGGAAGAGGTCGCGGTCGAGAAAGCGCCGCGCGAGATCGGCGAGGATGCGGTCCGGAGCGGCCCTCCAGCGCTTGAGGCTGTAGAGGACGTCGGTGTCGTCGAGCGCGCAGAAGGCGTCGAGGACGTCGTCGCGCGCGACGTCGTCGCCGGTGACGCGGCCCGAGAGAAAGAACGCGAGCGCGGGCGCGGTGCCCTCGGGAGGGGCGCCGGTGGCGCGGCAGACGGCGCGCGCGCGGGTGTAGGCGGCGCGCAGCAGGTGGTCGGCTGCGATGACGGTCTTGTGGAGGTAGACCTGCCAGTACATGAGGCGGCGCGAGAGCAGGTAGTTCTCGACCGCGTAGGCGCCTTTGGCCTCGATCACGATCTGCGCGTCCGCCCCGCCCGCGCCTGGATGGACGCGCATCGTCTTCAGGATGCGCTCGACGCCGACGACGCCTTCGGCCACGCCAGTGTAGAACGAGTCCCGCCGGAGGTAGTCCAGGCGGTCCATGTCGAGCTGGCTCGAGAGGAGCGCGTGGAAGAACGGCCGCTCGTGCGCGCCGTCGAAGATGGCGAGCGCCGTGGCGAGCGCGCCGCCGAAGCGCGCGTCCAGGCGGCGCATGATGGCGCGGCTCATGTGCTCATGGTGGTGCGAGCCGTCGGCGCCGGGCGCGATGAGGTCGCGCTCGAGCGTGTGCGAGAACGGGCCGTGCCCGACGTCGTGAAGCAGCGCGGCTATGAGCGCGCCCTCGATCTCGTCGGTCGTCATCACGGTGCCCTTGTCGCGCAGCGTGCCGAGGGCCTCCTGCATCAGCGCCATCGCGCCGAGCGCGTGCTCGAAGCGCGTGTGGACGGCGCCGGGGAACACGAGAAAGCCAAGCCCGAGCTGCCGGATGCGGCGCAAACGCTGGAACTCGGGCGTCTCGATCAGCTCGAGCACGAGGCCCTTGGGAACCGAGACGAAGCCGTGGACGGGGTCGTTGAACAGCTTGAAGCGGCTCGTCATGTGCGGGCGGGTTGTGCGGAGGGCGCCGCACGGAGTACCATCGGGACCGGTCCGCCGTCTGCGCACGCATGGCAAGCTACGCCCGATCCCCGCGCCCGGAGGCGCCGCGCCGTGTGCGATGACGCGCGGCGGCCCGTGCCGTGCTGCCTCGAGGCACCCGCCCCGGCCCTCCCGCGCCTGCGCTACGCGGCCGAGGAACTGCTCGCCGGGCTCGGCTTGCGCCCGGCCTGGACGAGCCCGGGAGAGGTCGGCGAGGGGATCTACGCCGGCCCGGACCCCGAGGGCCGGCTGGCCTCGGGGGCGCTCGCGCCTGCCGCGCTGCGCCTGAGACTCTCCGAGGCGGGCCTCGCCGCCGTGCGCGCGCCGGGGCCCGTCGCGCCGCACAACACCGCCTGGCTCGCGCACGAGGGCGCGTGCGCCCCGCTGCCGTTCGCCTCGGGCACGGCCGCCGCCGATCCGGCCCGGACGGTCGAGGCGGACGTGCTCGCGTCGGCGTTCTGGTGGCTCGCGCGCGCCCAGGAGACCGCTGGCCCGCGCGACCGGCACGGGCGCTTCCCGTTTGCCGCCTCGCTCCAGGCGGCGCTCGGCACAGCCCTCGTGCCCTCGGTAGACGTGATGCGGGCCTGGCTCGGCGCGGCCCTCCGCGCGCGCGGTGCGCCCGTACGCCCGCGGACGTGGGCCGGCGCGCCGTGGATGGTCGCGCTCACGCACGACGTGGACTTCGTCCGCTCCTGCCGGCTGCGCGCCGCGCTGGGCGCGCTCCGCCGCGAAGGGCCGCGTGCGGGCGCGGCCCGTCTGCTCCGCCCGGGCGATCCGCGCGCCGAGAGCCTTGCGGCGCTCGAGCGCCTCGCGCGGCGCCTGGGCACGCAGGCCACGTTCTTCGTCAAAGCGGGTGCCTCGGCGCCCGAAGACGTGCCGTACCGGCTGCGTCCGCTCCGGCCGTGGCTGCAGCGCCTGGCCGCCGAGGGCTTCGGCATCGGGCTGCATCCGAGCTACCGCGCGCCGCTCGAGCCGGCCCGCCTGGCCGCCGAACGGGACCGTCTCGCACGCGCGCTCGGCCGCGCGCCGGCGCTCGCGCGCGCGCACTTCCTGCGCTGGCAAGACCCCGTCACCCCCGAGGCGCTCGTCGCGGCCGGCTTCGCCGCCGACGCGACGCTCGGCTTTGCCGAGCACGAGGGCTTCCGGTGCGGCACGGCGCACCCGTTTCGCGCCTACGACTTCGCGGCCGACGCGCCCCGCGCGCTCACGGCGTGGCCGCTCGCCGTGATGGACACGACCCTCTTCGGCTACCGCGCACTCGGCGATGCCGCCGCTGCCCGCGCGCTCGGTGCCGTACTCGACGCTGCGCGCCGCGCCGGCGGGTGCGCGGTCGTGCTCTGGCATAACGACGCGGGCGACGCGCCGCCCGCGCGCTGGGCGCGGCGCCTGGCGCTGCTCGAGGCCGCACTGGGCGAGGCCCGCGCCACCGGCGCGCACCTCGGGCCGCTGCCCGAGGTGCGCTGGCCGGCGCTGTCGTAGCCTCCTCAGCCCCCCGCCCCCGACCGGACCCTCAACCGCCGGCCTGCCGCCGCTCCGCGATGCCTGCCCTCCGCCCTGCACTGATCGTTTTCGCCAAGGTGCCTCGCCCCGGGCGCGTCAAGACGCGCCTCGTGCCGCCGCTCACAGCCGAGGAAGCCGCCGACCTCTACGACGCCTTCCTGCGCGACGCGCTCGGGGCCTACGCCATCCCCGGCGCCTTCGGGCGTGACGTGGCCGTGCGGCTCTACCTCGGCACCGACGAGGCCGTGCCGGACGGGCTCGTGCCGGCGGGCGTCTCGGTGCACAGGCAGCACGGCGAGGGCCTCGGCGCGCGCATGCTCCGCGCGTTCGTCGAGACGTTCGCGGCCGGGCACGACGCGGCCGTCGTGATCGGCACGGACCACCCGGCACTTCCGCTCGCGTTCGTCGGCGAGGCCTTCCGCGCGCTCGAGGTGCCGCTCGCAGCCGTACTGGGCCCGGCGGCCGACGGCGGGTACTATCTGCTCGGCCTGAGCGAAGTCGCGCCCGCGCTCTTCGCGATGGAGTACAGCCACGCGCGCGTGCTCGAGGACACGCTCGCGCGCGCGTTCGCGGCGGGCCTGCAGCCCGTGCTGCTGCCCGAACACGAGGACGTAGACGATGCCGGGGCGCTCAGAAAGCTCGTCCGGGCCGTCGAACGGGGCGAGGCGGCCGTCGGCGCGCGCACGGCGGCGGCGCTCGCGGCGCTGCGGCGCGCCCACCCGGCGCTGCTCTCCGCCTCCGACGCACCGCCCGGCACGTCGGGGGCTGCCGGTTTCGGCACGGTCGTGGCGTAAGTTCGCCTGAACCCCCTCGTCTTCTCTGATGCAGATCTGATGCAAGCTACCGCAATGACCCGCCCCGCCAATGGCGCCGCGATCTCGCCCCAGCTCTCCGGCGGCGCACTCAAGACCCTCGAGCAGTTCATCATCGAACGGCAGGCCGACACCCCGGGCTCGACAGGGCAGTTCTCGCGCCTGCTCCGCGACATCGCGCTCGCCTCCAAGATCGTCGACCGCGACGTGCGGAAGGCCGGCCTGGTGGACATCTTCGGGGACTCGGGCGAGGTGAACGTGCAGGGCGAGGTGCAGAAAAAGCTCGACGTGCTCGCGCACGAGGAGTTTGTGCGCGCGCTCCGCCGTGGCGGCGAGGTCTGCCTGATCGGCTCCGAGGAGCACGCCGAGGCCATCCCGCTCCAGTTTGAAGACTGCTCGGGCAAATACATTGTCCTCTTCGACCCGCTCGACGGCTCCTCGAACGTGGACGTAAACGTGTCCATCGGCACCATCTTCTCGATCTACAAAGTCCCCGAAAACCACGTCGGGCCGGTCAGCGTCGAGCAGGCGCTCCAGCCCGGGCGCCGGCAGGTCGGCGCCGGCTACGTCGTCTACGGCTCCTCGACGATGCTCGTCTACACGACCGGCAACGGCGTCAACGGCTTCACGCTCGATCCGTCCATCGGCGAGTTCTTGCTTTCGCACCCAGGCATCCGCACGCCCGAGATGGGCCGCATGTACTCGATCAACGAGGGCAACTACCACTCGTGGGACGAGGGCCTCAAGCGCTACATCAAGTGGATGCAGGAAGAGGTGCCGGACGACCAGCCGCCGCGCCCCTACACGACGCGCTACATCGGCTCGTTCGTGGCGGACTTCCACCGCAACCTCATCAAGGGGGGCATCTACATCTACCCGGCCAACACGCGCGACTCCGAGGGCAAGCTGCGCCTGATGTACGAGGCCAACCCGATGGCCATGATCGTGGAGCAGGCCGGCGGGCTCGCCTCGACGGGTAAGGGGCCGATTCTGGACGTGCAGCCGCGCGCGCTTCACCAGCGCATCCCCGTCTTCATCGGCAGCCGCCGCATGGTGGAGCAGGCCGAGGCCTTCCTCCGCGGCGAGCCCCGCTGAGGCGCCTCCGAGCGGCCCTGCGGCACCTGCGGCGCGGGCATCTGAAAGCGAAAGCGCCGGCCGCTTCCGAGGAAACGGCCGGCGCTTCGCGTCTGGCGACCC
>JBKBRC010000026.1:0-279 GCA_046292345.1 Rubricoccaceae bacterium
ACGGTGGCCTACGAGAACGTCGTCGGCGTGCGCGTGCGGCGGCTCGTGCTCGGCGGCCGGCGCCTCGAGGTGGACGTAAACCGGGGCCGGGCGACCATCACCGAGAAGCTGGACTTCTCGGCGCGCGCCGCGGCAGCCGGCTACGTCAAGACGCTGCTCGAGCAGGTCATGCTCGCGCCGCCCGCGTTCCGAGAGGAAGGGGAGACCGACCGACCGGCCGTGGGGGGGGGGGGGGGGGGGGGGGGCGGCGCGGGGGGGGGGGGGGGGGCCGGCCCCCCC
>JBKBRC010000026.1:289-37832 GCA_046292345.1 Rubricoccaceae bacterium
GTGCGTGCAGCGCTTGAGGCGCTGCACGCCGAGGGGCGGCTGAGCGCGCCCGACCTGACGCGGCTCCTGGCGGTTCTGCGCGACGCGTAGGCGGGCGCGCGGCGCGGACGAAGAGCGCGCAGCGCCCGGCCCCGGGGGCCTCCGGCGAAGGCCGGCCGTCAGGCCGTGGCCGTCAGGCGCGAGAGCGGCGTGCGGCGCGTATCCACGACCAGGCCCGCATGCTCTGCGAGCTCGTCCCAGTCGTAGGCCGAGTGGTCCGTCACGACGAGCGTGCAGTCGGCCTCGCGGAGGGCTGCAGGCAGGTCCTCCACGCCCTCCATCGCCACGCCGTGCTCGTCGAACCGGGGCACGTGAGGGTCATGGTAGGAGACCTGGGCGCCCTTCTCGAGCAGCAGCTGGATGATGTCGAGCGCGGGGCTTTCGCGCACGTCCGAGATGTCCTTCTTGTAGGCCACGCCGAGCACGAGCACGCGGCTGCCGCGCAGCGCCTTGCCCTCCTCGTTGAGCGCGTCCTGGACCGCCTGCACCCAGTAGCGCGGCATGCTGGTGTTGACCTCCGAGGCCAGCTCGATGAAGCGCGCCGTATAGTTGAGCGACTTCAGCTTCCACGAGAGGTAGAGCGGGTCAATGGGGATGCAGTGCCCGCCCAGGCCTGGCCCCGGAGTGAACTTCATGAACCCGAACGGCTTGGTGGCCGCCGCGTCGATGACCTCCCATACGTCCAGCCCGAGCTTGTCGCACATGAGCAGGACCTCGTTGGCGAGCCCGATGTTGACCGCGCGAAACGTGTTCTCGAGCAGCTTGACCATCTCGGCCGCCTCCGGGCTCGAGACGGGCACGAGCGTGTCGATGGCCTGGCGGTAGAAGGCCGTCGCGAGCTCGGTGCAGGCCGGCGTGACGCCGCCTATCACCTTGGGCGTGTTGCGCGTCGTGAAGTCCTCGCGGCCGGGATCGACACGCTCGGGGCTGAAGGCGAGGAAGATGTCCTGCCCGACGGCGAGGCCGCTCTTCTCGAGCGCGGGCTGGATCACCTCCCGCGTGGTGCCGGGGTAGGTCGTACTCTCGAGCACGACGACCTGTCCGGCGCGCAGGCGCGGTGCGATCTCGTCCGTGGCCGAGACGATGTAGGAGATGTCGGGATCGCGCGTTTTGCCGAGCGGCGTCGGGACGCAGATCGAGATGCCGTCGGCGTCGCGGAGCGCGTCGAAGTCGGTCGTGCCGCGAATGAGGCCCTGCTCGACGAGCGGGCGCAGGCGCGCGTCCGGGATGTCCTCGATGTAGCTCTCGCCGCGGTTGAGCGCGGCCATCCTGTCCTCGCTCAGGTCGATGCCGATCACGCGCACGCCGGCTTCGGCGAAGACGACGGCGAGCGGCAGGCCCACGTATCCCATGCCGATTACGGCGAGCGTGGCCTCTCGGGCGTGGATGCGCGCCAGGAGCGCGTCGGCGGAGGAGTTGGCGGAAGTCATGCCGTTTGGGGTAGAGGAAAAAGAGGAAGGTCGGGAGAGGGAAGCCGTGGCCGTGCTCAGGGCGTCGCCGGGGCGTGCTGCGCCGCGTACCACGCGACGGTCTCGGCCAGGCCTTCGCCGATGCGGTGCGAGGGCGCGTAGCCGAGCGCGTCGCGCGCGGCCGAGACGTCGGCGAGCGAGTGCCGAACGTCGCCCGCGCGAAAGGGCGCGTACGCGGGCGCGGGCGCCTCGGGCAGGGCGCCGAGCGCGACGAGCGCGCGGCCGAGGTGGTCGTGCAGCGTGTTGAGCGTCGTGCGGTCGCCCACGGCCACGTTGTAGACGCGCCCCGTGGCCTCGGAGGGCGCGGCGGCCGCGCGCAGGTTGGCCTGCACGGCGTTGGCGACGTAGCAGAAGTCGCGGCTCGTCTCGCCGTCTCCGTTGATGGTACAGCGCTGCCCGGCGAGCATCTGCCCGAGCCAGCGCGGGATCACGGCCGCGTAGGGCCCCTCCGGGTCTTGCCGGGGGCCGAACACGTTGAAGTAGCGTAGCCCGACCGCCTCGAGGCCGTAGTGGTCCTGGAAGGTGCGCGCGTAGAGTTCGTTGACGCGCTTGGTGACGGCGTAGGGCGAGAGCGGCGTGCCGATCTCGCCCTCGCGCTTCGGGAGCGCCGGGTGGTCGCCGTAGACCGAGCTCGACGAGGCGTAGACGAAGCGGCGCACGCCGGCGTCGCGTGCGGCGAGGAGCATGTTCACGAAGCCGTCCACGTTGACCTGGTGCGACGTGAGCGGGTCGGCGACGGAGCGGGGGACGGAGCCGAGCGCGGCCTGGTGCAGCACCACGTCTACGCCGGCGCAGGCCTCGGCGCATGCGGCCGCGTTGCGAATGTCGCCCTCGAGGAAGCGGAAGCGCGGGTGGTCGCCGGCAGCGGCCTCGAGGTTGCGACGTGAGCCGGTCGCGAAGTTGTCGAGCCCGACCACGTCCTGCCCGAGCGCGAGCAGGGTCTCGGTCAGGTGCGAGCCGATGAAGCCGGCTGCGCCGGTGACGAGCCAGCGCCGGGGGGAGTCAGAGAGGAGGCCGCGCAGGCCGTCGTGGACTTGCGTCATGTTTTAACCGTCGAGGGCGTCAAGGTTACGTTGCGTGCATATCGGCCAGAAGCCGTCGTGACCTTAGTGCCCCCGGCGAATCTCGGGCCAAGAGGCGCCCGTGCGTTGCGGGCGTTCCAGGTCGCAGCGCACGCCCTCAGGGCGCGGCCAGCACCGCCTCGGGAGGTAGAAGCGTACCGGCGAGGAAACGGAGCTCGGCCTCGGCGCGCAGCGCCTGGAAGAGCACGTCCACGCGGCGCGTCTGCACGTTGACCAGTGCCAGCTGCACCTGGCGCAGCTCGAGCGGCGAGATGAAGCCAAGCTGAAGCTGCGCCAGCCCGACGCGCACGTTCTGCCGCGCGATGGTCTCGTTGCGCGCCTCGAGAGCGACGAGCGCGCGGAACGTCTGCACGGAGGCCGCGAGGCGCGCCAGCTCAGTCTCGAGCGCGAGGCGCTCGCCAGCCGTGTCGAGCGCGGCCTGGCGCTGGCGGATCCCGGCCACCTGCACGCGGCGCCGGCGTTCGCCGCCGTCGAGGAGCGGCAGCGAGAGCGTGAGGCCGTACGAGAGATCGGCGGCGAGGCCGGGCCGGAAGGCGAGCGGCAGCGGGCCGCGATCGGCGGCGCCGGCGCCGAGGCCGGCCGTGGCGCGCACGCGCGGCGCGAACTCGGAGCGGACCTCGTCCGCGACGCGCGCGGCCGCCTCCTCGGCCACGGCGAGCGCGCGCAGGCGCCGGTTCTGCGTGCGGGCCAGAAGGGCGAGCCGAGGAAGGTCGGGCGGCGGCCCGAGCGCGAGGCTGTCGGCGGGCGCGACCGCGAGCGGGTCCGGGAGTGCGAGCAGGCCGCCGAGCGTGGCCCGGGCGGCGGCGAGCTGAAGCTGCTGGCGCAGGAGCGCCGCGCGGTCGGCGTTGAGGTCCGCGAGCGCGAGCGCCGCGTCGACGTCGGCTGCGGTGCCGATACGGACCTCCGCGGCGGCGAGGCGGAGCCGGTCTTCGGAGACGCCGACGGCCTCGGCGAGTGCGTCGACGAGCGCGGCCTGGCGCGCGGCGTCGTAGTAGGCGGTGACGACAGCGAGCACGAGCGCCTCCGCGTCGAGGTCGGCCAGGAGGGCGAAGCGGCGAGCGTCGGCCTCGAGGCGGGCGAACGTGGCCGCGCGGCGCCCGCCGTCGAAGAGCGTGACGCCGGCGGCGAGGTCGGCCGAGACGGTGGTCGAGCCCTGGGCGCTCGCGCGTTGCCCGCCGAAGAGCTGTCCGCCCTGCCCGCCGCTCACGCGCACGCTCGCGTCGAGCGTCGGCAGGAAGCCGGCGTTGCCGGGGGTGACGTCGGTCTCGGCGCGGAGCGCCTCCAGCGCCGAAGCTGCCCGCTCGGGGTTGCGCGCAAGCGCGATGGCGACGGCGTCGGCGAGCGAGACGGGCTGTGCCGGGGCGAGCAAGGGCGCCGGCTCGAGGCCGGTCGCGAACGTCTCGCCGTAGAGGCGCAGCGAGTCCGGAAGCGGCGGGACGGTCTGCAGGCGGAGGCCGCGCTCCGGCACGGGCTGGGCGGTGGCGGCGGCGGCGAGCAGGAGCAGGCCGGTGGCGGGCAGGAGCAGGCCGGCGGCGAGGGCCACAGCGACCCGGCGCGCGCCGGCCGGGCCGGCGAGGCGGGGAGAGCAGAGGGACACGTTCAGGGCGCGGGGCGATCGGGGAGCGGCGCGGGCTGCGCGGCACCGTCGCCAGCGGGCTCGTCGGGCGGGCGCGCGTTCGGAAGGACGGAGAGAGGCGCCGGGAAGGCCGGGGGGGGCGTCGCCGCGGTGCCGCTGCGGGCCATTCCGTCGCCGGCCGTTCCGCTGCCGGCTGCCCGTTCGCCGGCCCGTCCGTTGCCGGCGCTCGGCGCGTCGCGGCGCGCCGCGCCGGCGGCGTCGCGGCGGAGCGCGCGGTCGAGGTCCGGGTTGTCGGGCAGGCGCCGCCCGGCGATGAACGTGTAGACGGCCGGCACCACGAAGAGCGAGAGCGCCGTCCCGACAGCCATGCCGCCGATCACGGCCAGGCCCATCGGGATGCGGCTCGTGGCGCCGCTGCCGAGCGCGAGCGCGATGGGAAGCGTGCCGAGGATGGTCGAGAAGGCCGTCATCAGGATGGGCCGGAAGCGCGCCTCGGCGGCCTCGGCGGCGGCCGTATGCACGTCCGCGCCGGCCTCGCGACGCTGCCGCGCAAACTCGACGATCAGGATGCCGTTCTTGGTCACGAGCCCGATCAGCATCACGAGCCCGATCTGGCTGAACACGTTGAGGGTCGCGCCGAAGAGCCACAGCAGGCCGAGCGCGCCCACGAGCGCGAGCGGGACCGTGAACAGGATCGTGAGCGGGTCGCGGAAGCTCTCGAACTGCGCCGCGAGGACGAGAAAGATCAGCACGAGCGCGAGCAGAAAGACGACGTAGATCTGGCCGCTGGACTCGCGGAAGTCGCGGCTCTGTCCGTCCAGGGCCGTCGTGAAGCCCGGCGGCAGCGTCTCGGCCGCGATGCGCTCCATGGCCTCGATGGCCTCGCCGAGCGAGACCCCGGGGGCGGGCTGCGCCGAGACCGTCGCGGCGGTGAAGCGCTGGAAGCGGTTGAGCTGCGGCGGCGCGGCCGACTCGCGCGTCGTGACGAGGTTGGCGAGCGGGATGGGCTGGCCCGAGGCGCTGCGCACCGTCAGCCGCTCGAGCGCCGCCGGCGTGTTGCGTCCCTCGCGCTCGAGCTGCCCGATGATCTCGTACTGCTTGCCGTCGCGGATGAAGAAGCCGACGCGCTGCTCCGAGAGCGCGAGCTGGAGCGTGCCCGTGACGTCCTGCGGATCGATGCCGAGCGTCTGCGCGCGCGTGCGGTCGACCTCGACCTGGAGCTCGGGCAGCGTGAACTCGAGGTTCGAGCGGGCGAACTGGAACGCCGGGTCCTGGTTGGCCGCGGCCATGAAGGCCGGCATGGTCTCCTGGAGCGCCTCGAGCGTGGGCGCCTGCACGATGAACTGCACCGGCAGGCCGCGGCTCGTCTGCGTGGCGATCGTGGGCGGCTGCGCCACGTTGACGCGCGCGCCGGGCAGGCCGCGCACGGCGCGCTGGAGCGCGCTCGCAATCTCGTCCTGCGTGCGCGTGCGCTCGGCAGGGGGCACCAGGCGCACCGTCACGAATCCCGAGTTGACCGACGCCGCGCCGCCGAAGCCGGGCGAGGTGACCGAGATCACGGCGGCGGCCTCGGGCACCTCCCGGCGCACGAGGTCCTCGAGCTCGCGCATGTAGGCGAGCATGTAGGCGTAGCCGCGCCCCTGCGGCGCGTTGGCCGTCAGGCGCAGCTGCGAGCGGTCCTCCTGCGGGGCGAGCTCGCTCTCGAGAGCGCCGAAGAGCGTCCAGATGCCGGCGCCGGCGGCCAGCATGACCACGAACGCGAGCCAGCGCACGCGCAGGAACGCGCCGAGGGCGCGGCGGTAGCCGTCCGCCAGGCGCGCGAACGCGGGCTCGGTCTTGCGGTAGAGCCACGGCGCCCGCGCGCGCCGCCGCAGCAGCTTCGAGGCCACCATGGGCGTGAGCGTGAGCGCGACGAACGACGAGATCACGACCGCGCCGGCGATCGTGAGCCCGAACTCGCGGAAGAGCGCCCCGACGATGCCCCCCTGGAAGATGATGGGCAGGAAGACCGCCACGAGCGCGAGCGTGGTCGCGATGACGGCCAGGTAGATCTCGCGCGTGCCGCGCACCGCCGCCGGGCGCGGGTCCGCGCCGCCCTCGATCTTGGCGTAAATGTTCTCGAGCACGACGATGGCGTCGTCCACGACGAGGCCGATGGCGAGCACGAGCGCGAGCAGCGTGAGCACGTTGACCGAGAAGCCGGCGAGCGCCATCACGCCGAAGGCCCCCACGAGCGAGACCGGGATGACGAGCACGGGCACGAGCGTCGTGCGCCAGTCGCGCAGGAACGCGAAGATGACGAGCACGACGAGCGCGAGCGCGAGCAGCAGCGTCTGCTGCACCTCGCGGATGGAGGCGCGGATGGGCACGGTGTTGTCGAAGCCGATGCCGAGCCGGATGCCCGGCGGCAGGTCCGGCGCGATCTCCGCGACGCGCGCGTTGAACGCGTCCACCATGTCGATCTGGTTGGCGCCCGGCAGCGGGCGCAGCACGACGCCGACCATCTCGGCGCCGTCGCGGCGTAGCAGCGTGCGCTCGTTGAGCGCGCCGAGCTCGACGCGGCCCACGTCGCGGAAGCGCACGAGCGTCGGCCCGTCGGCGCGCAGCACGAGGCCCTCGAACTCCTCGGGCGTGGCCAGGCGCGTGAGCGGGCGGATGGTCAGCTCCACCTGGTCGCCCTCGATGCGTCCGCCGGGCAGCTCGAGGTTCTGGCGCTGCACGGCCGTGCGGACGTCGGCCGGCGTGAGGTTGTAGGCCGCCAGGCGCGCCGGGTCCATGACGAGGCGCATCGCGTAGCGCCGGGCGCCCCAGATGTCGACCGCCGCCACGCCGGGAATGGTCTGGAGGCGCTCGGCGAAGAAATTCTCCGCGATCTCGGTCAGCTCGAGCAGCGAGTAGCGGTCCGAGGCCAGGTTGAGGAAAACGACCGGCTGCCCATCGGCGTCGGCCTTGGAGACGACCGGCTCGTCGATCTCGGGCGGGAGCTGCTGCCGGGCGCGGCTGACGCGGTCGCGCACCTCGGCGGCAGCCGCGTCCAGGTCCGCCCCGAGCTCGAACTCGACGCGGATCGTCGAGCGGCCCTCGCGGCTGGTACTCGTCAGCGAGCGGATGCCGTCGATGGCGTTGATGGACGCCTCGAGCGGCTCGGTCACCTGGTTCTCGACCACGGTCGCGTTGGCGCCGCGCAGGTTCGTCTGCACCGACACCACAGGCGGCTCCACGACCGGGTACTCGCGCACGCCGAGCTGCGTGAATCCGATCACGCCGCCGATCACGATCGCCAGCGAGAGCACGGTGGCGAAGACCGGGCGGCGGACGGAGAGGTCGTAGAGTGCGGCCATGGTCGTAGGAGCTAGCGGGGGCTGCCGGACGGGCCGCCGGACGCGGGGCGGAAGGCGGAAGGACGCTCGGGCGTCTCGGGGCGCACCGCGCCGGGGTCGAACGCGCCGCGCGAGACGCGCACCGGCTGCCCCGGCCGCACCTCGTCGAAGCCGGACGTGAGCACGACCTCGCCTTCGCGTAGCCCGGCCGTGATCTGGACCTCGTCGGCCGTGCGGATGCCCGTGGCGACGTTGCGCGGCTGCGCCTGCCCGTCGGCGACGACGTAGACGCGCGCGCTGTCGGCCGAGGGCACGACGGCCACCGTGGGCACGAGGAGGGCGTTCTCGATCGCCTCGAACACGACGGTGACCTCGGCGAAGCTGCCCGCTTGAAGCACGCCGCCCGGGTTGGCCGCGCGCGCGCGCACCGTGACGGCCCGCGTGCCCGGGTCTACGGCGGACTCGAACGCGTACACGGTGGCGACGAAGTCGTCCTCCCGGCCTGGCACGCGGAAGCGCACGGGCGTGCCGACGGGCAGGCGCCCGGCGTAGCGCTCGGGCACGGCGAACGTCAGGCGGAGCGGGCTCGTCTGACGCAGCGTGGCGATACGGTCGCCCGGCGCCACGTACGCGCCGACGCTGATTTCGCGCAGGCCGATCTGGCCTGAGAACGGCGCCACGATGCGCCGGCGGTCGATCTCCGCGGCGAGGCGAGCCAGCTCGGCCTCGAGCACGCGCAGTTCGCTCTCGGCCTGGTCGAGCGCCTGCCGGCTGAGGCCGCCGATCTCGAAGAGCTCGCGCCGGCGGGCCGTCTGCACGGCCGCCAGGTCGCGGCGCGTGCGGGCGGCCTGCACCTCGGCGCGGAGAACGTCCGTGTCGAGCACGGCGAGCGTCTGGCCCTGCCGCACGAAAGCGCCCTCGGCGAAGCCGAGCGAGACGATACGCCCGGCCACCTCGGCCCGCACGTCGACGGCCTCCCAGGGGTCGAGCTCGCCGGTCGTGGTGAGGCGCTCCTCGAGCAGCTCGGCGCGCACCTGCGCCACGGTGACCGTGAGCGAGTCCCCGCCGCGTCCGCCGCCAGGGCCGCCGCCGCCAGGGCTGCGGCCAGCCTCGGCGTCTCCGCCGAACACGCGCGGCACGAGCACGGCCGCGAGTACGGCCGCTGCCGCGAGCCCGGCCCAGAGGGCGATGCGCTTCTGCTTCGGGGAGAGCGCCATGAGCTGGCCGCAGGAGGATGGGCAGGGAATGCGAAGGGGTAACACCGCGCGTGCAGCGCGATCATGCCGAAGGTGTTCCACTTGCGTGGAGACGGCGTGAACGGCCGGTGCGGGGTGCTCGGTGTTCGCGCGGTTTCGCGGGGAGTTCCGCAGCCGGGCACGGTCGGTGCGCGGCGCCGCGCCGGATGGTACCCTACGGCGCCCTGTTTTTCTTCTCGCCGCTATGCCTGCCTTTCCGCCCCAGACGTACGTCGCCCGCCGTGCCACGCTCGCCCGCGCCGTCGGCCGAGGGCTCGTCGTGCTGCCCGGCCACGCCCACGCGCCCATGAACTACGCGGGCAACGTGTACCCCTTCCGGCAGGACGGCTCGTTTCTCTACTACGCCGGGCTCGACGCGCCCGGTCTCGCGCTCACGCTCGACGCCGAGTCCGGCGAGGCGACGCTTTTCGGGCACGACCCGACCATGGACGACGTCGTGTGGGAGGGACCGCTGCCGCCGCTGGCCGAGCGGGCGGCGGCGGCCGGTATCCGGCGCACGGCGCCGCTCGCGGCGCTCGCCGAGGCCGTCGCCGCGGCGCAGGGCGCCGGCCGGACGGTCCACCTGCTGCCGCCCTACCGGGCCGAGACGCGCCTGGCGCTCGCGCGCGCGCTCGGCGCAGCCCCGGACGCGCTGCCGGTCTCGGAGGCGCTCGTGGCCGCAGTCGTGGCGCAGCGGCTCGTCAAGTCAGGCGAGGAGGTCGCCGAGATCGAGCGCGCGCTCGAGATCGCAGCGGCCATGCACCGCCTCGCGATGCGGCACGCGCAGCCAGGCCGTACCGAGCAGCAGGTGGCCGGCGCCATGGAGGGCCTCGCACTCGCCGAGGGCAGCTATCCCTCCTTCCCGATCATCCTCACGCGCCGCGGCGAGGTGCTGCACAACCACCCGACCGCCGCGCACCTTGAGACCGGCGACCTGCTGCTCGCCGATGCCGGCGCTGTCTCGCCCGCCGGGCGCTATGCGGCCGATGTGACGCGCGTGGCGCCCGTCGGCGGACGTTTCTCCGAGCGGCAGCGCATGCTCTACGACGTCGTGCTCGCGGCGCAGGAGGCCGCCATTGAGGGGATGCGCCCCGGGGTGCCCTTCCGCGACCTGCACCTGCGCGCCGCCCGCGTGATCGCCGACGGGCTGACCGCACTCGGTCTGATGAGGGGCGACCCGGCGGAGGCCGTCGCCGAGGGCGCGCATGCGCTCTTCTTCCCGCACGGCCTCGGGCACGCACTCGGGCTCGACGTGCACGACATGGAGGCGCTCGGGGAGGACCGCGTCGGCTACGACGCGGCGCACCGCCGCGCGGAGCAGTTCGGGCTGCGCGCGCTGCGCTTCGCGCGTCCGCTCGCGCCGGGGCACGTGGTGACGGTTGAGCCGGGGGTGTACCTGATCGGGCCGCTCGTGGCGCAGTGGCGCGCCGCGCGGCGGCACGCCGCGTTCCTGAACTACGACGCCATCGAGACCTGGGTGGGCCTGGGCGGCATCCGCCTTGAGGACGACGTGCTCGTGACCGAGGCCGGCGCGCGCGTGCTCGGGCCCGCGATCCCGAAGGCGCCGGCCGCGATCGAGGCCGAGGTGCAGGCCGGCGCGGACGCCTGAGGCGCCGCCCGGCCCGCCGCCCGGCCTCGAAGGGCCGCCTCAGGCCGCCTGCGCGCGGTAGTTGCGGTAGCGGCGGTCCGCCTCGTCCCAGTTGACCACGTTCCACCAGGCCGAGACATAGTCCGGGCGGCGGTTCTGGTATTTGAGGTAATAGGCGTGCTCCCACACGTCGAGGCCGAGGATCGGTTGGTCCCCGTGCATGACGGGGTTATCCTGGTTGGGCATGCCGTGCAGGTGAAGCTTGCCCTCGGGCGTCATGGCGAGCCAGGCCCAGCCCGAGCCGAACTGGCTCTTGGCTTTGGCCTCGAACCCGTCCTTGAACGCCTCGAAGCTGCCGAAGGCGTCTTCGATCGCCTTGGCCAGTTCACCCGTGGGCTCGCCGCCGCCCGAGGGGCTCATGATGGTCCAGAAGATGGCGTGGTTGAAGTAGCCGCCGCCGTTGTTACGCACGGCCGTGCGGATGTCCTCCGGAAGGTCGTCGAGGTTCGCCAGGAGGTCCTCGATGGAGCGCTCGCCGTCGTTCAGGCCGTGTTTGTCGAGAGCCGCGTTGAGGTTGGACGCGTAGGCCGCATGGTGCTTCGTGTGGTGGATGCGCATCGTCTCCTCATCGATGTGAGGCTCGAGCGCGTCGTAGGCGTAGGGGAGGTCGGCGATCTGAAAGGCCATGGGGCAAAAAGGAAAGGGGAGGGGAAAGATTTGTACCGGGGTGCGAGGGCGGCGTTTCCTGCCCGGCCGGCCTGTATGCGGTGTTCAGTAGCCCACAGGGGAATGCAGGGGCTACGGCTGCGACGGGCGTAGCTTTTGACAGGCGAAGCGAGAGCACTTTCCTCCCTCTCGCCCGGCGCTGCGCCGGAACCCATGACGGACGCCCCTTCGAGCGCTCCCCCGCCCGCTTCAGCGGCTCCGGTCTCGCCGGCGCTCGTGGCGCGCGCGCGCGCCAGCGAGCAGGGGCACGTCGTGCGCGAGGTCGCGCCGCGCCGCGGGCTGCTTCGAGGGGCGGCCGCTCCGCAGGGCCGCCTTTCGCTGCGCCTCAACGTGTCGTGGACGTTTGCGGGCAACGTGGTCTACGCGGCCTGCCAGTGGGGCGTCTTGATGGTGCTGGCGCGTCTGGGCTCGCCCGAGCTCGTCGGGCAGTACGCGCTCGGGCTGGCCATCGCCGCGCCGGTCTTTCTGCTGGCCAACCTGCAGCTGCGTAGCCTTCAGGCCATCGACGTGGAGGCCGAGCACGCGTTCGCGGACTACCTCGGGCTGCGTGTGGCCACGACGCTGGCGGCCGTGCTCGTCGTGCTGGGCATCCTGGGCGCGGCCGGCTACGCCGCGGCCACGGCGTGGGTGGCCGTCTGCATCACGCTCGCCAAGGCCGTCGAGGCGTTCAGCGACGTCATGTACGGACAGCTCCAGCAGCACGAGCGCATGGACCGCGTCGCGCGTTCGTACCTGCTGCGCGGGCCGCTCATGCTTGCGGTGATCGGCGGCGTGCTCTATGCGAGCGGCGACCTCGTGCTGGCCGTAGCGGCGGCGGCGGTGGGGAGCCTGCTCGTGCTGATGCTCCACGACGCGCCCGTGACGGCCCGGCACGTCTCCTCGCTGCGCCCGCGCTGGAACGCGCGCGTGGCGCGGCGTATCGCCTGGGTGGCGCTCCCGCTCGGCATCGTGACGATGCTGATGGCGCTCAACGTCAACGTGCCCCGCTACTTCTTGCAGGCCACGCTCGGCGAGCGCGGCGTGGGGTTCTACTCGGCGCTCGTGTACCTGGTCGTGCCGCTGAGCACCGTCGTAAACGCCCTCGGCCAGGCCACGAGCCCGGCGCTCGCGCGGCGCTGGGTGGACGGCGACCGTGCGGCCTACCGCGCGCTGCTCGTCAAGATGCTGCTCGTCGCGGCCGGGCTCGGCGGGGCGGGGATCGCCGGCGCGCTGCTGCTGGGCGAGTGGGCGCTAGGCCTGGCCTACGGCTCCGAGTACGCCTTCCTGGCGCCTCTGCTCGTCATCGTGATGGTCGCTGCGCTCGTCGAGATCGTCGCGTCCGTGCTGTGCTACGCCATGACGTCGATGCGCCTGTTCCGGCAGCAGCTCGCCATGTTCGTGCTCGTGCTCGCGGCGACGCTCGGGTGCGCTGCGGCGCTCGTGCCTCCGATGGGGATCGCGGGGGGCGTAGCCGCGCTCCTGGTCGGCCGAGTCGTGTTTCTGCTCGTCGCGGGGGCGTTCGTCGCCCCCCGCTTGCGTCCGGCAGCCTCTGACGGGAGCGCCGCCCACCAGCGCTGATGCCATGCTCGTAACCATCGGTCTGCCCTTCTTCAACGCCGAGCGCACGCTCGAGGCCACGATCTCGTCCGTGCTCAGGCAGGACTACGATGACTGGGAGCTGCTGCTTGTCGACGACGGCTCCTCGGACCGCTCGCTCGAGATCGCGCGGTCCTTCGACGACGTGCGCATCCGCGTGCGCTCGGACGACCGCAACCGGGGTCTGGTGGACCGGCTCAACCAGATCACGGCCGAGGCGCGCGGGGACCTCGTGGCCCGCATGGACAGCGACGACCTCATGATGCCGAACCGGCTCTCCACCCAGGTGGCGACCATGATGGCCGAGCCGGACGTGGACGTTTGCTACGGCCAGGCGTACGTCATCGACGAGCACGATCGCATCCTCGGCATTCGCGCGCGCGGGCAGGCTGCCGGGCTGGTCGGCATCGTCTCCGGCATCATCCATCCGACCGTCATGGCGCGTCGCGCCTGGATGCGCGCCAACCCTTACGACGCGCGCTTCGTGCGCGGCGAGGACCACGAGCTCTGGAGCCGAACCGTGCGTACGGGCAGCTTCCGCAAAATCGAGCGGCCGCTGCTGTTCTACCGCGACCCGGGCGTGCTTCGCCTCCAGCCCTACCTCAAGAGTCTCCGGACGGCGCGCCGCGTCTATGCCATGCATGGGGCGACGCTCTATGGCACGGCCGGCGCGTGGCGGAGAGTAACCCGGACCTACGTGCGGGAGGCGCTCTACCGGACGGCGCACCTGCTCGGCCAGGAGCACCGCCTGCTGGCGCGGCGCAACGAGGCGCTCAGCCCCGCCGAGCGCGCGGCAGCCGAAGCCGTGCTGGCATCCATCACGGCCACAACCACGCCGGAGGCCCCCTATGCGTGAGGTCCGGCCCGGGTACGCCGGCGCACGCGCGGCCGTGCGGCCGACGCTCGCCGATCAGGCGAGCGTCTCGCTCGAGAGCCATCTCCGGCTGCTCGCCGGGCTGGCGTTCGTGGTGGGCTTCACGCTCTGGTTCGGCTACCGCGACTACAGCGTCGGGGCGGATACCGAGAACTATCGCCGCTTGTTCACCTGGATCGCCGGCTCGGAACTCTCGGCGATCCTGTTTCGCTTCCGCAATACCGATACGTTCTTCTATGCCCTGACCAAAGTCGTCGGGTCCGTCGTGGGGGTACGGGGGACGTTCGTGTTCTACGCCGGCCTGACCGTCGGGGCGGTGGCCCTTTTCGCGCGCCGGCTCAGCCGGCGCGCGTTCGTGCCCATGCTGGCGCTCTACGCCACGATGCCGGTGTTTCACGCGCTCGGCACCAACGTCATCCGGCATGGCGTGGCCGTGGCGCTGCTGCTCGTCGGTACGCTCTACCTGCTCAACGGACGCTGGAAGGTGGCCACGGCGTGGGGCGTGGCAGCGGTATTCATGCATGGCTCGTCGGTGATCTACATCGCCGCATGCGTCCTTGCCGTCTTCGTGCCGGTGCGGGTGCTGCTCGGCATACTCGTCGCGTCTTCGGTGCTCTCGTTCTACGACGTTGGCCTGCACCAGGTAGACCGCATGCTCGGCCTGAACCTGGTCGATCTGCTGGCCAAGGACCGCTATGACATCTACCTCAGTGGAAGCGACCGGCTTTACCGCGTCGGCTTCCGGGCGGACTTTTTCCTGTACACGCTCGCACCGCTCGGCGCGGCGTGGCTCTCGCTTCGCGTGCCGCTCACGCGGCTCGTGCGCGTGGCGCCCAGGAAAGACTTCCTGGTGCGGATGTACCTCGCCCTCGCCTCGGCGCTGTTTCTGGCCTTCTCATATCCGTATTCGGACCGCGTGGGCGTCTTCGCGTGGATACTCATCCCGGCCATCTTGCTCTACCGCGAAGGCCAGGAGGAGCGTCCGTCCGGGTTCTACATAAAGGCTGCCGCGTTTGCCGTCATCGCCGGCACGAATGCCGTTCTGCTAATCGTCCGATGACCTCTCCTCTGACCGGGCGTCCGCTGACCGGGCGTCCGCTGACCGGGCGTCCGCTGACCGGGCGTCCGCGCGTGCTCTGCATCGTGACGCACGCCAAGAGCGCGCGCCTGCTCATGCGCGGCCAACTCGCCTGGATGCGCGCAGCCGGCTTCGAGGTCGCCGTCGCCGCCTCGCCCGGCCCAGACCTCGACGCCGTCGCGGCGCGCGAGAACGTCGAGACGATCGCCGTCCCGATGGCACGGGAGATCGACCCGTGGGCCGACCTGGCGGCGCTGCGCGCGCTCGTGGGCGTGATGCGCCGCTGGCGCCCGGACGTCGTGAACGCCGGCACGCCCAAAGCAGGACTTCTCGGCATGCTCGCGGCGCGCGTGGCAGGCGTGCCCGCGCGCATCTACACCCTCCGGGGACTGCGCCTCGAGACAACGCGCGGCGCCAAGCGAGCCCTGCTGACCACCACCGAGCGCCTCGCGGCGGCAGCCGCCACGCACGTCGTGTCGGTCAGCCAGAGCCTGGGCGCGCGCTACGTCGCGCTCGGCCTGGCGCCGGCGCGCAAGGTTGTCGTGCTCGGGCAGGGCAGTTCCAACGGGGTGGACGCTGCCCGCTTCGCGCACGCCGACCCGGCCAGGATCGCGGCGCTGCGCGCCACGCTGGGCCTTCCGGAGACAGACCCCGTGATCGGATTCGTGGGGCGCTTCACGCGCGACAAGGGCCTCGAGGAGCTGGCGCGCGCCTTCGAGGCGCTCGCTGCCACACACCCCTCGCTGCGTCTGCTTCTCGTGGGCGACTTCGAGGACGGCGATCCGCTGCCCCACGAGACGCGGGCGCTGCTCTGCACCCACCCGCGGATTCACCGCGCCGGCTTCGTGGCCGACGCAGCGCCTTACTTCCATCTGATGGACGTGCTCGCCTTCCCCTCATACCGCGAGGGCTTCCCGAACGTCGTGCTCGAGGCGGCGGCCGCGGGGCTACCGGTCGTCGGGACGTGCGCCACGGGCGTCGTGGATGCCGTCGTAGATGGCCGGACCGGCGTGCTCGTGCCCGTCGGCGATGCGGACGCGCTGCGCGACGCGCTCGCGCGCTACCTCGCCGACGGCGCTCTGCGCGCCGCGCACGGAGAGGAAGGAAAGAACCGCGTGCGGAGAGATTTTCAGCCCGAGCACGTCTGGGCCGCCCTCGCGCAACTCTACCGCGCGGCGCCTGGTCGCCCCGGTTCGGCCTCTGCGGGTCTGATGGGCCTGCCGTTAGCCGGCAGGAAGGCTCTCGCCCGGCCTGGCTCCGGGTTGGCACGGTCTTTCTGGTCCCGGTGGGCGCTCTTTCGTTCCTCTTCCGCTCAGTGAAGCGCCTCTTCGACATCGTCTGTGCCGCCCTAGGCCTGCTCGTGCTTGCACCCGTGCTCGGCGCGGTAGCGCTGGCTGTGCGCGTCAAACTCGGCAGCCCGGTGCTGTTTCGCCAGACACGGCCCGGTCTCAGCGGGCGGCCCTTCGAGATGGTCAAGTTCCGCACGATGACCGACGCGCGCGACGCGCAGGGCCGGCTGCTTCCGGATGCCGAGCGCCTGACCGCCTTCGGGCGCTTCCTCCGCAGCACCAGCCTGGACGAGCTGCCCGAGCTCTGGAACGTCCTGCGCGGGGAGATGAGCCTCGTCGGGCCGCGCCCGCTGCTGATGCAGTACCTCGAGCGCTACTCGCCCGAGCAGGCTCGCCGCCACGAGGTGCGTCCGGGCATCACGGGCTGGGCGCAGGTCAACGGGCGCAACGCGCTCTCGTGGGAGGAGAAGTTCGCGCTCGACGTGTGGTACGTCGATCATCAGTCTTTCGCGCTGGACCTGCGCATCCTCTGGATGACGGTGCGCAAGGTGCTGGCCCGTGAAGGGATCAGTGCCGAGAGCAGCGCTACCATGCCGGAGTTCACCGGGGTATCCGTATGAGCGTGCTCGTGATCGGCGGCGGGGGACATGCCAGAGTGGTGATCGCGACGCTGCATGCGTGCGGGCTCGATGTCTCCGGCATTCTGGACGACCGGCCGGACGCTGCCGGCGCGCACGTGCTCGGCAGGCCCGTCCTGGGGCCCGTCGAGCCTGCGCGCGTAGCCGGCCGGCGTGCCGTGCTGGCCATCGGGAGCAACACCGTGCGCCGCGCGCTCGCCGCACGCCTTGCGCCCGCCGAGTGGGTGACGGCCGTGCACCCGCACGCGCTCGTCCACCCGAGCGCATCGCTTGGCACGGGCGCCGTAGTGTTTGCAGGGGCCGTCGTGCAGCCCGAAGCCTCGGTGGGCGCGCACGCCATTGTCAACACGGGCGCGAGCCTGGACCACGACACGCGCCTAGGCGACTTTGCACACGTCGCGCCGGGCGTGCGCCTGGCCGGTGGCGTCACCGTCGGCGAGGGCGCCCTCCTCGGCATCGGCGCCTGTGCAATCCCGGGCGTGACGATCGGAGCGTGGAGCACGGTCGGGGCGGGCGCGGCCGTCGTGCGCGACATCCCACCCGGCGCGACAGCCGTTGGCGTCCCCGCCCGCCTCGTCGCCGCGCCGGCCCCCGGCAGCGGGTCCGGCACTCCGGCCCGACGGCCCTCGTCCTGATCCCCCGTCCTGATCCCCCGTCCTGATCCCCCGTCCCGATCCCCCGTCCCGATCCCCCGTCCCGATCCCCCGTCCCGATTGTTCAGCCTGACGCTCCGCCTGTGAACCCGCGCATCTACCTCTCGCCCCCGCACGTCGGCGCCGCCGAGCTGGCGCACGTGCAGGAGGCGTTTGCCACCAACTGGGTCGCGCCCGTCGGGCCGCACCTCGACGCATTTGAGGCCGAGTTTGCCGCCTACGTTGGCGCGCAGCACGCGGTCGGGCTGGCCTCGGGCACGGCCGCGCTGCACCTGGCCCTGCGCGACCTCGGGGTCGGACCGGGCGACGAGGTGCTCGTCTCCACGTTCACGTTCGCCGCGAGCGTCAACCCGGTGCTCTACGAAGGCGCCACGCCCGTCTTCGCCGACAGCGAGCGCGCGTCCTGGAACGTCGATCCGAACCTGGTGGAGGACGTCTTCCGGAGCCGCGCGCGCCGCGGCCGGCAGGTACGCGCCTTCATCCCGGTGCACCTCTACGGGCAGACGGCCGACATGGGCGCGCTCGCGGCGCTGTGCCTGCGCTACGGCGTTCCGATGGTGGAGGACGCGGCCGAGGCGCTCGGCGCGCGGCACGGCGTGCGGCATCCCGGGACGTTCGGGCGGGCCGGCATCTACTCGTTCAACGGCAACAAGATCATCACCACCTCCGGCGGCGGCATGCTCGTCACTGACGATGCGCGCGTGGCCGCGCACGTGCGCAAGCTCGCCACGCAGGCGCGCGAGCCGGTCGCGCACTACGAGCACACCGAGATCGGCTTCAACTACCGCCTCTCGAACGTGCTCGCGGGCATCGGGCGCGGGCAGCTGGCGCAGATCGAGGACCGCGTGGCCGCGCGGCGGCGCGTGTTTGCACGCTACGAGGCCGCGCTCGGCGACCTGCCCGGCCTCGCGTTCATGCCCGAGGCGTCGTGGGGCCGGCACACGCGCTGGCTCAGCTGTGTCGTGATCGACCCTGCCGCCTTCGGCGCCGACCGCGAGGCCGTGCGCCGGGCGCTCGAAGCCGAAAACATCGAGGCGCGCCCGCTCTGGAAGCCGATGCATTTGCAGCCGGCCTACAGCGGCTACGAGGCCGTCGGGGGGGGCGTCTCCGAGGCGCTCTTCGCCGACGGGCTCTGCCTGCCCTCGGGCTCGGCGCTCTCCGAGGCCGAGCAGGATCGCGTCGTCGCCACCGTGCGCGCCGTCCACGAGTGCGCCGTCCACGGGGGCGCCGTCCACGGGGGCGCCGTCCACGGGGGCGCCGTCCACGGGGGCGCCGTCCACGGGGGCGCCGTCTACGGGGGCGCCGTCCACGGATGCGCCGCCGCCGGCCTTGCGGCCGGCACCTCTCTCTACTCACACGCGGCATGACGCGCGAAACCCCCGCCCCCATGAACCGCCCCCGTCGCGGCCGGCAGGCCGCCAAACTCGCGCTCGACCTCTCGCTCTGGACGCTCGCCACGGCCCTCGCCTTCGGCCTCCGGCTCGAGGAGCATCTGCCGGACTTCGTGCCGGGCCTGCTGCTCCTGCTCGCGGTCGGCCTGCCGCTCAAGGCTGCGCTCGTCGTAGGGTTTGCGCTGCCGCGCCGGTCGTGGCAGGGCACGGCGCTACCAGACCTGTTCCCGCTCGCGGCGGCGGTCGTGGCCGGTGCCGCGATGGGGCTCGTCGTGGCGCAGGTGAGCCCGCTTCCCATCCCGCGCAGCGTGCCGCTCATCGAGATCCCGATCGCGCTGCTGCTGCTCGGCACGGTGCGCGTCTCGGCGCGGCTCTGGTTCGAGGAGCGCAACCACCGCGTCGGGCGGCGCGTGCCGGAGGCGGCGCGGCGCGTGCTCGTCGTAGGCGCTGGCAGCGCCGGGCAGACGATCGTGCGCGAGATGCGCCGCAACCCCTCGGCCCGCCTCGTGCCGGTCGGCTTTCTGGACGACGACCCGCTCAAGGGCACCGCGCTCATCTCCGGCCTGCGCGTGCTCGGCCAGACGGATGAGCTCGAGCGCGTCGCCCGGGCCTGCAACGCGGACGAGGTCGTGATCGCGATGCCCTCGGCCGAGGGGCCTGCCGTGCGCCGCGTCGTGGAGGCGGCCGGCCAGGCAGGCTTGCCCGCGCGCATCGTGCCCGCTCTGTGCGACCTCATCACCGGCGTCGTCTCCATCTCGCAGCTGCGCGAAGTCAACCTCGAGGACCTGCTGCGCCGCCAGCCAGTCCGCCTTGAGACCGACGCCATCGCGGACATGATCACGGGCCGGCGCGTGCTCATCACCGGCGCCGGCGGCTCGATCGGCTCCGAAATCGCGCGCCAGGTATGCCGCTTCGCGCCTTCGGCGGTCGTACTGCTCGGGCGCGGCGAGAACTCCATCTTTCACATCCAGCGCGAGCTCGCGGCCGCCTACCCGGACTTGGAGCAGCACGCCGTCATTACCGACGTGCGCGACTTCGATTCGCTCGCGGGCGTGTTCGCGCGGCACCGGCCGCACCTCGTCTTCCACGCGGCGGCGCACAAGCACGTGCCCCTCATGGAAGCCAACCCCGAGCAGGCCGTGCTCAACAACGTGCTGGGCACGCGCAACGTGGCCGACCTGTGCCTCGAGCACGGCGTGCGGCGCCTCGTCAACGTCTCGACCGACAAGGCCGTCAACCCGTCGTCGGTGATGGGTGCGAGCAAGCGCGTCGCCGAGATGGTCGTGCAGCGCGCGTCGGCGCGGTGCGCCGAGGGGTGCGCGTTCGTCTCGGTGCGCTTCGGCAACGTACTCGGCAGCCGTGGCAGCGTCGTGCCGCTGTTCAAGGAGCAGATCGCGCGCGGCGGGCCGGTGCGCGTGACCCATCCGGACATGGTGCGCTACTTCATGACGATCCCCGAGGCGAGTCAGCTCGTGCTGCAGGCCAGCGCCCTGGGCGGCAACGGCCGCGTCTACGTGCTCGACATGGGTGAGCCCGTGCGCATCGTAGACCTCGCGCGCGACCTGATCCTGCTCTCGGGCCTGACGCCCGACGTGGACGTGGCGATCGAGTTCACGGGCACGCGCCCGGGCGAGAAGCTCTTCGAGGAGCTGCTGACGGCCGAGGAGGGCACCGAGGCCTCGCGGCACGAGAAAATCTTCGTCGCGCGGCAGAGCCGCTTCGCACACGACGCCTTCGAACTGCAACTGGCCGCGCTGCGCGAGGCCGCGTTCGCGCAGGACGGCGCCGAGGTGCGCCGCATCCTGCGCCGCATCGTGCCCACGTTCGTCACGCCGGAGGCGCCGCCCGCTCCGTCGCCCGCTGCGCCCGGGGGCGGCGTGTTCATCAGCACGCCGTCGTCGGCGCGCGCGACGCGTCCGGCCTCGCGCAAAGAGTCCGAATCGCCGCGTCTGGCCGCGTGAGGCCGCAGGCATGGCCCGCCCCTTCGCCTCGCACTGCGGCCTCGCGCGCTTCGCGGTCCGGATGGCCGCGGTGTACGCGGCGTGGTTCGTCGCGTACGACCTGTTCCTGCTGCCGCGCGGCACGCTCGACGCGCCGCTCTCGCACTTCGTGACCGAGGCCACGGCCGCCGTGGTGCGGCTCTTCGGCGCCGAGGCGGCCGTGCGTGGGCGCGAGGTGTGGATGGGCGCCGCCGGCGTGTACGTCGCCGACGGGTGCAACGGTCTGGCCGCGCTGAGCCTCTTCGTGGGCTTCGTGCTCGCCTACCCCGGCACGTGGCGCCGGAGGGCGTGGTTCGTGCCGGCCGGGCTGGCGACGCTCGTGGCCGTGAACGTGCTGCGGTGCGCGTTTCTGCTCTACGTGCAGGCGTACGCGCCGCTGCACTTCGACACGCTGCACGCTTACCTGACGTCGTACGTGTTCTACGCGGTCATTTTCGCGCTCTGGATGGCCTGGACGCGCGTGGGCGGCGAAGCGTCGGCGCGCGGACCCGGGAGCGGTGCGTTCGGTGCCGCCCCCGCCACGACGCTCACAGCCGCGTGAGGATGCCGCGGATCGTGAGAGTGCTGCCGCGCACGCGCGGTCTCGTGCTCTGCCTGAGCCTCGCGCTGGCTTACGTCGCGCTGTGGAACCCCCTCCGCGGCGCGCTCACGCAGTACGCCGTGCGCCCGGCTGCCACACTCATGGCCGCGCGGTGGGAGCGCGACCTGGCCGTCGTGCCAACGGACGCGAACGCGCACACGCTGCACGTCGTCCGCGCGCGCACGGGCGAGCGGCTGCCCCGGGGGTACACGGCCCCTGCGGGGCTGCTCTTCGTCGTACCCGCGCTCGGGCTGGCACTGCTTTTTCCGCGCCGCCGCCACTGGGTCTATCTGCTCGGGGCGCACCTCGTGCTCGGGGCAGCGGCACTGGCGGCGTTCATGCTCGGCATGGGCCCATGGCCGTACGGTCTTGTCGTGCAGCGTTTCGTGGAGACTACGCTCGCCGAAGCGTTGAGCCTCGTCGCCCCCGTTCTCGCTCTGGCTGCGTACCGGAGCAGCCGGGACGGGTCGGCGGCGCGCACGCCGTCGCTGCCGGCGTCGTCGCTGCCCGCGTCGTCGCTGCCGGCGTCGTCGCTGCCGGCGTCGTCGCTGCCGGCGTCGTCGCTGCCGGCGTCCTGAACGCCAGACCCCGGTCAGGCGCCCCGGCGCTCGGCGAAGTCCAGGAAGCGGTGCGCGAGCGTGCGCGCGAGGTCGGGCGAGTTGCCCCACGCGCGGTTGTTGCACACCGTGTGCAGCGTCACGCCTGCCTCGACGGCCTTGTAGGCGAGCGCCGTCGCCTCGTCGATCATCTGGCGCGCCTGCGGCGTCCCGGCGAGTGCCGGCGCGGCGCGCTCGAACGGGTAGGCGTGCGCGAACGCCTCGTCGTAGCTCATCTCGCGCGGGTTGAGCAGGCGCAGGATCGCCTGCCCGTCTGCCGCGGAGAAGCGCTCGCCCGCCAGGCGCCACTGCTCGCGCAGCGGCGGCAGCCACGTCCAGTGGCTGAAGACGAAGCCGAGACCGCGCCGCTCGAGCAGGTCGAAGTAGGCCGGCGTGAGCAGGTGCGGCGAGCGGATCTCGAGGTGGTAGGGAAGTCCCTCGGGCACGTCGGCGAAGAAGCGGTCGAGCTCGGCGACGAACGCCTCCGGCGTGGGGCTCTCGCGCACGCGCGCGTACTCTTGTTCGAGGATGATGCCGCCCAGCTTGGCGCCCAGCGTGCGCGCGGCCGGCTCGGCGAACTGCCGCGTAAAGGCGCGCGCGTCGAGGCAGGACGGGTTTTCGGCCCAGACCACGCGGCCGTCGGCGCCGGTGCGTCGGAGGCGGCGCGCGAGGAAGGCCTGCGGGGCTTTGAGCAGAAAGCGCGCGCGCGGCGGCGCGTGCTCAGCGTAATGCTCGAGCGTGAACAAGCCGGGCGAGGGCTTGCCCTGCGCGTCGAGCAGCGGGCGGTAGTAGGGGAAGTCGAGCTCGAGCGAGCCGAAGTGCAGGAAGTAGTCCTCCACCGAGGCGACCGGCAGCAGCCGCTCCTCGAACGTCTCCCGCCCGACGCGCTTGCGCCGCGTCTGCACCTCGCCGGCCCAGCGCTCGCGCGGGTACACCTGGCCGATCCACGCCGCGTAGCGGTCGCTCGCGGTCGCGTAGCGCAGCAGCGGGTGGATGCCCCGCACGTCGTAGCGCTCGGCGGCCGCGCGCCGCTCCGTCACGGAGGCCCGCGCGCTCACGGGGCGGGTCCGGCAGGAGAGACCGCCTCGGCGGGGGAGACGGCCTCGGCAGGGGGGGCGGGGCTCGGGGCCCCGGCCGCGTTCGTGCGTTCCACGCCTGCGGCTGGTCTGGGAGCGCCGAAGAGCAGCTCCCGCACGACGTGTCCGGCGACGACCAGGCCCACGGCCAGCACGGCGTAGTAGGCGAGCAGGCGCCAGCCGAGCAGCACGGGTCCGGCGAAGCCGGAGGGCAGGAGGGGGGCCAAGAACAGCATGAACAGGCCCTCCATGCCGCCCGAGCCGCCGGGCGTCGGCATGACGAGCCCGACGAGCCAGAGCGCGGCCGTGCGCAGGTAGAACAGCACCCACCGGATGCCCGGCGCCACGCTCAGCGCCACGAGCAGCACGACGCCGTAGCGGCACAGCCACACGAGTGCCGTGTAGCCGTACCCGGCGAGGTAGAACGAGGCCGGTTGCCCGCGCAGCACGCGCGCCTGCCGCTGCATCTTGGACGTCTCCTCGCGCACGCGCTCTTCGAAACGGCGCAGCACCTTCCAGTGCGCGATCCAGCGCGCCAGGCGGCCGATGAGTTCGGGCCGCACGAGCGTGGCGTAGGCGAAGAAGCTCGTCCACGCGAGCATGGCGCCGAAGTAGAGCGCCACTGGCCCAATGCTCGCCGCGCCGAAGGCAGTCGGGAAGACGGGCAGCCAGAGCGCGGCGGCGTAGAGCACCACGATGGCCGTGGCGAACCAGATCTGGTCCATCAGCATCGAGAAGAGCATGATGGCCGAGACCTGCCCGAGCGGGATCTTCTGGTCGCGTGCGATGAAAACGGCCGCGAACGGCCCGCCGCCCACGGCCGACGGCGTCACGGCCGAGAGGAACTCCCACGTCAGCAGCGAGCGGAAGCTGGCCCGGAAGCCGAGGGCGCGCCGCGAGATGTGCCGCAGGCGTAGCGAGGCGATCACGAACTGCGCGCCGAGCAGCAGCACGGCGAGCGCGAACACGCCCGGATGGAACGAGGCGCGCACGGCTGCAAACGCCCCCGGCTCGTACGTGAACGCGATCACGGCGCCGATGGCGGCCAGGCTGAGCAGGCCGGGCCAGACGAGGTCGCGCACGCGCAGCCGGCGGCGCGGCGGCGCGGCGAGCACGGCGTCCGGGACGGGGGCAGGCGCGGTGTCCATGGGCGGCGGAAGATAGCGGCTGCCTCAGCCGGCCGAGGCGGTCTTGTGCAGGCGCTGGTATGTCTGCTCCAGACTTTCGGGGATCACCCGCTCCCCGCCGACGCTGGTCATGAAGTTGGTGTCGCCGTGCCAGCGCGGAACGACGTGCTGGTGCAGGTGGCGCGGAATGCCCGCCCCGGCCGCTTCGCCCTGGTTGATGCCGACGTTGAAGCCGTCCGGGCGGTAGGCCGTGCGCAGCCAGCCCATCGCGCGGGCGGTCAGCTCGGCCAGTTCGGCGCGCTCCTCGGGCGAGAGCGCATCGTAGGCGGCCACCTCGCGGTACGGGACGACCATCAGGTGGCCGCCGGTGTACGGGTAGCGGTTGAGGACGACGAAGCACGTCTGCCCGCGATGGAGCACGAGGTTGCGCGCGTCGTCGGCCGGATCGGCGGCGGCGAGGCGGGCGAAGAGGCCGGGGCCGTCGGGAGCGCTGCCCGAGCTGTCGCGGCCGTCGCGCGCGGCGTCGGTGGCGCGGGCGATGTGGGCCGCGCGCCAGGGGGCAAAAAGAGGCATCGGTAAGGAGAGCGAGAGACCGGTAAAGGAGAGCGAGAGACCGGTAAAGGAGAGCGAGAGACCGGTAGCAGAACGACGCAGCGGGCGAGCGACGGCGATAGGTACGGCGCCGCCCGGCACGTGCTTCGCCAATCCCTCACGGGCCCGTCCGGTTGTCCGATCGTGGGAGGGAGGGTAACTTCGCGCTGCCCACGATCCGCTCGCCCATGCTGGAGCCGTTTCTGTTTTTCCTGTTCGCCGTCTTCGCCGTGTCGGGCGGGCTCGGGATGCTGATCGCGCGCAGCCCCGTTGCGAGCGCCCTCTGGATGGTGCAGGCCATGCTGGCCATCGCGTGCCTCTACCTGACGCTCAACGCAGACTTCCTGGGCGTGGTGCAGATCCTGGTCTACGCCGGCGCCATCATGGTGCTGTTCCTGTTCGTGATCATGCTGCTCAACCTAGACGCGACGCCGGGCCTGAGCTCGCTCGACTGGAAGAGGGTCGGCGCGTTTCTGCTGGGCGTGGCCGTGCTGGCGCAGCTGCTGGCCGTGGTGGCCGTCAACCTGCGGGGCGACGTGCTGCCGCCGCCGCCGCTTGCGACCGACCCCGTCGATGCGACGAGCGTGGTGCAGCTCGGCCTGGCGCTGCTGACGCGGCACGCCTTCTCGCTCCAGATCATCGGCGTGCTGCTGCTCGCGGCCACGATCGGCGCGTTCGTGCTCGCCAAGCGGCGTTTCTCCTGACCCGCGTCTAGCTCTCCGCTCCGCGCCCGCCGGCGCCGCCCATGGAACTCTCCTGGTACCTCTCGCTCAGCGCGGTCCTGTTTGCCATCGGCGTGCTGGGCGTGCTGCTGCGCCGCAACGTGATCGTGGTGTTCCTGAGCATCGAGCTGATGCTCAACGCCGTCAACCTGACGCTCGTCGCCTTCAGCCAGGCCTTTGCCAACGTGGACGGGCAGATCCTGGTCTTCTTCGTCATGAGCGTCGCCGCCGCCGAGGCCGCCGTCGGGCTCGCCATCGTGATCGCGCTCTTCCGCAACAAGCAGACCGTCAACGTAGACGAGATCGCGCTCTTCCGCGGCTGACGCCGCACCGCGCCGAACCCGCCCCACCGCCCCATGCAGTCCGTGGAACTCCTCGTCCGGCTCATCCTTCTGCCGCCCCTCTTCGTGGCGGCCTTCAACGGGATGATGGGCCTGTTCGCGCCGGCCTACCGCAAGCGGGAGTGGCTCATCGGGGGGCTGGCGACGGCGGCGGTGGCGCTGCCGTTTTTCGTCACTGTGTCGATCTTCCTGGGCTTCGACGGGCCGCAGGTGGTGCGCTACTTCACGTGGCTGCAGGCGGGCGACCTCGTGGTCGACTTCGCCTACCGCGTCGACCAGCTCTCGCTCCTGATGACGCTCATCGTGACCGGCATCGGGGCGCTGATCCACCTCTACTCGATCGGGTACATGCACAAGGACCCGGGGTTCTACCGGTTCTTCGCGTACCTGAACCTGTTCATCTTCGCGATGCTCAACCTCGTGCTCGCGGAGAACCTGCCAGTGCTCTTTCTCGGCTGGGAGGGCGTGGGGCTTTGCTCGTACCTGCTGATCGGCTTCTGGTACACCAACCTCAAGAACAGCGCGGCGGCGAACAAGGCGTTCATCGTCAACCGCATCGGGGACTTTGCCTTCCTGCTGGCGATGTTCATCCTGTTCCAGGTCGTCACCGCCGGCACCGACGGGCCGTTCGGGCTGGACTTCACGACGCTGCTCGCCGCCGATACCCTTGCGCTGCTCTCGGCCGAGGGCGTCGTTTTCTGGGTGTGCCTGCTCGTCTTCATCGGCGCGACGGGCAAGAGCGCGCAGATCCCGCTCTTCGTCTGGCTCCCCGATGCCATGGCCGGCCCGACGCCCGTCTCGGCGCTCATCCACGCCGCGACGATGGTCACCTCGGGGCTGTACCTGCTCGCGCGCCTCTCGCCGCTCGTGCTCGCCTCGCCCGAGGCCATGGCGCTCATCGCCGTCGTGGGGGCCGTCACGGCCATCATGGCGGCCACGGTGGCCATCACGCAGAACGACATCAAGAAGGTGCTCGCCTACTCGACTGTCAGCCAGCTCGGGTTCATGTTCATGGCCGCCGGCGTGGGCGCGTTCTTCGTGGCCATCTTCCACGTGATGACGCACGCGTTCTTCAAGGCGTGCCTCTTCCTCGGCTCCGGCAGCGTCATCCACTCGATGCACCACGTCGAGCACGAGCTCGAGCACAGGGGGCTCATCCCGGCCACGCACGGCGCGCACCAGCACGAGGCCCACGGGCCGGACGCGCACCTCGCCTCGGAAGCGGACCAGAACCCGCTGCGCACGTCGCCGCTGCCCTACGACGGGCCGTTCGATCCGCAGGACATGCGCACCATGGGCGGCCTGGGTCGCTTCATGCCTGTCACGCGGTGGACGTTTCTGATCGCCACGCTCGCCATTGCGGGCATCCCGGGCCTGGCCGGGTTCTTCTCGAAGGATGAGATCCTCTACTACGCCTTCAAGTACGGCTACGACGGGCAGTTCGTGGGCTACTTCGTCTGGATCATCGGCCTCGTCACGGCGGCGCTCACGGCGATCTACATGGCGCGCGCCTACCTGCTCACGTTCGAGGGCGAGAGCCGCTGGCCGGGCGCGATGGATGTGCACCCGCACGAGAGCCCCTGGACGATGACGGTCCCGCTCGTCGTGCTTGCCGCCCTCTCGGTCGTGGGCGGTTACCTCGGCCTGCCGTACGTGCTGGGCGAGAGCTGGATTCACCACTGGCTCGGCGCCGAGTACGGTGGACCGGTCTTTGAAGTAGAGCACGGTCGGACGCCCGGCTCCGGGGTGACGTGGGCCCTGCTCGGGCTCGGCGCGCTCATCGGTACCGGCGGCGTGCTCTTCGCCTGGTTCGGACTCCGCTTCGGGAGGCGCGGGCCGGAGGCCGACGCTTCGGTGCGCCGCCGCTTTGGCGCGCTCTACGGCATCATGTCGCGCAAGTGGCTCTGGGACGAAGCCTACGACGCCGCCATCGTCCGCCCGACCGTGCGCGGCGCGCGCGAGACGCTTGCGCCCTTCGACGCCAACGTCGTCGACGGGGCCGTCAACGGCACGGGGCGCCTGCTCCGGCAGGGCTCTGCGCTGCTGGGACGGCTCCAGACCGGTGTTGTGCAGTCTTACGCGCTCGCCATCGTCGTGGGCGTCGTGCTCGTGATCGCCCTGTTCCTGTTCGCCTGACCGCCGCGCCGCTGGCCGCCCCGCGCGGCACGCGCGACCGCCCCCCCGCATGGACGCGCTCTCGCAGATTCCCGCTCTCGTCTCCTGGGTGATCTTCCTGCCCGCCCTCGGCGCGCTGGCCGTGCTGGCGCTGCCGGGCGCGAACGCGATCCGCTGGGTCTCGCTCGGCGTGACGGCGCTCACGTTCGTGCTCTCGCTCGGGCTCTGGGCCGCCTACGATCCGGCCGTCTCGACGGCCGCCGCGCCGCAACTGGCCGAGCGCATGGCCTGGTTCCCGGGCATCGACGTGTCGTACTACGTGGGCGTGGACGGGCTCAACCTCCTGCTCGTTCTTCTGACGACGCTGCTCGGGCCCATCGTCGTCCTCTCGTCCTGGACCTACATCGGCAAGCTGCACAAGGGCTACTACGCGCTCATGCTGCTCCTGCAGACGGGCGTGCTGGGCGTCTTCCTGTCCTTCGACGTCTTCCTGTTCTACGTCTTCTTCGAGCTCACCCTGATCCCGATGTACTTCATCATCGGCATCTGGGGGGGCGAGAACCGCGTCTACGCGGCCGTCAAGTTCGTGCTCTACACGCTCGTGGGCAGCCTGCTGATGCTCGTCGGCGTGATCTGGCTCGGCTTCGCCGCCGGCGAGGCCGTCAACGGGGGCGTGTTCACAACCGACTGGTACAAGCTCGTCAGCTACGGCGTGCCGATGGGCGCGCAGCTCTGGCTGTTCATCTTCTTCGGGCTCGCCTTCGCCATCAAGGTGCCGCTCTTCCCGTTCCACACCTGGCTGCCCGACGCGCACGTGCAGGCGCCGACGGGCGGTTCGGTCGTGCTCGCGGGCGTGCTGCTCAAGATGGGCACCTATGGCCTGCTGCGCTTCGTGCTGCCGTTCTTCCCGAACGCCTCGGTGCAGGTGGCGCCCGTCGTGGCCATCCTGGCCGTTGTGGGCATCGTCTATGGCGCGCTCGTCGCGTTCGCGCAGACCGACGCCAAGAAGCTCGTCGCCTACTCCTCGGTCAGCCACCTTGGCTTCGTCGTGCTCGGCCTGTTCGCGTTCACGACCGAGGCCGCGCAGGGCGCGCTCATCCAGATGATCAACCACGGCATCTCGACCGGCGCGCTCTTCCTCCTCATCGGCATGCTCTACGAGCGCCGTCACACGCGCCTCATGGCCGACTTCGGCGGCATTGCCAAGTCGGTGCCGGTGCTCTCGTTCGCGATGCTGCTGAGCGTGTTCGCGAGCGCCGGTCTGCCGGGCCTGAACGGCTTCGTGGGCGAGTTCCTGATCCTGATCGGCTCGTTCAAGAGCCCTGTGATCGGCAACCCGGTCCTGATCGCCACCGCCACAACGGGCGTCGTCTTCGCTGCCGTGTACCTGCTCTGGATGGTCTACAAGACGTTCTTCGGAGAAGTCACCGATCCGGCGAACGCGGAGATGAAGGACCTCAACGGGCGCGAGATCGGGCTGCTGCTGCCGCTCGTGGTGCTGATGGTCTGGCTCGGCATGGGGCCGGCGCCGTTCCTGGCGCAGAGCGAAAACACGATTCGCGGGCTGCTCGAGACGGTCGAGGTGAAGGCCGACGCGCTGCGCACGGCCGAGCCCGGTGCCGTCGTGACGGTGCCAATGCGCTGGCCAGAGTCCGTTGCCGGCACCGTTCCCGACACGCCCCCGGCCCCCGTCCGCTGATGCCCGCCCGCACCCCGCTCGCCCCGGACGCGCTCGCCGCGGCGCTCGCCGACCTGCCCGGCTGGGAGGTCCAGGGCGACCGCCTCGCGCGCACGTTCACGTTCGCCGACTTCCGCGAGGCGATGGCGTTCATCGTGCGCGTGGCCTTCGAGGCCGAGGCGCTCGACCATCACCCCGAACTGACCAACGTCTATAACCGCGTCACGCTCGCGCTCACGACGCACGACGCCGGCAACCGCGTCACCGAGACCGACCTCGCGCTCGCACGCGCCATCGCGGCCCTGGCGCCCTGACCCGTAGCCCGGGCGCCCCGGGCGCGGCGCCCGCGACGCGGCCTTGTGCGCTCCGACGGCCCCGACCACCCCTCCATGTACGAATCGCTCCTCCCCGACCTGCTGGCCACCGCGCCCATCCTGCTCGTCGCCGCGCTCGGCGTGGTCGTGGTGCTCGTGGACGCGTTCCGCAACGACAGCCCGTCCATCCCCTGGATCGCCGGGATCGGCATGGCGGTAGCGCTCGTGCTCGAGCTGCTCGCCATCGGCCGGCCGGCGACGGCATTTGAGGGGCAGGTGATCACGGGCGGCGTCTCGGCCTTCGCCAACGTCGTGATCCTGCTCGGCACGACTGGCAGCCTGGTCATCTCGGTGCCCTACCTGCGCCGCATCGGGCACCACTACGGCGAGGTGCATGCGCTCATCCTGATCGGCACGGCGGGCATGATGACGCTCGCCTCGGCCGGCAGCCTCGTCACGCTCTTCGTCGGGCTCGAGACGATGTCGGTGTGCCTCTACGTGCTCACGGGCCTTGTGCGCAGCGGCGCGCGTGCTAACGAGAGCGCCCTCAAGTACTTTCTGCTCGGCGCTTTCTCGACCGGCTTCCTGCTCTACGGCCTCGCGCTGCTCTACGGCGCCACGGGCACCATGTCGTTCGATCTGATGGCGCCCGCGCTGGCCACGACTGGCCGGACGGGCTTCTTCCTCGCCGGCGTCGCGCTCCTTCTGATCGGGTTCTTCTTCAAAATCAGCGCCGTGCCGTTCCACATGTGGACGCCCGACGTATACCAGGGCGCCCCGACGACGCTGACGGCCTACATGGCGACGGCCTCGAAGACGGCGGCGTTCGTCGCGCTCGCCGTCGTGCTCTCGCGCGCGCTGCCGGAGGTGTTCGTCGGTGGGGTCGTGCAGCTCGCGCTCGCGGCCGTGGCCGCCGTCACGATGGTCTTCGGCAACGTGGCCGCGCTGCGCCAGGCCAACGTCAAGCGCATGCTCGCTTACTCGTCGGTGGCGCATGCGGGCTACCTGCTCGCGGGCCTCGCGGCCGGCACGGCCGCCGGCTACAGCGGCGCGCTGTTCTACCTGCTCGCGTACACCGTCATGAACGTAGGCGCCTTCGGCGTGATCGCCGCGCTCGAGTGGGATGAGAAGCAGGGCGCGGTGCAGACGCTCGACTCGCTCGCGGGCATAGGCTATCGCCGGCCGCTGCTGGGCGTGGCGATGGGCGTGTTCATGTTCGCACTCGCCGGCTTCCCGCCGCTGGCCGGCTTCATTGGCAAGTACCTCGTGTTCTCGGCCGCCGTGAACGCCGGGCTGACGTGGCTCGCCATCGTGGGCGTGCTGACCTCGGTCGTATCGGCGTTCTACTACCTGCGCGTGCTCGTCGTCTTCTGGATGAAGGACCCGGCCGAGGCCGCGCCGGAGGCGCGCATGGCTGCCTTCCCGGTCGGCACGCCGACGCTGGCCGTGCTGGGCGTGTGCGTCCTGGCAATTATCGGTCTGGGCGTACTCTTCGGGGGCGTGGTGGACGTGACGCAGGCCCTGTTCGCGGCCCCGCTCTCGACGGCCGTGCTACCCTGATGGCCTGTCCGCGTGCTGTCCGGTAGTCCGGGGCGACTCTCCGGTAGCCCGACAGGCGCCCCGGGCAGCCCGGCGCGCCCGGCGCCCGCAGCGGTCAGACGCCGCGACGCAGCCGCTCGCCGAGCGACGACGGCAGCCCGACCGCCTCCACGCGCGCTGCCGTCTGCGCCACGTTGTAGTGGCAGCGCACGACCTCGCACGCGAACGCCTCCTCGTCGAAGAGGGCGAACGCAAGGCGCGGGTCCTTGTCGCGCGGCTGCCCGACGCTGCCCACGTTGACCAGGAAGCGGTGCCCCGGCCGCACGCGCAGCACGCCGAGCGACGCCGAGGCCACCGCCGGCCGGTGCGAATGCCCGACGAAGCAGACAGGTGTCTCGAACGCGGCGAACTGAGCCTGCACGGCCGCGAAGCTGTCCAGGCGGGGCCAGGCGCCCGGGTCGAGCGGGGCGGCATGCGTGTAGGTAGCCGTCTCGGTCTGATAGATGAGCGGTAGGCCGCGCAGCCACGCGATCTGCTCCTCCGAGAGCATCGTGCGGTGCATCTGCGCGGCCGCCTGCCCGTCGCGGGGCAGGACATGCATGCCGCGGTCGAAGGCGACGGCCTCGTCGTGGTTGCCGAGCACGCAAGCCGCGAAGCGCTCGCGCACCAGATCCACGCAAGGGCCGGGGTCCGGCCCGTAGCCGACCACGTCGCCGAGGCAGATGAACGTGTCGGCGTTTCGGCGCTCGGCCTCCTTAAGCGCGGCCTCGAGCGCGGCCAGATTGGCGTGGATGTCGGAAAAGATTGCAACGCGCACGGGACGAGCGGACGGGGTTGAACCGAAGCGGAAGGGGCAAGAATTACCTCCCGGAGCGCGGGGCGCGCGCATCGGGAACTGCTGCGGGCGGCCGTGTGAAGGTACCCCCGCCGCCGGAGCCGATATATTGGCCGCCGCGTGCGAGATGGCGCGGTCGTTGCCCTCGCGCCGGGCTCTCGCCATCTCTTTTTTCTGCATGGGCCGTCCCCCCTTGCGCTCCGCCCCGGTGGAGGCGCCGCCTCCCGCCTCCGCGCCCTTCGTCGAAGAGCCGTTCTACGCGCGCCGCCCGGACCAGATGCCGGACCTGCGCGCCTACCTTGACATGCTCGTCCGTGGCCGGCGCGTGATCGCCGGTGCGGTGCTGCTCGTCACGCTGCCGGTGCTGCTCTACACGCTGCGCCAGCCTTCGGTGTACCAGTCGTACGCGCTGCTGCTCGTCGACAAGCAGAACCACAGCCTCGCCGACGTGCTGCCGACCAACGTGGGCGCGGCGTTCTTCCGCGCCGAGCGCAACCTGGGCAACGAGCTGCTCGTGCTCCGGCAGTCGGCGCCGCTGGCCGAGCGTGCGGCGCGGCTGCTGACGGAGATGCGCTTCGTGCCGGGCACGGACCGGCCGCTGACCATTCTCCAGCCTGAGCGCGGCGAGGTCGTCACGCCGCTGCATGTAGCGTTCCGCCTCCAGTCCGACTACGTCATCTCGGGCATGGAGGGGTACGACACCGACGCGATCCGCGTCTCGGCCAGGAGCACCGACCCCGACGAGGCGGCGCTGATCGCCAACGTGTACGCCGAGACGTTCGTGAACCTGGCGCAGGAGTCGAGCCGGGCCAGCGCCTCGGCCTCGCGCACGTTCCTCGAGGACCAGGTCGGCGAGACGGGCGCGTCGCTGCGCGCGCTCGACGACCAGGTCAAGCGCTACATGATGCGCGAGGAAGCCGTCGCGCTCGACAGCGAGTCGCAGCACATCGTGAGCCAGCTCGCGCAGCTCGAGGCCCGTCGCGACGAGACGGTCGTCGAGATCCGCCTGCGCCAGACGACCGTCGACGCGCTCGAGGCCGAGCTGGCGCGCATCGAGCCGCGTCTCTCCGAGCGCCTCGCCTCGGGCGTCGACCGCGAGATCGAGGCGGCGCAGACGCGCACCGCCGAGCTCGAGGCGCGCCTCGAGCAGATCTACCTCCGTAACCCGCACCTGCGCGAGGCAGCCAGCCCGCCGGCCGAGATCGCCGACCTGCGCCGCCAGATCGAGCAGCTCCGCGACCGCACGCGCCGCCTCTCCGAGCAGCTCACGCGCGAGTCGATCGCCGTGGGCGGCGGCGGCCCGGGCGACACGCGCACCGGCATCAACCGCGCCGTCGAGCTGCGGCGCCAGCTCACCGACGAGCGCATCGCCCTCAACGGCCTTGTCGCCACGCGCGACCAGCTCTCGCAGCGCATCGGCGAGTACGAGCGCGGCCTGCGCAGCATCCCGCGCCAGTCGATCGAACTGGCGCAGATGCAGCGCGAGCGCATGGCCGCCGAGCGGCTCTACGGCTCGCTCGAGCAGAAGCTCCAGGAGGCCCGCGTGGCCGAGCAGTCGCAGCTGGGCTATGCGCGCGTCATCCGCCCGGCCTACCCCTCCGACCGGCCGATCGGGCCCAAGCGCGTCCGCAACGTCCTCCTGGCCCTGCTCGTCGGGCTCAGCCTGGGCGTCGTGGCCGCCATCGCCCGCGTGCGCCTCGACCACCGCCTGCACCGCCCGGACGACCTGCAGCAGCGCGGCCACACGCTCATCGGCACGATTCCGGACACGGACGACCTGATCAAGAAGGACTTCGGCGGCAAGGCGACCGTGCTCGTGGGCGAGCGCGCCATCGACACGCACCTGGTGACGCTGCTCAACCCGATGTCGACCGCCGCCGAGACGTACCGCGCGCTGCGCACGAGCGTACAGTTCAGCCGCCCCGACGCCGAGGTGCGCACGATCCTCGTCACGAGCGCCAACCCGTCCGAGGGCAAGTCGGTCACGTCGGCCAACCTCGCCGTCGTGCTCGCACAGGCCGGGCGCCGCGTACTGTTCATCGACGCGGATCTCCGCAAGCCGAGCGGGCACAAGAAGTTCGGCCTCTCGCGCGAGCCGGGCCTCGTGCAGATGCTCTTCCAGAGCGAGCCCGTCGACTGGAGCGCGCTCCCCGAGGTCGCCGATGACCTGTTCATGCTCGCGGCCGGCTCGCTCGCGCCCAACCCCTCCGAGCTGCTCGGCTCGCGCCGCATGCGCGAGCTGCTCGAGGAGGCCCGGCAGCACTTCGACGTCGTCGTGCTCGACGCGCCGCCCGTGCTCGCCGCCACCGACGCCGTGCTCCTCTCGACGCAGGCCGACGCGACGCTCGTCGTCGTACGCGCCGGGCAGACGAAGGACTACGAGCTCGCGTCCGCCCTCGAGGCGCTCGACGGCGTCGGCGCGCACGTGATCGGCACCGTGCTCAACGGCTTCGACGTCTCGCAGGCCTACGGCTACAAGTACAAGTACACCTACCGCTACGGCAGCGACTACGCCTACGGGCACGAGTCCACGCGCTCCCCGGAGGCCTGACCGCGCCCGCTCCGCCGCCCACCCCTCGCTGCCCCGCTCCGCCTTTCATGCGCCCCGCTGTTCTCGTCGCCCTCGCCCTGTTCGCCCTCGCGCCGGCCGCGCACGCCCAGCAGTTCGGGCGCGTGGACGACCGCGAGACCAACGTCACGTCCTACTACTACCACTACCTGCCCGGCGAGTCCACGACGCGGGTGTACGTCTGGGGGACCGTCCGCGCCCCCGGCCTCTACGAGGTCAGCAGCGGGACCGACATGGGCGAACTGCTCGCGCTTGCCGGCGGGCCCATCGCGGGCGCCCTCCCGGCCGAGATCGAGCGTACGATGCGCGTGCGCCTCTACCGCGCCGAGGGCGCCGGCCGCACGCTCCTCTACGACGCGCTGATCGAGGACTTCCTCGCCGCCCCTGGCCGCTACCCGGACCTGCGCGACGGGGACATCGTGGAGGTCGAGACGCAGGACCGGCGCCGATGGGGCTGGCGCGACACGGCCACCATCATCGGCTCGTCGGCGGGCCTGGCGGCCGTGCTGCTCCAGATCCTGTCTATTGCCACGCGCTGAGCCGCGCGCGGTGCTACGCGCGGAGGCCGTGCTCCGGACGCTCGCCGCGCGTGTGGCCCTGCCGCCGGCAGCGCTCGGAGCAGTACACGACGCGCTCCCAGTCGCGCGCCCACTTCTTGCGCCACGCGAACGGCCGCCGGCAGACCGGGCACGTCTTCTCGGGCAGGTGCGGTTTGCGGTAGCGCGGACCGGCAGAGGCCATGGCGCGGAGGGCGGCGACGGGGCAGGGGAGAGGCTGTGGCCGAACCCGCCCGCACGGTGCGATGTTCTCGGGCGTCGCTCTGCCCCACCGCCCATGAACGCGCACGCGCTCGCCGCCGTCAAAACGGCCCGCTACTACACGCTCGGCCCCGCCGACGGCCCGCTCGAGGGCGTCGGCGCGGCCGTCTGGGTCGCGTGCCATGGCTACGGGCAACTCGCGCGCTTCTTCCTGCGGCACTTCCGCGTGGCCGAGACGCCCGGCCGCCTCGTCGTCGCACCGGAGGCGCTCAGCCGCTTCTACCTCGACGGCGACGGCCCCGGCGGCCCGGGGCGGTACGAGCGCGTCGCGGCCTGCTGGATGACCCGCGACGACCGCGAGGCCGACATCGCCGACAACGTGCGCTACCTCGACGACGTGCTCGTGGCTGCCTGCGCCCGTGCCGGCGCCGATCCGCTGGCGATCCCACTCGTCGGCTTCGGGTTCTCGCAGGGCGCGGCGACCGTCGCGCGCTGGGGGGCGCGCAGCCCCCTGCTCGCGCGCCGCGCACGTCGCCTGCACCGCCTCGTGCTCTGGGGCGCCACGCTTCCGCCCGACCTTGACCCGGGCGCGCACCGCGCCTGGCTCGGCGAAGCCGGCCTCACGCTCGTCGCCGGAGACGCCGATCCGTACGCGACGCCCGCGCGCGTCGCGGCCGAGACGCGCCGGCTCGCGGCGGCCGGCCTCCGGGCACGCGTCGTCTCCTACTCCGGCGGGCACCGGCTGCACGCCGAGACGCTCCGCCGGCTCGCCGCCGGCTTCCTCCCAGCCGAGACTCCATGAGGCCGACAACGACTCCATGAGCGCTCCCCGCGGCCGCTTCGCGCCTTCGCCTACGGGCGACCTGCACCTCGGCAGCGCACTGGCCGCGCTCGCCGCCTGGGCGTCCGTGCGCCGTGCCGGCGGCACGCTCGTCTACCGCGTCGAGGACATCGATGGGCCGCGCGCGGTGCTGGGCGCGGCCGAGCGCCAGATGGCCGACCTCCGCTGGCTCGGCCTCGACTGGGACGAAGGCCCCGACGTGGGCGGGCCGCACGCGCCCTACCGGCAGTCCGAGCGCGACGCTGTCTACGAGGCCGCGCTTGCCCGCCTGGCCGAGGCCGGGCGGCTCTTCCCGTGCCGCCGCTCGCGGCGCGACTTGCTCGCTCTCGCCTCGGCGCCGCACGGCCCGGAAGGGCTGCCGCCGTACCCGGCGGCCTGGCGCCCCCGCGCCCTGCCGCCCGACTGGTACGCGCGCCGCCCCCCTGATGCCGCGCTCCGCTTCCGCGTGGATGCGCCTGCCGTCGTCGTCGAGGACCGCGTGTTCGGGCCTGTCGAGGAGGACGTGCGCGAGACCGTTGGCGACTTCGTGCTCCGCCGCCGCGACGGCGTCTACGCCTACCAGCTCGCCGTCGTGGCCGATGACCTCGCGATGGGCGTGACCGAGGTCGTGCGCGGCGCCGACCTGCTCGCCTCAACGGCGCGGCAGGTGCTGCTCATCGGCGCCCTCGGCGGGCGCGCGCCGTCCTACGCGCACGTCCCGCTGCTCGTGGACGCGGCCGGGGAGAAGCTCTCTAAGCGCCACGGCAGCCTGCGCGTGGGTGCGCTGCGCGAGGCCGGCTGGTCGCCCGAGGCCGTCGTCGGGTGGCTCGCGTGGGCGCTCGGGCAGCAGGACGCGCCGGCCCCGCGCGCGCCGCGCGCTGTGGCCGCCGCCTGGGACTGGGCGCGCGTGCGCCCGGCGCCGATTCGCGTGCCCGAAGCCCTGGCCGGCCCGGAAGCCCCGGCCGGCCCGGAAGCGCTTGCGGCGCGGCCGGGCGGAACGGGAGCCGTGTAAGCGCTTACCCCGACAAGTATCTTTCCCCCCCCCCCCCCTTCCGCCTGCCCCTCGTCCGCGCCCATGTTCGATCCCGCCGCCGGCTACGCCTTCCCCGGCCAGAACGTCGAGACCGTCGTCGGCAACGGGCGCCTGATCGCGCGCGCGCGCGCCGGCAGCGTGCAGTTCGTCTTTGCCGGCCCGGCGGCGCGCCTGCGCCTGCTCGCCGACGGACAGCCCGTCGACGACGGCCCCGTGGATTCGCTCGCGCTGCCCGGCCGCTCGGTCTACACCGTCCCCGAGCGGGCTACGATCGTGCATGCGGCGCAACCGGACGCGCTGCTCTACCTCGTCTGCC
>JBKBRC010000027.1:0-11785 GCA_046292345.1 Rubricoccaceae bacterium
CGGAGCGGTCGTTCGGAGTCGCCTGGCCGCTGCCTGGTCAAGCGGCGGTGTGCCCTGCGAATTCGATCTGTCTTACCGCTGTCTTGCAGGTCGATTGTCTTGCAGGTCGATGGAATCCTTATAGGTCAATGAAATCTGCGGCGCTATTCGCCAGCCGGTCCCGCTGGTGAACGTAGAGCATAGTCGTGTCCAGGTTTTTGTGGCGGGCGTGCGCCTGCACCTGCTGGACTGTCGCGCCCGCCTCGATGGCGAGCGTACACCCCGTATGACGAAGTGTATGCGCGCCTATTTCTTTGTCCAATCCTGCACTCAAAGCACATCTTTTAACAATAGAATATATTGAATGACCGGAGAGCCTTCTGCCTTTGCTGTTAGGGCTCACGGATCGCCATACTGGCCCACACGACCATCCATTTGAATTATTGTATTTTATAATGTCTTCTGCTAATTCTGAATTTAGCTTGATGTACTGGTTTTCACCGCCTTTGGTAGAAGGGAGCCGGAGCGTCCAGTAGCCGCCGCTGCGCGTGAGGTGCTCGAGATCCATTCCGGCCGCCTCGGACCGCCGGAGCACCCCGTGCAGCAGCGTCCGGATGAGCAGCTCGTCTCGCTGCGCGCTCGGCCGGTCGCTCCGGGCAGCCTCTATGAGGCGCCTAGCCTGTTCGCGGGTCAGCACGTGCAAGAGGCGGTCTCGGCGGGAGGCGCGCATCGTCCGGCGCACGAGCTGGCGGTCGGCCGGGTTGTGCGTCACGATTCCCAGGGCAAGAAGCCAGTTGTAAAAACCTCTCAGTGCTGCCGTCCGTCGCTGGATGCTTGCCGCCGACTGACCGGCCTGTCGCATGAACTCGAGATGAGCGTTCACATCTACGAATGTCACTGCGCGAGCGGTGCCAGTGCGGATGTCGTCTGCGCCGAAGAACTGTACGAGATCGTTTCGGTATCCGCGACGAGTATTGGGCCGGTCGAACCGAAGCAGAAAGAGCTCGAGCAGGTTGGCGCGCTCGGGATGCTCAATGGGCGCAGGGACGCCCGCAGGCTCGGCCGAACGAACAATGATTTCGGTGCGAGTGGCGGCGTCTTCTTGCATCGGAGTTGGGGTTGCGGGAACGGGTTCTGTCTACTTTTGATAATAACACTTATCAAAAGTAGAAACCAGCCGAGGGCCTCTGCGGCGACACTCGTCAGGTGCGCCGCGGGCCCCCCGTGCGGCCGGAGAGCGCCTGCCCGGAGCTGGCGTCGAACACGTGCAGCTTGTCGAGGTCGGCGCGGAGCATGAGCGGACGGCCCGCTTCAGGCAGCACCTGTGGTTCGACGCGCGCCACGACGGCGTGGCTGCCGGCGTGTGCGTACAGTACGACTTCGTTGCCCATCGGCTCGACCACGTCGAGCTCGAACGCGAGCGGCTCGCTCAGGCGGCGCGACGCCGGCGCGTGGCCGTCCACGTACAGGTCTTCGGGCCGGATGCCCAGTTCGGCCGCGCCGGCGTCGCGCCCGAAGCCTTCGGGCAGCGGCAGCACGAGCCCCTCGGCGCTGCGAAAGCGCACGCTCCCGCCCGCCGAATCGAGCGAGCCGGCGAGCAGGTTCATCGACGGCGAGCCGATGAACGTGGCGACGAACGTGTTGGCAGGCGCGTCGTAAAGCTCGAGCGGCGGCGCGATCTGCTGCACGTGGCCGTCTCTCAGGACCACGATGCGGTCACCCATCGTCATCGCCTCCACCTGGTCGTGCGTCACGTAGACCATCGTGGCGCCGAGGTGCCGGTGCAGCTTCGAGATCTCCGTGCGCGTCTGCACGCGCAGCTTGGCGTCGAGGTTCGAGAGCGGCTCGTCGAACAGGAAGACCGCCGGCTTGCGCACGATCGCGCGCCCGAGCGCCACGCGTTGCCGCTGCCCGCCCGACATCTCCTTCGGCTTGCGCCCGAGCACCTCACGTAGCCCCAGGATGTCGGCGGCGCGCTCGACGCGCTCGGTGATCTCCGCCTTCGAGTACTTGCGCAGCTTGAGCCCGAACGCCATGTTGTCGAACACGGTCATGTGCGGATAGAGCGCGTAGTTCTGGAAGACCATTGCAATGTCGCGGTCTTTGGGCGCCACGTCGTTCACGACCCGGTCGCCGATGCGCAGCGTGCCGCTGCTGATCGCCTCGAGGCCCGCGATCATGCGCAGCGTCGTGCTCTTGCCGCAGCCCGAGGGCCCCACGAGCACGACAAACTCCCCGTCCTCGATCGTGAACGTCGCGTCGTGCACACCGACGTGCCCGTTGTCGTACACCTTGCGGACGTGATCTAGCGTTACGCTGGCCATTTGCGAACGATGGGGTTGAGGCGAGCCGGCAAGATAGGGGCGGCCGGCCGCGCCGGGAAGCGCTTACATTTGAAAGCCCGTCCCAGCGCCTTCCCCGGCCCCCTTCATGTCAGATGCCTCTCCGCCCGCCGACCGCCCCACCGTGCTCGCGGTCGGGGCGCTTTACACCGGCAGCGCGCGCGGGCTTCGCGCGGACCTGCGCAGCGCCGAGGCGCTCGGGTTACACGCCGAGCCGATCTGTACAGCCCTCGTCATGGCCAGCCACGGCCGCGTGACCGACGTCACCGACGTCCCTGCAGACACGGTCGCGGCGCAGCTCGAGCACGTGCAGCACGTCCGTCGCATTGCCGGCGCGAGCATCGGGATCCTGGCCGGGCATAAGACGGTCGAGGTCGTGATGGGCGCCGCGAAAGCGCTCGGCGTCCCCGTCGTGCTCAACGTCGTCGCCTCGGGGCCCAGCGGCGAGACCGTGCTCACAGCGCGCGGCATCGACGCGCTCTCGGAGCGTCTCGGCGTGCCCGACCTCGTCACGCTCAACCGCGCCGACGCCGAACTCGTCACCGGGGGCGAGATCCAGTCGCTCGACGACGCGCAGGTGGCCGCTCAGCGTATCGCCGGGCGCGGCGCGCGGCGCGTCGTGATCCGCTGCGGGACGCTGCCCTACCGCTTCTACGACCCGGCCGACGACCCTGGCATGCCCGGCGGCGACGGGCAGCCCGAGCGCCTCTACTTCGACCTGTACTACGACGGCGAGGACTTCGCGCTGTTCGAGGCGCCGCTCCTGCCGGGCGAGGCGCCCTCGGGCGCGGCGAGCCTGTTCTGCATGGCCGCCCTCGAGGGGCTCGTCGCCGGGCGCGACCCGCTCGAGGCGCTCCAGTCGGCCAAGCGCCACGCCACCGAGGGCGTCCGGCATACCGGGGAGGCGGACGTCTTCGCCTTCGACTGGAAGCGCGGCGCGGCTCAGAAGTAACATTAGCTTAGCGCGTGCCCCCGGTCTCCTGAATTACAAAGTCCGGGGGCCGAATCATCCGGGCCAAAGGCCTCCCGTCTTTCCATGCCGAACCGGTCTGCCTCCAGCTCGCACCGCGTCACGATCTACGACGTCGCCGCCGAGGCGGGCGTGGCCATCTCGACCGTCTCGCGCGTGCTCAACGGCTCGCCCGAGGTCTCGGAGCAGACGCGCGAGCGCGTGCAGGCGGTCATCGAGAAGCTACGCTTCCAGCCGCAGCGCATCGCGCGCACGCTTGCGCAGCAGAGCACGGTCTCGCTCGCCGTGGCGATGCCCTCGGCCACGTCGCTCTTCTACGTCGAGGTGCTCAAGGGGGTCAAGGACGTGCTCCGCGAGCGCGACATCGATCTGCTGCTGTGCAACCTTGGCTCGGTGGCGCCCAACCAGACGCTCCAGCGCTTCCTCAGCCGCGGCGCGGTAGGCAGCCTGCTGCTGGCCTCGCTCCCCGTGGACGCGGCGCTCGCCGAGCAGCTGCTCCGGATGCACGCGCCCGTGGTGCTGCTCGGCAGCCGCTACGAGGGCTTCGACGAGTTCTACTGGGACGACGAGGGCGGCGCGCGCCTGGCCACGCGCCACCTGATCGGCCTCGGCCACAGGCGCATCGGCATGATCTCGGCCCATCCGTGGAGCTACAACGCCGAGGGGCGCCTGCGGGGCTACCGCATGGCGCTCGAGGAAGCCGGCCTGCCGTTCGACCCCGAGCTGGTCGTCACCGGCGAGACGCGTAAGCATGCCGGCTACTCTGAGGAAGCCGGCGCCGAGGCTATGGCCAAGCTGATGGCCATGCCCGAACGCCCGACGGCTGTCTTCGCCTCGTCGGACGTGCAGGCCTACGGCGCCTACGCCTACGCGCGCGACAACTCGATCCGCGTCCCGCGCGACGTCTCGCTCGTCGGCTACGACAACCTCAAGCTGAGCCGCTACCTCGATCTCACGACCGTCGACCAGCGCATGTACGAGGCGGGGCGCGAGGCCACGCAGCGCCTGCTCGCGCGCATGCGCGAACCTGAGACCGCCCCGCGCACGCAGGAGATTCCGCTCACACTCGTCGAGCGTGGCTCGACGGCGCCGCCGCGCGCGCGCTAGCTTCGGCGCTCCGCCCGCCTGCAGCGCCCCGATGCCCGGCCTTCCTCCGCCGCTCGTCTCGACCGATCTTCAGCACGCCCTCGGCGCCGCTGCGCGCTACCGCGGCAAGGTCCGCGACACGTACGACCTCGGCGACGGCCGCCTCGTGCTCGTCACGACCGACCGCCTCTCGGCCTTCGACCACGTGCTCCGGCAGGCGATCCCGCTCAAAGGGCAGGTCCTGAACGGCGTCGCGGCGTACTTCTTCGCACGCACGCGCGAGGCGGCGCCCAACCACGTGCTCGCCGTGCCCGATCCCAACGTGACGCTCGCCGTCCGCTGCGCGCCACTCCCTATCGAGTTCGTCGTACGCGGTTACCTCGCCGGGCACGCCTGGCGGACCTACCGCGCCGGCGGGCGCGCGCTCTGCGGCGTGGCACTGCCCGATGGGCTCCGCGAGGCCGAGCGCCTGCCCGAGCCCATCCTCACGCCTACCACCAAGGCAACCGGGGGCCACGACGAGGACATCACGCCCGACGAGATCCTCCGCCGCGGCCTGCTCGACGAAGTCACGCTCCGCGAGGCCGAGGGGCTTGCGCGGCGCCTTTTCGATGCCGGCACTGCGCTCGCCGCCGAGCGCGGCCTGCTGCTCGTCGACACGAAGTACGAGTTCGGGCGGGCGCCCGACGGCCGCCTGCTCGTGATCGACGAAGTGCACACGCCTGACTCCTCGCGCTACTACTACGCCGAGGGCTACGAGGCGCGCCTCGAGCGCGGCGTGCCGCAGCGTCAGCTCTCGAAGGAGTTCGTGCGCGAGTGGCTCATCGGGCAGGGCTTTCAGGGGCGCCCCGGTGAGACGCTCCCCGATCTCCCGGAGGACTTCGTCGAGGCTGTCTCGTCGCGCTACGTCGAGCTGTACGAGCACGTCACGGGCGAGGCGTTCGTGCCTGACATGGCTCCCGACCCCGAGGCGCGCATCCTCGCCGCACTGCGCGAGGTCCTCTGAGGGCACTCCGCCGACGGCCTCCCCGTGGCAGGCGGGCGTTCTGCGCTAGGGCGCCTCTCCCCGGAGCCGGTACAGGGCGGGCCGGCGTCCGGCGAGCAGGTCGTTGTACGGGTTGAGGCGCTTGTCACGCGCCTCGCGCGGGTCGATCTCGGCCGAGATCCAGCCCGCAGCGTCCCGCCCGGCCTCGGCCAGGACGTCGCCGTGCGGACCACAGATGCGGCTGCGGCCGATGAACGAGAGCGTGCCGCGCGTGTTGGCCTCCGTCCCGATGCGGTTAGCCGTCGCCGTAAAGACGCGGTTCTCGCGCGCGCGAACCGGCATCGAGTCCGGGCAATGCGGGAGGACGAGGTTGGAGGGGTGCGCGATGACGTCAGCGCCGCCGAGCGCGAGCGTGCGCGCGGCCTCAGGGTAGTACCAGTCAAAGCAAATCATCATGCCCAGGCGGTAGCTGCGGCCGCGGCGGTCGGTGACGGTGAAGACTGGGAATCCGGTATCTCCAGGTGCGAAGTGAAGCGTCTCCTCGTAGAACAGATGCGTCTTGCGGTACGTCCCGAGCCACCCGCGCGGCGTGACGGCGACGGCGCTGTTGTAGCAGCGGCCGTCGGCGCTGCGCTCCGGCAGCCCGGCCACGATCGTGGCGCCGGTCTGCCGCGCCCACGCCTCGAGCGCGCGGCACGTCAGGCCGTCCGGAACGGGCTCAGCGAGCGCGTGCGCCTCAGCGGGATCCTCGAAGTAGTAGCCCGACGCGAACAGCTCCGGGAGCACGATCAGGTCGGCCTCTCCCGCTCCGCTCAGGGCAGCCGCGACGCGCTCGATGTTGGCCTCGACGGCGCCTCGCTGGAAGTCGTCCTGAAAAATGGAAAGGAACAATGCAATAACGGATTTTATTACAATAACGGACTTTACAACGGCTTGACCGGACCTGCTGCGGCGCGGCGCCTAGCGCGCGCCTAGCGCGGCGCGCGGGCGGCCGCCTGAATCGCCGTGATCACGGCCACGTTGACGATGTCCTCGGCGACGGCGCCCCGCGAGAGATCGTTGGCCGGGAGCGCGAGCCCCTGCAGGACCGGCCCGTACGCCTCCGCTCCCCCGATCCACTGCGCGATCTTGTAGCCGATGTTGCCCGCGTCGAGATCCGGGAAGACGAACACGTTGGCCTGTCCGGCCACGGGCGAGTCGGGCGCCTTGCGCCGGCCCACCTCGGGCACGAACGCGGCGTCGAACTGCAGCTCGCCGTCGAGCGCGAGCGCGGGCGCCTGCTCGCGCGCCCGGCGCACGGCCTCGCGCACGTGCTCCACGTTTGGGTGCTCGGCCGAGCCATGGGTGGAAAACGAGAGGAAAGCCACGCGTGGCGTCTCGCCCGTGAGCGCCTCGTGGTTGCGCGCCGCGTCGAGGCCGATCGAGGCGAGCTGCGCCGGATCGGGAGCGGGCATGACGCCGCAGTCGGCGAACGTGACCGCGCGCCCGTCCGGCAGCACCATCAGGAAGAACGACGACACGAGCGCCGAGCCCTCGGCGACGCCAAGCACCTGAATGGCGGCACGCACCACGTCCGGCGTCGGGTGCGCGGCGCCGGCGACCGAGCCGTCGGCGTCTCCCTCGGCGACCATGAGCGCGCCGAAGTAGAGCACATCGGCGGCTTGCTCGAGCGCCGCCTCGTATGTCAGGCCGCGGTGCTTGCGCCGGGCGAAGAGGCGCTGCGCGTACGCCTGCCGGCGCTCCGACGTAACGGGGTCGTGAACGGGGACCGCGGGCGGCAGCACGAGCCCGAGGGTCTCGGCACCGGCCCGGACGGCCTCGGGCCGCCCGAGCAGGACCGGCCGCACGAGCTGCTGCGCGGCGAGCGTGCAGGCGGCCGTGATCGTGCGCGGGTCCTCGCCCTCCGGAAGCACGATCGTCTTCCGGAGGGCCCGCGCGCGAGCGTGGAGCGCGTCGATCATGGCGTCAGGCGTTCTCGACGGCGGCGAAGATGGCGTCGAAGTTCGGCTGCTGGCCTGCGTTGTCGAGCACCTCGGCGTAGACCACCTGGCCGCTCTGGTCGACCACGAACGCCGCGCGTTTGGCGATGCGGTCGAGCTTCATGGGCGTGAAATCGCGGTCGTACTTGGCGCCGTAGGCCGCGGCAACCTCCGCGTCGTGATCCGAGAGCAGGCGGAACGGGAAGCCATTGACCTTCTTGAACTCGGCGAGCGCGAACGGCGAGTCGGTCGAGAGACCGACCACGTCGGCGCCGAGGTCTTCGTAGCGGCCGTAGTCGTTGGCGACGGTGTTGAGCTCGGTCGTGCAGACGCTCGTGAAGGCGCCCGGGAAGAAGAGCAGGACGACTTTGCTGCTCTTGACGGCCTCAGAGAGCGTGAACGGCTGCATCGCGTCGTCGTAGAGCGTGAAGTCGGGGGCGGGCTGGCCGGTCTGGATTGCCATGGGCGGCAGGATGCGGGTGAGACGTGAGGGAGGGAAACGGAGCGAACGCCCGAGCGCGCCAGGCCCGGAGCGCGTCAGGCGCCGAAGCGGATGGAGCGGATGGGCTCGATGCGAGCCGCGGCGCGTGCGGGCAGGTAGGCCGCGAGCGTGCACAGCAGCACAGCGAGCGCGGTCACCCAAACGAAGTCCGGCGCGTAGAGTTCGACGGGGGCCGCGTCGAGGTAGTAGGCTTCGCGCGGCAGCGGGATGAGCCGGTAGCGGTCTTGCACGAGCCCGAACACGAGCGCGAGCACGGCGCCGCCGAGCGCGCCCACGACGCCTACCAGGAAGCCGAGGAAGACAAACAGGCGGCGCACGGCCGCGCGGCTGGCACCCATCGCGAGGACCGTCCCGATCTCGCGCGTCTTCTCGAGCACGACCATCAGCAGCGTGCCGACGATGTTGAACGCGGCCACGAGCACGAGGATCGAGATCACGACCGGAACGATGCTGCGCTGGAGCGCGACCCAGGCGAAGAGGCCACTGTAGACGTCGTAGATGGAGCGCGCGAAGACAGGCGGCCCCACCTGCTCCGAGATGGCCGCCGCGACGGCGCGCGCGTCCCGGAGGTCGGTCAGCGTCAGGTCGAGACGGGTCACCTCGTCGGGGCCGAGGCCGGCCAGGCGGCGCGCGTCGGCGAGCGCCACGTACGCGAAGCGCTCGTCGAAATCGGCAAGGCCGGTTTCGAAGAGCCCGGCGACGTGGAAAACGCGCACGCGCGGACGGGTCTGGCCGGGCGCGCCCGCCGGGCCGCGCGTGGCGAAAACCGTCACGGCCTCGCCCACGCCCAGGCCGAGGCGGCGCGCGAGTGCCCCCCCGAGCACGAGCCCCGGCCGCCCCTGCGCGTCAGGCGTGAACGCGAGCGCGCCGGCCGAAAGGTTCTCGGCGATGAAGGCCTGGCCCTCGGGCTCGGTGCCCCAGAGCAGGACGCCGTCCACAGCCGCCTCGCCGTCTACCGGCGCCGCGCGCAGCAGCACGAAGTCGATCACGGCAGGCGTGACGCGCTCGACCTGCGCGATCCCGGCCAGACGCGCCGCGAGCGCATCTGCGCCGGCGAGCGGCTCGCCGAGATAAGACTCTACCTGCACGTGCTGCCCGAAGCCGACGATCTTGGCCTCGATCTCCCGCCCGAAGCCGCGCACGGTCATCAGCGCCACGAGCAGCGCCGCCGTGCCGACCGTCACGCCCGCAACTGCGACGGCGGTCACGAAGCGCAGGAAACCGCGGCGCTCGTCGCGCCCGCGCGCGCCCCAGAGGTAGCGCACCGCGAGGGCGCGCTCGAACGGACCGAGCAGAAACGGGCGAGGGGTCATGGGCAGCGTTGGGGCGGGGCGAAGGACGCACGGCGTGCGGGCAAGTTCGCCCTCGCGGGTGCGGCCCGGTGCCCCGGGTCCGGCGCGCGGCACCGCGAGCCCTCCGCGCCCTCCCGGGCCGGCCCGGACGCGGCCGGCCCGGTCCGGGCCGAGTATCTTTACCGCGGCCGCGCGCGCCCTCCCCAAGTCCCTTCCCTGCCGCCCATGCACAACGCCATCGCCCTGCCGCCACCGCCCGTCAACGAGCCCGTACGCGCCTACGCGCCCGGCTCGCCCGAGCGTACCGCGCTCGCGACCGCACTCGCCGAGATGCGCGCGCAGACGCACGAGGTGCTACCCGTGATCGGCGGGCGGCGCGTCGAGACGGGGCGCGTAGACCGGCTCGTCGCGCCGCACGACATCGCGCACGAGGTCGGCACGTTCCACAAAGCGCGCCCCGAGGACGTGCAAGCGGCCATCGCGGCGGCACTCGAGGCGCGCCATGACTGGGCGCGCATGGCCTGGACCGACCGCGCGGCCATCTTCCTGCGCGCCGCCGAGCTCCTTGCCGGGCCCTTCCGCGACCGCATGAACGCGGCCACGATGCTCGGGCAGTCCAAAAACTCGCATCAGGCTGAGATCGATGCGGCCTGCGAGATGGTGGACTTCTTCCGCTTCAACGCGCACTTCCTCGCGCAGCTCTACGCCGATCAGCCCCTGAGCCCGCCCGGCTCCTGGAACCGCCTCGAGTACCGGCCCCTCGAGGGGTTCGTGTTCGCCGTCACGCCGTTCAACTTCACCAGCATTGCGGCCAACCTGCCCACGGCGCCCGCGCTGCTCGGCAACACGGTCGTCTGGAAGCCCGCCCCCACGCAGATGCTCTCGGCGGGCGTCATCATGGAGCTGCTCGAGGCTGCCGGCCTGCCGCCCGGCGTCGTCAACATGGTGCCGGGCGACGGCGCCGACGTGGGCGACCCCGTGCTCGCCAGCGAGCACCTGGCCGGGCTCCACTTCACCGGCTCCACGGCCACGTTCAACCACCTGTGGAAGACCATCGGCGAGAACGTGGGGCACTACCGCGCCTACCCACGCATCGTGGGCGAGACAGGCGGCAAGGACTTCATCGTGGCCCACGAATCGGCCGATCCCGAGGCCGTTGCCACGGCCATCGTGCGCGGCGCGTTCGAATACCAGGGCCAGAAGTGCTCCGCCGCGAGCCGCGTCTACGTCCCCGAGGCGCTCTGGCCCGCCGTGGCCGAGAGCCTGGCCGCACAGCTGGCCGAGGTGACCGTCGGGCCTGTCGAGGACTTCTCGCACTTCGTCAACGCCGTCATCGACCGGCGCGCCTACGACAAGATCACGGGCTACCTCGCACGGGCCGCGCAGGCCGAGGGCGTCGAGGTGCTCCACGGCGGCACCTACCGCGACGAAGAAGGCTACTTCATCGACCCGACGGTGCTCCGCGTCGACGACCCTCAGTACGAGACGATGCGCGAGGAGCTGTTCGGCCCCGTCGCGACGGTGTACGTGGCGCCGGCCTCGATGTCGTTCGACGCCCTGCTTGAGCTGGTGGACCAGACGAGCCCGTACGCGCTCACCGGGGCCGTCTTCGCGCGCGACCGGGCCGCGCTCGCCCACGCAACGGACCGGCTGCAGGACGCCGCGGGCAACTTCTACCTCAACGACAAGCCCACGGGGGCCGTCGTGGGCCAGCAGCCCTTCGGCGGCGCGCGCGGCTCGGGCACGAACGACAAGGCGGGATCGGTGGCCAACCTCTACCGGTGGACGAGCATGCGCGCCATCAAGGAGACGTTCGTCCCGCCGACGCACTTCGCCTACCCGTTCCTCGGGCAGGACGGCCGCTAGCCAGCCGTGTCGACGACGTTCCGGAGCGTCCATCACCCCGGGCAAACGCCGCGGGCGCTCGTGGCGCTGCAGGCGCAGGCCCGGCCCGTAGCGGCGGCGCTGCTTGCCGTGTTCGTCGTCAGCCTGGCCGCGGCGCTCCGCGGGCACGACGTGCTGGCACCCGTAGCCGTGGCCGTGCCGGCAGCCTACGCCCTCGGCGCGACGTTCGGCATGAGCTCGGCCGCGCGCACGCCGGCCGAGCTCCATGTGGCCGGCGGGACGGCAGCGCTCCGCTCGGTGTGGGACGCTGCGCGCGGGCGGCCGGCAACCTTCGCGCCCGTGCTCTCGGCCCGCATGGTGCGCGGCGAGGTGCTGCTCGGCCTCGGCGACGCCATCGTCGTGCTCCGCGAGCGCGACTGGGGCGACGACTTCGAGGCCGTCTTCGTCGCGCTCGTCGATGCCGCTACCGCCTGTCGCCTCAGTGCCGCTGACGAGCCGCTGCGCAGCGCCCCTCCGGCATGAACCCCGACATCAGACCGAGAGCGGCGCTCCAGCGGTCGCTTTTCGACGGCGCCGCTTTCGACGGCGCGGCGCCCGAGGTGCCGGCGCCCGAGGTGCCGGCGCCCGAGGTGCCGGCGCCCGGCGACTGTGCAGGCAGAAGCGGCACGGGTGAATTTGGTGCAATAACGGAACATATCCTCCCGCCGTCTCTCCGGGTCCACTGCCCCGGCTGCGGCGCGGCGCTGGTGGCCTTCCGCGCCTTGCTCCGCTGTCCGCACTGCTCCTACTTCGCCTCCTGCGGAGA
>JBKBRC010000027.1:11885-17756 GCA_046292345.1 Rubricoccaceae bacterium
TAACGGAACATATCCTCCCGCCGTCTCTCCGGGTCCACTGCCCCGGCTGCGGCGCGGCGCTGGTGGCCTTCCGCGCCTTGCTCCGCTGTCCGCACTGCTCCTACTTCGCCTCCTGCGGAGACGCGGCGCGGCGCTGACCCCCTCCCCTCGTGATTACGCTCGACCGCGGCGCCCCCCTCCCCATCGGCGAGCAGCTCGTTGAGCAGCTCCGGTACCATGTCGCCGCGGGCCGCTACAAGCCGGGCGAGGGGCTGCCGTCCACCCGCGCCCTCGGCGAGCAGCTCGGGATCTCGTTTCACACCGTCCGCAAGGCCTACCAGCGCCTGGCCGAAGAAGGCGTGCTCGAGGTCGGGCGCGGTGGCTACGTCGTGGCCGCGCAGGCGGCGCTCTCGCACGCGGCGCGGCTCGAGCGCGCCTCGGGCGTAGTGCAGGAGGCGCTGCGGCAGCTCGTCGCCCTCGGCCTGCGCGACGAAGAGGCCGAGTACGTCTTTCAGGAACAGCTCCAGTTCTTCGACCGCCCGGGAGAGCGCCGCAAGCTGCTCTTTGCCGCGCCCTACCGCGAACTGGCCGAGAGCGGGGCCGAGCAGACGACGAGCGCGCTCCAGGAGCGCGTCGAGCCCGTCACGCTGGCTGAACTGCGGCGCCACGCGGCCGCCGACGCCATCATCACGCCCCTGCCGCACCTGGCCGCCGTGCGCCAGGCCGTGCCGCAGGCCGAGGTGGCCGGAGTCGTGATCGGCTACGCGCACGACGTGCTCGAGCGGATCGCGCGGCTGATGCCTCCCGAAGCGCTCGCGCTCGTCACGCGGCACCCGGACGCGGTGGCGCCGCTCGGCGACGCGGTGCGCGCACTCACGGGCTTCGCCGGGCAGACGACCGGCGTACACGTAGACGTCGAGCGCCGGCAACTCGAGGTAGCCATGCGCCAGGCCGATCTCGTGCTGGCCACGCCGCAGGCGCGCCGCCGCGCGCGCGCCCTCGCGCAGCAGCTCGGGCGCACCTACGCCGAGCTCGCGCCGCTCGTGGCGCCGGAGTCGCTCAGCCGCGTCCGCGAGGCCCTCGGGCGCTAGCGCGGCCCGGGGCGTTGCCTGTCGCCCGGGGCCTTGCCCCGAGCGGCTCACCCCATCGTCGCCCGCTCCTCGGAGGTCGGCGCCGCCCCCTGCGGGCCGGCGCTGCCCGCGTCCGCGTCATCCGCGTCGTCCGCCTCTGCGCCGCGGTGCGACCCGGCCTCGGACAGCTGCTCGGGCGGCGTCGCGCTCCCAGCCGGGACCTGACCGGCGCTGCCGCCCTCGTCGGCCGACGACGCCTCCTGGCCGGGGTATTTGACCCGGAAGTGGTAGATGCCGCAGAGGATCGAGAGGAACGTCTCCTTGATGCGGGAGAGGTCCGAGAACGTCAGGCTCGAGCTGTTGAGCTGCCCGTCCTCGATGCGCGCCTTGAAGATGCTGTCGATGAGCGCCTCGAGCCGGCGGGGCGTGGGCCGGTCAAGCGAGCGGCTGGCGGCCTCGACCGAGTCGGCGAGCATGACGACGGCCTGCTCGTTGGTCTGCGGGCGCGGGCCGGGATAGCGGAACTCCGCCTCGTCCACCGGCGGCCCGTCGGGGCCGGCCTGCTCCTGCGCGCGGCGGTAGAAGTACTCAATGAGCGCCGTGCCGTGGTGCGTCGGAATGAAGTCGTAGATCACCTTGGGCAGGCGCTGCTCGCGGGCCAGCTCGGCGCCGTCCTTGACGTGCGCCGCGATCACGAGGGCGCTCATGTAAGGCGAGAGGCGGTCGTGCGGGTTCTCGCCCGGCCGCTGGTTCTCGATGAAGTACTCCGGCTTGATCATCTTGCCAATGTCGTGGTAGAGCGCGCCCACGCGGGCCCGGAGCGCGTTGGCGCCGATGGCATCGGCGGCGGCCTCGGCCAGGTTGGCCACCTGCAGGACGTGGCTGAACGTGCCCGGCGCGCGCAGCGAGAGCTCTTTCAGGAGCGGCCGGTTGGTGTCCGAGAGCTCGAGCAGCGTCAGGTCTGTCGTCACGCCGAACGTGCGCTCGAACGCCCACAGGATGGGAGCAGCGAGCAGGATGAGCACGGCGTGGACGCCGGCGGCCGTCAGGTCACCCAGGAGGCGCCCGCTGAGCGGATCGGCGCGAAGCGCGGCGAAGGCGAACAGGATGGCCGCGAACGTGCCGAAGACGAGCCCGGCTGTCGCCAGCAGCTGGCTGCGGCTCTTGACGTCGCGGACCGAGAAGACGGCCATGATGCCTGCGAGCAGCGTAGCGAACGTGAACGTGAAGTCGTAGCCGCTGAGCAGGCCGCCCAGTAGCGCGAGCGTCATCGTGACGAAGCTGCCCACGCGGCTGTCATAGATGATCGTCAGCAGGACCGATACGAGCGCGACCGGCACGCCGTAGCGCGCCGAGCCGCCAACGCTGCCCGCGATCATGAAGCCGACCAGCGCGGCGGCCACGAGCAGCGCGATCAGCAGCAACTGGCGCAGGTCCTCCACGAGCGGCCGGCGCAGCAGCAGCAGGTAGAGCGCGAGCAGCGTGAGCGCCGCCAGCACGAGGACGGTCCGCCCGGCGACGGTGCGCACCCAGCTGCTGCCGCCGGCGCGCTCGCGCTGCGCCAGCACGAGCGAGCGCAGCTGGTCGTAGCGCTCGGGCGTGACCTCGTCCCCGCGGCGGATGATGGTCATGCCCTGCTGCACGCGCCCGCGCGTGGGCTGCACCTCGGCCATGCGCTCCTCAACGCGCAGCCGCGTCGCCTCCTCCTGGAACACGAGCGAGGGCTCGAGCACCGTCCGAAGCAGCGTCGCCCCAACCTCCACCGTGTCGGGACGGCCCTCGAACGTGGCCGCGAGCGACTGCCGGGCCAGCACGAGCGCCTCGCCGACGCTGAGCACGTCGGCGGCCGGCACGAGGCGCTCGGTGCGCTCGCGCGGGTCGACGTTGCGCACGACGATCTCGGCGCTGCGCACCGAGTCGCGCGCGACGTCGAACACGCCGCGGGCGAGCAGTTCGCGGCTCAGGCGGGCCGTCTCGTCGAGCAGCTGGTCCGCGAGCGAGGTCCGCCGTACGCCTACGGCCTGCTCCAGGGCCGACTGCGCCAGGTAGCCCCACTCGCGGTCGGAGAGCGTGAGCGGGATACGGTCGCGGAGCGCGAAGAAGCGGAGCGAGTCGGCGCGGGCGGCGGCGCCGTCGCCGTCGCGCCGGGCGAGTTGCCAGCTGGCGAACGCGCCCAGCGCCGGACTCAGGCGCGCGCGCAGCGAGTCGACGCGCGCGAGCGTGACCGCGAGCGCCTCCGGGTTCTCGTTGAAGATGCCCGGCTCGGAGAGGCGCACCGAGTCGCGGCGGGCCTCGATCTCGGCTTCGGGCAGGCGGATTGCAAAGTCGAACGGCGCCACCACGTCGTCCGTCCGCCACACGTCCCCGATGCGGCCCGTGCCGTCGTAGACCGACGCGCGCGGGAACGCGAGCAGCCCGAGCACGGCTAGCGCGGCCAGCACGGCCAGGCGGATGCCCACCTCGCGCGGCGTCAGGCGGGGCGCGGGGTCGCTCGGGCGGCCCTCCAGGCGGAGGCCGGCGCGCCGCGATCGGGAGGCGGCGCTCGTCGGCAGGGGCAGGCGTCGGAGCAGGCTCATGGGCGTGGCACGGGAGGATACGGACGCGCGGCCTCCGCCGCAGGCTCCGGGCGGGGATCTCGCGGCCTGTGGCGCAGCGCGAGCAGTGTGCCGAGCGCCGTCATCAGGACCGTGCCGATGAGCGGGTAGAGCGGCCAGGCCACGGGCAGGAGACCGCCTGCCGCGCGCGCGGCGACGTCCGGGCGCCAGGCGAACGTCCACGCGCCGGCGGTTGTGCTGTAGTGGAGCCCGAAGATGAGCGCCGTCATGGCCGCGATCGTGACGACGAACGCGATGGCAGCGTCGGCCTGCGTGGCGCGGCGGCTGGCGAGCCCGAGCACGAACGCGCCGAGCAGCCCGCCGTAGGTGAACCCCGCGATGCCCAGCCCGAGCTCGACGACCGGGTGGTCGGTGCCTTCGAAGAGCATCGCGAAGCCGACGAACACGCCGGCCCAGACGAGCGTCAGCGCGCGGCTGAGGCGCAGCGACGCCTCGGGCGAGGGCGCCCGCCCCCGGACGCGCTCGACGAGGTCGTGCAGCGTGGAGCCGGCGAGCGCGTTGAGCGACGACGAGAGCGTGCTCATGGCCGCGGCCAGGATGCCGGCCAGCAGCAGCCCGCGCACGCCCGAGGGCATCTCTTGCAGAATGAACAGCGGGAAAACCTCGTCACCGCGCGCCAGGCCGAGCTCGGCCGGCGTCTGCCCGCCGTAGAACGCCCACAAGCCCAGCCCGACGGCCAGGAACAGCGCGAACTGGGCCATCACGCCCACTCCGCTCCCCACGAGTGCGAGCCGGCTCTCGCTGAGCGAGCGGCACGCGAGCACGCGCTGCACGACGAGCTGGTCGGCCCCGTGCGAGGCCATCGAGAACAGGGCGCCCCCAAGCAGTGCCACCGGCAGCACGTACGGGCTCGTGAGCCAGACCGAGAGCGAGCGGCCAGCGCCGGTATCCACGAGGGCCGTTTTGCCCTCGGCCACGGCGGCAGGCCAGGCGCCGGCCAGGCTCGGCGCGAGCAGCACCAGCGCCCACAGCGCCCCGCCCACGTAGACGAGCATCTGCGCCACGTCCATCCACACGACTGCGCGCAGGCCGCCCACGTACGTGTAGGCCGCCGTCACGACACCGATCGTGGCGATGATGAGCGGGTAGCCGAGGTCGTAGCCCGCCGCAAGCGCGATCACGCGAATCGGGATGGCGGTCGCAAAGAGGCGGACGCCGTCGGCGAGCAGGCGCGTGGCCAGGAACGTGACAGCGGCCAGGCCGCGCAGGCCGTCGCCGAAACGGCTGCCGAGGAACGCATACGCGGTTTCCATCTCGCCGCGCGCGTAGCGTGGCAGCAGCCACACCGCCACCACGACGCGCCCGATGAGGTAGCCGAGCGCAAGCTGGAGGAACGTCAGCGCGCCGCCGTAGGCGATGGCCGGCACGCCGATCACGGTGAGCGTGCTCGTCTCCGTAGCGACGATCGAGAAGCAGACGGCCCACCAGGGCAGGTCGCGCCCGCCCAGAAAGTAGTCCGTCGCGCTGCGCTGCCGTCCCCCGGCGTAGAGCCCGAAGGCCACGACGCCCGCGGCGTAGAGCGCAAGCACGGTCAGGTCGAGCGGCGTGAGCACGTCTGTCGGGGCAGGCAGGGTCGGCGGGCGGAAGTCAGCGGAGCGGGAGCGCGGGCGGGCGGATGCGCGCGAGCGTGTCGCGGAGCAGCGCGAGCGTGTCTTCGGTGCGCCCGGTACCGGCGATCAGCAGGTCGTAGAACGGCTCGGCTCGCGGCGCGTGGCAACCTACGCGCAGCGCAGCAGGCGCGGCCCCGGCGAGCAGGGCCGACGCGGGCGAGAGCGGCCCCGAGAGGTCGAGCGCGACGTCCGGGCGAGGCGTCCAGGCAGCTTCGCGGTCGGCCGGACGCGGGAGGCCCCGCCAGTCAAACGGTCCGGGCACGAGAACGGCCCCGGCGAACGCGTCCGGCGCGAAGGGCAGGCGGCCGTGCAGCGCCACGGCCCGGATCTGCGCAGGCGGCAGCGCGAGCGTGCCGAGGAACTGCCACACGGCGCGGCCCGCCTCCTCGGAGGCGGGCAGCAGCACGAGCACCCTGCGCTGCGCCAGCGGCGGCATGGCCGGTGCCGCACGCCGCGCCGCGGCGCGGCGTGCGGCGCGGAAGCCCAGACGGAGGCGCCACGCGGCCGTCATCGGGCGCCCTCGGAGAGGTCGCCGTCGAAGAGTGTGGCCTGCCACACCGCCGCGGGATCTGGAACCTGCCCCCTGGTCCTGCCCCC
>JBKBRC010000027.1:17856-36435 GCA_046292345.1 Rubricoccaceae bacterium
ACCGGCATCCCCCGCACCGGCATCCCCCGCACCGGCATCCCCCGCACCGGCATCCCCCGCACCGGCCGGCGCGGCGTTGCCTGCGACGAGAGCGCGGAGCGCGCCCTCGTCTAGTACGGGCACCCCGAGCGCCTCGGCGCGCGCGCGCTTGGCGCCGGCGGCCTCGCCCGCCACGACGAAGTCGGTCTTGCCGGAGACGCTGCCGGCCACCCTGCCCCCGGCCGCCTCGACGAGCGCTCTGGCCTCGGCGCGCGTGAGCGTCGGGAGGGTGCCCGTGAGCACGACCGTCTTGCCGGCCAGCGGCGCGCCCGGAGCGGGCGCCTCCGGCGCGGCCTCGTCTGCGTAGCGTTCGGTGCGCACGCCGAGCGCGGCCAGCGCGGCGACCGTGGCGCGGTTGTCTTCCTGCGCGAACCAGGCGGCCACGCTCGCGGCCGTCTCCGGCCCGATGCCGTGCAGCGCCGCCAGTTCCTCGGGCGTTGCCGCGGCGAGCGCCTCGAGCGAGGCGTAGCGCGCGACGAGGATCGCGGCGGTCGTCTCGCCCACGTGGCGGATGCCGAGGCCGAAGAGCAGCCGGCGCAGCGGGCGCTGGCGCGCCTCGTCGAGGGCTGCCAGCAGATTGTCCGCCTTTCGCTCCTGGAAGCCCTCGAGGGCGAGCAGGCGCTCGCGGTCGAGGCGGAACAGGTCCGGCAGGCTGCGCACGAGGCCCTCGTCGGCCAGTTGGATCGCGACCCGCTCGCCGAGCCCGGCCACGTCCATCGCGCCGCGCGAGGCGAAGTGCTGCACGAGCCGGCGCAGCTGCGCCGGGCAGCCGACGTGGACGCAGCGCAGGTCGGCCTCGTCAGGCAGGGCCACGAGCGGCTCGCCGCACGACGGGCAGTGCGTGGGCGGCACGTATGGCGCCTCGGTGCCGTCGCGCACCTCGGGCACCGGCCCCACGACGGCCGGGATCACGTCGCCGGCGCGCTTGACCGTGACGCGGTCGCCGACGCGGATGTCGCGGCTCGTGATGTAGGCCGCGTTGTGGAGCGTGGCGCGCGCGATCGTCACGCCGCCGATCTCGACCGGCTCGAGAACGGCCAGCGGCTTGACCACGCCCGTCCGCCCCACGTTGTGCTCGATGGCGAGCAGGCGCGTCGTGGCGTCGCGGGCGGGGAACTTGTAGGCGACGGCCCAGCGGGGCGCGTTAGCGATGGCCCCGAGGCGCGCCTGGAAGTCGAAGCGGTCTACCTTGACCACGACGCCGTCGATGTCGAAGTCGAGGTCGTCGCGGCGCGTTTCCCACGAGGTACAGTATGCAATAACGGCATTGATGTCGTCCAGCCGCGCCGCCCCCGGCGCCACGTCGAAGCCGCGCGCGCCCAGCCACTCGAGCGCCGCCGTCTGCCCCTCGGGCCACCCCGCGGCCGGCGAGGCCGGCCCGAGCCCGTAGGCGAAAAACGCCAGCCCCCGCGCCGCCGTGACCGACGGGTCGAGTTGCCGCAGGCTGCCCACGGCGCCGTTGCGCGGGTTGGCCAGCACGCGCTCGCCCCGCGCAGCCAGCGCCTCGTTGACGGCCTCGAACGTGCTGCGCCGCATGAACACCTCTCCGCGCACCTCGGCGCGCGCCGGGATCGCCGCGGCCGGGCCGGCCAGGCGGAGCGGCACCGAGCGGATGGTACGCACGCCAGCCGTCACGTCCTCGCCCTCGGTGCCGTCGCCCCGCGTGGCGGCACGCGTGAGCACCCCCCCCTCATACGTCAGCGCGACGGCCAGCCCGTCGATCTTGAGCTCGGCCGCGAGCGCCGGCGGCGCCTCGCCCGGCAGGCCGCGGCACGCGCGCTCGTACCAGGCGCGCAGGTCCTCGGGCGAGAACGCGTTGCCGAGCGAGAGCAGCGGCTCCGGGTGGCGCACGCGCACGAAGCGCTCGAGCGGCGGCGCGCCCACGCGCAGCGTCGGCGAGTCGGGCGTCTGGAGGGCGGGGAAGCGCTCCTCGAGCGCCCGGAGGGCGTGGAAGAGCGCGTCGTACTGCGAGTCTCCGACGAGCGGCGTGCCGGCGCGGTAGTAGGCGTCGGCGAGGGCCGCGACGACCGGGCGGAGCGCCTCGGCCCGCGCCGCGGCGGCGTCCTCGTCGAGCATCTCGGCCGGCGCTGCCTGCACCTCGCGCACGAGCGCGAGCGCGCGTTCGACGACGTCGTTTCGGACGGGAGCGGCGGTCACGGGGGCGGCAGCGGGAGGCGGCAAACGTTCAGGGCGCCGGCGGCGCGTCGGCGACGGCGGCCGGGGGCAGCGCCTGCCCTTGCGCGCGCGCGAGCGAGTCGAGCAGCGCCTGCCCGCGCTGCGCGTCGATGCGGACCGTTGTGCCCTCGGCCGGGCGCCACGAGAAACCCTGGAGGGTCAGCGTTGCGTCAGCCCAGCCGCCCGTGGCGCCGCCCTGCGTGCCCTCGCCGTAGAGCACGAGCGACGAATCGGCGCGGAAGGTCTGCTCCGTGCTCGCGTCGATCCAGTGCGGCGTGCGCGTGCCTCCGTCGGTCTCGGTCCGGAACCACTGCAGGCCGTCGCCCGAGGCGGCCACCGTGACGGCGATGGGGAGCGTGAAGCGCGGCGTGTCGACGGGCGCCTCCTCCTGCGGCGCCGTCTGCGTTGTCTGGGCCGGCGTGCGCTCAGCAGGGCGCGCGTCGCGGAACACGAGGAAGTAGAGCGCCGCCCCGACGGCCAGCACCACGGCGCCGGTCAGGGCCAGGATCGTGCCCCAGTTCTTGTCGAACGAACGCGACGCCCCCGGCACGGGCGGGCGCTCGACACGCGCGCGCGGCGGCGACGCGGAGGGCGCGGGCGGCGGCGGCGGCGCAGGCGTTGCCGCCGCCGAAAGTGCAGCCACCGCGGGCGGCGGGCCTGAGGCCGCCGGAGGCGCCTGCCCTGCGCCCGGGGACGCGCCCGGAGACGCGCCCGGAGACGCGCCCGGAGACGCGCCCGGAGACGCGCCCGGAGCAGCCTCCGACGGCGGCCCTGCGGGCGCCGCGCCGGGCGCAGACGCTGCCGGGGCGCCGGGGGTCGGTGCTCCGGCGCGTCGCGGCGCCGGTCCCCGGGGCGGGGGCGGAGGCACAGGCGCCGCCTCTACGTCGGCCGGCTGCTGCAGGCCCTGGTACGTCCCCCCGCGGTAGGCTGCGTACGCGTCGAGCACGACGGCGTGGCTGAGCCCGACCGCCTTCGCGTACGCCTTCAGGAAAGCGCGGAGGTAGACGTCGTTGAAGGTCGGGTCGCCGAGCAACTCGCCGCGCTCGAAGCGCGCGAGGACGTCTACGGGGATGCGCGTTTCCTGCTGGATCTCGTCGAGCGAGAGGCCGCGTGCCTCACGGGCGGCGCGCAGGTCGGCCTCGAAGGAGGGCACGGTGGACACAGGCTGCGGAGGGGGCAGATCAGACGTCCGAAAGTAGCGCCGTGCCTCCGGATGCGCCGTCCGCTAGCTTTGCGGCTCCGTTTCGTCCGCCCCGGTCGTTCGGTCCCAACTCCCCACGCTGGCAGCCTGTGCTCCTCACCTCTGCAGACGCCCCGCGATCGGACGACGAGTGGCAGCGCTTCGTCGCCGCGCACGCGTTCGGGCAGCTCGCCGTGTCGGACGCGCCGTTTCTGCTGCTCGTCCCGACGCACTACGTTTACGCGCTACGTTTACGCACCCGCGAGGGGCATTGAGTTTCACCTGCACCGCAAGAACCCGGTGCTCGAGCGGCTCCGCGTGCGCCCGGAGGCGCTTTTCGCCGTCCTCGAGGCGCGCGCCTACATCCCCGCCGCCGAGAACCGCGCCCCGGACGAAGACGCCCGCCGGGCGGCCCCGACGAGCTACTTCGCGGCCGTCCACCTGCCGGGGCGCGCCGAGGTCTCGGCCGATCCGGCGGTCGTCGCCGACGTCATCGGGCGCCAGATGGCGCGCCGCTTCCTGCTCGCGCGGGGTACGGAGGAGGACCGGGCCGCGGCAGCACTTATGGCCGAGCGGGAAACCCGACCGTCCCACGCCCGGACACGAGTTCGGAAAGATATCCGTTCCCTGCCTGGCCTCCGCCGAGGAACCCGCCCACACGGGAGGTATATTGGAGTGTGTATGCGTAGCCGAGCCCCCCGCCATGCCCTGTCGCTGCTGCTGATCGTGCTGATCGGCGGGCTCGGCATGCCCGTGCTCCACGGGGTGGCGCACGCACCTGCCCAGGGGCATCCCGAGGCCGTGCTCGAGGCTCCTCACGCGCATGAAACGGCGTGCGCGCTGTGCGACGCGACGTTCGTCGCGCACGAGGCGGCGCCGGTCGGCGTGCGCGCGCAGGCTCCTCCCGAAGCGGGGCTTTTTCTGGTCCCCATTCCCCGCACCGACGCCGAAGAGGCGGCGTCGGGCAGCCGAGGCCCCCCGCTGGTCGGATGACAGGCCGCGCCGCACGTCGGCGCGCGCACCCTGCCGCTGTAGACCAGCCGACCGGCCCCGCCGGTCCGGGATCCGACCATGTGGACAGCCACGCGCTGCACCTTTTCTTTCCTACTTGCCCTCGCCGTGCTCGGGGCAGACGCCGCCGCCCAGAGCGTTTCCCTGCCTGAGCGGCGGGGCACGCTCGCCGGGGCCGTTACCGACGCCCGGACGGGCCAGCCCCTGCCGGGCGCGACCGTCCGCCTTCGCGACCTCGAGCGCGGGCAGGCCACCGATGCTCAGGGCCGCTTCCGGTTCGAGAACGTGCCGGCGCGCGCGTACACCGTCTCGGCGCAGTTCGTGGGCTACCTCGCCGCCGAGATCCGCGCCGAGGTCCGCCCTGGCGGCGTGGCCACGGTCGCGCTCGCGCTCGAGCCCTCGGCGTTCGAGCTGGCCGACGTGATCGTCTCCGGCCTGGGCGAGCGCGGCCTCTCGGGTGCCTACCGTCCCACGGCCGTCGTCTCCGGGCGCGAGCTCGAGCGCAGCCTCGAGGCCAGCCTGGCCGAGACGCTCCGGCGCGTCCCCGGCCTCCACCCGGTCTACAACGGCCCGGCGGCCACACGCCCGACGATCCGTGGCATGGGCGGCGACCGCGTGCTCGTGCTCGAGGACGGGCAGCGCACCGCCGACCTGTCCTCGACCGGCGCCGACCACGCCACGGCCGTCGAGCCGCTCTCGGCCGAGCGCATCGAGGTCGTGCGCGGGCCGGCCGGCCTGCTCTACGGCCCCAACGCGCTCGGGGGCGTGATCAACGTCTGGCGCGACGACGTGCCGCGGGCGCGCCCGCGCCGCGCCGGCGGCACCGCGACGACGACCGCCGAAACGGTCAACCGCGGCCTCGGCGGGCACGCCATGCTCGAGGCGCCGCTCGGCGCGCGCTTCGCCCTCCGTGCCGAGGGCTCGTTGCGCGCCGCCGGCGACACGCGCACGCCGCTCGGCGTGCTGCCCTCGTCGGACCTGCGCCTGGGCGGCGCCAGCGTCGGTGCCAGTTACGTGCCCGCCTGGGGCTTTGCGGGCGTGGCCTACCGCGGGCTCGACACGCGCTACGGCGTGCCGGGCGTCTTCAACGGCGAGCAGATCCCGGGCGCGCACCCCAACGGCGTCGAGATCGAGATGCAGCGGCACGTGGGACGCCTGCGCGCGGCCTACCTGGAGCCCATCGGACCGGTGGACGTCGTCGAGGTCGACGGGCACTTCACGCGCTACCTCCACACCGAGATTGAGGGCGTCGGGCCGGGCGGAGAGCGGTTCCTCGGGGCACGCTTCAGCCAGCTCGCGGGCGGCCTCACGGCCACGCTGCGCCACAGCCACAGCCTGGAGGCGTTCTCGAACGCCGGCGCGGTCGGCCTGAGCGCAGCTGCGCGCGACCTGAGGGCTTCAGGCGGCTTCACCGGCACGCGCTCGGCGACCGAGTACACGGCGGCGGCGTTCGCCTTCGAGGAGTTCGAGCGCGCCGCGCTCCGCCTCCAACTCGGCGCCCGCCTCGACGCGCGGCACGTGGCCCCCTACAGCACCGCGCCCATCACGACGCAGGGGCGCGAGGTGCCCGTGCGCGCCCGCACGTTCGCCGACGTGTCGGCCTCGGCGGCGCTGCTCTGGCAGGCCGCGCCGGGCTGGACGCTCGGCGCCAATCTCGCCCGCGCCGCACGCAGCCCGGCCATCGAGGAGCTCTACTCCGACGGCCCGCACCTGGCCGACTATGCCTACGACATCGGCAACCCGGCGCTGCGACCCGAGGTCGGGTACGGGCTTGACCTGTTCGTGCGCGCGGCGCGCCCTCGCCTCGCGCTCGAGGGCGCCGTGTTTGCCAACCGCGTCGGCGGCTACATCTATTACCGGCCCACCGGTGAGATCGACGACCGCCTGCGCCGCTTCCCCGTCTTCCAGGCAGACCAGGCCGACGCGCTGTTCGCCGGCGCCGAGGGCCGCGCGCAGTGGGCCTTCCTGCCGGGCCTCGCGCTCGACGCGACGCTCGCCTACACGCGCGCCACGCGTCTGGCCGAGGGCGACCCGCTGCCGGCGATTCCTCCGTTCTCACTTGCCGTCGACCTTCGATACGAGACGGCGCGCTTCTCGGCTGGCCTCGGCTACGAGGGCGCAGCGGCGCAGAACCGCGTGCCCCGGGCCATTGCCTCGCCTGCCTCCCCGGGCGACGTGATTGTGCCGGAGCGCCCCACGCCGGGCTACGGCCTGCTCGGCGCGCACCTCGGCGTGCGCCTCCCGTGGGGCGAGCAGCTTCACTCGGTGTCGCTCCAGGGCCGCAACCTCACCAACGCCGTCTGGCGCGACCACCTCTCGCGCGTCAAGGATGTCGCGCCGCAGCCCGGGCGCAGCATCGCACTCGTCTACCGCGTCCAGTTCTGACGCCTTCCCTCAGAAAACCCGTATCACCATCTCAACCCCCCTACCCATGCACCGCATGCTTTCCCGCCTCTGGCTCCTCGCCCTGCCGGCCTTCCTCGTGCTGGCAGCGTGCGACTCGCACGACCACGACCACGGCGGCCATGCCAACCTCGGCCGCGTCGTCATCGAAACCCGCCCGACCACGAGCGCTCAGACCATCGCGGAGTGGCGCCGCGGCCAGGGCTGGGTCACCAACAACGTCCCTGCGCTGACCGTCGCCGGCGAGGCGGAGAACTTCGGCCGCGCCTCCTGGACCGTCCGCATGTTCGACGGCGCCGGCAACGAGATCGCCATGGAGGGCGGGCGCGACGCCAACGGCAACCGCGTCTGCCTCACGCCCTACTCGGCACGCTACGCCGTCACGGGCGACGCCGTCTTCAACCCTGGCAACGCCGTCACGGTGAACGTGGGCGGCGCGGCGCGCGAGGTGTTCCACTGCGACCACATCCACGTCTATCCGCGCCAGGCGGGCACGGCGCAGCTGCGCCTGCTACTCTGGCACAACGACCACGATGACGCCGCGACGGACCCGCTCTCGATTCAGGTCAACGCCGCGCCGCTTCCCTGACCCGAAGCTCCGACGTGGCGTGCCGTCTGGCACGGGCAGAGGGCCCCGGCGCGCGCCGGGGCCCTTTCCGTTTTCGGACCGGCCGCGGTTCTCGGACTGGCCGCGGGGCCGCCCGTTCTGGGCGCGTCCGACCGCTGGACGCGCCTCCTGACTCAGAGCACGCGCGGGGCCTCAGAACGCTCGCTCTGAGGCCCCGCATCGGAGTGCCCGGGACTGGAATCGAACCAGCACGGCCGTAAGGCCACACGACCCTGAATCGTGCGCGTCTACCAATTCCGCCACCCGGGCGGGCACCCGTTCGCATGCGAACGGAGGGCCAAGCTACAGCCGGGCAGAGCCGGAGGGCAACGCCGCCTGTCCCGGGGCGCCTTCTCCACCGGATTCTCACGCTCCACCGGATGCTCATCCGGACGAGGGCCGACGTACGGCGTACCCGTGCGAGCGTGCCGGCGTTAACGTTCCTCTGAGTCTGTCTGCTCCACTCTCGCCCCCTCGTCCGCATGACCGTTCGCTCCCTCGTTCTTCTGGTCGCCTGCGCGCTTGGCGCCGCCGCCGCCGCGCAGCAGGCGCCGCTCGGGCCGCCCGGCCTCACCGGTGACCGTCCCATCCCCTACCCGGTCATGGCACCGCCGCAGTTCGAGCGTGCCATCGAAGCCGGCACGCGCACGCGCACCGGGCACCCCGGCCCAAACTACTGGCAGAACAGCGTAGACTACACGATCCGCGCCTCGCTCGACCCCGCCACGACCGTGCTCTCGGCCACGGCCACGGCCACGCTGACCAACAACTCGCCCGACGCGCTGCCGTTCGTCGTGCTCAAGCTCCACCAGAACGTGCACGCGCCCGGCGTGCCGCGCAACCGGCCCGTCGCCGTCACAGGTGGCATGACGCTGACCCGCCTCGTCGCCGGCGGCATGGCTCTGACCGAAACCTCCGGCCTGCCCGCCGCCGGCCAGTACCGCATCGACGGCTCCATCGCGACGATCGCGCTCCCGACGCCGCTCGCCTCCGGCGAACGCCTGGCGCTCGAGATGGCCTGGAGCTATCCCGTCCCGCCCGCTGCCGGGGCCTTCCGGCAGGGCCAGGACGGCGAGGTCTACTACCTCGGCTACTGGTACCCGCAGGTGGCTGTCTACGACGACGTGTGGGGCTGGGACTCGGCACCCTACATGGGCATGGGAGAGCACTACATGCACTACGGCACGTTCGACGTGGCCATCGACGTGCCGCGCGACTGGCTCGTCTACGCCACCGGCACGCTCCAGAACCCCGAGCAGGTGCTCACCCCGCGCACCCGCGAGCGCCTCGCGCAGCTCCGGCCCGGCCGCACGACCGCCATCGTGCGTGAGAACGAGCGCGGCATGGCCACGGCGCCGAGCCCCACGGGCCGCCTGACCTGGCAGTGGCGCGCCGAAAACGTGCGCGACTTCGCCGTCTCGCTCTCGCCGCGCTACGTGTGGGACGCCACGCTCGCCCGCGTGACGCGCAACGGGCGCGAGGAGCACGTGCTCATCAACGCGTTCTACCGCCCCGGCACAGCTTCCTGGAACCGCTCGGCCGAGTTTTCGGCCTTTTCCATCGAGCATCTCTCGGAGATGCTCTTCCCTTACCCATGGGAACACATGACGGCCGTCGAGGGCATCATCGGCGGCGGCATGGAGTATCCCATGATGACGCTCATCGGCGGCTCGCGCAACGACGTCTCGCTCTTCAGCGTGACCTACCACGAGATCGCGCACATGTGGTACCCGATGATCGTGGGCACCAACGAGAAAGCCTATACCTGGATCGACGAGGGCATCACGAGCTACAACACGAACGAGGGCCTCGCGGCCTTCTTCGACGGCTCGGCGCCCAACCGTCCACGCGTGGATGCCTGGGCTCGTCAGCGGCAGGCGCACTATACCTTCGCCGGCTCAGGCTACGCCGAGCCCCCCATGCGCCACAACGACCGCTTCAAGGTGCCCGGCGGCACGCCGCAGGTAGACCCCGCCCAGGGCTCAGGCCGCGTCATCGCCTCCTACTCGACGCCCGCCGTCATGCTCCGCGCGCTCGAGGGCCTCTACGGGCGCGAGCGCTTCTTCGAGGCGCTCAACACCTTCGGCGAGCGCTGGGCCTACAAACACCCCACGCCCTACGATCTCTTCAACACGTTCGCGGACGTGCTCGGCGAGAACCTGGACTGGTTCTGGACGCCCAACTTCTTCGACACGTGGACGCTCGACCACGCTATCGGCGCCGTCGAGGCCTCGCCGCAGGCCGTCACCGTGACCGTGCACGACCTAGGCCTGGCGCCCTTTCCGGCGCCTGTCACGGTGACCTACACCGACGGCCAGACCGTACAGCAGCGCGTGTCCGTGCAGACGTGGCTCTCAGGCGCACGCACGGCCACCCTCACGTTCCCCGGCGGCACCGTCGCGCGCGTCGAGATCGACCCAGAAGGCTACCTCCCCGACGTCGACCCGACCAACAACGTTTTCGTGCCCTGAGGGCCGGCCCTCCCAGTGGGCTCGCTCCGAGTGGGCTCGGCACGGCGCTGCGCTTGAACACGTTTTGAAGATGCCCGCCCCGGACGCCGGTCGCTGCTGGCGCAGTTGACCGGCGTCCGCTCTGTAGCGTACCTTGGCGATCCGCGGCAAAAAAGCCGACACTCCAAAAAGGCCGACACTCCTCGGTAGCTCAGCGGTAGAGCATGCGGCTGTTAACCGCAGGGTCGTAGGTTCGAATCCTACCCGGGGAGCCGGAAAAGACGCTCGCCTCTTTCGAGGGGCGGGCGTCTTCCATTTTCGGCCCTCACGCCCCCTAGAAGGCCGATCAGGTCCGTCTCCGGCGTAGTTCGAAAACCGCTCCCGGAAAACGTGAGCCCGGCCGGCCATATCGAACTAACGAGCCCATCGCGCGCCTGGGGGCTCGCCCCGCGCCACACGTCGGGCAGCCGTTCCAGCACCGCCGCCGCGTATCAGACGTGGAGTGGCTCGACCGCCACGGCAGCCTCCACGTCGGCCAGCGCCCCCTGCGCGGCGTCCCGCTCGTTCCGGTAGTGCGCGAGCAGCCGCGCGTGGCTCTCCCGGTCGAGGTCGCCGTCGAGGAAGCGGGTGTCCACCTCCAGCAGCCGCGTCTCGGCCTTCTCCAGCCGCGCCACGGCCTCGCTCCGCCGCCGCCGCCGCGCGCTCTCGGCCGCGGCCCCGCGCTCGGCCGCCATCGCGCGCAGGAGCTCCGCCACCTTCGGTGCCAGCCGCACCTCGGCGAGCATGTCCTCGAACGCCTCGTGCACCTCGTCGGCGCGCACGCGGTAGGCGCCCCGGCCCGCTCCGTGGTAGTACCACACCTTCACGCCCGTGCAGCTCCGGCTGGCGCTCCCGTAGAGCGGCTGTGCGCTGTCCGGGTCGAGCAGGTGCCCCTTCAGCGGGATCTCGGGCACAATCTTCCGCCGACGCCCGGCCGTCGACCCCTTCGTGCGGAACCGCTTCTCCTGAATCCGCGCGAACGTCGCCCGGCTTACCAGCGGTTCGTGCAGCCCCTCGACTGCCTCCTCGGGCTCACCGCGCCACGCGGGGATCACGAGCCGCCCCGCGTAGAGCGGGTTCTTGAGCAGGAGGTGCAGCTGGTTCTTCGAGCACCTGAATCCCGCCTTCCGCAGACGCCGCGCGATCACGTTGACGGGGAGGTCGGTCTCGTCGGCCAGCCGGAACGCCTCCCGCACGAAGTCGGCGTCCTCGCCCGGCACGATGAGGTACCGACCCTCGGCGTCGGCCCCGCGTGCGTACCCCTTCGGCGGCACGTTGACGTACCGCCCCTCGCGCATCGCCCGCCGCATCCCCTGCTTCGTGGCGAGGCTCCGACGGCGGTTCTCAACCTCGGGTGCGGCGACGTAGATCGCGAGCATCATGAGCTGCTCGGGCACGCTCGAATCAATGGGCTGCTCGACGGCCTGCACCGAGACACTGCGCGCCTCCAGCCGGCGGATCATCCCGAGGGCACCTGTCGCGTCGCGGCTGAACCGGTCCCACTTGACGACGAGCACGGCGTCGGCGTCCGGTACCCGGCCCGACTCGACGCGCGCGAGGAGCTGCGCCCACGCGGGCCGCTCGAAGGTCTTGGCGCTGTGATCGTCCTGGTAGTGGCCGGCGACCTCGATGCCCTCCCGCGAGCACCACGCGCGCAGCCGCGCTTCCTAGTCGCGGAGGCTGTAACCGTGGTCGGCCTGGTCCTGAGTAGAGACGCGCGTGTAGAGCAGCGCGCGCCGGATGCTCTGCTTCATCATGGCTCGCAAGGGTTCGGGACGCCCACCGCCTCGCCCTCGTACTGGACGGAAGCGGGACCGTCGGTTCGGCTCCCGGACACCCTCTGAGCGGAGGCAGCGGGAGCGAGACGGAGGAACGGCTCACGCGCCGACGGTGCCAGCCCATCCCCGGAGACACGGGCCGCGCTCTCCGCCGCGTCGAGGAGGAGCCCGCAGACCGTCACCAGCCGCCGGGCCTCCTCGCGCGTGTAGCCACGTCCCAGGATACGAAGCGCGCGGTCCACCGTCATGACACCCCCTCGGCTTCGCCCGGGGCATCGTCCTTCGTCGGGCTCAGGACACCGCCCCACGTCTCGAGGTGACGCGCCGTCGTCCCGAACACGAGCCGCGCGGCGTCCCGCGCGTGCTGGTTCGTCGGCTCGGTCCACCCGCTCAGCCTAGCGAGCGTCGCCGCATCCCACTTCCCGCCGCGCAGCGGCTCCGCCAGCCGCACGGGTAACCCCCGCGCCCGGAGCCAGTCCACCCACAGCTGGACGTCACGGTCGATTCGCCCGACGTCTCGGCAGAGCCGGTCCCGACGCCGCCCCCGCACACCGTCCCGGCTCGCGTAGATCGGCAGCCGCCGCGCGTCCTCGACGACCACGAGGCCGACCGACCACCCTTCGACGGGCTCAGGGCGGTGCACCTCTGCTGGGGGCGTCGCTGCCACGTGCTTGTCGAGCAGGCCGAGGACCTCGAAGAAGCTCCCGCTGCCGGCGTGGACGAACGACTGCCCACCCACGTCCCACGCCGCCACGCCCGTCACCTCGCCGGGGTCGATCCCGACGACGAGCACGCCGGCGCTCTGCCGGTGCGCTGCCTTGACGAGGTACGGGACGCGCCGCTCCATCACCGCACCCCCGCCGGTTCGTGCACGGCGACCTTCGCCTTACGGCGCCACAGCGGCTTCGGCGATGTTCCATCGCCGTTCCCGCCCGGCTGGGGCACCGCCTCGAACGCCTCCGTCGTGATCCCCTCGCGGTCGCACGCCGCCAGCATCTCGGCGTAGCTCAGGAGCGGGGTGCCCCGACCGCCGACGGCCGTGTACCCCTCGCGGATCGCCGCGACCAGCCAGCCGGGCGCGTGGCCGCCCTCAGCGTCGAACCGGGCGACGGCCGGCGCCACGCGCTCCGGGTGCCGACGGACCAACCGGAGCGCCACGGGCCGGTCTACACCACGACGCGTGAGCGCGCGGAGCAGAGCATCCCCTTCATCCTCTTTGAGGAAAGCAGCAGCAGCATCCGCCCCGCCGCCGGGACGTGGCAGCACGTCCCCGAGCCGATGCACACGGCCTCGCACGGGCGATGCATGCTGCTGCGGGTTCAAATGAGGGTTCTCTGATGGTTCCCCCGTCCTGGCGTTCGGACCTCCCCCGTCCCCGCGTTCGGGGGCGGGTCCGTCCTGTGGTTCGGGGGTAACCCCCGTCCTGCTGTTCACCCCCGTCCCGTGGTTCGGGTCCGTCCCCCGGTTCGGGGGTGAGCACGGCCGCAGGAGGGTCACCCGACAGCTCCAGGTGGTAGACGCTCGACCGCCCCGCCCGCTCCTCGACGCGCAGCCGGACGCACCCCGCCGGGGCGCGCTCCGACCACTCCTCGACACGGCGGAGCGCTTTCTCGGCGGCCCGCCGCGTCCCGAGCCCGCACTTCCGCTGGAGCGTCTCGACGCCGGGCCAGCACACCCCCTCGTCGTTGGCGTTGTCGGCCAGCGCGAGGAGCATGAGGCGGTCGGTGCCCTGCGGCTCCGGCGCGTCGAAGACGGCGCTCATCCACCGGAGGCTCATGACGCCCCCCGGTCTGCGACCGCGCTCCGAGCGCGCCGCCGGTACGCCTCCTCCGGCACGTCCACCTCCCCCGCCTCGATTCCTGCCAGCAGCGCCTCGATGGCCTCCAGCGCCGGCTCCCCGGCGCGGTGGCGGCCGAGCACCTGCGACACCCACCCCGGCGAGCACTCCACCTGCGCGGCCACCCACGCGTAGCGGAGCCCGAGCTCGTCCACGCGCCGCTTCGCCTCGATCACGCGGCGCTCGTAGTCGGCCGGCAGCACCAGCTCGTGGATGCGGTTCGTCTCGGCCGGCGCTCCAAGGCGGGCAGCCCCGCCGATCTCTCGTGCCATGATTCCTGTCCGGTGGGTGCGTGGGGTCGCCGCCCAAGATAGATAGCTATGAATAGCTTTTCAACAGCTCTAGACAGGAAAGCAGGCACGGGCTATATTTAGCTAATCACTGCAAAAGCTCGGGCCACACCGGGTTGACCCCTTCCCCGAAACCGCTCCTCTCATGGCCTCCTCGTCCAAGAAGCGCCGGAAGAGCCCGCCCCCCGGCCCCTCCCGGCCCATCAGCCGCGCCCGCTTCGCCGAGGCCGTCACGCGCGCCCTCCGCGAGCGGAACATGACGCAGGGCGAGCTCGCCGAGGCCATCGGCGCCTCGCAGCCCACCGTGTCCGACTGGCTCGGCCAGAAGAAGACGCCCTCGACGCGCTACGCCCGCGCCGTGCTCGACGCGCTCGCGCTCGACTGGGGCGACGTGGAGGAGCCCGAGGACCAGGCGCCGGGGGCGAAGAACGGCACCTCGCTTCGGGAGGTCGACCTCGAATCCTCCGACGTCGTCCTCATTCCGCGGAACGGCCGCGTCGCGGCGGGCAACGGCGGCGCCGTCAACTACAACGAGGCGCCCGCCTACGACGCGTACTCCCGCTACGAGCTCCGGCGGCTCACGCAGGAGAACCCGGATCGCCTCCGCGCCTGCACCGTCACCGGCGACTCGATGGAGCCCGTCCTCCGCGCCAACGACACCGTCATCTACCTCCCCATCGAAGAGTTCGGCGACGCAGGCATCTACGTCTTCCGCCTCGACGGCGCCCACCTCGTCAAGCTCGTTCAACGCCTCGGCGGCAGCGCCCTCGACGTTATCCCGTACAACGAGATCTACAGCCGCGAGCGGTTCCTCCCGATCCCGTACCCCGATGAGGCCGACACCCCGAACACGTACCGCTCGGAGAACACCGGCCTCTCATGCACCATCGAGCCCGTCGGCAAGGTCGTCTTCTATCCGCGCCCGGCATAGAGGGGACCCGGCCCTCAGTGCCGACGTACCTTCCGGTGCCGCCCTCTGAGCAAGGGCGGTCGGGTGAGCTCTTCATCCGTCGGAGCGCGCCGGTTCCTCGCAAGGGTTCCCGGCGCGCTCTCCGTATGCGCTTCCTCGAAACCCCCGGCACCATCCGCGACTGCTGGCAGCTCCGCTTCGAGCTGATCCCGCCGGGGCTCCGGCTGGGCGCCCGCTGCTACGTGAGGCGGTTCACGAGCTGAGGACAGCGCTGTCATAGGCAGGTACGGTCCGCCACAGCCTCCCCCGCCCGGGCGTCCCCCCACCCCCGTGCCGCGCCGCTCCGCGGCGCTACTGCCGTGCCGACCAACCGTCGTGCCGGCCCCGCCCCCCGCCGCGCCGTCGGCCTCGCCCCCGCTCCTGGGGGACGGGGAGAACGGGCGCCGTGCCGGCCCACCGGATCTCGTCCCGACCCGTCTCGGCTCGCAGCGCCGGCCCCTCGCGCCCACCGCGCAGTCCTCGGCACGCTCTCGCAGACCCGCGCCTGCTCGGTGAGGCCGAGTGCTGGTTCCACCGTCGCATTCAGCCGGCCGCTTCGCGTCCCGCTGGAGCAGACCGACCGCCACGCCCGGCGCCGCCGGCCCCCGCGCTCATCCCGCGCAGGCCCGCGGCTCCGTTGAGGCCACCTCCCGGCCCCACCGTCGCAGGCGGCCGGCACTGACGCGCCCGCCGCGAGCATCCCGAAAGGTCTCGGCTCCCCGCGCCGCCCGCCGACGCACGCAGCCGAAGGCTGCTCCCCCTCGCACGGGCCGCGCGTGTCGGTGAGCTCCGGCAGCGGCTTGTCCCACTAACCGCCCGGCGCTGACGCACCCGGCGGACGTGCGCCGAGGGCTGGCCTCCCTCCGGTCGGAGGCTGCGGTCCGCCTGGCGGCGGGCTCATCTGGCTGCGCGCCCGGGGGCTTGCGCAAGGTGTCCTGCGCACGACGGCTCCGGCAAGGGTCCGCTCCGCCCGTGCTCGCCATGCTCGCTCGGCTCGTCCGACGAGCGGCCTTCGCCTCCCTGCGCGTGGCTCCGCGCGGCCCTGGCCTCCGCCGGCCGACGCACGATGGGGGCTTCCAGCCCCCGGGCGCTCTGGCGCCTGCGGCTTGTTGTCCTCCCCGTCAACCCGTCGTGCCATGTCCACCAGCCTGCCCGCCTCGCTCTCTCAGCTCCAGTCCCAGGGCGTCCCCGCCGTCCAGTCCGGCTCTGTCGTCGTCGCCGTGGCCCGCCTCCAGGCGGACGGCGTGGCCGGCTGGGTCGTCACCCTCGCCGCCGGCACCGTGGGCGGCTCGTGCTTGCCCGTCGCCCGCACCACGGTAGCCGCCCGCACCCGTCCGCTGGCACGGCAAGCAGCCGTCGCGCTCGCCACGCAGTACGCGCAGGCCCTCGCTCAGGGGCAACTCCCGCCGCCGCTGGGGCCTCGCCCCACGGGCCAAGAGTTGTCCACAATCGGGGCCTCTTCGAGAACTTGATAGCTATTTATAGCTTTCATATAGTACCTTCCAGGAACAACGCCCGGCCGCTCAACCGGGCGCCTGCCCTCACCAGAACCCTTGCCGTCATGACCCACGTCACCTGCCTCGGCCTCCACGGCCGCGCCTGGCGCTTCACCGGTCCCCGGGGCCGCGCCGTCGAGCTCCGCCGCGAGCCCTCCGGCGCCTACGTCCTCTCGCTCCGTCCGCTCGGCCGTCCCCGCGGCTACGTCCTCCGCCAGTCCGGCGCGGCGGCCCTCGCCCTCTCCGAGCGCTTCGCGCGCCGGTACTGCTAGGGGGGGCGCCATGTCCATCCACGCCACGTACCACGCCGCGCTCCGGTGGGCGCGCTTCGCCCGCCGGCAGGGCGCCCGCTTCGACGTCGAGAGGAAGGCGGCGGAGTCCCTCCACTTCAGCCTCACGGCCGGGGCGCATCGCTTCGCCGTCCCCTCCAAGCTCGCCGGCGTCCGGGAGCACGCCGCCCGCGTGGCCGGGCTCCGGCCTCTTCAGCCGCTCCGCCTCCACGTCGTGCGCGTGGGGGAGGGGCAGGGCACGCCCCGGCTCCTTGCGTGCTCGATGGATCGGGACGATCCCGGCGCCGTCGGGCACGTCCAGCCGAAGCACCTCCGCTGGCTCCTCCCCCTCGTCGAGCAGGGCGCCGTCCGCTGCCACGTCCTCCGCGTGACCGGCGGCACGCCCGCCCGCCCGTTCCGGGGTGTCAACGTCGTCTTCTCCTTCACCGCCGCCGGGCACGCTCCGGCCGCCAGTGCCTAACCCATCATGGCCGTCTACCTCCTCCGCTTCGACCGCCCCCTCGGCGACCCCGAGCGCCCCGGCGCCCATGCCTCCTACTACATCGGCTCCACCCCCGACGCCCGCCTCGTCGAGAGGCTCACCGAGCACTGGCGGAGATCCGACGCCTGCATCGTCCGCGCCGCCCGCACCTCCGGCCGCCGCTTTCGCCTCGTGCGCGTGTGGTGGGGGAAGGGCCGCCCGTTCGAGCGCAAGCTGAAGCGCTCGGGGCATTACGTCCGGCACGACCCCGCGCCGCCGCCTCACGTCCCGCTCACGCTGCGGGAGGAGCCCGCGCGCTACGCTGCCCGCCCTCTCCCGGCGCACGCCGGCGACGGGGCGCAGGGGCCGCCTCCGGCCCTCTCCCGCGCCCGCTCGTGGGCCGCCTGCCCGTTATGCGGCGGCTCCGGCCGCGTCCGCTACGCCGAGCCACACCCCGCTACGGGCGTGCGCATCGAGGGCGAGGAGCCGTGCGAGATGTGCGACGGCGTCGGCTATCCACCCCACTTCGCCGAGCCCCGCGTCGTCTACGGGGTGCCGTTCCCGCTTGGCCGCGTCCTCGCCACGCCGGGCGCGCTGGCTCTCGCCGACGAGCATGGCCTCAACCTCGCTGCCCTCATCGCGCGGCACCAGACGGGCGACTGGGGCACGCTCTGCGACGACGACCGCGCCGCCAACGAGCGGGCGCTCCGCACGGGCGCCCGCCTCCTCAGCCGCTACCCCACCCGTCCCGTCCACGGACGGGACGGCGGCGGCGTCCTCTGGATCATCACGGAGGCCGACCGCTCCGCCACCACCGTCCTCCTCCCCGACGAATACTGAGCCCGAAGCCTCCCCGACCATGATCGGATTCCACTACCTCGACGCTGGCACCCTCCTCCTTACGGTGGAGGACGAGCACGACCTGGCCGTCCTCCTCGACCTGGCGCAGGCATTGGGGCTCCTCACCGGCCCCACCGGGGCCGCGCTCCCGCTCGACCGCGCCGAGACGGCCCGCCACGCGCTCCACCTCGCCGCCTCCGTCTACACCGACCCGCTGGCCCGCCGGAAGGCGCTCGCCCTCAGCCTGGACCTCTGGCGCCTCCAGGTCCTCGCTCGCTCCCTCGCACGCTGAACCTCCATCACTATGCCTGCACCGCTCCCGCTCTACGAGATCGACGCCGAGCTCGAAGCCCTCGAAGCCGCCCTCCTCGACGCGGGCGGCGAGATCACCGACGATCTCGAAGCGACGTACCACGACCTCCTCGACATGCGCGCAGAGAAGGTGGCCGGGTACGTCGCGGTCATCCGCCGCCTCGAGCTCTCGGCCGACGCCTACGACGCCGAGGTGAAGCGGCTCACAGCCCACCGGAACACCATGCGGAGCAGTGCCCAGCGGCTCAAGGAGCGGCTCTGCGAGGCCATGTGCCGCCGCGGCGAGGACGCCCACGACACCCCCCTCGGCCGCGTCCGCGTCCAGCACGCGAGCACGCGCCCGGTCCTCCTCCTCGTGGACCCCGACGACCTCCCCGAGCGCTTCCGCCGCGTCGCCGTCTCGGCCGACAAGCGCGCCCTCAC
>JBKBRC010000028.1:0-29850 GCA_046292345.1 Rubricoccaceae bacterium
CTCTTCCCCGCGCAGGCGGGGATGATCCCACTAAGCAAAGTAGTGAAGGCCCCCCCCTCCGCTCTTCCCCGCGCAGGCGGGGATGATCCGACGGCGAGGTAGGACCGGCGCGGGAGAGCGGTCTCTTCCCCGCGCAGGCGGGGATGATCCGATTGCCCCCGCAGCACGTCGGCGTTATAGCGCCTCTTCCCCGCGCAGGCGGGGATGATCCCAACCCTACCATGAGTCAGCCCTTCCCGTCTTTCTCTTCCCCGCGCAGGCGGGGATGATCCTGTTTCACTACGCCCTTCCCTGTGCGTCCGCCGCTCTTCCCCGCGCAGGCGGGGATGATCCGCACGGCTATCATGATTAACCAGTTTGTCCGCGCTCTTCCCCGCGCAGGCGGGGATGATCCGACCGTCACCGCGGACGCCGAGCCTTTTCACCGCTCTTCCCCGCGCAGGCGGGGATGATCCGGGGAGAAAAACGCTGGTTTTTGCCCGATCGATCTCTTCCCCGCGCAGGCGGGGATGATCCTCGACAGAGGGCGGTACCGGGGTAAGCGTCTCACTCTTCCCCGCGCAGGCGGGGATGATCCGAGCGGCCCTGCACGCCTACCGCGCGTGGCATGCTCTTCCCCGCGCAGGCGGGGATGATCCGTAGGCTAGCTGCGAGGGAGCAGGTCAGGAGGTCTCTTCCCCGCGCAGGCGGGGATGATCCCCCGTACATCGTTGGTCCGGGGCGGTACAAGCCCTCTTCCCCGCGCAGGCGGGGACGATCCCGGCGACCCCGCGCGACTGGAGAATCGACGACGGCAGCCACCGCCGGGAGGTAGATTGCCTCACGCTCCGATTGCTACGCCATGGACCCCGGACTCCACGTCAAGCAGGCCATCAACCACCTCAACAAGGTCCTCGCCTACTACCCCTACGTGGCCGAGGACGGCCGTGCCGTCGTCGCGCTCACGCCCGAGGACTGGGGCGTCGTCGCCGACGCGCTCTTCCGCATGGACACCCCGCGGGAGGTGTTTCCGGAAGCCATCCGTGACTACCGCGTCTCCGACGATGGCCAGGCGATCGTGCTCGCCACCGCCGATGGCACCGAGGTCTTCATCGAGGCCGGCTGATCCAGACGGAGAGGTGCCCCGGCGGCCGCTCTCCGTCTCCCACCGGCTCCGGACGCCTCAGTTGGCCCGGGCGCGCAGCGCGAAGCGCGGGATCGCCGCCCGGAAGCGCGACCCGTTGGCACGCTCCATCAGATAGCTGCCCTCCATGTAGCCCGCCATCGTTCGGAGCACGCAGTACGAGTGGTACGTGTGCGCCCCCCCCGGCGGGATGACCGGCTGCCGCCCCACGACCCCGTCGCCCTCGATCTCCTCCGTCTGCCCGTCGGCATCGGTGATGAGCCAGCGGCGACGGAGCAGTTGCACCTCGTCGGCACCGCGGTTTTCGATGCGGATGAAGTAAGCGAATACGAAGCGCCGGGCGAGCGCGTCGGACTTTTCGTCGAGGTAGACCGGGCGCACGGACACGCTGACGGCCTCGGTGATGGCATCGAAGGAAAGCATGAGAGGCATCGGAGATGGGCAACGCTGAGACGCAGGGAACGGGGGCAGGTTCGTCCAGACAGGCCTCCGTCTCTGCACGCAGATCGGGCAGACACGTCATCATCCCACTTTTCATGGCCGCGCCGTAGGCCGGCCTCCTTCGGCCGGCCTCCTTCGGCCGGCCTCCTTCGGCCAGCTTCCGCCCGGCCGGCGCTGTGCCCTCCCGGGCCCCGGCTCCGAGGCGCTCCCGGGACGTCTACTGGCGCACCTCCTGCCCGCGCGCGTACTCGACGGCGCCGATGAGCTGCCGCACGCGGCGCTCGCAGACAGGCGCACGCCAGTAGCCGCCCTCCTTGAACCCGCTCCCGATCACGAAGCCGTCTGCCCGGTCCACGTAGTCCTCGAAGTTGGACACCGTGATGCCGCCGCCGATGAAGACCGGCCCGCGCGCCCGCGCGCACGCCGTTTCGATGTCGTCCTCGTCGGGCGCCTGCCCCGGCCCGCGCGGGAGCACGACGATCCCGTCCGCGCCGGCTTCTTCGAGGGCCGCGATGTGCGTCGGGACGTCCATGCCTGGGCGCGGGCGCAGGTCGCCGAACAGCCGCACGTCGTCGGCGCCGAGCGCGGCCCGGTAGCGGAGCAGCGCGCCCGGCCCGGCGGGGTCTTCCGTCCAGCGGTCCACGCGGACGAACGCCAGGCCCGCCGCGTGCGCGACGGCCAGCGCGACGCGGTTGCCGCCCTCGAGCACGCGCACGCCGATGGGCAGCCGCCCGGCATGCCGCCGCACCTCGACGGCCACCCGCGTCATGTAAGCGGTCACTTCGGGGCCCATGGCCTGCTCCGAGAGCGCCGGGGCGTCGTGCGTGTTCTCGATCTGGAGCCCGTCCACCCCGAGGTCGATCAGCAGGCGCGCCTCGGCCACGGCGCGGTCTACAGCGCAGCGCACCGGACGGCCGCCGTTCACGCCGGGCGTCGGGCCGACGTGGACGACGGCCACGACCGGCTTCGGGCGGCGGAACAGGAACGAACGGGTCGCAAACATGGGAGGCGGCGCGGCGGCCTCGCGAGGCGCTCGTGACACACCGCTGGCACCGGTCGGTTCCGTGAAACCCCTCCGTGGCCCGTCCCGAGCGGCCGGGGCAGGGCGAGTTAATTCGCTGCGAACGGGCCGTTCGGGGCCGAGCGGCCCGCCTACATTCGTCCTGTGCGCGAATCCGCGCCCGCGGCGCTGCGTTGGCGCCCCGATGCCCTCCCTCCCGCGCTTTCCGCCGCCCATGCGCGACGCCTCCGCCCCCCGCCCCGTCACCGACGTCACGGTGCTCTTCGCCGGCGACTCGGGCGACGGCATGCAGGTCACGGGCAGCCAGTTCACGCTCGCCACGGCGCACGCCCGCAACGACCTCGCCACGCTGCCCGACTTCCCGGCCGAGATCCGCGCGCCGGCCGGCACCACGTACGGCGTCTCGGGCTTCCAGCTCCACTTCGGCGCGCACGCCGTCCACACGCCCGGCGACGAGGTGGACCTGCTCGTGGCCATGAACCCGGCCGCGCTCCGCGTGAACCTCCACCGCGTGCGTCCGGGCGGGACGATCCTCGTCAACGCCAACAGCTTCGCCCGGCGCGACCTTGAGCTGGCCGGCTACGACCGCAACCCGCTCGAGGACGGGTCGCTGGCCGCCTACGAGGTCTACCCGGTCGAGCTGACGCGCCTGACGCGCGAGGCTCTCGCCGACTTCGGCCTCTCGACCAAGGAGACCGACCGCGCCAAGAACATGTTCGCGCTCGGGCTGGCGCTCTGGATGTACACGCGCCCCATCGAGCCGGCGCGCGCCTGGCTGCGGGCCCGCTTCGCGGCCCGCCCCGAGATCCGCGACGCCAACCTGCGCGCGCTCGACAAGGGCTACCACTACGGCGACATCACCGAGGCGTTCGCGGCCCGCTACGAGGTGGCGCCGGCGGCGCTCCCGCCGGGCACGTACCGCGCCGTTCAGGGCAACGAGGCGCTCGCGCTCGGGCTCGTTGCGGCGAGCGTGCGCGCCGGGCTCCCGCTCTTCTACGGCTCGTACCCCATCACGCCGGCCTCCGATCTGCTGCACGCGCTCAGCCGCCACAAGGCCTTCGGCGTGCGCACGTTCCAGGCCGAGGACGAGATCGCGGCCATCGGCGCGGCCATCGGCGCGGCCTTCGGCGGGAGCCTGGGCGTGACGGCCACCTCCGGGCCGGGCATGGTGCTCAAGGCCGAGTTCATGGGCCTGGCCACGATGACCGAGCTCCCCCTCGTCGTCATCGACGTGCAGCGGGCCGGCCCCTCGACGGGCATGCCGACCAAAACCGAGCAGTCGGACCTGCTGATGGCGCTCTTCGGGCGGCACGGCGAAGCGCCCACGCCCGTTCTGGCGGCGCGCACGCCGGGCGACTGCTTCGAGGCCGCCTTCGAGGCGTGCCGCGTGGCGCTGGCCTACATGACGCCTGTCGTGCTGCTCTCCGACGGCTACCTCGGCAACGGCGCCGAACCGTGGCGCGTGCCAGACGTGGAGGCGCTCCCGACGCTGCCCTCGCGCCTGGCCTCGCCCGAGGATGCCCCGCGTGACGAGAATGGCCAGTTCCTGCCCTACGCGCGCGACCCCGAGACGCTCGCGCGCGGCTGGGCGCGTCCGGGCACGGCCGGCCTCGAGCACCGCATCGGCGGCCTCGAGAAGGACGCCCGCACCGGCGCCGTCTCCTACGACCCGGCCAACCACCAGCAGATGACCGAGACGCGCGCGGCCAAGATCGCCGGCATCGCGCGCGCGCTCCCGCCGGCCGAGGTGGAGGGCGACGCGGCCGAGGACGGCCAGGGCGACGTGCTGCTCGTCGGCTGGGGCTCCACGTACGGCGCCATCCGCCTGGCCGTGGAACGCCTGCGCGCGCGCGGCGTGCGCGCCGGGCACCTGCACCTGCGCTGGCTCAACCCTTTCCCCGAAGGTCTCGCCGAGGCGCTCGGCCGCTACCGCCGCGTGCTCGTGCCGGAGCTCAACCACGGGCAGCTCGTGCGCCTGCTGCGCGAGCGCTTCCTCGTGCCGGCCGAGAGCCTGCCCAAGGTGCAGGGGCTGCCCTTCAAGGCGCGCGAGATCGAGGCGGCTGTGCTTGCCGGCCTGCCGCACCTCGCCGGCGATTCCGAGGCCGACCCGGCCCCGGCCGAAGAGGCCCCGTCGGCCTGAACTCCTTTCCGCGTGACGTCATGAGCGACGAGAAGCCCCGCAAGCCGCGCCGTCCGGCTGCCCTCCCCCCCCCGGCCAAGCCGCCCGCCCGGCCGCCCGGCGCGGCGCGCCCGGCGGTGCCGCCGCGCGCGCGCCTCGTCGACACCCCCGCCGGCGATGGCGACGCGCTCGGCCTGCCGGTGCTCACCAAGCAGGATTTCACCTCCGGCGCCGACGTCCGCTGGTGCCCCGGCTGCGGCGACTATGCCGTGCTCGCCGCCGTACAGCGCACCCTGCCCGAGCTCGCCACGCGGCGCGAGCACGTCGTGTTCATCTCCGGCATCGGCTGCTCGAGCCGCTTCCCGTACTACATGAACACGTACGGCTTCCACACCATCCACGGGCGCGCGCCGGCCGTGGCGACGGGCCTCAAGGCGAGCCGCCCCGAGCTCGACGTGTGGATCATCACGGGCGACGGCGACGCGCTCTCCATCGGCGCCGGGCACACGGCGCACCTGCTCCGCCGCAACCTCGACACGCAGGTGCTGCTCTTCAACAACCAGATCTACGGCCTCACGAAGGGGCAGTACAGCCCCACGTCCGAGACGGGCAAGGTCACCAAGAGCACCCCCTACGGCTCCATCGACCACCCCTTCAACCCGGCCGCGCTCGCGCTCGGCGCCGACGGCACCTTCATCGCCCGCACGCTCGACCGCGACCCCAAGCACATGCAGCAGATGCTCCGCGAGGCGCACGCGCACCGGGGCACGGCCTTCGTCGAGATCTACCAGAACTGCAACATCTTCAACGACGGCGCCTTCTTTGCCTTCACCGAGCGGGAGACGAAGCCGCTCAGCACGCTCTTCGCCGAGCACGGGCAGCCGCTGCTCTACGACGGCGGCGCGCGCGGCCTGCGCCTTGACGGCCTCACGCTCCGCGCCGTCCACCTCGAGGCCGACGGCCTCTCGCCCGACGACTGCCTCCTCCACGACGCGACCGACAAGACGCTCGCCTCGATCCTGATCCAGCAGACGTTCTGGAACCCGGAGATGCCCCGCCCCTTCGGCGTGCTCTACCGCGAGCAGCGGCCCACCTACGACGCGCTCCTCAACGCGCAGCTTGAGGAGGTCACGGCGCGCAAGGGCCCGGGCGACCTGGCCGAACTCCTGCACGCGGGCGAGTCCTGGACGATCGCGTGACGCGCCGCTGCGGGCGCGCCCGGGGCCTGGCCGCGTGCGGCGCGCACGGCCTGTCGCCCGACGTCCGCCACTCGACGTCCGCCACTCGAAGTCCGTCGCTCGAAGTCCGCCACTCGACGTCCGTCACTCGAAGTCCGTGTTCAGGCGGAAGCGCGAGATGCGGTTGTTGCCCGTGTCGGCCACGTAGACGATGCGCCGGAAGTAGGCCACGCCCTGGGGGTCGTTGAACTGGAGTGGCCCCGAGCCGCGCCCGCCGAACGAGACCTTGACCGGGCGCGGCGAGCGCGCGCCGGGCGGCGGCGCGACGCCCTCCACGCCCGAGCGGTTGAAGACGTAGAGCGAGTCGCGCGCGCCGTCGGTGACGAAGAGGTAGCCGGTCGCGTCGGCGGCGAGGGCCAGGCCGGTCGGGCGCGCGAAGCGGAAGTCGCCGTAGAGGAAGCCGTCGCCGGCGGTCCGCGCGGCGGCCACGTTGAGCTTCTCAGTGTCGACGCGGAACTCGACGCCGTCGCTCGTCTCGACGACGCGCACCGAGAGCACGGGGTAGCGCAGCGGCGCCGCGCCAGACGCGGGCGCCTGCGCGATCACGAAGTCCTCGGTGCGCGCGAACGCAGCCCGCTGCGGCGGCCCCACGTACGTCGCCACGGCGCTCGGGTATACGGCCGAGAGCAGGCTCGGGATGGTCGGGCTGAGCGCGCGCGCGAACTGGACGTACTCGCCCGCGGGCGAGAACACGAGGAAGGCGTTGAAGGGGCTGAACGTCTGGTTGGGCCGTCCCGAGGCGGCGTCGTTGACGGGCCCCGAGCGCGTCACGTAGAGGCGGTTGTCGTAGAGCGTGGCCACGCCGGTGAAGCGGGCGTCCTCGTCCGAGAAGACCTGCCCGCCGGCACCCTGGTACGTGCCCGGCCGCTCGAAGCGCGTAAAGCGGCGGCTGCCGTCCGAGAACGGGTGCCAGAGGATGCTGCGCAGCACGGGGTTGCCCGTCGTCAGGCCCGAGATGCGGTACACGACCGGCAGGTCGCAGCGCTCGGGCTGCCCGGCATAGCGCCGGCACGAGGCGCCCTGCACGACCGTGTCGCGCCGCGCGGCGACGTAGACGTCCAGGCGACGGTCCTGCACGATGGCCGTGATGCCGCGCAGCGGCTGCGCGGGCTGCCCGGGCCAGCCGATCTCGGTCAGCGCCGCCTGCGGGCGCCCGGCCAGGTCGAGCACGTGGAGACCGCGCGCGTCGGCGACGTAGAGCAGTTCGTCGAAGCCCACGTAGACGTCCGAGGGCCGGTCGAACGTGCCGAGCGTGGACTCGGTGTAGAACGGCGTCAGCGGCACGTAGCCGACGTTGTCGAAGAGGGTCGGATCGACCTGTCCCTCGCGGAAGATCTCGTCCGTGACGGGGTCTTGCTTGGCGCCGAAGAGCGCGTCGCAGCCGGCCAGCAGCGGGGCGGCGAGCAGAGCGAGGGCGGGCAGGAGCAGGCGGGTCATCGCGGGAGAGGCCGGGAAGCAGGGACCAGAGGGGCGGCTCAGTCGAGGCGCACGTTGACGCCGACGCGGTGGACGGCGCCGAGGCGGTCGAGCTGGTTGTAGCCGTAGTCGAGGCGCACCTCCGGCCCGAGGCCGGGCACGCGCAGGCCAAGCCCGGCCGAGGGCAGCGACGCCTCGTCGACGCCGAACTGGTAGCCGCCGCGCAGCGTGAGCAGCCCGTTCCAGGTGTACTCGGCGGCGGCGCCGAGGCGCTCGGCGTTGTCGTTGGGGTTGGAGAGCTGCGCCGCGAGCACGAGGTCGTGCTCGCGCGAGGCGCGCAGCGGGCGGTAGCTGGCCGCGAGCAGGAACGTCGTCGGCGGGGCGAGCCCGGCGAACTCGGTCTCGGTCACGGTCTGCCCGTCCTGCCCGCGGCGCTCGAGGCGGCCCGCCGGCACGGCGTCGGTCACGCCGAAGTTGCGGATGGCCACGCCGAGCTGCACGCCCGTCTCCCCGACGCGGTAGAACACGCCCAGGTCGGCCAGGGCGGTTTGCGCGGTCACGCCGGCGGTGGCCTCGCGCACGTAGCGCGCCGTGACGCCGTACGAGAACAGGTCCGTGAGCGCCTGCGCGGCCGTCAGCCCGACGGCCAGGTCCACAAGGCGGAACGTCTGGCCCGTCCCGTCGGGGTTGAACTCGTCGGTGACGTTCATCGCGCCCGAGTCGAGCGCGTGCAGGCTCAGCCCGAGCGTGAGCGGCCCGACGGGGCTGCGGCGCAGGCTCGTGTAGCCGGCCGCATAGGTCATCTGGACGTCTGCGAAGTAGCGCGTGTGGGCGAGCGCGGCCTCGGCGCGCCCGCCCTGGGCGGCGAGGGCGGGGTTCCAGAAGAGCGCGCTCGCGTCGCTGGCGTGCGCGGCCACGTTCTGCCCGAGCGCCGCCGCGCGCGGATCCACGGGGATCTTGAGGAACTGGAAGCCGGCCGTGCCGGCGCGGTCGCCGCCGAACGAGGGCAGCACCTGCGCGCCGGCCGGGGCGGTGAGCGCGAGCGCGGCGAGCAGGACGAAGGGGCGGAGCATGGCGGGACGGCGCGGCGCGCGCGGCGCCGGAGGTCAGAACTGGAACTGGAGGCCGAAGACGACGTGGCGCTGCGGCAGGAAGCGGGCCGGGTTGAAGGGCGGCAGGCCGCCCGTCGAGGGGTCTTCGTAGCGCGGGTCGCGGACGGAGCCGGGCACGTCGTAGCGGCGGTCGCCGCGCAGCGTGGCCGGGTCCACGCCGGCCGGGAGGTCCGGGTAGGCGCGGCCCGTGACGGGGTTGATGATGACGCCGTTCTTCTGGTCGAACAGGTTCGTCACGTCGAGCGTGAAGCGGACGTCGGTGCCGGCCACGGGGACGGTGCGCTGCACCGAGAGGTCGAACCACCACCACGGCGCGCCGACTTTCGAGAAGCGCAGCGCGCGGTCGTCCACGGTCTGGTAGATGGGCCGCCAGTCGCGGGCGCCCGTGAAGGGGTTCACCTCGAAGTCGACAAACTCGACCGGCGTGTAGCGCTGCCCGCTGCGGAACGTGGAGGCGACGTAGACGCGGAAGCGGTTCAGGCCGGGCACGCCGAGCCAGTTCTCGGGGCGGTTGTAGGTGAACGTGGCGCTCGGCTTGAGGTCGATCGGGCGGTCCCACGCGAGCGGCGTCTCGGCCGTGTTGTCGACGTTGCCGGTCTGGATGAGCTGGCGCAGGGCGTCGTTGTTGGTGGACGAGAGGCCGGTCGCGCGGCTGTACGAGCCCGAGATCTGCCCGCGGAACCAGTGCGAGTAGCGCTTGACGTAGTTGGCCTCGATGCCGCGCACGCGCGCGAAGTCGCCGTTGACGCGCAGCGCGCGCGTCGTCTCGCGGCCGGTGGCGTCGCGGACCGTGACGCGCTCGGCCGTGATGAAGTCGAACTTGTCGCGCCAGAACGCGGTCACCGAGAGCGCGTCGTTGGCCGTGAGCTGGTTGCGCAGCCCGATCTCGTAGGAGATGTCCACCTCCGGGTTGAGGTTCGGGTTGCCGAGGTCGCCGAAGAACGAGCGGCTCTGGTAGAACGGGTCGAGGTTAGCGTAGACGAACGTGGGGTGCGGCAGGCGCGTCGAGTGGCCGTAGTTGAAGAAGAGCACCTGGTTGTCGCGCACGGGGAACGAGATGCGCACCTTGGGCAGCACGCGCGCTTTCCAGCGCAGGCCGAGCATCCCGAACGTCTCGCGCAGGTAGGCCTCGCGGATGGGCTCGGGGATGGTGTAGACGCCCTCGGCTACGAGGTCGTCCACGTAGCGGCCGGGCGCCCAGAACTCGGCGCGCAGGCCGAGCGCGGCGATGAGCCCGCGGTAGCGGATCTGGTTCTCGGTGAAGACGGCCGCGCGCGCCGGCTGCACGCGCCAGATGTCGCTGGACTCGCCGAGGCGGTTCGAGCGCACCGTGTCGCCCTCGGCCGTGATGATGGGCGCGCCGATCCACGGGCGGATCACGTCGATCCACTGGTAGTCGTTGATCTTGACGTCGAAGCCGGTGTTGAGCTCGAACGAGCGGCTCGGCGTGAAGCGGCTGTACGTGCCGCGCAGCGTGACCTCCTCGGCGAAGTGGTCGTGCCAGCGCGTGGCGATGCCGCCGTTGTTGACGAAGCCCGGGCCCGGCAGCACGAAGAGCGCATTCGGGTCGATGGGCTGCCCGTCGGGCCCGACGAAGAGGCGGCCGGGGTAGGTGCCGATCGAGCGGGGGTCGAGCTCGGTCGAGACGTTGTCCGGGCGCCAGGGGCGGCCGTTGGCGTCGGCGCGCAGGCGCGTGAAGAGGCGGCTCACCTGGAGCTCGTAGAACTGCTGCGTGCCGAGGATGTGCGTCCAGCGCAGGTACGCCACGTTGTTGTCGTGCGCGTACGTGTTGGCGTTGTCCGGCTGCTCGATGAACGCGTACTGGAAGCCCGGCGCGACGACGTCGTCGTTGCCGGTCACGGTGAGCATGCGCGTGTTCTGGTTGACCGTGAGCGAGCGCTGGTAGCTGCCCTGCACGCGCATGCCCGGGCGCGGCAGGTACGTCAGCTTGGCCATGCCGGAGAGGCGGTTATCGGTGCGCGGCAGCATCCACGTCGCGTCGTAGAGCGAGGTCCGGACCTGCTCGGGGACGGACACGTAGCGCGTGTGCTCGTCCGAGAAGCGGGCCTGGCCGCTGACGAAGTAGCGCAGGCGCCCTCGCACGACGGGCCCGGAGAGCGTCGTCTCGTAGCGCTCCTGGTTCCAGGTGCTGCGCCAGGCGTCGTTGAAGCCGAGGTTGTCGCGGCTGTGCGCGAACGTGGCCTCGAAGCGGTCCGTGCCGTCGCGCGTGGTGACGCGGACCACGCCCGAGGTGACGTTGCCCACGTCGGCGCCGACGCCGCCGGTCGTGACCTCGACCTCGGCGAAGGCGTTCGAGCCGAGGTCGAGCCCGAAGCCGGTGCCCGAGAGCGGGTCCTTGGCGCTGACGCCGTCCACGATCAGGGCGGTCTCGTCGGCGCGCCCGCCGCGGATGTAGAGCCCCGTCGGGTCGCGAATGACGCCGGCCTGCTGCGCCACGACCGCCTGGATGTCGGGCATCGGCGCCGCGTCGATCTGCTCGCGCGAGACCGTGTAGGACGACTGCGACTGCTCCACGTCCACGAGCGGGCGCTCGCCCACGACGACCACCTCGCGCTCGACGCTCAGCGACGCCTCGCCGAGCTCAGCGTTGAGCGTCGTCGTCTGGCCGTTGCGGATCGTGATGCCGGTGAACTGCTTCGTCTCGTAGCCGACGAACGAGACCTGCACGGTGTACTGCCCGGCGCGGAGGCCCGTGATCTGGTAGCGTCCGTCGGCAGACGTAGCGGCGCCCTGCGTCGTGCCGAGCACGAGCACCGTCGCGCCGGGCAGGCCCTGCCGGTCGGCGGCGTCGGTGACGCGGCCCGAGAGCGTGCCCTGCGCCGCGGCGGGCAGCGCGAGCCCGGGCAGCGCGAGCGCGAGCAGTGCGAGCGCGAGCAGCGCCGCCAGGCCGGCCGGGCGCGCGCGGCCACGCGGAGGGGGGCTCGGGAGGAAGGAGAAGCGCATCGTCGTCGTCGGAGCGTCGTCGTCTCAGGGGGCGGCGGTCAGCGGGGGAAGTCCAGGCCGGCCAGCAGGCGCGCGAAGGCGTCGTAGAGGTCCGGCCCGCCGGGCTCGGCCGGCACGTAGAGCGGCGCGCCCGTGGCCGTGCTGACGGGCGTCAGGGCAAAGAGCCCCACGCGGCGATCGCCGGAGAGCGACGCGACCACGTCCGAGCCGGTCCAGTCCTGGTTGTTGCGCGGGTCGAAGAACTGGACCCGGTAGAGCGGCACGTCGTCGAAGCCGGTCACGTAGGGCAGCGCCCCCGTGATGACCTGCGTGGCGCGCAGCGCGGGCAGCGCGGCGCCGCCGGGCACGGGCGCGTCCGGGCGGAGCGGCGTGTTGGCGCGCACGCGCAGCGCGGTCGAGCCTTGCGGGAGCGCGATCAGGTCCTGGAGCGGCAGGATGTTGAGCGCCGCGTTGCCGGCGTTCTCGGACTCGTCGCCCGAGAGCGGCAGGCTGATGGGTACCTGCACGAGCAGGCGCCCGCCCCGCTGGAAGAACAGGTCCATCACCGAGGCCGCGAGCGGCAGGTTGTTGCCGCGCGTGCGGTTGGTGGCCGCGTTCGAGACCCAGTAGATGCGCGGCCAGAGCGCGAGCGTCTGGCGCAGCGTGGGATCGGCCGAGGCCGGGAGGCCGGCCGAGTAGCGCGGGTTGTTGGCCGTCTGCGGCGTGCGCGAGAGGTCCCACTCGTCCCAGGTCGTCGTGCCGTAGCGGCGGAGCGCCTCGCGGTGGAAGCCCATGACGACGGGCGCGGCCGTAGCCCGGAAGTCGTTGACGAGCAGCACGTCCGAGCGCACGGCGCGGACGAAGAACGTCTCGGTGTCCTCCTGCGGGAAGCGCACGACGGGGCTCGTCGCCTCGGCGGCGTCGGCGGCGCGGAAGTAGACGACGTTGGCGGCGCCGAGGCGCAGCCCGGGCACGGTGAGGCCGGCGTTCTGGAAGCCGCGCCCCAGGAAGACGCGCGCGCCCGTCTCGCCGGTCGCACGCGGGTTCTCAGCCACGAACGTGACGAAGTCGCCCGGCGGCAGGCGCGTCCACGTGTCGGTCTGGTTGAACGCCACCTCGACGCCCGCGAGGTCGGCCGGGCCGTCGGGGTCGGTGGCGCGGTAGGCGAACGAGAAGACGGGCCACGTGGTGTCCGCGGGCGCCTCGGCGCGCGCGAGCGCGAGCGCCGGCGGCGAGTTGCGCACCGGGAAGACCGTACGCGCCGGGTTGGGGTCTTTGGCCCCCCGGTCGTCGATGGCGCGGACCTCGAGCGCGACGGCGGCCGTGGACTGCCCGGGCGGGATCCGCAGCAGGATCGTCGAGTCGCGCCGCGTGGTGCGGCTCCACAGCTCCTCGGGCCCGATCTGGCCCAGGCGCGACGCGTCGTAGGTGCGCACCTCGTAGGCCACGACGAGGCCGTCGGGGTCGGTGCCGGACCAGGCGGCCTCGACGGTGCTCGTCAGCGTGCCGTCGAGCGTCTCGCGCAGGTCGGCCACACGTACCGAGAGCTGCGTCGTGGGAGGCTGGTTGGCGTACGGCGTGCCGGTGATGCTGCTGTCGCAGCCGGAGGCGAGCAGGCCCGCGCCGAGGGCGGCCGTGGCGGTGAGCAGGAGCGCGAGGAAGCGGGGCATGGCAGCGGGGCGCGCGTCAGACACGGAGGAGGGGCGCCCGGCCCGGCCGCGCGCAGGCCGGACCGGGCGCGGCGCGTCAGCGCACGACCGTCAGACGCGCCGTGCGGACCTGGTCGCCGGCCACGAGGCGCACCACGTAGACGCCGGCGGCCAGGCCGCGCACGTCGAGCGTGGCCTCGTAGGCGCTCGGCGCGAGGGACCCGTCGACGAGCACGGCCACCTCGCGGCCCGTCACGTCGTAGACGCGCAGCGAGACCGGACCGGCCGTGGCCACCTCGTAGGGGATGCGCGCCTGACCGCGGACCGGGTTGGGCACGGCCACGCCGAGCCGCACCGGGCCCTCGGCCCCCGGGACGTCCTCGCTGGAGACCTGCGTGACCGGGCCGACGTCCGACCGCTTGGTCGGGATGAGCTTGTAGTTGCCGAACGAGAAGTACCACGCGCCCTGCATGAACTCGTGCACGTCGTTGAGGCCCAGCACGGTGATGTTGAACGTCGGCTCGAAGGCATCGGCGAGGTCGTCGGCGCGCACGGCGTCGGCGTCGCTGCCGGTCGACGAGAAGCGCCACTCGCCGAAGCCGGCCACGTCGTCCGGGCCGTCGGCGTTGCGGCGCGTGATGGTCACGTTCTCGAAGCGGAGCAGCATGCCCTCATGCGCCTCGGCCGTGGCCGGGCTGGCCGCCAGCGCCGTCGTCGGGACGACCTTGTAGCCGAGCGGGGCGCCGGTGCCGGTCGTGGTGAACGTGAGCTGGTCGAGCTGCGTGACGCTGAAGACCTCGCGGATGCGCGCGCCGGTGATGTTGAGGCGGTCGCCGATGGCCGGCGGCGTGGCGAGGGCCGTCACGTCGGCCCAGATGCCGCTCCACGGCGCGAGCGCGGCGTCGTCCTGGAGGATCGCGTAGCGGAACGAGCCGGACGTGAACACGTCCTGCACGACCACGTCGAGGTTGAGGCGCGTCGTTGTGATGCCGGCCAGCGGGCTGTCGCCGGGGCCGTCGTCGAACGTGCGCTGGATGGCCTCAATGCGCGTCACGTCGCCGGCCGAGACGCGGATGACGCTGGCCGGGCTCGTACCGGTCTGCCCCTCGTTGTCGGTCGCCTCGACGGCGTAGCGCACCATGTCGCCGTCCTGCAGCGCCGGGATCGTGCCGCTCCAGACGTCGCCGGCCGTGTTGGTCATCGGCACGCTGGCCTCGGGCGCGGTCGTGCCGTCGGCGCGGCGCACGGTGTAGACCAGGCGCGCCGAGGCAACGGTGTTCTGCCCCGTGCCGGGCACGATCGTGCTCGTGACCGAGAACGGCTCGGTGCCCGGGATCTCCTGCGGGCGCGAGGGCCGCGAGGCGATGGGCGGCGCGGCGAGGACCTCCAGGTCGCTGTCCGCCATCGGGTTGATGACGAAGTTGGTGTAGCGCGGCGTGGCGATGTTGAAGCCGCCGTCGGTGCCGGTCAGGCCGAGGAAGCCCTGCACGTTGACCGTGCCCGAGAGCGGCGGCACGAACGGATCGGAGGCCGGGCGAACGTTGTAGCGACCGGGGTAGGTCGCGCTGCGGTCGTTGCGGAAGCGCAGGCTCGTGTCGTACTGCGGCAGCACGGCGTCCCCACCGACCGAGGCGTAGAGCACGTTCGGACGCCCGGTGTTGTTGGGCACGCCCTGCACGACCTGCGCGCCCTCGAGGCGGACGAACTGCACGTTGAAGCGGTTGAAGTTCTCCCAGCGGATCTGCGTGTTCTGCCCCTCGGGCCCGTCCACCGTCTGGTGGATGTCGCTCAGGGTGATCACGACGGGCTGCATGAGCGGGTCGCTCGGGTCGACGGGGTCCTCGTCGGCGGCGAGCGAGACCGAGGTGCCGTCGACGGGGCTGATCTGCATGCCGCGCGTGGTGCCGTTGGAGCCGAAGGGCGCCACGCGGCCGCACACGTCGATCACGTCGCCGATCTCGAACTGCTCCATCAGGCCGCTGCCCGTGCCGTCGACAATCTGCGTCGTCATACCGTCGACGCCCTGTGTGCGCGCGTTCACGTCGCGCACGAAGACGTGGATGCGCCCCGGGATGCCCTGCGCGTTGATGGAGGCGAGGCCGGAGTTGCGCCAGTCGCTCAGCACGACGGCGCGGAAGCGCACGACCTGGTTCTCGAACGGGTACTGGATCTCCTGGTTCATCTGCTGGATCGTCAGGCCGGCGCCGGCCGCCGCCAGGCGCGCCAGGTTCTCGGCCGGGACGGTCTGGAAGTCGCGCACGGTGAGCAGCGGAGCCGCCGCGCACACGTTCTGCGCCTGCGCGCGCAGGGGCGCCAGCAGCGCCGCGAGCAGGACGAGAAGAGAAGCCTTTCGCATGAGAGTGCGGGGAAGGTGGACGTTTGGACGAGAGCGCCGGGGGCGCCGCGTCCGCCCTGCCGGCCTGTGGCTGTGGGAGACGTGCTAGCGCACGACGGCGAACTTGCCGGTCTGCACCTGGCCTGTGTCGCGGTCGAGCACGGTGAAGAGGTACAGGCCCGAGGCCGGCACGAGGTTGCTGTCGTTGAGCAGGTCCCAGGCGTGCTCGCCGCCGGCGACGACGCGGCCGGGCGCGGAGTAGACCTCGTACCAGCGCGTGTCGCCGGTGTAGGTGGCCGCGTCGTGGTCCATCTCGGCGATGACGTCGCCGGCGAGGGTGTAGACGCGGATCTGCGCGCGTGCGGGCAGGTTGGTGAAGTAGAGCTTGCGCTGCGTGTTGGTGGGCCCGTCCCAGGCCGCCGAGACGCGGTACGGGTTGGGGTAGACGCCGACGGGCGGGCGGTCCGGCGCGGTGCCGTCCACAGGGGCGGCGCCGGGGAAGACGCGCACCGCCGACGCCGTGCGCGACGACTCGAACGAGGGCAGCCCGGCCTCGGCGTCGCCCTCATCGAAGGCCGTGACGGCGAAGACGTACTGCCAGCCCGAGAGCAGCCCGTCCTCGACGAAGCGGTAGCGGTAGGGGGTCGGGTCGCCAGGGAAGAAGACCGGCTCGGGCAGGCGGATCGCGTCGAAGCCGGTGTTGAAGCCGATGTCGTTGCCGGGCCGGTCGAACTGCGCGATGAGGCCGGCGCGGCCGACGAGGTCGCCCGAGCGGTCGTCGCCGGGATCGGAGCGGTAGATGCGGTAGCCCTCGAAGTCCTGCCGGCCCGAGACGGGATCGACGCTCGTCTCGGCGCGGTCGTCCCAGTAGAGGATGGCGCGCCCGCGCTCGAGCTCGACGCGCAGGCGGGGGCTCTGCGGCGGCTCCGGGATGAGGTAGCGGTCCAGGACGCCGTTGCCGTTGAGGTCCTCGCCGGGGTCGAGGCGGCCGTTGTAGTTGAGGTCTTCGCCGGCGTAGGTACGCATGGCCCAGAAGACGTTGTTGCGCAGCAGGCGGCGCGTGTCCTCGTTGTCGAGCGGGCGCGCGGCGAGGCCCTGGAACTCGGCCGGCTTCTGCGCGGCCACGAGCGCGAACACGACCGTGACGCTCTCGCCGGGCTCGACGCGCCGGAACGGCCCGACCGACATCAGGCCGAGCCAGTTGCCGTTGGCGACGCGGCCGTCCTCGGCGAGGCGCTGCCGGAGCGGGCGCGGGTCGGCGTCGCCGGGCAGGGGGCCGTCGAGCGGGAGCGAGGTCGCCATGCGGCGGTAACGCTCCTCGTCGTTGGCGGGGCGGGCGAGCTCGGCGTTGCCGCCGGCGAACTTCCACCAGCGCGCGTTGACGCGCGGCGCGGGCAGGCCGTCGGCGCGGTACTCGTCCTGGAGGTAGGGATGGAAGAAGCGGCGCCCGCGCTGCGGGTCCTGCCACTCAGCGCCCAGGAAGGCAATGGCGCCGTAGGTGTTGAGACTCTCCTCGGTCCCGCCCGCGTTGTAGGCATACGAGACGATCATGGAGTCCGTGGCGGCATTGACGAGCCGGCCCTCGGCGTCGTACTCGGGCATGCCCAGGAAGCCGCGCGCGCCCTTGTTGAAGAAGTTGGAGCCGGCGTCGGTGGTCGTGAGCACGTTACGCACGACGAGGTCCTCCCAGATGCCGACGTAGACCGAGTCCCAGGCCTGCCCGGAGATGTTACGGACCTCGTACTCGACGATGACGAAGTACTCGGTGAAGGGGAAGCTCCAGGCGTACGAGCGCGTCTGGACGGCCATGCCGAGCTGTCCCTGCGGGTCGGGCATGGGCGTGAACGTGCCCGGCACCACACGCGCCGTGTCGGCGAAGGCGGAGAGGAAGTCCTGGTGGCTGACGGCCAGCGGCGTGAAGAACGGCGACTCCGGCAGCGACGAACGGCGCGCGATGGGCGAGGCCGGCGCGACCTCGTAGGCCGCGTTGCCCGGGGTGTAGCCGGCGCCGGACTCGGCCGCGGCCGTGCGCACGGTCACGAGCCCGTCGGCGCGGATGGCGCCCACCCAGAGGCCGGCCTCAAACAGGTGCTCGACGCCCGAGCCGAGCGGATACGCGAACGAGGGCGGCCCGGCCGTGTTGTTGCGCACTCCGGCGCGCCCCAGAAAGCCGGAGTTGGTGACCGTCACACCCGTGTTGCCGACGTTGTGCACGGCCTCTTCGAACGCCTGCGCGGCGGCCGGCCGTGCCGAGAGCGGCAGCAAGAGCAGCGCAGCGAGGGCAGCCCGCAGGCCGCGCGCGCGCCGCACGAAAGAACGAAGCGCCATCAGGCGAATGGAAAGAGTCCGGTGGTCCCGTGTTGGACCGGGAACATAGCCGCGCGCGGGGACGCAGGCAAAGGCCATCCGCCGCCTCCGGCGCAGCCTTAACCGCTTCCATACATTCGGCCCCGTTGCCGGGTTATGCCTGTGTTACGCCCGGCGTCGCCCCGGCGGCGCCGGGCCAGCAAATGGCCGCAGGGCGGCTCGCCGAAGCGAGCCACCCTGCGTGCACGCCCGAGGTTTCGGGCACACCAGCGCGGACCAGGCTCAGTAGGAGAGCCGGATACCGAAGAGCGCCTGCCAGCGCGAGTTGAGCGTCGGGCTGACCTGGAACGTCTCCACCAGCGGGTCGCCCTGGATGCCGCCCGAGCCGAGCAGCGGGAAGGTGAACGTCGGCTCGCCGTTGGCGTTGACGCCGCGGAAGGCGATCGGCTGGTTGCGGATCGGCGTGCGGATCAGGCCCCAGCTCGAGTTGAGCAGGTTGCCGGCGTTGACCACGTCGAACGAGAGCTCGAGGCGCGGGGCGCGGCTGCCCGCGCCCACGACCGAGGCTGGCAGGCCGAGCTCCTGCTTGAACGAGAGGTCCACGCGGTTGACCCACGGGCTGCGGGCCGCGCCGCGCTCGGCGTACTGGCCGCGGCGCGTCGAGAGGTACGGGTCCTGCGCGATGAACGCGTCGAGTTGCTGCCAGATCTGGTCCGGCGTACGCGTGTCGCCCGCCGCCGGGTTGATCACGATCTGGTCGCGGCTGGCCGGCACGAAGATCAGGTCGTTGTTGCTGATGCCGTCGCCGTTCATGTCGCCGGTGTAGGTGTAGGAGTAGTTGCTCCCCACCCCGCCGTCGTAGATGAGCGAGAGCGTCGTGCGCGCGAAGCCGAGCGCGCGCAGGTTGTACGAGCCGATGCCCAGGACGCGGTGGCGCTGGTCGTTGACCGAGAAGCCGAGCACCGGGTCGTTGGGGCTCGTGAAGACCTGGTTGTTGTTGAAGGCCGTGGCGGCGATGGCGCTTGTGGAGGACGTGAGGTCCTTGGCCATCGCGTTGGTGTAGGCCAGGCGCGCGAGCAGGCCGTCAAGGAGGCCGGCATCGAACGACTTCTGGAGCTCGCCCGTGAGCGAGTACTGGTAGCCCTGGTTCGTGTTGTCCAGGATGATGGCGTTCGTCACGCCGGCGTTGATGCGGTTGGCCGCGGCCGTGCCGGCGAAGCGCGGGCGGTTATCGGCACCGTTGAACGTCCCGATGGGCTCGCGCAGGTTGGCGTTGCGGTGGAAGACCGCGTTGATGTCCGCCGTGTAGATGCCGTCGAACGTGGCCACGAAGCCGTAGGGCAGCTGCGCGTCGAAGCCGAGGTTGGTGCGCCACACCTGGGGGAACTTGAAGTTCTCCGCCGTCGCGTTGATGAGCACCGTGGCCGGCGTGGTCGGGTTGGCCGGGATGAGCGCGCTGCGGTCCTGGACGAGCGTGATCTGGCGGCAGTTGCCGGCGGCCACGCTCGTGCCCGGCTGGCACAGCGGGGCGGTGCCGTTGCCCGTCACGAACGTCTCGCCGAAGAGCACGCCGTTGTTGGAGGCCTGGTTGGAGATCCACACGAACGGGATCTTGCCCGTGAAGACCCCCGTGCCGCCGCGCACCTGGTACTGGCGGTTGTTGAGCACGTCGTAGTTGAAGCCGAGGCGCGGCGACCAGAGCGGCGTGCTGCGCGGCAGGCGCGAGGTGTCGATGCGCTCGCCGTTGGCGAACGTGAGGCCGGCGACGGTCTCGTTGCGCGGCAGGTCGCTCGTGAAGATCGGCACGTCCATGCGGAGGCCGAGCGTGAGCTTGAGGTTGTCGAGCGCGCGGAACTCGTTCTGCGCGTAGAGCCCGGCCTGGATGGCCGAGATCTCGGCCAGCGGCACGTCCACACCCGGCACGGCCGAGTACTGGATCTGGAACTGCGTCGGCTGCGGCACGCCCGGCGCGGTGCGGTCGGACGCGTTGGCGTGCGCCAGGAAGTCCTCGACCGAGCGGAAGCGGAAGGCGCCGTACCAGTTGGGCGTGAACCCGTTCGAGAACGCGTAGAACTCGTTCGAGGTGCCCACGGTGACGACGTTGCGCCCGAAGAACCCGGTCAGGTTGTTCGAGAGCTGGAAGATGTCGGTCGAGAGACGGTTGTTGGCCGTGAAGGGCTCGTAGCCGAACGACGTGTAGACCCCGCCGCTGCCGTCGAACACGTCGACGAGCGGGAACGGGTTGTTGTCGCTGGGCGAGGAGCGGCTGTCGCGCAGGGCGGTGTAGCCGAGCGTGAACTGGTTCGACCACGTCGTGCCGAAGGTCGAGTTGAGCTGCCCGATGGCCGAGTAGACGTCGTTGTTGATCGCGTAGTTGACGCCCGAGAAGGGGATGCGGCGGCTGTTGGCCTGCCGGCCGTCCTGCCCGAGCCCCGAGTTCGAGACGGGGACGTCCCGGAACGAGTCGAGGTAGTTGAGACGGAGGCTGAAGCGGTGCTGCGGGCTCAGGTTGGCGTCGAAGCGGGCGGTAACGTTCGTGCCGCCGTTGTCGAGGTCGAACAGGCCGAACGTGCCCGGGTCGTAGCCGTAGCGGTCGATGAGCGTCTGGCGGATCGTCTCGAGGTCCGAGGCGAGCACGCGCGAGACGTCCGGGCCGGTCTCGCCCGGCGAGGTGGCCGGCCGGAACGTGGCGCCCGGGTCGACGCGGCTGCGCAGCTCGCCGTTGACGAAGAAGAAGGCGCGGTTGCGCAGGATCGGGCCGCCGACCGAGAGGCCGCTCTGGCGCTCGTTGAAGCGCGCCACTTCGGAGGGGGTGCCGTCCAGGCGCTCGCCCACGAAGTTCTGGTTGCGGAGGAACGAGTAGACCGAGCCGGTATAGTCGTTGGTGCCGCCGCGCGTGACGACGTTGATGCCGGCGCCCGTGAACGAGCCCTGGCGCACGTCGTAGGGCGCGATCGAGACCTGGACCTGCTCGATGGCGTCGAGCGCGACCGGCTGCTGCCGCGTCTGCCCGCCCACTTCCGAGGCGAGGCCGAAGACGTTGTTGAAGACCGAGCCGTCGATCGAGATGTTGTTGTAGAGGTTGTTGCGTCCGCCGAACGAGTTGAAGCCGGTCGACTGCGCGTTGAGGCGCGTGAAGTCCGAGAGGCTCCGGTTGATCGTCGGGAGGCTCTCAAGCTGCTGCCGCGAGATCTGCGTCTGGGCGCCCGTGCGGTCCGGGTTGATCGTACGGTTGGCGTCGGCGACGACCTCGACTTCGCCGATCATGGCCGCGTCCTCGCGCAGCGTGAACGTGAGCGAGAGGTCCGAGCCGAGCGCGAGCACGATGCCTGTGCGCACGTCCGGCCGGAAGCCCGTGAAGGTCGCTGTGATCGTATAAGGACCGCCGACCTGCATGTTCTGGATGTTGAACCGCCCGTCGACGCGCGTGGCGACGCCGTAGCGCGTGCCCGTTGGCTCGTGCACGGCGACGACGTTGGCGCCGGGCAGGGGCTGCCCGGCCTGGTCGTTGACGACGCCCGAGAGGGCGGCCGTCGTGACCACCTGGGCGGAGGCCGGGAGGGCGAGCAGCGCGGCGAGAACCACGAGCCAGCCGCGCGCCCGGCGCAGGGTGACAGTAGCCATAAAGGGGAGGAAGACCTCAGGATGTAGGGGTTGGGCCACCGGAGGCGGTGCTCCATGGCACGAGCCTCCGGGAGAGCGGCGCGAAGCTAGCGCGGCCACTTTGCCCGTTCGGTGGAGAAAGAGCGCAGGCGCCGGACATAACACTCTGTCAACACGCAAGAGGCCTGCGCGAGGCCCGCCAGGGCGGCCTGTCCGCGTCTCGTCTGCCTGCTCCTCTGCCGTGGCCACATCCCTTCTTGCAGCGCCCTGTCTTGCAGCGCCCGGCGGCCTACCGGCAGGCGCGAGAGCAGGCGAGGCGCCGCACCCCGGAAGCGGCCGAAGCCTGTTGCCCTCCCCTGCCGGTCCTCCGCTCAGGCCCCGGGGCAGCCCGGCCAAGCCGGTCACGCAGTATCTGCCCACGCTCAGCCGCCCGTTAACCTATCGTAACTCCACCAAGGCTTGGCAACCGCCAGGTTCCAGCCCAGTAGCTTGCTCCAGTCACACTCCCCCCTCTCATTTCGCAATGCTACGCTCCATTACCCTTGCTGCCGTGCTGCTGTGCGCGCTCGCGCCCGCGGCCCTCGCGCAGGGCGTCACGACGTCGGCCATGAACGGGCTCGTGCTCGACCAGAGCCGCCAGCCGCTCCCGGGCGCCAACGTCGTCGCCGTGCACGAGCCCACGGGCACGCGCTATGGCACGATCACGCGTGCCGACGGCCGCTACAACCTGACCAACCTCCAGGTAGGCGGGCCCTACTCCGTGACCGTGTCCTTCATCGGCTTCCAGGCGGTGCAGGAGACCGGGATCACGCTGGCCCTCGGCGAGAACCGCGTGCAGAACTTCACTCTGCGTGAGGCCGCCGCCGCGCTCGACGAGGTCGTCGTGCTCGGCACCGGCGACGCCACGTTCAACGCGAGCCGCACGGGCGCCTCGACCAACGTCTCGACTGAGCAGATCGAGCGCCTCCCGACGATCGCTCGCTCGATCCAGGACTTCACGCGCCTGAGCCCGCAGGTCTCAGGTAACAGCGTCGGCGGCCGCAACAACCGCTACAACAACATCCAGCTCGACGGCGCGATCCTCAACGACGCCTTCGGCCTGCCAGCCTCGGGCACGCCCGGCGGCCAGGTGGGCGCGCAGCCGGTCGCGCTCGACGCCATCGCGGAGTTCCAGGTCGAGGCGGCGCCCTACGACGTGCGCCGCGCCGGCTTCACCGGCGGCCTGATCAACGCCGTCACGCGCCGCGGCACCAACGACTTCGACGGCTCGGCGTACTTCTTCGGACGCAACCAGAACTTCGTCGGCCTGAGCCCGGACGCCAACCGCACGCGGCTCGAGGACTTCGGGGAGTTCCAGACCGGGTTCCGCCTCGGCGGCCCGATCCAGCGCAACCGCCTCTTCTTCTTCGCCAACGTCGAGACGCGGCGGCTCAACGAGCCCTTCGGCGGCGGCCTCGCCGGCTCCGGCGCCGCCAACGAGTTCGTGCTCGGGCAGGCCGACCTCGAGCGCATCCGCACGATCGCTCAGAACTACGGGCTCAACCCCGGCAGCTTCGGCCCGGCCTCGAACAACACCAACGACGTCAAGCTGTTCGGGCGCCTGGACTGGAACATCAACGACAACAACCGCCTCACGCTGCGCCACAACTTCGTCGACGCTGGCGCCGACCGCGGCATCTTCCGCTCGGCCTCGAGCTGGTCGTTCGACGACATCAACTACGTCTTCCGAAGCCGCCAGAACTCGAGCGTGGCCCAGCTCAACAGCACGCTCGGAAGCAACCTCTTTGGCGAGGCGCGCATCGGCTGGACGACCGTGCGCGACCAGCGCGACTACGGCGACCGCCCGCCCGCGCCGTCCATCACGATCTTCGTGCCCGGCGGCCGCGTGGACCTGGGCCAGGAGCGCTCCTCGCAGCAGAACGCGCTCGACCAGGACATCCTCGAGCTGACGGCCAACGCGACGCTGTTCGCGAACAACCTCACGTTCGTCTTCGGCACCGACAACCAGTACAGCCGCTTCAGCAACCTCTTCCTGCAGGATTTCTACGGCTCGTACGAGTTCCAGGGCATCGACGCGTTCGAGGCCGGTCAGCCCTCGCGCTACCGCTACAGCTACGCCAACGAGCAGTTCTTCCCGCGCGGCGCCGCTCCGCGCGCCGAGTGGGGCTACATCCGCGCCGGCCTGTTCGGCCAGGCCGAGTGGCGCGCGCTGCCGGGCCTGAACCTGACGGGCGGCCTGCGCCTCGACGTGCCCTACTTCCTCGACAGGCCACTCCGCAACGAGACGTTCGAGCAGGCCTTTGGCCTGCGCACGGACGAGGTGCCCTCGGGCAACATCCAGCTCTCGCCCCGCGTGGCGTTCAACTACGACGTCACCGGCGACCGCAGCACGCAGCTGCGCGGCGGCGTCGGCATCTTCAGCGGCCCGCCGCTCGGCGTCTGGCTCTCCAACCAGTACTCCAACACGGGCGTCGACATTCTGCGCGTGGACGTGAGAAACCGACCGGCGGGCTTCTTCGTGCCCGATCCGGAGCGGCAGCCGCGCCCCGGTGAGACGGCCGGCCTGAGCCCCGTCGCCACGGCGGCCATCGCGCTCACCGACCGCAACTTCACGTTCCCGAAGGTGCTCCGTACCAGCCTCGGCGTGGACCAGCGCCTGCCGTTCTACGGCCTCGTGGCCACCGCCGAGGTGCAGTACTCGCCCGTGCTCAACGACGTCTACTTCACGAACCTCAACCTGGGCGACCAGGTCGGCACCAACGCCGTCGACGGGCGCCCGGTGTTCACCGCCCTCCGGGACAGCCGCTTCACGTCGGCGATCCTGATGAGCAACACCGATCGGGGCTACACGACCAACCTGACGTTCCAGCTCGAGCGGCCCTCGCAGCAAGGCTTCTTCGGGCGCATGGCCTACAACTTCCAGCAGTCGCGCGCCGTCAACTCCGGCGGCTCCAGCGTGGCGCTCTCGAACTGGAACCAGAACTACACCACCGGCAACCCGAACGACGAGGCGGTCTCGCGCACGTTCTTCGAGGTGCCGCACCGCATCCTCGGCGTGCTCTCCTACAACGCGGACCTGTTCGCGTCGCTGGCCGGGCGCCGCGGCTTCGCCACGACGTTCTCGCTCATCTACGAGGGCAACTCGGGCCTGCCGTACAGCTACATCTTCAACCGCGACGTCAACGGCGACGGCGAGAGCTTCAACGACCTCGTGTACATCCCCCGCGAGTCGGACCGCAATCTGTTCGTCATCTCGGACGCGGACTGGGCGGCGCTCAACAGCTACATCAGCAACAGCTCCTCGCTCAACGCGCGGCGCGGCCAGATCGCCGAGCGCAACGGCGCTACCGCGCCCTGGCAGAACCGCTTTGACCTGCGCCTGGCGCAGCAGGTGCCGACCGTCTCCGGCCAGCGGGCCGAGCTCACACTCGACCTGATCAACGCGGGCAACCTGCTCAACAACGAGTGGGGCCGCGTCCGCACTGTCGGCCGTTCGCACACGCTGGTGGAGCTGGACACCACGCCGATCAACGCTGACGGGCAGTACGTGGTGACGCGCGTCAACACGGAGAACGTGGCCACGCCGAGCAACCTGCTCTCGCGCTGGCAGCTCCAGTTCGGCCTGCGCTACAGCTTCTGAGCTGCGCGGCGGCTCCGCACGGGCCCGGCCACCACACCGGCCACCCGCTCGCCCCTGCCGGCCTCGCGCTGGCAGGGGCGAACCTTTTCCGGCCGGCAGCGCACCGGTCAGTAGCCCACGGCGGCGTCCTGCCCGCGCGGGTCGGCGCCGCCGAGGAGCACGCGCCGGCGCTCGCGCCCGGCCTCGACGCGAGCCAGCCCCGAAGGGTCGGTCGTGACGGCGCCGGGATCGTCTTCGTAGCCGACCGCGACCGCGTCCACGCGGGCCCAGAAGCCGGTGGGCGTCGGCACGGCCCAGCCGCGCGCGCGCAGGTTCTCGGCCACGTCGGCGGCCATGCCCTGGTGCTCGGCATAGAGCACGTCGGGCTGCCACTGGTGATGGACGCGCGGCGCCGAGACAGCCGCCTGCACATCCATGTCGTGGTCGATCACGTTGAGAATGGTCTGGAAGACGGCCGTGATGATGCGGCCGCCCCCGGGCGAGCCCACGACGAGCATCAGCCGGCCCTGCACGTCCTCGACAATCGTGGGCGTCATCGAGGAGAGCATCCGCTTGCCCGGCGCAACCGCGTTGGCGTCCGAGCCGAGCAGGCCGAACTGGTTGGGCACGCCCGGCGCGACGGCGAAGTCGTCCATCTCGTTGTTGAGAAAGAAGCCGGCGCCGTCGACGACGAGGAGCGAGCCGTAGGCGCTGTTGATGGTCGTCGTGACGGAGACGGCGAGCCCGTCGGCGTCTACGACCGAGTAGTGGGTCGTCTGCTCGCCCTCGTGCGGCGCCGGGCGCCCCGCCGAGACGGCCGCGCTGGGCGTGACGCGGTCCGGATCGAACGAGGCCATGCGGGCGCGGACGTAGGCCGGATCGGTGAGGCCGGCCACGGGCACGGCGACGAAGTCCGGGTCGCCGAGCCACTCGGCGCGGTCGGCGTAGGCGCGGCGCATGGCCTCGCCCATGAGGTGGATCGTCGCCGAGCTGCCGAAGCCCATCGCGCGCAGGTCGAACGGCTCGACGGCCGCGAGCAGCTGCGCGAGCGCGACGCCGCCCGAGGACGGTGGCCCCATCGTGAGCACGCGGTGGCCGCGGTAGTGCGCCACGAGCGGCGGGCGCTCGAGGGGGCGGTAGGCGGCGAGGTCTTCGTGCGTCACGATGCCCCCGCTGCGGCGCATCTCGGCCACGATGAGGTCGGCCGTCTCGCCGCGGTAGAAGCCGTCGGTGCCGCGGTCGCGGATGCGCTCGAGGACCGCCGCGAGGTCCGTCTGCACGAAGCGGTCCCCCTCGGCGTAGGGGCGGTCCGGGCGCGTGAAGTAGCGGGCGGTGCTCGGGAAGGCGAGGAAGCGCTCGCGGAAGCTGTTGAGCAGGTCGGCCTCGGGGCGGGTGAGCACGAAGCCCTCGTCGGCGAGCGCGATGGCCGGCGCGAGCACGTCGGCGAGGGGCAGGCGGCCGTAGCGCGCGTGCGCGTGCAGCATCCCGGCGACGGCGCCCGGCACGCCGGAGGCGAGCGCGCCGCGCGTGCTCAGGCCCGGCACGGGCTGCCCGTCGGCGCCGAGGAACATGTCGCGCGAGGCCGCGGCCGGAGCGGTCTCGCGGTAATCGACCGTCGTCGCGGTACCGTCCGGGAAGCGGATCACCATGAAGCCGCCGCCGCCCACGTTGCCCGCCACGGGGAACGTGACGGCCAGCGCGAAGCCTGTCGCCACGGCCGCGTCTACGGCGTTGCCGCCGGCGCGCATGGCGGCCACGCCCGCCTCGGAGGCGCGCACGTCGGCCGAGACGACCATGCCGTTGAAGGCCCGGACGGGGTCGGGCGCGGGGGAGCGCTGCGCCGCAGCCGGCGCGGCGGCGAGAACGAACGCGAGGGCGAGAACGAGCAGACGCATCGGGCTCCGGAGGAAAAGCGGACCGTAATGCTACGGCCGCGCTCTGCTCCGGCTCCACCCAGAGGCGTCTTCCCCGGCGAGCGCGCCTAGCGGAGCAGCTGCCGCGCGCGCGCGGGGTCGCCGTCGTTGGGGGCCGGCGTGAGGCCGAGCGCGGCCGCCATGGCCTCGTAGAGGTCGACGACGCGCACAGGCCCGGTCGTGCCAGTGCGAAACGCCGGGCCAGCGGCGAGCAGGTGCGCACGCATCGAGGGCAGCGCGTTGTCGTAGCCGTGCGCGCCGCCGCGCCCGAGGCGCTCGCCCTGCCGCGCCGCGTTCTCGCGCGAGGTGATCGTCCAGCCCTCGTCGGCCACGAGCACGACGGGCGCGATGCGGCGGTGGCCGCGGAAGTGCCAGCGCGCGGGCGTCTCGTCGGCGCGGTAGGCCGTCAGCCCGGGCACGCCGCGGAGCGCCGCGAGCACGGCCTCTTCGCGGCCGGGACGCACCCAGAGGCCGGGCACGGCGCTGCTCCACGTGACGCGCTCGACGTCGTCGGTGAGGCTGATGTGGTCGTCGAGGATCACGACGCGCTCGGGGCTGAGCTCGGCCATGCCGTGGTCGGACGTGACGAGGACGTTGATCCGTCCCCAGAGGCCGCGCGCCTCGAGGCCGTCAAGCAGCCGGCCGAGCGCGCGGTCCACCTCGCGCACGGCCTCGGCTACCTCGGGCGCGTCCGGCCCGTAGCGGTGCCCCTGCGTGTCGACGTGCGAGAAGTAGAGCGTGAGGAAGTGCGGGCGGCGGGCGGGCGGCAGGTCGAGCCAGGCAAGAACCGAGTCCACGCGCGCGTCGTGCGGCAGGTTGTCGTCGTAGGGCAGCCAGCGCGTCGGGCGGACGCCGCCGATGGCGGCTTCGGAGCCGGGCCAGAAGAGCGTGTGCGCGCGGAGTCCCTGCCGCTCGGCGGTCACCCAGATCGGCTCGCCCCCCCACCAGCGCGCGTCCTCGACGGCGGCGCGGTTGCCGAGCGAAAACGAGGCCGGCGCGCCCTCGGCGGCGAACTGCGGGTCGAACATCGTGTTGCTGACGATGCCGTGGCGCGCCGGATGGAGGCCAGTGACGATGGAGTAGTGGTTGGGGAACGTGAGCGTCGGGAAGACCGGCTCGAGGTACTCGGCGCGGAGCCCGGCGGCGGCGATGCGGTCCAGCGCGGGCGTCTCGACGGCATCCTGGTAGCGCGGCAGGAAGCCATCGACGGAGATGAGCAGCAGCGGCGGCGGCGCGGCCGGCGACGGGTCGCCGGCCGGCGCAGAGCCGGCGCAGCCGGCGAGCAGCAGGGCGAGGAAGAGTGCGAGCAGGCGCATGTAGCTTCGGGGCAGGGTTACACGTGCTCGGCGCAAGCTAGCGCGTCCGTGTTGTCTCCCTATGAAGCCCGGTCAGGCCGACCGGGCCGGAGCGTGGCCGCCGCACCTTCGCCTGTCGCGCAAAAAAGCCGCCCCGGAGGCGTTCTCCGAGGCGGCTCTGCGGGTGCCCCCACTAGGACTCGAACCTAGGACCCGCTGATTAAGAGTCAGCTGCTCTAACCAACTGAGCTATGGAGGCCCGGCTAAACTACGGCACCACGGGCGCGCCCCGTGGGGAGCGGCGGTGAAAAGATGAGCCGCCGGACGGCGGCCGCGGCTACTTTGGGTGCCCCGCCGCCCGTACCCCCTCCCGACGCTCCTGCCGTGATCGCCCTGCGCAGCGTCCACCACCGCTACGGCGCCACGCATGCACTGACCGTCCCCGAACTGCACGTCGGGCAGGGAGGGCGGGCGCTCGTACTCGGACCTTCGGGCAGTGGCAAGACGACGCTGCTGCACGTGCTCGCAGGCCTGCTCCGCCCGACAGAAGGCCATGTGGAGGTCGCGGGCCAGGACCTCCTCGCGCTCTCTGAGGCGGCGCGCGACCGCTTCCGCGGGCGACACATCGGCATCGTGTTTCAGCGGCTGCATCTCGTGGGCGCGCTCACGGTCGCGCAGAACGTGCGCCTGGCGCGCACGCTGGCCGGCCTCCCGCCCGACGAGACGCGCCTGCGCCAGACGCTCGCCGCGCTCGAGCTCGAGGACCGCGCGAACGCCTTCCCGCATCAGCTCTCGGCCGGGCAGCAGCAGCGCGTGGCCATCGCGCGCGCCGTCGCGAACGCGCCGCGCGTCCTGCTCGCCGACGAGCCGACGGCCAGCCTCGACGACGCGCGCGCCGAGGCCGTGCTCGCGCTGCTCGTCGCGCAGGCCGAGGCCACCGGGGCCACGCTCCTCGTCGCTACGCACGACCGGCGCATCATGGGCGCCTTCCCGCTCCGCTTCGATCTCGCGCCCGTCGCGCCCTGAACGCCCCTTCCGTGTCGTCCCTCGCCCTCGCCCTCGCCTACCTCCGGCAGCGCCCCGCGCAGACGCTGCTCAACGTAGTGCTGCTCGCGCTCGGCATCGCCACCGTCGCCGCCCTGCTGCTGGCCGGCCGGCAGGCCGAGCGCAGCCTCGCGCGCGGCGCCGAGCGCGTAGACTTCGTCGTCGGCGCCAAGGGCAGCCCGCTCCAGCTCATCCTCTCGGCCGTCTACCATCTCGACTCGCCGACGGGCAACATTCCTCACGCGCTCCTCGACTCGCTGCGCGCCCACCGGGCCGTCGCCGAGGCCATCCCGCTCGCCCTCGGCGACGCGTACGAAGGCTGGCGCGTCGCCGGGACGGAGCCGGACTACGTGGCGCTCTACGAGGGCACGCTCGCCGAAGGGCGGCTCTGGGAGGCCACCGGCGAGGCCGTGCTCGGCGCGCGCGTCGCCGCAGCGACGGGGCTCGGCGTGGGCAGCACGCTCGTAACCACGCACGGTCTCGGCGGCGGCGACGACGCCTCCTACGCCCATGACGACGCGCCGCTGCGCGTCGTGGGTGTGCTCGCGCCCGGCGCGGGCGTGCTCGACGCGCTCGTGCTCACGGACGTCGGGACCGTCTGGGACGTGCACGGCCTCGGCCTCCCGCCAGACGAACACGCGGCCGACGAACACGCGGCCGACGAACACGCGG
>JBKBRC010000028.1:29950-35846 GCA_046292345.1 Rubricoccaceae bacterium
GCCGACCGGCGACGGCCGTGACCTGACGGCGATCCTCGTGCGCGTCGCTTCGCCGGTGGCCACGTTCCTGCTGCCGCAGCAGATCAACGCAGAGACGACGGCGCAGGCGGCCATCCCGGCGCAGGAGATCCAGCGCCTGCTACGCCTGCTCGGGATCGGCTTCTTCGCGCTGCGCCTGCTCGGGGCCGTGCTGATCGCCGTGGCCGCGCTGAGCGTGTTCGTCACGCTCACAACCGCCCTGCGCGCCCGGCGGCACGACCTCGCCGTGCTGCGCGCGCTCGGCGCCTCGCGCGGCCGCCTCGCGGCGCTCGTGCTCACCGAGGGGTTGCTCCTCACGGCGGCCGGCCTCGCGCTCGGGCTGCTGCTGGGCCACGGCGCGGCGGAAGTCCTCGGCCGGCTCGCTCCGGGCGACGGCGCGAGCGTGCGCCTGACCGGCTGGGCGCTCGCGCCCGCCGAGGGGCTGCTCGTGCTCGCCGTGCTGGCCGTGGGCGCGCTCGCCGCGCTCGGCCCGGCCTGGCAGGCCTACCGTACCGACGTCGCACGCACGCTCGCGGCGCCCTGAGCGTTGTCTCCCTCTCGCCATCGTCGTCGCCATGCGCCCGATCGTCCTGCTTGCCTCCGCCGCCCTGCTCGTTCTGGCCCTGCCGCCGGCGCACGCGCAGTCGCGCAACGCGCGGGTGCCCGCCCGTGCAACACCGGCGCAGCCGCAGGCGCAGGCGCTCTCGTGGGCCGCCCTCGGGCGCGTGCGCATGCAGGGCAGCCGCCCGCAGTTCGACGCAGCCGTGCAGCGCCTCCATGGCCGGCAGGTCACGCTTCAAGGCTTCATGCTGCCGCTCGAGCAGACGCCACGCCAGACCATGTTCCTGCTCACGGCCGTGCCCATGCAGGACTGCTTCTACTGCGTCCCGAGCGGGCCCGAGTCGTTCGTCGAGATCCGCCTGGCGCAGCCGGTGCCGTTCTCCTACAACCGGATCACCGTGACGGGTCGCTTCGAGACGCTCGCCTCTGACCCGATCGGGCTCTACCGTATCACGGGCGCGCGGGTCTCGGGGGGCTGAGGCGAGCCGCGAGCGCATCGGAGCGCGTGGCCGAGCCACCGCCATCGGCGCGGAGCGCGGCGTGAACGGGTGCGAGCACGGCGCGTGCCTCGGCCAGGCGCCCGCCCTCGGCCAGGGCCTCGGCGAAGCGCAGGCGGAAGACCCGCGCGGCGCGGCTGCCGGCGCCCAGCGTGGCATCCACGGCGGCTACCGCGCCGGCCACTTCCTCGAGGCCCTGCTCGGTCAGGCCCTGCTTGAGCAGCGCCTCGCCCAGCACCAGTCGGGTGTTCGACACGGCCATGTGCTGCTCGCCGAACTGGCGGCGCTGGATGGCGAGCGCCTCCTGGTAGAGCGGCGCGGCCTCGGCGTAGCGCTCCTGCTGCTGGAAGATCCAGCCGACGTGCGTCAGGCTGAGCGCGACGTGCGGGTGCTCGGGCCCGAGAAGCTGCTGGCGCATCGCGAGCGCCTCGCGGTGCAGCTCGAGCGCCTCGGTGTAGCGCTCGAGCGCCACGAGCAGCATCGCGTAGTCGGAGAGCGCCTGCGCCGTCTGCGCATGCGCGCCAAACTGCCGCCGACGCGTCGCCACGACGTGGCGGTAGAGCTGCTCGGCCTCGGCATACCGGCGCGTGTTGTAGAGCGCGTAGGCGAGCGAGTTCTCGCTCGCGACGACGTCGGTGTGGTCTGGCGGGAGGAGGCGGCGGCGCACGCGGAGCGCCTCACGCAGGCGGCGCTCGGCCAGGTCGTAGTTGCCGCGCACGCGCGCGAGCATGCCCAGGCCCTCCTCGACGGCGGCCACGTCGGTGTTCTCCATGCCGAGCGCCTGCGTCAGGACGCCCATGGCCTGCTCGTAGTAGTGCTCGGCCGCGTCGTAGTCGCCGCGCACGTAATAGAACCAGCCGAGGTCGCGAAGCGAGCGCCCGACGTCCGGATGGTGGGGGGGAAGGACGTGGCGGCGAAGCGCGAGCGCCTGCTTCAGGAGCCGCTCGGCTGCGTCGAACTGCGCGTAGCTCTGGTGGATCTTGCCCAGCTGGCTGAAGAGGAGCGCCTGCACCGCGGGTTGCTCCTGGAGGTCGTTGCGGACGCGCGCGACCGCCCGCGCCATGACCGAGTCTGCGGCGAGCAACCCGCCACGCGAAAGGTTGGGGTCGAACTCGCTCAGCAGGTCCGTCATGAACGCAGCCACGGCCTCGGCCTGCGCGGCGGCCTCGGCCGCTCGCCGGCTCTCGGCATGGACGCGCTGACCGTACACGCCGACGAATCCGAGCGAGACGAGCACGAGCGCGAGCACGGCGGCGACGCCGGTTCGATGGCGCAACACGAAGCGCCCGATGCGGTAGCCGGCGCGGTCTGGCCGGGCCTCGACGGGCAGCCAGGCGCAGTGGCGCTGCACATCGCGCGCGAGCGCCTCGGCGGTGCTATAGCGGTCCTCAGGGCGGGGCGCGAGCGCGCAGCGGAGGATGGCGCAGAGGTCGCCGCGGAGGCGGCGGGCAAGCGCGCGCGGCGCAAGCCCGAGCGCATCGGCCCGCGCGGCCAGGCCTTCGCGGCCGAGCAGCGCAACCGGGTCCGCAGCGCGGTACTCGCCGTCGTCCCAGCGCGGCGGGCGCCGGCCGGTGAGCAGCTCGCAGAGCAGCACGCCGAGCGCGAACACGTCGGCGGCCGTCGTCACGGTGTCGCCGCAGATCTGCTCGGGCGCGGCGTAGGCCGGCGTCAGGAGGCGGCGGCCTGTCGTCGTCAGATCGGTAGCATCGCTGTCGGCGCCCGCGCGGCCGTCCGGTCCGGCGATCACCTTGGCAATGCCGAAGTCGAGCAGCTTGACGTGACCTTCGGCGGTGACGAGGATGTTGGACGGCTTGAGGTCGCGGTGGACCACCAGATGCCGGTGCGCGTACCCGACGGCCGCGCAGACTTCCAGAAAGAGCGCGAGACGCGCGTCGAGAGGGAGGCCGCGCTGCTCGGCGTAGTCGGTGATGGGCTCGCCGTCGACGAACTCCATCGCGAGGTAGGGGCGCCCGTCGGGCGTGAGCCCGCCGTCGAGCAGGCGCGCGATGCCCGCGTGGTCGAGGCGCGCCAGGATCTGCCGCTCGGCCCGGAAGCGCGCCACGAGGGCCGGATCGGGCGCCAGGCGCAGCACCTTCACGGCGGCCGTCTGCGCGTAGGCGCCGTCGGCGCGCTCGGCGCGGAAGACGGTGCCCATGCCGCCGCGCCCGAGCACCGGCCCGAGGCGCCAGGGTCCCGCACGCTCCGGCGCCGGGAGGTCGGGCTCGTGCGTTGCGGCATCGGCCAAGCCGGCCAGGCGGCGGCCCGCAATGTCGAAAAAGGCCGTGGCCGGTGCGTCGGCGGCAAGCAGCGCCTCGACCTCGGCGCGGAGCGTGGGGTCCGGGCGGCCATGCGCGTCGCGGCAGCGCGCGTCCAGAAACGCCGCGCGCGTCTCCACGCGGTGCGCCGCGGCTGCCTCGAAGAGCGCTTCGATGCGCCGCCAGCGCGCCGACGCAGGGCTCTCGCCGGCGCGCAGCTCGCCCTCGCCAGGGGGCTCCTCGGCCAGGAGCGAGGGCGGAGGTGGATCGAGGCGGTCGTCCATACGCGCGGCGGAAGACGGATGGAGCGTCGCGGGCCCGGCGCGGGCCGTGGCGGGAAGTCGGGGCTAGTGCGCGCTCTGGAGGTCGCGGTAGAGCCACGCGCGCGCCGCGCGCCAGCTGCGCTGCACCGTAGGGGCCGAGAGGCCGAGGGCGGCGGCGGTCTCCTCGATCGTCAGCCCGCCGAAAAAGCGGCACTCGACGACACGCGCCGCGCGTGCGTCCAGGCGCTCGAGCCGCTCGAGGGCCTCGTCGAGCGCGACGAGCTCGCCCGGAGCCTCTGCCCCGACGAGCGTCTCGCGCAGCGGGATTGCCTCAGCACCGGCGCGGCGCTTGAGCGCCCCCTGCCGCCGGGCGTGGTCTATCAGCACGTGGCGCATGGCCTTGGCGGCCACCCCGAGCACGTGCGCGCGGCTCTCGAGCACCGCGCTCCCGTCGGCGATCTTGAGGTAGGCCTCGTGCACGAGCGCCGTCGTGTTGAGCGTCTCGTTGGCCTTGCCGCGCCGCGAGCGGCGCGCCAGCCGGCGCAGCTCGTCGTAGACCGCATCGAAAAGAATCCTGTACGCCTGCGCGTCACCGCCACGCGACGCTTCGATGAGTAGCGTAGGATCAGCTGGGAGCATTGCGAGCCCTGTCGTAACCATTTTCAATCCTGCAACTTACGCCACGGAATGGCAGCCACACCGCCGTTTTCAGGCAGACGCGCGCCGGCAACCTCGCCTGCCCAGCGCGGTAGACCCTCTCCCCCTCCCGTTGCAACTCACCGCCCCCCCAATGCACCCTGACCAGCACACCCCGGACTCGCACCGCTACCGCTCGGTCGACAGCGCGCCCGACGCGCCCAGCGCCCCCTCCGACGTAAACCCCGAGGCTGCCGAGGAGGCGCCGCCGGCCGCACCGCCCGAGCTGAGCCAGCAGGCCGAGGCGGACCTCGAGACGACGAGCCAGACCGTCGCCACGCCCGAGCCGGGGGCGCCGCGCATCGCCGAGGCCGGCAACCAGTACGTCGGGCGCCAGATGGATGACGACCTCAAGGCCAACCCGCGCCTGGATGACGCCGACGACGCGCTCGCGGATACGGACGCGCTCGCGGATACGGACGCGCTCGCGGATACGGATACGGACGCGGATACGGACGCGGACGCGGATACGGACGCGGACGCGCCCGACGCGCGCGCCTGAACCTCGCCTGCAAGCCGTACTCGCGTGCAGAGCCCGCCCGGGCGCGGCCGTAGCTTGCCGCGCCCGGCCTGCGCTCCCCGATGTACCTCAGCCGCCTCGAGATCCACGGCTTCAAGAGCTTCGCCCACAAAACGACGGTCCAGTTCGCGCCCGGCGTGACGGCCATCGTCGGGCCCAACGGCTGCGGCAAGAGCAACGTCATCGATGCCGTGCGCTGGGTGCTCGGCGAACAGCGCGCCCGCCTGCTGCGCTCCGAGAAGATGGACGGCGTCATCTTCAACGGCGCCGCCGGCCGCCGGCCGCTCGGCATGGCCGAGGTCTCGCTCACGGTCGAAAACACGCGCGGCATCCTCCCGACCGAGTTCTCCGAGGTCACCGTCACGCGCCGCCTCTACCGCAACGGCGACGCCGAGTACCTCCTCGGCGGCACGCCCTGCCGCCTGCGAGACATCCTCGACCTGTTCATGGATACCGGCCTCGGCGCCGGCGCCTACTCGGTCATCGAGCTCAAGATGATCGAGGATATCCTCTCGGATAATGCCGCCGATCGCCGCCGCCTCTTCGAGGAGGCCGCCGGGGTGACGCGCTACAAGCTGCGCCGGCGACAGGCGCTCAGCCGCCTCGACGCCACGCGGGACGACCTGACCCGGCTCGACGACATCGTGGACGAGGTCGAGCGGCAGGTGCGGGCGCTGGAGCGGCAGGCGCAGAAGGCGCGCCGCCACGCGCGCCTCGCCGCGCGCCTCCGCCTGCTCGACCTCGCGCTCGGCGCGCACGACGCCGCGCGCCTCGACGCCGCCGAGGCCAGGGCCGCCGCGCAGGCGCGCGCGCAGACCGATGCCGCCGAAGCTGCCGGCGCGCAGATCGCCACGGCCGAGGCCGCGCTCGAGAAAACCCGAGCCGCCCTCGTCGGGGCCGAGGGCGCGCTCGCGCAGGCGCAACGCGCCCTCGCGGCCCACGCCGAGACGGTCGCCGCGGCGGAGGCCGAGCGGCGCGTCCGCGCCGAGCGCCACGCTGCCGCCGCGCGCGCCCTGGCGCGTCTCGAGCAGGACGCCCGCACCGACGAGGCCCGCGCCGACAGCGCCCGCCAGACCCGCCGCCGCA
>JBKBRC010000029.1:0-5295 GCA_046292345.1 Rubricoccaceae bacterium
ATGGCCGATCTGCCCCGTCTTTACAGCTGAGCGGCGGATCCGACGATTGCTACGTTCAGCGCGCCCGGGACGGAGTGTGGCAGCGCTTCGCCGCCAGGGCGTCGAGGGGACGCCGGCGTCCATGGAGCATGGCCGTGCGCGCCGCGCCGGGCGAGCGCCGTCAGCCGCGCACGAGGGCTCTGAGCACGAAGAACACGTTCTCCTTACGCTCGCGGAGGCGGCGCGAGAAGTAGGGCACCCACTCGGTCCCGTAGGGTACGTAGACCCGCATCCGGTAGCCCTCGTCGCGCAGCTGGCGCTGCGTATCCGGCCGCAGGCCGTAGAGCATTTGGAACTCGAAGGCGTCGCGGGAGAGGCCGCGCTGGCGGACGAAGTCTTTGGTGGCCCGGATGAGTTCGTCGTCGTGCGTGGCGATGCCCGGGTAGCGGCCCTCCGTGAGCAGAGTCCGCATGTGGCGCCGGTAGTGCCAGCGGATGGTGGGCATGTCCTGGTAGGCGAGCGCCGGCGGCTCGGCATAGGCGCCCTTGCAGAGCCGGACCCGGGCGCCGAGCGCGCACATGCGCGCCACGTCCTCGTCGGTGCGCTTGAGGTAGGCCTGGAGGACCGTCCCCACGTGATCCGGAAAGTCCGGGTAGACGGCCTCGAAGAGGTCGAGCGTGGACTGCGTGATGTCGGAGCCTTCCATGTCGAGGCGCACGAACACGTCGGCCGCGCGCGCGCGCGCGAGCAGGCGGCGCAGGTTCTCCTCGCAGAAGCTCCGGTCGATGACCTGGCCGATCATCGAGAGCTTGATGGAAATGCCGGCCGCCTCGGGCGGGGCACCCTGAGCCGCGCGGAAGTCCGCCAGGCGCCCGACGAGGTCCACGTACGTGTCGGTGAACGCCGCGGCGCGCGCGCGCTCGTGGACGTGCTCGCCGAGCAGGTCCAGCGTGACGAAGAGGCCGTCGCGGAGCTGCTCGGCAAGGGCGGGGAGTGCGGTTTCGAGCGTTTCGCCGGCTACGAAGCGGCGGGCGAGGGCGAAGGGGAGCTTCATGCGGACGCGTGCAGGACGCGCGCCTCGTGCGCGCGCCGGCGGAAGCTACCGCGTGCGCACGGGGCGCCGCCGAGGGGACAGCGTGAGATCCGCATGTGGAATAGAATCCGTGGAACGGTATGTGCTGAGCAGCTCGGTGCCGGCAGACCTCCGGGCTCCCGGGCTCCGTTGGTAATCCCCAGACGGTCCCCGCCTACCCTTCGACCCCAGTAGTACCCTTCGATCCCCGCCTGCCCATGTCCGAATCCTCCGCCGAAGACGCGCTGCCGGGCGCGCGCAAGGGGTTTCTGCACCCTGTGCGCACGTGGCTGCTCGGAGTGATCGATGGCGCGCTTCCGGACGACGTGCTCGGCGGGGCGGCCCTCCCGCTGCGCCGGGCACGCCTGACGGTGGCCATCGGGGCGATGGCCGTGCTGTACTACACCGTTATGGGCGCGATCCTGCTCGTGCTCGGCCTCGGCCTCGCGGCCGCCGTTGCGGCGGCGGGCGTCGTGCTGACAGTGGTGGGGTTGCTCTGGCAGCGTGCGCGCGGGCACCAGCCCGCGCTCAGCTGGGGTATCATGCTTCTGCTGACGGGCATGCCGCTCGTGCAGGCCGTGCTCGACGCGGGCCTCGCCGACCCGATTCTCGTCTGGGTGGCCGTGGCGCCGCTGGCCGGCGCGCTCATGGGCGGTCCGCGCATGAGCGCCGCGAGTGCGCTCCTGGCCGTCTGCGGCACGCTCGGCCTGATCGTGGCGACGCTCGCCGGCGTACCGTTCCCGCACCATACGACTCCGGAGGCTCTCGCGTGGTCGGCCTTCGTGAGTATCACTGGCGGCGCGCTCTTCGCCGTCGTGGCGGGATGGTTCTACGACTACTACACGCGGCAAGCGTTCGAGCGCATGGACCGCCGCGCGCGGCACCTCGAGGGCGCGCTCGGTTCGTCCGAGGAGCGCTACAAGCAGCTCGTCGACAACATCGCGCTGGGCGTGTACCGCACCACGCCGTCGGGGCGCGTCGAGCTGGCCAACCCGGCGCTGCTGCGCATGACCGGCTACGCGAGTGTGGCCGAGCTCGACGCGGCCGGCATCCACCGCATCTACGCCGACCCGTCGCACCGGCTCAGCTTCCAGCAGATCGCGGCGAGCGACGAAGCCGTGCGCGCGTTCGAGACGGTCTGGCGCACACGCACCGGGCAGGAGCGCCACGTACGCATCGACGCGCGGGCGATTCGCGACGCGGCCGGCGAGGTCGTCGCCTACGAGGGCGTCGTAGAGGACGTGACGGCCGCGCACCGCGTGCGCGCGGCGCTGCGCCGCTCCGAAGCCCGCTTCCGCGCGCTTGTGCAGCGCGCCTCAGACGTGATTGTGGTGCTCGACGCGGCCGGGCATGCTGTCTACGTCAGCCCCGTCTCGCGCCAGATGCTCGGGCTCGACCCGGCCGCGCTCCTGCACCGCAGCCCGCTTGCGCTCGTCCACCCGGACGACCGCCCCCCCGCCATCGGGGCCTTCCGTGCGCTGCTGGCCGGGAGAGCGCCCGAGCGCGTCTTCGAGGTGCGCCTGCGCCACCGCGAGGGGCATTACATCTACACCGAGGTCGCCGCGAGCAACCTGCTGCGCGAGCCGGCCGTGCAGGGCCTCGTGCTCGCCATCCGCGACGTGACCGAGCGCAAGCGCGCCGAGGCCGTGCTCGTGCGCGGCAAGGAGCAGGCCGAGGAGGTCGCGCGCCTCAAGAGCACCTTCCTGGCCAACATGAGCCACGAGATCCGCACACCGCTCACGGGCATCCTCGGCTTCGCCGACATCCTCGCTGAGGAAGTCACAGATCCCGAGCAGCGCGAGTTCGTGGCGCTGATCGCGCGGGCCGGGCGCCGCTTGATGGACACGCTCAACTCCGTCCTGGATCTGGCCCGGCTCGAGGCCGGCCGCGTCGAGCTCACCCTCGAGCCGGTCGCGCTCGGTACGCTCGTCGCCGAGGCGACGAGCGTGCTCGAGCCGCTCGCGCGCGAGCGCGGCCTCACCCTCGAGACGCACGTCGAGGCGCCCGAGGCCCTCGCGGCCGTAGACGCGGGCGCGCTCGGACGCGTGCTCAACAACCTGGTCGGCAACGCGCTCAAGTTCACCGAGGCCGGCCGCGTGGCCGTGTCCGTCCTGGCCGACGATGCCCACGTCTACCTCCGCGTGGCCGACACCGGCATCGGCATGGGCGAGGAGTTCCTGCAGCGCCTGTTCGGCGAGTTCGAGCAGGAGTCGACGGGGCTCGGGCGTAGCCATGAGGGCTCGGGGCTCGGCCTGGCCATCACGCGGCAACTCGTCGAGCGCATGCGCGGCACGATCAGCGTCGAGAGCCAGCGCGGCGTCGGGACGACGTTCACGGTCGCCTTCCCGCGCCTGCGCCCGGGCGCGCCCCGCGCCGAGCAGCGCCCTGCGGACGGCGCGGAGCCCGCTGTCCCGAGGCCCGAGCGTCCGCTCCCGCGCCTGCTCGTCGTGGACGACTCGGACCAGACGCTCGAGCTTGCCGCGCGCCTGCTGCGCGGGCGCTACGACATGACGGCGGCCGCGTCGGCCGAGGAGGCGCTCCGCCTCGCGCGCGAGCATCCCTTCGACGGCTTCCTGCTTGACATCCACCTGGGCGCCTCGGCCTCGGGTACCGACCTCGTGCAGCGTCTCCGCGCCCTGCCCGCCTACGCCGAGGCGCCCTGCATCGCGTTCACGGCCTACGGCCTGCCCGGCGACCGCGAGCGCTTCCTCAACGCCGGCTTCGACGAGTACCTGGTCAAGCCGTTCACGCAGGCGCAGCTCATCGAAGCGCTGCGCGCCGGGTTCGCGCGCCGCGCCGGGTTCGCGCGCCGCGCCGCGGGTCTGCCTCCGGTCCCGAGACCTCCGGTCTTGCCCACGCCGATGACGCTGCTCGTGCGTCCGCGCGAGAAGGCCGCGCCGGACGTTCCGGCAGACGTTCCGGCAGACGTTCCGGCAGACGTTCCGGCAGACGTTCCGGCAGACGTTCCGGCAGACGTTCGGGCGGAGGCGCCCCACACCGGCGCGCCGCCCGCTGGCGCGCCGCCCGCTGCGAGCTGAGCTCGGCTGTCTCGCCGAACCTGACACGCCGGCGCTCGTCCGAGAGGGCAGCATCGCCCTCCTCTCTTCTTCCATGTCCATCGCCATCGTCGGCGCCGGTGCGGCCGGGCTGGCTGCCGCTCACACGCTCGCGTGCGCCGGGCACGCCGTCGCCTGCCTCGAGAAAAGTTGCGGCCTCGGCGGGCGCGCCGCCACGCGCTGGCACGACGACGCTCGCGGGCGGCGCTGGCGCTTCGACCACGGCGCGCAGTATTTCAGCGCCGACCCCGGCAGCCCCGAGGGCCGGCTCATTGCCGAAACGCTCGGCTCCGACGGCCTCGTCTCGGTCGCGCGGCCGGTCTGGCCCTTCGGCAATGACGGCACGCTGCATCCCGAGGACGCCCGCGACGACGGGCGCCCGAAGTGGACCTACGAGGCCGGCGCGGCCGACCTGGGCCGCCGTCTCGCCGACGCCTCGCCCGGCCTCGTCGTGCACCGGCAGGCGCGCGTGCACGCGCTCGCGTGGGAGGACGAGCACTGGTTCCTGCGGCTCGGCGCCGGCCGCCCGGCTGGCATGCCGGGGCGCCTCGGGCCGTTCGAGGCGCTCGTACTTACGCCGCCCGCGCCGCAGACGGCCGACCTGCTTGCGGCAAGCGCGGGCTTCGACGCGGCGCCGCTCGTGCGGGCCCTCGGCGCGGCGCGCTACCGCCGGCAGTTCGCGCTCGCGCTGGGCTTCGAGCGGGTGCTCGAGCGCCCCGGCGGCTCCGACGGACCCTACGCGCTCGTCAACGCGCCGCCGGGGGGAGAGCCGCCTGCCCACTCGGTCGCATGGGTTGCGTTCGAGAGCGACAAGCCGGGCCGCGCGCCCTCAGGCACGACACTTCTGCTCGCGCAGATGTCCGACGCCTGGACTGCCGCGCACTACGACGCGCCTCCGGACGCGCTCGTCGCCGCCGCGCGCATGGCGCTCGCCGATGTGCTGGGGCCGCTCCCCGAACATGCCTGGGCCAACACGCAGCGCTGGCGCTACGCCCTCCCGGACACCGCCGCCGACGCAGACGCGCTGCGCCGCCATGCGCCGCCGGGCCTCTTTTTCGCTGGCGACGCGCTCGCCGGGCGGGGGCGCGTCGCGGCGGCGCTCGCCTCCGGCCTCGCTGCGGCCGAGCACCTGCTCCAGCACGTTTCCACGCTCCCTCACGGCTCCTGACGCCCGCCGCTCCTGACGCC
>JBKBRC010000029.1:5395-15159 GCA_046292345.1 Rubricoccaceae bacterium
CGCTCGCCGGGCGGGGGCGCGTCGCGGCGGCGCTCGCCTCCGGCCTCGCTGCGGCCGAGCACCTGCTCCAGCACGTTTCCACGCTCCCTCACGGCTCCTGACGCCCGCCGCTCCTGACGCCATGGCCTTTGATCTCGCTCACCGCCACATGCATCATCTCGGCACCTGGCGCCGGCTGGCGCCACTCGGTCTTGGGGCCGTCGGCCTCGGCGTCTCGCTCGCCGGCGAGGCGACGCTGCGCAAAGGCCGCGGCGCGCCGTGGGTGCTCTACGGCACGGCCGCGCTCTGCGTGCTCAACGCCGGCCTGTGCCTCTTCGGAGAGGCCGTCAAGCACCGCGCCCTCGCCGACGCCCTCTCGGCCGAGTCCTGATGCTCCCCCGGACCAATCGTTCTGCAATCCCCCATGCCTGACGATCTCGGCGTTGCCGACCTCCGCGAAACGTACACGCGCGACACGCTCGACGAGTCCGCGCTCCCTGCCGATCCGCTCGCGCTCTTTGCAGCGTGGTTCGAGGACGCCCGCGCCTCAGGCACGCCCGAGCCCAATGCCATGACACTCGCCACGGCCGACGCGTCCGGGCGTCCCTCGGCGCGCATCGTGCTGCTCAAGGGCGTCAGCGCTGAGGGCTTCGACTTCTACACCAACTTCGAGAGCCGCAAGGGCCGCGAGCTCGAGGCCAACCCGTACGCGGCGCTCGTCTTCTGGTGGCCGCCCCTCGAGCGGCAGGTCCGCATCGAGGGCCGGGTAGAGCGCGTGCCGGCGGCCGAGGCCGACGCCTACTTCAGCAGCCGCCCGCGGGAGAGTCGGCTCGGCGCGTGGGCGAGCCCGCAGAGCCGCCCCGTCCCGTCGCGCAGCGTAATCGAGGCGCGGCTTGAGGACGCCCGAACGCAGCACGCTGACGGTGCCGTGCCGCGCCCGCCCTTCTGGGGCGGGTTTCGCGTCGTCCCGGAGGTGCTCGAGTTCTGGCAGGGACGCCCGAGTCGGCTCCACGACCGCGTGCAGTACCGCCGCGCTGCCCAGGGCTGGACGCGCGAGCGGCTCGCACCGTGACGGTTCAGCAGCGACCATGCCGGTCAGCCGGGGGCCTCACCACACCGCGATTCCGTCGGGCTGACGCCCCGTGGTGAAGCGCGCGACGGGCTGGAGGGCATCAAGGTCGAGCACGACGACCACATCGGCGTTGCTGTTGGCCACGAACGCGCGGCGCCCGTCTGACGAGACGGCGATGCCGATCGGGATCGGGCTGCCCTCGAATGCACCGGCGAAGTAGCGGTCGGAGGTGCCGTCTTCGGCGAGCGGGGCGTCCATGCGGATGCGGGCGATCTCGGCGCGGCTTGCCGTGTCGTAGACCGACACGTCTCCGGAGCGCGCGTTCGAGACGAGCGCGCGGCGGCCGTCGGGGGTGAAGGCGACGCGGATCGGGAACTGCCCGGCCGGAATCCGCGCGCGCAGTGTGAGCGTGGCCGCGTCGAAGACGGCTACGGCATCGTCGGCGCGGTTGGTAACCCAGACCTCCGACCCGTCGGGCAGAACGGCCACACCCTCAGCACCGCCGCCTGAAAACGTTTCTGGAAGAATCGTTCCTGCTTTCAGGTCGAAGGCGGCGAGGGATCCGCTGGCCAGGTCGGGCACGAACGCGCGCGTGCCATCGGGGGAGAGGGCTACCATGTGCGAGAGCCGGTGCCCGGTGGCGAGGGCTGCTGTGACCCGGCGCGCCTCCAGGTCTACGATCACGAGCGCGCCGGCGCCCTCGGCCGTCACAGCGGCGCGGCGGTCATCGAGCCAGGCGACCCCGTGGGGCCGCGTGAAACGTCCCAGACTGATCGTTTCGAGGATTTCGGCAGCCTCTAGATCGATGAGTGAGAGCGTGTTACCGGGCGCGTCGCGCGTGCCGTAATTGGTGACGAGGGCGCGGCGGCGGTCCGGCGAGACGGCCACCTCGTGGGGCTCGCGGCCTGTCGGGAGCAATGCCTGTACCGCACCGGTGCGCGCGTCGAGCAGGAGCGCCGTGTCGTCAGACTTATTGAGTACGACCAGGCGCTCTTGCGCGCGTGCCGAGCACGGGAGCACGGCGAGCGTGAGCGCGGCAAGAAGAACGAGAAGGCGACTCATGATCGGTCGGTCGGGTTACGAATCAGGGCTCGGCGACGAACTCCGGGCCGACGAGCACCCGCAGCGCGCCGGGCTCGACGGCGAACGCGACCGGCTCCTGCGTGTGCAGCTCGCCGTCCACGTTGAACCACATGCCGGGCGTGGAGTCGATCCGCACGCGGCGCACGCGCCGGTGCACGATCTGATCGTCTGAGAGGTAGTCGCCGGTGAACATGCGCGCAGCGAGCCGGGCCAGGTCGAGCACCGAGCCGGTGCGCACGACAACGACGTCGAGCAGGCCATCGGTCGGGTTGGCGCGCGGCGCGACCGGGTGGCCGCCGCCGGCTGTACGCGCATTGGCTACGACGACGTTGAACGCGTCGATGCGCTCGGGCGTGCCGTCCTCCCATGTGATCGTGGTGTGATAGGTCGAGAGGTCGGGCAGGACCTGCGCCGCGCCGAGCAGGTAGGCCAGCGGCCCCCAGGTATCTTTCATCTCCTCTGTCATGATCTCGTTCATCTGCCCGGTGAAGCCGCCCGCGCATGCGTTGACGGCGTAGCGGCTGCCTGCGGGGTCGGTGACGCAGATGAGATCGAGGAGGCAGTGCGGCGCACCGTCGAAGGCGTCGAGCAGGCCGATGCCCTGATCGAGGGGGAAGCCGAGCGTCCGGGCGAGGTCGTTGCCGGTCCCGAGCGGGAGGACGCCGAGGACCGGCCGCTCGTCGGCGCGGTCGCCGGTGCGCATGAGCCCGTTGGCGACCGCGTGCACGGTGCCGTCGCCGCCGGCGGCCACGACGAGCGGGACGCCCTCGCGCGCGGCCTCCGCTGCGGCCTCGCACGTCGCCTCAGGGCTGTCCACATCCACGACGTCCACGTCGGGGCGGAGGCGAAGCGCTTGGAGGAGGGTCTCGGTGACGCTGCCGGCGTTGGGGTTGACAAAAAGGCGCATGGCGAGGGAGGCGGGCCGGCCGCTCGTACGCCGCGCTGCCCCGGGAGTCTCCGGCCTCGCGAGAATGGGCGCCAGACGAAGGCTTGCGTTCGCGGCGCGCGGTAGAAACCGCGGCGTGCCGAACAAGAGCCTGTCGGTGGAGGGCACGCGAACGGCGTGCGCGCGCCGCCGTAGGAGGGACGCTCCTCCCTCCCTTCATCTCTCCCGATGCCCGAAGGCCCAGAGGTTCGTCGCTACGCGGACGCGCTCGATGCGGCGCTCGCCGGCCGGCGCCTGACGGCGCTCGGCGCCCGCACGCGCGAGGCCAAGGCCTGGCTCGCCGCTCACCCCGATGCGTTTCCGGGGCGTAGCGTCCGGCGCGTGTGGGCACACGGGAAGCATCTCGTGGGGGAGGTGGAGGGAGCACTGTTTTTCGCGTCGCACCTGCTCATGTGGGGCCGGTGGCACGTCGTTCCGGTCGACGACCCGGCCGTGGCCGCGCCCGATCGCCGCGAGCGCGCGCGCGTGCTCACGGCCGAGACGGCCGCGCTGCTGTACTCGGCGCCCGTCTTTCACGTCGGCCGGGGCAGCCCGTACGCGCACGTGCCGTGGCTGGCCGGCCTCGGCCCAGACGCGTTGCCGTACGGCGGGCCCGGGGCGTTCGACCGCGAAGCCTTCCATGCGCGGCTCTTCGGCGGCGCTCATGGCGATCGCGCGATCGGTGCGGCGCTGCTCGACCAGACCGTCGTGGCCGGGCTCGGCAACTACCTCCGCGCCGAGATTCTCTTCGCCTGCCGCCTCGACCCCTGGCGGCGCGTGGACGAGCTCACGCCCGACGAGCTGCGCTGCCTGGACCGCGAGATTCCGCGCGTCACGCGTCTCGCCTACGAGACCGCCGGCCGCACCGTCTCCGCGGCCGAGCAGGCGCGCATGCTCGCCGATCCGGCTCTCACCTACAACGGCAAGCCCTGGAACGCGCGCCACCACGTCTTCCGCCGCACCAACCTGCCGTGCCTGATCTGCGGCACGCCCATCCGGCAGCGGCGGCAGGTCACGCGCGCGGCCCCCGAGGCCGGCGAGGACGACAAGACGCGCATCATTTACTTCTGCCCGACGTGCCAGCAGACCGAAGGACCGGGCCGTCTCTGACAGCCCCCCCGAAACGCTGACGGCCATCCAGGACGCCTGCCCGACCGGGGCTCCAGTCCGGCCTTCCCGCAACCGTTCGCCTGTGCTTCTTCGGCCTATGCCTCGTCTGCCTGTGCCCGCGCTCCTGATCGGCTTTGCCGAGACCGTCCGGGACATCGCCGCCGCCAGCGGACGGCTGGAGAAGGCGGACCGACTCGGCGCGTTTCTGGACGAGCTGGACGATGCCGACCTCGCGCGGGCAGCGCGCTTCGCGGCAGGGCGGGTGTTCCCGCTCGCCGACAGGCGCCGCGTGAACGTGGGCACGGCCGCCGCGCTCGCGGCGCTCTCCGAGGCTTCCGGGCAGCCCCCCGGCGCGCTGCGCGCTCTGCTCGTGCGGCTCGGCGATGCCGGCGACGTGGCCGAGCACGTCCTGCCCGCGCGCGCCGAGCCCTCCGGGTTCACGCTCGCGGACACCGAGGCGCTCGGGGCCGCGCTGGCCGAGACGAGCGGCTCGAAGGCGAGGACGGCACTGCTGGTCGGGGCGCTGGCTCGGCTCGCGCCGCTCGAGGCGCGCGCCGTGGTCAAGCTCGTCGCGGGCGACCTGCGCATGGGGATGCTGGCCGGAGGCGTTGAGGCGGCGCTGGCCCGCCACTTCGGGCGGGACGCGGCGACCCTCCGCCGGGCGGCCATGCTCACGGGAGACCTGGGCGAGACGGCCGTCCTGGCACGGTATGAACGCCTCGCCGAGGCTCGGCTGCGCCTCTTCGCGCCGCTCGCGCTCATGCTCGCCTCGCCGGCGCAGGACGCCGAGGACGCCGCACGGCAACTCCCGGCGCCGTTCCTCGCCGAGGACAAGTTCGACGGCATCCGCGCGCAGGTGCACGTAGCGCCGGAGGCTGAGGCACGGCACGCCCTGCCGCCCGGCGTGCCGCCAGAGGACCTCCACGGCGTGGTCGTGCAGACCGAGCGGGGGCCGGTGCGCGTCGCGCTCTTCTCGCGTACGCTCGACCCGCTCGCCGATGCCTTTCCGGACCTGCTCGCGCCGCTCGCCGCGTGCGCCCTCCCCGGGGGCCTGCTGCTCGACGGCGAGATCGTGCCCACCGATCCGGCCACGGGGGGCGTCGCGCCGTTCCAGCAGCTTCAAACGAGGCTCGGTCGCCGGCGTCCCTCGGCCGCCGTGATGGCCGCCGCGCCGGTGAGCTTCGTTGCCTTCGACGTGCTCGCGCGTGGCGGCGAGGAGCTGCTCGACGCGCCGCTCTCGGAGCGCCTGCGCGCCCTTGCGGCGCTTGGCCTGCCGCTTTCCGACGCGCCGGGACGGTACGTGGTCCGGCGGTCGCGGGCGGAGGAAGTTCTGGAAGCGGACGTTCTGGACCGTCTGTTCGAGGCGGCGCGGGCGCGCGGCAACGAGGGGCTGATGCTCAAGCATCCGGCCGCGCCGTACCGCCCGGGCCGGCGCGGACGCGGCTGGCTCAAGCTCAAGCGTGCGCTCGCCACGCTCGACGTCGTCGTGACGGCGGTCGAGGTTGGGTCGGGCGCGCGGCGGCACCTGCTCAGCGACTACACGTTCGCCGTGCGCGCCTCCGAAGACGACCCGGCACTGCTCAACATCGGCAAGGCCTATTCGGGCCTGACCGATGCCGAGCTGGTACGCCTGACCGCGTGGTTCAAGGCGCACACGCGGCAAACGTTCGCCCACGGGCGCGTGCGGACGGTCGAGCCTCGCATCGTGCTCGAGGTCGCGTTCGATCGCGTACAGCCCTCCCGGCGGCACAAGAGCGGCTACGCGCTTCGCTTCCCGCGCATCGTGCGGCTGCGGGAGGACAAGCGCCCCGAAGACATCGACACCCTCGACGCTGTGCGCGCCCTGGCCGGGGCCTGAGCGCGGAAACAGGACGGACGGCGGGGAATAGCAGAGCTTTCCCACGTGGCAGCCCCTTCGGTCCCGGCAAAACCCGAGCGGCTTGCCCGCCTCTGGGCCTCCAGCGCCCTTTGCGGTTCGCCCCTCCCGGAGAAGCGCTGCCCGCCCCACCCCCGACGCGCTATGAACACCTTCAGCGAATGGATCGGCACGACGGCCGCTGCGACGGGCCTGGTGGCGCTCTCGGCCGTGGGCGTCTATGCGGCCGTGATCGCGCTGACGCGCCTGGCCGGCCTGCGCAGCTTCGCCAAGATGAGCTCGTTCGACTTCGCGATGACGGTCGCCATCGGGTCCATCGTGGCCACGGTCACGCTCACGCGCGACGTGAGCCTGCTCCGGGGCGTGGCCGGGCTGGCTGCGATCTACGCGCTCCAGATCGCCGTCGGTGCGCTGCGGACGCGCTCGCGCCGCGTGGAACGGTGGGTCGGGAACGAGCCGCTACTGCTCATGGCCGGGCCGGAGGTGCTGCGTGACAACCTGCGCCGGGCGCACGTGACCGAGGCCGACCTGCGCGCCAAGCTGCGCCAGGCCGGCGTGGCGCGCCTCGCCGACGTGCGCGCGGTGGTCTTCGAGACCACGGGGGACGTGGCCGTGCTCACCGGGGAGGAGCCGCTCGACCCGGCGCTGTTCGCAGGCGTCCGCGACGCGGCGCGTCTGTTCGGGACAGAAACCGAGGAAGGGCAGGGTCAGACGCGCAGGGGGGGCGCGGGAGCGCCGGGGTCGCACCCGGGGCAATGACGCGGCCCGGGGCAGCGGCTCAGCCTGTGCTCTGCATGGCCGCGGCGATACCGCTCAGCGAGACGTAGAGCGCCGCCCGCAGCGCCTCACGCGCATCCGAAGCGTCGTCGCCCGAAGCGTCGCCGTCCTGCAGGGCGCGCCAGCGGCGCATCAGCTCGATCTGCGTGAGGTTGAGCACGTCCGTGTACGGGTTGCGGTAGCGGATCGTGGCCGCGACGGCGGCGCTGTCCTCGAGCAGCGACTCCTGCCCGGTGACGCGCAGCAGGGCCAGCTCGGCCCGCGCGAACTCCTTCTCGATCCGCTCGAACGGCGCCCCGTTCGAGGCGAGCGCGGCGTAGCGCGCGGCCACGCGCAGGCGCGCGCGGGCCATTTCGCGCCGGGCTCCGGCCAGGACGGCGCGGAAAAAAGGCCACGTTTCGTGGAGGTGGCGCAGCGCGTCCTGCTCCCCGTCCGAGAGCGCCTCGGCGAGCGCCGTGCCCGTCCCGAACCAGCCCGGGACGGTGTAGCGCGGCTGCGTCCACGAAAACACCCACGGGATGGCGCGCAGGCCTTCGAAGTCGATCTCGTCGGCGCCCTTGCGCGAGACCGGGCGCGAGGCGAGCGGCAGCCCGGCGATGTGCTCTATGGGCGTGGCCGCGCGGTACCAGGGCCAGAAGTCGTCGTCGCGGATGAGCGCGCGGTAGGCGTCCTGAGCGCGCGCGGCGAGGCGCGTGAGGAGGGCCTCTGCTTCGGGATCGGCCGTTCCGGAAGGAGGGTTCTGCGCCTCGGCCAGGGCCAGCAGCTGGGCGTGGACGATCTGCTCGAGGTGGCGGCGCGCAATGCCCGGCAGCGCGTAGCGAAACGAGACGACCTCGCCCTGCTCGGTGAAACGGATGGCGCCGGTCTGCGCCTCGGGCGGCATGGCACGGATGGCCTGCCCGGCGCGTCCGCCGCCGCGCCCGACGGTGCCGCCGCGCCCGTGGAAGTAGCGCAGGTGGACGCCGGCCCCGCGGCACGCCCGCGCGACGGCGCCCTGGGCGCGGTGCAGTGCCCAGTTGGCCATGAGATAGCCGCCGTCCTTGTTGGAGTCCGAGTAGCCGAGCATGACCTCTTGGGTCCCGTCGCGTGCTGCGAGATGAGCGCGCCAGAGCGGGAGCGCGAACAACTCGGCGAGTAAGCCCGGTGCGCGCTCGAGGTCGTCGATGGTTTCGAAGAGCGGGACGACGTCGAGGGGACAGGAGACGGCGCCCCCGGGCGAGCGCGTCCACAAGCCGGCCTCGCGGAGCAGGACGAGCACCTCGAGCAGGTCCGAGAGGGCATCGGTCATCGAGACGATGTAGGCCCCGAGAGCGCGCCGGTCGGTGGCGAGGGCACGGCGGGCGACGGCGAGCGTGTCGAGGGTGCGGCGCGTATCGCCGTCGAGGGGCGCGTCGGGCCGCGCGAGAGGGCGCGTGCCCTCGAGCTCGCGGAGGAGCAGCGCCAGGCGCGTCGGTTCGTCGCATGCGGCGTAGTCGGCGCAGACGCCGGCGTGGCGGAGCAGGTCGGCCACGGCGGCCTCGTGCACGCGGCTGTGCTGCCGGAGGTCGAGCGCGGCGAGATGGAAGCCGAAGGCGTCGGCCTGCACGGCGAGGTCGGCAAGGGGGCCGTCGTCGGCGAGCGCGCCGAGGCCGGCCGCGCGCAGGCTCTCAGCAATGAGCGCGAGGTCGGCCGCGTAGGCGTCGGCGTCGTAGGCGAAGAGCGGTTTTGCGTCGCGCGCGAGCGCGTCGAGCAGCGCGTCCAGGCGCGCGGCCATCAGAAGCAGCTTGAGGCGGTAGGGCTCGTGCGCGTTCTGCCGCCAGCGGCGTTCGGGGAGGGCGAAGGGGGAGTCGGCGAGCGCCTCACGGTCGGCCTCGATGGAGCGGCGGAGCGCGTCGGAGGCCGGCGCCTGTCGGTCGGAGACGGAGAGGACGAGGCGGAGCGCGTCGAGGGCGCGGCGGTGGAGGCGGAGGGCGTCCTCGCGGTGCGTGCGGAGCGTCCACGCCGTCACGTCGGGGGTGACGTTGGGGTTGCCGTCGCGGTCGCCGCCGATCCAGGAGCGGTAGCGCACGGGCGAGCGGAGGCTACCCGGCACGCGGCCGTAGTGCGTGCGGAAGGCCGCGCGCAGATCGGCGTGGAGCTGCGGCAGCACGTCCCAGATGGTGGTCGCGACGAAGTAGAGCCCGTGCCGCACCTCGTCTTCGACGGTGACGGCGCTCGTACGCACCTCGTCGGTGGCGAGCAGCAGGCGGAGGCGGTTCTCGGCCTCGCGCTCGAGCGCGGCGGCCTCCTCGGGCGGGAGGGCGGCGTCGCCGAGGCGGTCGAGCAGTTCGGCCGCGCGCTGCTGGTGCAGCAGGATCGTGCGGCGGCGCGCCTCGGTCGGGTGTGCCGTGAGCGTGGGCTCGATGGCGAGGCAGGCCACGAGCGCGGCGGCCTCGTCGGCCGAGCGCCCGGCCGCGCGGAGCGCTGCCACGGCCGCCGCGACCGACTCGCCGCGCGGCGCCTCGGGCGTGGCCGCGCGCGCGCGCGCGCGGTTGACGCGGATGATCTCGAGCTGCTCGGCCTTGTTGACGAGATGGAAGAACGCGGTCAGGATGCGCAGTACGGCTGTCAGGCGCCCGGTCGGCGCGCCAGCGAGCGCGGCGGCGGCGGCGTCGAGGTCGTCGGCGGCGCAGCGGGCGTGCAGGCCTTCGACGAACGCCTGCGTGTCTGCGCCGTAGCGCTCGGCGGCCACGCGGGCCACGAGCCGCTCAACGCGGTCGAGGCGGTGGGCGTGAGCGGGGCGCAGGCCGAGGGCTTCGAGGGCTTCAGACATGGGGGCGGGCAGGGGAGGAGGCGAGGAGGGAGCACGCGGGCGCGCGTGGTCCGGCCGCGCGCGGCCCGGCCGCGGGGGGGGGGGGGGGCGGGGGGCGGCGGCGCGGCGCGCGCGCGCGCGCGCGGCGGGGGCGGCGCGGCGCCCGGGGGGG
>JBKBRC010000029.1:15169-20434 GCA_046292345.1 Rubricoccaceae bacterium
CGGCCGTGGGCTTCGGGGGCTTCCGAGTGGGGGGGGGGCGGGGGGGGGGGGGGGGTGGGCGCCCGCGGGCGGGGGGGGCCCGGCCGCGCGCGCCCCGGCCGCGCCCACGGCTCAGCCGTGCGCGCGCAGCCAGTCCCAGCGGTAGAGGCCGGAGCGGTGCCCGTCGTCCCAGGTGATCTGGAGCGCGTAGTGCCCGGCGGGCTCGAGCTTTTTGATGGCGCGCCGCGAGACGAGCGGCAGCAGGAGCAGGTCCGGGTCTACGGGCTCGGCCATGGCTGCATGGCCGCCGCGGCAGGCCGCGCAGGGGCACGCCGCGCGCAGCCCCTCGAAGCCGAAGACGGACGTGTGCCCGTCCGCCCAGACGATGGTGAGCGTCTGCGCGGCGGTGTCGGCGGAGAGGCGCACCGGGCGAGCCATGCTAGCGCGCCGGGGCGGGCGCGGTCGGGGCGGGCGCGTTGGGAGGGGCGAGGCCCTCCGCCGGGCCGGGCGAGAGGCCGATCTCGTACAGCGCCGACACGTCCGGCCCGAGCGGCAGCCCCACGCCCAGCCACACGAGCAGCAGCAGGAGCGAGCCGACCAGGAAGGCGACCGAGAACGGTAGCATCATTGAAATCAGCGTCCCGATCCCGCTCTCGCGGTCGTACTTCTGCGCGAACACGATCACGAGCGGAAAGTAGGGCATCAGCGGCGTGATGATGTTCGTGGCCGAGTCGCCGATGCGGTAGGCGGCTTGCGTGGCCTCGGGGCTGTAGCCGAGCAGCATCAGCATGGGCACGAAGATCGGGGCCATGATGGCCCACTTGGCGCTCGCCGAGCCGACGAACAGGTTCAGGAACGCCGTCACAAACACGAACCCGACCATGAGCGGCAGTCCCTCGATGCCCGCGCTCCGGAGTGCGCCCGCGCCCGAGATGGACGTGATGGCGCCGAGGTTGGACCAGTTGAAGAGCGCGATGAAGTGCGCCGTCACGAACGCCAGCACGATGTAGATGCCCAGGTCGGCCATCGAGTCCGAGGCCATCTTGACGGCGTCGCGGTCGCTGCGGATCTGCTTCGTGGCGATGCCGTAGGCGAGGCCCGGCAGCAGGAACGCGATCGTCATGAGGGCCACGATGGCGCGGTAGAACGGCGTCAGGTCGCCGTTTTCGCCGCGCAGGGGCGCCCCGTCCGGTACGACGAGCAGCGAGAGCAGGGCGAGCGTGACAAGCGTGACGATGCCAGCGATGCGGAGGCCGCGGCGCTCGAGGTCGGTCAGGGGGCGGTTCGCGTCGTCGTCGGCCGCCCCGGTGCCGGCGTAGACCCCCAGGCGCGGCTCGACGAGCTTCTCGGTCACGAGCGTGCCCAGGAGCACGTACACCGGCACGAGCGCGATCATGAAGTAGTAGTTCGCTGTGGCCTCGACGACGTAGGCCGCGTCGAGCAGCTGGGCGGCAGGCGTGGTGAAGCCGGCCAGGAGCGGATCGAGGCTCGTCAGGAACAGGTTGGCCGAGAAGCCGCCCGAGACGCCCGCGAACGCCGCCGCGAGACCCGCGAGCGGATGCCGTCCGGCAGCCATGAAGAGCACCGCGCCGAGCGGCACCACGACCACGTAGCCCGCGTCGACGGCCATCGAGCTCATCACGCCGGCGAAGATGAGCGACGCCGTCAGGAGCCCGCGCGGGACCGAGGCCATGAAGCGCCGCAGCGCAACCGCGATCAGGCCCGTCTTGTCGGCGATGCCGATGCCGAGCATGACCACGAGCACAAGCCCGAGCGGCGGGAAGGCCGCGAACGTCTGCGGCATCTCGACGAGCAGGCGCTGCACCTGCTCGCCCGAGAACAGGTTGATGGCCGCAATGCTCTCGCCCGTGCCGGGGTGCGTCACGGCGACGCCGGCGGCAGCCGCAACGGCCGAAGCCGCCATGACGATGCCGATGAGGATGAGGAAGAGGCTGACGGGGTCCGGGAGGGCATTGCCCGCGCGCTCGATCAGGTCGAGCAGGCGCGAGCCGGACCGGCGGGGCGGAGAGTCGACGGGCGGCGTTTCCACGGGCGAGGCTGGCTGGCGTTGGTCGCCCAAGATCGCACACGCGCGCCAAAGCGCCCGCGCCGGTCACGCCGCGCGCCGGCTGCGCTCCTGGCCGGGCCGCGTCGTGCCGGCCGGGTCAGCCGATGCGGCGCATGACGACGCGCACGGCCCCGAGGAGGTACGCCTCGGGGTCGTCGGGGGAGAATACATGCTCGGCATAGGTGCGGTTGGCCGGGCGCAGGTGGATGCGCCCGTTGGCGAAGTCGAAGCGGCGCACGACGGGGCGCTCGCCGAGCAGCGCCGCCACGAGCGCGCCGTTGGGGACGGCCGACCAGGGGAGCTCCTCCACGACGACCACGTCGCCCTTGAACAGGCCGTCGCCGCTCATGCCGTCGTCCGCGGCGCGGATTGCGAAGCAGTCGTCCGGGTCGACGCGCGCGAGCAGGTCCGGGTCTACGGCGAGCGGCGTGGCCGAGCGGCGCAGGGGCGGCCCGGCCTCGTGCGCCTGCGCGGCGTCGGTCCGGCGCAGGAAGAGCACCGCCCCCCCCTCGCGCTCGCCGCCGAAGCCGAACGCGTCGTCGTCGCCCAGCAGGACGAGACCACGCGACTCATTCGGGATGCGGCGCAGGTGGCCCTTCTTCTCGAGCGCCACCAGTAGCTTGTGGACCCCGTTGGTGGAGCGGATCGCGAGGGCGTTCCCGATCTCCTTGAGCGTTGGCGGCTTGCCGTGTTCTTTCTGGTGGGCGCGCAGGAACGCGAGAACCTGGGTCTGCCGGGCGGTGAGCGAGGCGGACATGGGGCGCGGGCGGCTGAGAGCTGAAAGAGGGGTGAAAGTATGATCACTTCGCTTCTGGCATGGGTGAACATGCGTTCAATTGTGGCATTTATGGTCCGTCGCTCAGGCCCTGCGGAGGCTCGGAGCGGCCCTTTGTCCACAAGTAGATCCCATTTCTGCACGATTCGTTGCGGCGAGAGGGGCTCTCGCTAGCTTCGGAGCGCGGTGGGGAAAAGTGGGGAGAGATCCCAGTACCTGGCGAGACTACGGGGAGCCCGGCCATGGCCGGATTTAAAGGACAAGCGGAGTACTCCATCGACGACAAGGGCCGCGTGCCCGTGCCGGCGAAGATGCGACGGGCGCTCAGCCCGGACGCCAAGGAGACGTTCGTCGCTACGCGAGGCATCGAGCCGTGCGTCTTCCTCTACCCGCTCGACCGCTGGGAGGAGATGGAGGAGCAGTTCATGAACCTCAACCTCTATCAGCGCGAGGCGCGCGCCTTCGTGCGCGACATCGTGCGCTGGGCCGACGAGGTCTCGCTCGACGGGCAGGGCCGCATCACGCTCCCCCGCAACCTGATCGACTTCGGCGGTCTCGCGGCCGGGGGCAAGGCCATCATCATCGGCGCCCTTGACCACATCGAGATCTGGGACCCGGAGCGCTTCGAAAGCTACCTCAACCAGCAAACCGACGACTACGAGACGATGAGCGAGCGCGTGATGGGCCTTCGCTAGTCCGCCCCGGCTCGCCTTTCGCTGGCTTTCCATGACTTCTCCCGGCTCCATGACCCGTCCCCGACGCCCTGCTCGCCGCGCGTCCGGCGTGGCGCCTGGCGCGGCGCCTGGCGCGGCGCCTGGCGCGGCGCCTTCGCGTCGTGGCCCGGTGCCCTACGCGACGGGCTACCACGCGCCCGTGCTCGCGGCCGAGGTCGTGGCCGGCCTCGTGACCGACCCCGAGGGGCTCTACGTCGACGGTACGCTCGGCGGCGGCGGGCACGCGGCGGCGCTGCTCGACGCGCTCGCGCCCGCCGCACTCGTCGTCGGTATCGACCGCGACGCGGAGGCGCGCGCCGAGGCCACGGCCCGCCTGGCCGCGCACGCCGAGGCCGGGCGCTTCCGCGCCCTCGCCGGCAACTTCGCCGAGGCCGCCGCGCTGCTCGAGGCCGCCGGGCTTGGCCCGGCCCACGGGCGCCCCGTCGCGGGCGTTCTCCTCGACCTCGGCGTCTCCAGCCACCAGCTCGACGCCGCGCGCCGCGGGTTTGCGTTCTCCGCCGATGGTCCGCTCGACATGCGGATGAACGCCGAGGCGGGCGAGACCGCCGCCGAACTGCTCGCGCGCCTGCCCGAGGACGAGCTCGCGCGTGTTCTTTACGTCTACGGTGAAGAGCCGCGCGCGCGCCGCATCGCGCGCGCCGTTGCCGAGCGAATGCCCGTCCGGACCACGGCGGCGCTCGCCGAGGCCGTACGGGCGGCTGTGCCCGGGCGCGAGCAGACGAAAGCGCTTGCACGCACCTTTCAGGCGCTGCGTATCGCCGTCAACGAGGAGATGGAGGCCCTCGAGGCCGCGCTGCCGGCGGCCCTCAGCCTGCTGGCGCCCGGCGGTCGCCTCGCCGTGATCGCATACCACTCGCTCGAGGACCGCCGCGCCAAGCACTTCCTGCGCTACGGCCACTTCGGCGACACGCCGGTCAAGGATTTCTACGGCCGCCTCGTGACGCCGTGGCGCCTCGTGACGCGCAAGCCCACCGTGGCCTCGCCCGAGGAGGTGGCTGCCAACGGCCGTGCCCGGAGCGCGCGCCTGCGCATCGCCGAAAAGCTGCCTGCCCCGACGACCCCCGGCGGGACGCCCGGCACCTCCATCTGAGCCCGGTCGCCGGGCCCTGTTCCCCTTCGTCCCCCCTGCCTGCGCTGCCCATGCCTGCATCCAGCCGCCCGACGCCGCGCCCGGCCCGTCGCCTTGGCGCCGAGCGCAAAGAGCCCGTCCCGCGTGCCGGCGTGACCGCCCCGCCGCGTCCGGCCGTGCGTCCGGTGCCGCCTCGCAAGCCCGCCGCGCCGCGCGTGCCTGCGCGTGCCGGGCGCCTGCCCGCCTGGTCGGACCTGGGCGGGAACGGCACCGCCGCCGCCACGCGGCCCCCGCGCACGCGCGCGCTCGACCTCGTGCCGAGCCTGCGTACGGGTGTCGTGTTGCTCGTTCTGGCCGTGCTGGCCACGCTCTTCGTCGGGCACGGCTACGCCACGCGTGCGCTGCTTGCCGAGGCGCAGCAGCTCCGCCGCGAGAACCTCACGCTCCAGCTTACCAACCAGCGCCTGCGCGGCGCCGTAGACCAGATGACCGGTCCTGGCGCAGTGATTGAGCGCGCACGTGCGCTCGGTCTCGAGGAAGGCATCGCCTACGGTCCCGTCGTCTACGTCGCACGCTGAGCGCCGCACGCTGCGCGCCGCACGCTGCGCGCCGCACGCTGCGCGCCGCACGCTGCGCGCCG
>JBKBRC010000029.1:20534-31101 GCA_046292345.1 Rubricoccaceae bacterium
GCGCCGCACGCTGCGCGCCGCACGCTGCGCGCCGCACGCTGCGCGCCGCACGCTGCGCGCCGGCCTCCCTGGCCCCATCCTGGGCCTCCACCACGCCCCGATGTCCGCCGCCCCTCCAGACGCCTATCTCACCCGGCTGTACGTGGTCACGGTCGCCGTGCTCGTGCTGCCGGCGCTCGTGGCCGCGCAGATGGTGCGTATCCATCTGGCCGAGGGGGCGGAGCTGCGCGCGCTCGGCGAGCGGCAGGCGTCGAGCTACATCGAGTTGCCGGCGCAGCGGGGCGCGATCTACGACCAGGCTGGCCGGGCGCTCGTCGTCAACACGGCGCGCTACGAGGTCGCCGCCGATCCCACGATGCCCGGCTTCGCCGAGCGGGCCGAGGAACTCTACGCCCTCCTGGGCACGCTGACGGGCCGCGGCGCGGCGCACTTCCGGGCGCGCGTGCGGGGCCGCGCCTCGCGGCAGTATGTGCTGCTCGTGCGCAATCTCGACGAGCCCTCTCGCGACCGCCTCGTCGCCGAGAACTTTCCGGGCCTGCTCATCACCGGCAGCTTCGCGCGACGCTACACCTACGGCTCGCTCGCGGCGCACGTGATCGGGCACGTAGACCGCGACCTGGCCGGCGGCGCGGGGCTCGAGCAGCACTTCGAGGCGCACCTGGCCGGCACGCCGGGGAGGCAGGCCGTGCAGCGCGACCGTCGCGGACGCGTCCGCGCGCTCGTCGGCGGGTCTGTGGTGCCGCCTCGCCACGGCGGCGATCTCGTGCTCACGATCGACCTGGTGCGGCAGGCGCTGATGGAGGAAGAGCTCGCGCGCGGCGTGGCCGCCGCCGGAGCCGCCTGGGGTACGGCCATCGCGATGGACGTACGCACGGGCGCCATCCTCGCCCTCGCCAACGCGCCCACCTACGACCCCAACCGGCCGGGCGAGGGGCCCGTCTCGGCGCAGCGCAACCATGCCGTGAGCGACCGCATCGAGCCCGGCTCCACGTTCAAGCTCGTCACGGCGATTGCGGCCGTCGAGCACGGCGTGCTCTCGCCCGACGACACGGTCGATACCGGTCGCGGCATCGCGCACTTCCACGGGCGCGCCATGCGCGACAGCCGCGGCTACGGGCGTATCCCGTTCCGGCAGGCCATTGCCGTCTCGTCCAACATCGCCATGGCGCGCGCGGCCGAGGCGGTCGGCGACCAGGCGTTCTACCGCACCGCGCGCGCGCTCGGCTTCGGCCAGCCGACGTACGTGGACCTGCCGGGCGAGGTGCCGGGTACGCTGCATCCGCCCGAGACCTGGGGGCGCCTGACGCTGCCCTGGATGAGCACCGGCTACGCGGTCGAGGCGACGCCCCTCCAGATCCTGGCCGCCTACGCGGCGCTCGCCAACGGCGGCCTGCTCGTGCAGCCCTACGTCGTCGCCGAGCGCCGCGACGCCGAGGGGCGCACGGTCTGGCGCGCCCGCCAGGACTCCATCCGGCGTGCGTTCTCGCCCGAGACGGCCGCGGCGCTCCTGCCGGCCTTCGAGGAGTCGCTCGCGCGCGGCGGCACGGCGCAGCGGGCCGTCGTGGAGGGGCTGCGCATCGCCGGCAAGACCGGCACAGCGCAGAAGGCCAGCCGCGGCGGCTACCGCCGCGCCTACCGCGCCTCGTTCGCCGGCGTCTTCCCCGCCGACGCGCCCGAGGTGGCGCTGCTCGTGATCCTCGACGAGCCCACGAACGGCTACTACGGCGGCGCCGTGGCCGCGCCCATCTTCGCGAGCATCGCGCGGCGCTGGGTGGGCACGTTCCCGAGCATCGCCGCGCGCGTGGCTCCCTCGGCGCCGTTCCCGCAGCGCGACGCCGCGCCCGTGCCCGACGTGGCCGGGTGGCCGGGCGTGCTCGCCGCAGCGCGCCTGCGCGCCGAAGGGTTCGCGGTGCGCCTGGCACGCGGAGCCGGCTGGGCGCCCGTAGACCGCCCCGCCGAGCCGCACGCGGCCCTTCCGCTTGCCGCGCCTGTGCGCCTTGCGCCGCGTCCGTCTGAGAGCCGGGGCAGTCGCGCCGGCGGGGCTCCGGCCGGTGGGGCCGCGCGCGTCATGCCCGACGTGCGCGGCCTCGGCACGCGACAGGCCGTCGCGTGGCTGCGCAGCGTAGGCGTCGAGCCCCGCCTTGAGGGGCGCGGCGTCGTCGAGCGGCAGCTACCGGCGCCCGGCACGGCCCTGCCGCGCACCGGGCGCGTGGACGCGCTCGTCGTGGCCCGGCTCGACGCTCCCCCGCGCGAGGCCACCCGCCTCGGGCTACCCGCTCCACCGGACGAGGCTGCGGCCGAGGAAACGCCATGACCGAGGAAACGCCATGACCGACGCCCTCGTGCCCTCCGCGCAGCCCGACCATGCCGGCGCTGCCCTCCGCCTCGCGCCGCCCGAAGTGGCCGTGCCGCCGCAGCCGCTCGACGCGCTCGTCGCCCCGCTGCTGGCTGCGAGGCTGCTCGCTCCCGAGCACGCGCCCTCCACGACCGAAACGTGTACTAACGCACCGCTCATGATCGTGGATGTGGTGGACGACAGCCGGCGCGTCCGCCCCGGAAGCCTCTTCGGCGCCATCGCGGGAGACTTCTTCGACGGGCACCGGTTCGCCGAAGCCGCTGCCGAGGCCGGCGCGGCCGCCGTTCTCGTCTCGCGCGCCTGGGCCGAGGCCCGCGAGGCACCGAAACCCTTGGGGAAGGGTGAGCGCCTCCGCGGCGCGGCTCTCGTTCCAGTCTCGGACACGAGGGCTGCGCTCGCGGAGGTCGCGGCGGCATTCTACGGCTACCCTGGCCGCGCGCTCCGCCTCGTCGGCGTGACGGGCACCAACGGCAAGACCACGACCGCGTTTCTGCTGCACCACCTGCTCTCGGCGCTCGGCGAGACGGCCGGGCTCGTCGGTACGGTCGAGAACCGCATCGGCGGGGCGCGCTTCGCGACGGCCTACACCACGCCCGAGGCGCCCGCGCTGCAGCGCCTGCTGCGCGCCATGGCCGAGGCCGGTTGCACGGCCTGCGCCATGGAGGTCTCCAGCCACGGCCTCGCCCTCGAGCGTGTGCGCACGCTGCCGTTCCGTGTGGCCGTCTTCACCAACCTCACGCACGACCACCTCGACTTCCACGGCACGCCCGAGGCCTACGCCGAGGCCAAGCGCCGCCTCTTCGACCGCCTCGACGCCGGCGCCGTCGCGCTCGTGAACGCCGACGACCCGGCGCACACCTTCATGACCGCGCGCACGGCCGCGCGCGTGCTCACCTTCGGCACCGGTCCCGAGGCCGACGTGCGCGTGGACGTGCTCGAGAACGCGCTCGGTGGGCTGCGGCTCCGCCTGACGACGGCCGCCGAGGGCGCCCGCGAGCGCCGCTTCCGCCTCGCTGGGCGCTTCAACGCGCTCAACCTCGCTGCCGCCTACGGCGCCGCGCTCGCCCTCGGCTACGACGCCGACGCGGCGCTCGACGCGCTCGCGACCGCGCCGGGCGTCCCGGGACGCTTCGAGACCATGCGCTCCGAGGACGGCGTGCTCGGCGTCGTGGACTACGCGCACACGCCGGACGCGCTCGAGAACGTGCTCCGCACCGCGCGTGAGATCCTGCCCGAGGGGGGGCGCCTCTGGGTCGTCTTCGGCTGCGGGGGAGACCGCGACCGCGCCAAGCGCCCCGCGATGGCCCGCGCCGCCGAGGCCCTCGCCGACGCGCTCGTCATCACCGACGACAACCCGCGCAGCGAAGACCCGACCGCCATCCGCGCCGACGTCCGCGCCGGCCTCGCCCGCCCCGGCGACGCGTACGACGTGGGAGACCGCGCCGCGGCCATCGCCCTCGCCGCTGCCGAGGCCCGCCCCGGCGACGTCGTCGTCGTGGCCGGCAAGGGGCACGAGACCTACCAGATCGTCGGCGCCGAGCGCCGGCCCTTCGACGACCGCGCCGCGCTTGCGGCCGCCCTCGCCCGCCGCGCGCCGTCCACCACCATTCCCGGCGCGCGCTGACCGATGCTGTACTTCCTCGTCACCTGGCTCGAGCAGACCGTGGAGCCGCCCGGCTTCCAGGTGTTCCAGTTCATCACCGTCCGCGCCGGCCTCGCCGCCGGCACGGCGCTCCTGATCGCGCTCTTCGCCGGCAAGCGCATCATCCTGCGCCTGCACCGGATGCAGATCGGCGAAACAGTGCGCGAGGGCGTGGACGCCGGCGCCGTCAGCCACGCCCACAAGGCCGGCACGCCGACGATGGGCGGCATCATCCTGCTGCTCTCGATGGGCGGCGCGACGCTGCTCTGGGGCGACCTGACGAACGCCTACGTCCAGATCGCGCTCCTGGCCACGTTCTGGATGGGCGCCTTCGGCTTCGCCGACGACTACATCAAGGTCGTCGCCAGGGACAAGCGCGGCCTGGCCGAGCGCACCAAGCTCCTCGGCCAGATCACCCTCGGGCTCCTCGTGGGCGTGCTCATCATGCGCCTGCCGGGACTCGAGAACACGTACACGCTCACGAGCCTGCCCTTCTCGCCCGATGGCGTGATCGACTATGACTTCCTCTCGCCCCTCGTGGGGCGCGAGGTCGGCTGGCTGGTCTACATCCCCGTCGTCACGTTCATCCTCACCGGCGTCTCGAATGCAGTCAACCTGACCGACGGGCTCGACGGCCTCGCGGCCGGCGTGGGCGCCTTCGTCGCGCTCGGGCTCGTCGTGCTGGTCTACATCACCGGCAACGCCAACCTGGCCGACTTCGTCAACGACCTCTTTCTGCCGCGAGCGGGCGAACTGACCGTCTTCGCGGCAGCCATGGGGGCGGCCTGCTTCGGCTTCCTGTGGTACAACGGGCATCCGGCGCAGGTCTTCATGGGCGACACGGGCAGCCTCGCGCTCGGCGCCGCCATTGGCACGACGGCCATCCTGATTCGCAAGGAGCTCTACCTGCCCGTCCTGTGCGCCGTGTTCTTCGCCGAGACGGTCTCGGTCATCATCCAGCGGAGCTACTTCAAGTACACGCGCCGGCGCTACGGTGAGGGCCGCCGCGTCTTCCGCATGGCCCCGCTGCACCATCACTACGAGGCGGCCGGCGTGCACGAGTCCAAGATTGTGATCCGGTTCTGGATCGTGACGGCGCTCACGGTCATCCTCACGCTTGTCCTGCTCCGCCTCCGATGAAGACTGCCGCCGACCCCCTGCTCGCTCCCGGCGCCGCGCCCGGCGCCGCGCCCGACGTGGCCGGCCGCCGCGTGACCGTCGTCGGCGGAGCGCGGAGCGGGCTCGCCGCCGCGCGCCTGCTCGCGCGGCGCGGCGCTCGCGTCTTCCTGACCGACGCCGCGCCCGCCCCCGAGGGCCTCGCCGAGGCGCTCGGGCAGGCCGGCGTGGCCTACGAGTTCGGCGGGCACTCCGCGCGCGCGCTCGACGCCGACCTCGTCGTGCTCTCGCCCGGCGTGCCGAGCACGGCGCCGCTCGTGCAGCAGGCCCTGCGCCAGCACCTGCCGGTCGTCTCCGAAATCGAGGCCGCCGCGTGGTTCTGCCGCGGCCCCATCGTGGCCGTGACCGGCTCCAACGGCAAGACGACGACGACGAGCCTCATCGGGCACCTCTTCCGGACGGCCGCGCGCCCGCACGTCGTGGCGGGCAACATCGGCTACCCGTTCTCGGACTACGTCGACGACGTGGACGCGCGCACGGCCGTCGTGCTCGAGGTCTCCAGCTTCCAACTCGACCACGTGGACGCGTTCCGCCCGCGCGTGGCCGTGCTGCTCAACATCACGCCGGACCACCTCGACCGCTACGGGTACGACTTCAACCGCTACGCGCAGGCCAAATTCCGCATCTTCGCCCGCCAGACGCCGGACGACTGGCTCGTCTACAACCACGACGACGCGCTCGTGCGCGACTACGTGGCCGGCTACGCCGCCCGCCACGGCCTGACGCCCATCGGCTTCTCGGCCGAGACGCCGCTCGCGCGCGGCGCCTTCGCGCGCGGCGGCCAACTCGTGCTCGCGCTGCCCGAGGCCGCGCCCGGCCGCGCGCCGCATCCCTCCGATCCCGTCACCCGCGAAGAAATCCTGATGCCCACCTCCGATCTGGCCCTGCGCGGCCGCCACAACCTCTACAACTCCCTCGCCGCCGCCGTCGTGGGCCGTGCGATGGAGATCCAGAGCGACGTGGTGCGCGAGAGCCTGACCTCGTTCGAGGGCGTCCCGCACCGCCTCGAGCACGTCCGCACCGTCGGCGGCGTCGCGTTCGTCAACGACTCCAAGGCCACCAACGTCAACGCCGTCTGGTACGCGCTCGAGAGCTTCCCCGGGCGGCTGGTGCTCATCGCCGGCGGGCGCGACAAAGGCAACGACTACGCGCCGCTGCGCCGGCTGGTCGAGGAGAAGGTGGTGGGGCTCGTCGGGCTGGGCGAGAGCGGCGACAAGGTGCTCGCCGAGCTCGGCCCGCACGCCGGCCAGACCGCGCGCGCGCACTCGATGGAGGAGGCGATCCAGTTCGCGCGCCTGATGGCCGAGCCTGGCGACACGGTCCTGCTCAGCCCGGCGTGCGCCTCGTTCGACCTGTTCCAGAACTACGAAGACCGGGGCGACACCTTCAAGCGCCTCGTGATGGCGCTCTGACCGCCCCGCCCTGCCCCCCCGCCCATGTCCCGCGTACGCGCCCTTGCCCTGCCCCCGGCCGACCGCGCCGTGATGAGCGCCATGTTCATCCTGGCGCTCGGCGGTATGGTGGCGGTTTACAGCGCCGTCGGCTTCCTGGCCGAGACCAAGGGCGGCGGCAACTCCGAGCGCTACCTCTTCGGGCACCTGCTGCGCCTCGGCGCCGCGCTCGGCGTGGCCGGCGTGTGCTCGCTCGTGGACTACCGGCGCCTGGCGCGCTTCTCGCGCGTGCTGCTCGTGGCGGCGCTCGGCCTGCTCGTGGCCGTGCAGTTCGTGGGCGTCGTCTCGGGCGGGGCGCAGCGCTGGCTGCCCATCGGCCCGACCACGTTCCAGCCCTCCGACGTGGCCCGCGTGGCGCTCATCCTGCACGTGGCGGTGCTGCTCGCGCGCAAGCACGCCTACGTGACCGACTTCCAGCGCGGCTTCGTGCCGCTGGCGCTCTGGACCGGGGCCACGCTGCTCCTGATCGGCCTCGAGGACCTCTCGACGGCGGCCATGCTGCTGCTCACCGTCTCGGCCATGCTCTTCGTGGGCGGCGTGCGCCTGCGACACCTGAGCGGCTCGGCGGCCGTGCTCGGCGTGCTCGCGGCGCTGTTCCTGCTCACGTCCCCGCAGCGCGCCGCGCGCGTCGAGGCGTACCTGGGCGTGTCGCTCTTCCCGCACACGGACAGCGAGCAGGTCTTCAGCGCCTCCGACGAGGGCTACCAGGCGCAGCAGAGCCGCATCGCGATCGCCATGGGCGGGCTGCTCGGCGTGGGGCCGGGCAAGAGCGTGCAGCGCGACTTCCTGCCGGCGCCCTTCAACGACTTCATCTACGCCATCGTGGCCGAGGAGTACGGGCTCGTGGGGGCGCTGCTGCTGCTGGCCGTCTTCGTGTACCTGTTCCTGCGCGGGATGCTGCGCGTGGCGCGCGCCGCGCCCGACCCGCTCGGCTTCTTCCTCGCCACCGGCCTCACGGTGAGCGTGGTGCTCTACGGCTTCGCCAACGCCGCCGTCGCGTGCGGCCTGTTCCCCGTGACGGGGCTGCCGATGCCGTTCGTCTCGTACGGCGGCACGTCCATGCTGGCCACCGGCGCCATGCTCGGCATCCTGCTCAACATCTCCCGCCACGCCGCGCCGGCCACGCCGGCCGCCGATCCCGCCTGACCGTGCCGCTCGCTCTCCCCCGTCCCGTCTCCGCCGACGCCGTGCCCGAGGGCGCGCGCGCACCGCGCGTGCTTTTTGCCTGCGGCGGTACGGGCGGGCACGTCTACCCGGCGATCGCCATCGCCGACGCCGTTCGGGCGCTGCGTCCGGATGCGGTCATCGCCTTCGCCGGCACGCGCGACCGTATGGAGTGGGAGGCCGTCCCGCGCGCCGGCTACCCGATCCACGCCGTCACCGTCTCCGGATTCCAGCGCGGCCTCTCGGCCGAGGCCCTCCGCCGCAATGCCGCCTTCCCGTTCAAGCTCGCGCGCGGGCTCGTCGAGAGCCTGCGCCTCGTGGGCGCGTTCGACCCGGACGTGGTCGTGGGCACGGGCGGCTACGCCTCGGGGCCGGTTGGGATGGCGGCCGTGCTACGCCGCCGCCCGCTCGTGCTGCAGGAGCAGAACGCCTACGCCGGCGCGACCAACAAGCTGCTCGCCGGCCGAGCGAGCCGCGTTTTCACAGCGTTCGAGGCCGCGGCTTCGTATTTCCCTAGCGGCAAGGTGACGCTGGCCGGCAACCCCGTGCGTGCCGACCTGCTCGCCGCCGACGCCGCCGCGGCCCGCGCGCACTTCGGCATCCCCGAGACGCTCGCCGGCGCGCCGCCACGCGTGCTGCTCGTCATGGGCGGCTCGCTCGGCGCCGGCCCGCTCAACGGCGCGCTCAAGCTGCACCTCGCTGCCGCGCTCGCCGACGCGCGCACGTTCATCGTCTGGCAGACCGGCCCGCGCTACTTCGAGACGCTCCGCGACGCCGTGCCCGCCCACGAGCGCCTGCGCCTCGTTCCCTACCTCGACCGGATGGACTACGCCTACGCTGCGGCCAGCCTCGCGCTCTGCCGCGCCGGCGCCATCACCTGCTCCGAACTCGCTGCGACCGGCACGCCGGCTGTGCTCGTGCCCTCGCCCAACGTCACCGCAGACCACCAGACCAAGAACGCGCGCGCGCTCGAGACCGCCGGCGCCGCCGTCCTCCTGCCCGAGGCGCTGCTCGACGCGCGCTTCGAGGCGACCGTGCTCGGCCTGCTCGCCGACGACGCGCGCCTGGCCGCCATGCGCGCCGCCGCGCGCGCCGCCGCGCGCCCCGAGGCTGCCGCCACGATCGCGCGCGCCGTGCTCGCGCTCGCCGCGGCCCGCTAACCCGCCCGCCCCGACGACGATGACGCCCGCCCCCCTCGCTGCCCCGGACGCCCCCGCCCCGCGCACCCGCCGCGGGCGCCCGCTCGGGCACGTGCGCCGCATCCACATGGTGGGCATCGGCGGCATCGGCATGTCGTCCATCGCCGAGGTGCTGCTCGCGCGCGGCTTCGCCGTCTCGGGCTCGGACCTGCGCCGCAGCGACGTGACCGCCCACCTCGAGGCGCGCGGCGCCGTCGTCTACGAGGGCCACGACGCCGCCCACATCGACGGCGCCGACGTCGTCGTGTACTCGTCGGCCGTGCGGCCAGACGAGAATCCGGAGACGGCCGAGGCCGCGCGCCGCCTCGTGCCGCTGATCAAGCGCGCCGAAATGCTCGGCGAGCTGATGCGCATGAAGCACGGCATCGGCATCGCCGGCACGCACGGCAAGACGACCACGACCACGCTCGTCGGGCTCGTCACCAAAGAAGCCGGCTTCGACCCGACGATCATCGTCGGGGGCAAGGTGGCCGAGTTCGGCTCGAACGCCGTCTCGGGCGAGGGCGACCTGATCGTAATCGAGGCCGACGAATACGACCGCACGTTCCTCAAGCTCACGCCCGTCCACGCCGTCGTGACCAACATCGAGGCCGACCACCTCGACATCTACGCCGACCTCGACGACATCAAGGACGCCTTCGTGCAGTTTGCCAACGCCGTCCCGTTCTTCGGCGCGGCTATCCTCTGCCTCGACGACGCCAACGTGCGCAGCATCCTCGGGCGCGTCACGCGCCGCGTCGTCACCTACGGCACGAGCCGGCAGGCGACCGTGCGCGCCGAGAACGTGGAGCAGGCCGGCATGGCCACGCAGTTCGACGTCTACCACGGCACCGAGCGCCTCGGCGGCCTCACGCTGCACGCGCCCGGCCTGCACAACGTGCGCAACGCTCTCGCGGCCGTCTGCGTCGGGCTCGAGCTCGACCTCGACTTCGGCACGATCGCGCGCGCGCTCGCGCGCTACACCGGCGTCGAGCGCCGCTTCCAGCTCAAGGGCGAGGCTCCCCTGCCCGACGCCGGCGGCGCGGCCGCCGGAGGGCAGAGCGGCACCGTGCTCGTCGTGGACGACTACGCGCACCACCCCACCGAAGTCGAGGCGACGCTCGCTGCCGCCGCGCATGGCTGGCCCGCCCGCCGCATCGTCGCCGTCTTCCAGCCCCATCTGTACAGCCGCACGCGCGACCTGGCCGACGACTTCGCGCGCGCCTTCTACGACGCCAACGTGCTCGTGCTGACGGGCATCTACGGTGCCCGCGAGACGCCCATCGAGGGCGTGGACGGCCAGATGCTCGCCGACAAGGCGCGCTCCTACGGCCACCGCGACGTGCACTACGTGCCCGACAAAGCCGACCTCCCGGCCTACCTCGCCGCGCTCTGCCGCCCCGGCGACCTCGTCGTCACGATGGGCGCCGGCGACGTGCACCGCTACGGGCAGGCCTTCCTGGAGGCGCTCCGCGAGGGCGCCGCCGCTTCCCCCTCCGCTCATGGCTGACACGCCTCGCTACGCGCAGCCGCCGCGCAGCGGCGCGGACGCGCCGGCCCGGCCCGCGCGGGTACGCCGCCGCGGCCCGCGGGCGCGCCG
>JBKBRC010000030.1:0-3294 GCA_046292345.1 Rubricoccaceae bacterium
GCGATCGGAGCTGCGGTATCTTGGCGCTCCCGCCAGACGGGAGCCGTGCCCGTAGCTCAGCTGGATAGAGCGTCTGACTACGGATCAGAAGGTCGGGAGTTCGAATCTTCCCGGGCACGCCGAGCGCCCCGCGTCTTCTTCGACGCGGGGCGCTCCTGGTTTGCGGCCGGTTCAGAGCCTTCGGGCCGGGTCAGGGCGCGAGCGCAGCATAGACGGCGGCGCTGATCGCCGCGCCGAGGCGCGACGATACCGCCTCGTCGGCGAGGCCCTCGGTAAGGATCACTAGCACGTAGGGCGGCGCCCCGGGCGGGTACACGATGCCCGCGTCGTGGTTGACACGCGAGATCGTGCCGGTTTTGTGCGCCACGCGAACGTCCGCGGGCAGGCCGGCCGGGATCATGTCGCGGAACGTCTGCCGCGCGAGCACGTCGCGCATGGCCGCGTCGGCCTCGGGCGAGACGGCGCGGCCGTCGCGGAGCGCCTCGAGAAGCGCCGCGAGGGCGGCGGCCGTCGTGCGGTTGCTGAGCCCCGCCTCGAAGGCGCGCAGGTCGTCCACGCCGCGGCGGACCTCCAGGCCGGCCGCGCCGAGCCGTTCCACGGTCGCCTGCACGGCCTCGGCCGAGAGCGCCTCGACGAGCAGGTTCGTGGCGAGGTTCGACGAGATGGTGATCGCCCGCTCGACCAGGTCCCTGACCGAGAGCGAGTCGCCGAGCCGTTTGTAAATGGCCTCGTCCGAGTCGGCCGAGACGGCGAACGGCGAGCCGTCGGCAAGGGAGCGGAAGGTGTTATGGACCGGCAGGCGCGTCGCGAGCGGCAGCGAGCCGTCGGCGTCGCGGCGGTAGGCTTCCACCATGAGGGCCACCTTCATCGTGCTGGCGGCATGGAACGAGCGCCCGGCGAGGCGATCGTAGCGTCGCCCATCGGCCGCGCGCACGGCGACGGCGACGGTCGCTTCGGGATGCTGCGCGGCGAGCGCGTCGATGATCTGAGGGAGCCCATCCCACGGAGTCGTCTGGGCGCGGGCGGGGGAGAGAGCGGCAAGCAGCACGAGCACGAGGGCGAGGCGCACGACGGGCATGAGATCTGATCGGACCTCCATGGTACGGCGCTTCCACGGTACGGAAGACGTGAGACATGCCGCACGACGCGCGCGATGCGATTCAGGCAGGGCCTCGGATAGCCCGGCCCTCTGCTCTTGCCCGCCCAGTGGCTCGCGGCAGCTCGCCTTACGATCTCGCGGAACTGACCTCGCGGAGCTACGCATGAGGCAGGAGCCAAAACGAAGCGCCCCTGCGCCGGAAGGCACAGGGACGCGGGAGGGGTACGCCCGAGAGGATTCGAACCTCTGGCCTTCGGAACCGGAATCCGACGCTCTATCCAGCTGAGCTACGGGCGCAAGCAGGTCCAAAATAACGCGCCGGTTCACGTATACCTAGCGCCGCGCTCCAAAAGCGCGTGAACGAACTCGGAGCGTGTGGACGCGCGCACGCTCCGGAGGGCGAGCCGCCGTGCTTAGCTTCGGAGTGCCGCACCAGCTGCGATCTCCGAACGTCGGCGCCGGAGCTCGTACGCGGCGAGGCGGTTCCAGAGGGCGGCCTCCTGCGGCGACAGGGCGGGTGAACGGTCAGGGTTCGCTCCGGGTGCGCGCTGCGTCTCGCGCACGACCGCCTCGAGCTGCTGCGTGGAGTAAAGCTGGAGATGCTCCGGGGAAGGAGGAATACGCATCGAGGAACAGGCGGGGGTTCGGGTAAGAGAACGCCTGTATCCGGAGCGGGTTGCCGGTCCGGAGCCCGTTATGCATCCCGGTTTCCTCCCCCACGCCCGCGCTCACATGCAGGCGTGCTTTCTGTGCACGGCGCGCCGCCGCCCTGCATGGCCGTGCGCGCGCCTCGGGCACCTGGCTAGGCGCGCGCCTCGAGCGCTGCGACGAGCGCGGCCTCGGAGACGGCGGCGGCGAAGATGCGGCTGTCGGCGCCGGCGTAGGGGATGACCACGTCGCCCTGCCAGCGGTGGTTGGCGCACGTGAAGAGCACGTTATCCACGCCGAGATCCGCGTCGCCCTCCTGCTCACGGCTGCCCGTAGGCCGCATGAGCGGCTCGATGCGGGCGCGGACCGGCTCCGGGTAGGAGAAGTCAAGCAGGCCGGCGGCGAGGTCGTACTCGCGCGAGCCGTCGTGCGCGTAGTGCCCCAGGTGGTAGATCATCAGGAAGCGGCCGTGGCCGAGCGCGAGCGGTGGCCCGCCTGCACCGACCCAGGACTGCGCGAACTCGCGGTAGCGGTAGCTCTTGAAAAGCATCCCGCGCGAGGTCCATGGCCCCGCAGGCGAGGGGGCCACGGCCCAGTGGACGGCCATCGCGTCGGGGCCTTCCATGGGCCGGTGGAGCATTACATACTGCCCGTCGACGAGCTCGGGCAGGAGCGCGCTGTTTTTGTTGTTGTATACGTTCAGGTCGCCCTCGGCCGGCCCGTGGAGCGTCCACGCCGCCAGGTCGTCCGACGTGGCCAGGCAGATGTGGACGTGCCGGTCGTGGTCGTCCTCGGGGCTCGGATCGGTGTAGCCGGTGTAGTACAGGTAGTACGTGTCGCCGATGCGCGTGCAGCGGGCATCCTCGAGACCGAGGTTGTGGAAGGGCGCGTCGGGCGCGAGCGCCGGCTCGGGTTTGCGTGCGACCGGCCGCATGTCGGGCGTGAAGACGGCCCAGCCGAGCGATGACGGGGCCATGCGCAGGCGCGGATCGACGGCGCCCTGGGCGCGGTAGAGCAGTACGCATGCGCCACCGGCCTCGCGCAGCGCGTCCGCTTCGGCGTCCGACAGGCCCCATGCGGGCAGGAGCGCCTCGAGCCGCTCGGCCTCGACCAGTACCCCCGCGGGGTTGAGAACCACGCCGGACTCCCAGGGGTGCGCGCCGATGGGCGAGAGGATGGGCCGGCCGCCGTGCAGCCGCTTCGGTACGACCGGCGGCGGGGTGGCGATGGAGCGGCGAGCGGCTGGGCGAGGGCGGGGCTGCACGTTCATGGCAGGCGGCGAGGCCGCGCAAGATATCGGGGGCGTCAGGCCGAGAGCGGACAACGACCGTGCCGGCGTCTCTGCTGGCGCATGAGCGCCGCCCTCTGACCGGGCGCGCTAACGCGCGGGCGACGCATACGTGCCCCTTCAGCCCGCACGTCCACTGCTGCGGTCAGGAACGCTGCGGTCAGGAACGCTGCGGTCAGGAACGCTGCGGTCAGGAACGCTGCGGTCAGGAACGCAGCGCGTGCCCCAGCCGCGCCGGACGATCGGCGTGGTCGGCGCG
>JBKBRC010000030.1:3394-30507 GCA_046292345.1 Rubricoccaceae bacterium
GCTGCGGTCAGGAACGCTGCGGTCAGGAACGCTGCGGTCAGGAACGCTGCGGTCAGGAACGCTGCGGTCAGGAACGCAGCGCGTGCCCCAGCCGCGCCGGACGATCGGCGTGGTCGGCGCGGCGGGTGGCCGCGGCCGGCTCGCGCGCCGCCTCGGAGCCGTGGGCGAGGTCGTCCAGCCGTTCGAGCGCCAGGTGCCCCAGCAGGCACGCCACAACCGACTCCGCGCCCTGGTTCAGGTTGAGTCCGTGGGGGCTGAAGCCGTCGTAGCACGCGCCCGTGGCCGGGTCGAAGAGCGCCTGCCCGAGGCGGTTGCGCCCGTAGAACCACGCGACGGCATGGCGGGCGGCCTCAGCGTAGCGCGCCTCGCCGGTGAGCGCGCAGGCGGTCGCGCAGGCGTCGGCCATGTAGCCGGCCTCAATGGGCTGCTGGTCGTAGCGCGCCGGCTGGCCTCCGCGCGGGAACCAGCCGCGGTTGCCGATGGGATCAAAAAAGCCCTGCCCGAGCGTGTGGTGTAGCGCGAAGTCGAGCGCTGCGAGGCCCACCTCGCGCAGCCGCTCGGCGGGCTGGCCGGAGGGCAGCGTCTCGGCGCCGAGGTGGCGGTGGGCTACGAGGAGGGCGTGCGGCAGCAGAGCGACGGCGTACGTGAGCGCGTCATGGAACCAGGGCCAGCCGGTCGCGGCCGTGCGGTCGTAGGCGGCCAGGAGGGCGTCGGCGGTTTCGGCGAGGCGTTGCCGGGCGCGGGCGGTGCCGGGAAAGCGCGTCAGGAACGCGTCGAGGCCGAGCGTGGCGTAGGCGAGCGCGTGCGGGTCCGTGAGCGGCACGTCGAGCGCGCGCTCGAAGAGGTGCCGCGCGAGGATGCGCATGGGCTCGTCGGGCGCGAGCGCGGCGGCCGTGCCGAGTCCCCAGAGGGCACGCCCGGTCGTGTCCTGGCTCTCGGCGTCGGGCCGGTCGGCGGGCGTGAGGAAGCGCCGCTCGAAGCCGAGGAAGTTGGCGAACGTGCCGTCGTCGCGCTGCGCATGCTTGAGGAAGGCGAGGTACCGCCGGGCGAGGGCGTCGGCCTCGGCGTCGTCGGTGCGGCGGGCGAAGGCGAGCGCGACCACGAGCGCGCGCGCGGCGTCGTCGGCGCAGTAGCCGTGCGCGCGGTCGGGGATGCCACAGGCGGCGTGCTGGAACAGGCCCGTGTCGTCGGTCAGGCGCGCCAGGTAGTCCATCGCGGCGGGCAGGGCGGCCGGGTGGAGCGGCAGCGGCTCGGCGGCCGGCGGCTCGGCGAGCAGCTCGGCGAAGATCTCGGCGTAGGCCGCGCCCACACGCGGCCAGGCGGTCGTCTCGCCGAAGGCGCGCGCGCGCGCGGCCGCCTCGGCGCGCGCGGCTGGGTCGGAGGCGAAGCGGGCCAGCGCCCGGCCGAAGGCCTCGGTGTCACCAAAAGGCACGAGCGTGCCCGCGCCGCCGGCGAGCACCTCGCGCGCGTGCAGGTAGGGCGTCGAGACGACCGGCTTGCCGGCGGCGAGCGCGTAGGCGAGCGTGCCCGAGCAGATCTGGTCCATGCCCGGGTAGGGCGAGACGTAGACGTCGGAGGCCGTGAGGTAGTCCCAGAGCGCGTCGGTATCCACGTACTGGTTGACGAAGCGGACGTGCGCGCCCAGCCCGGCGGCTTCGACGCGTGCGTGGAGCGCCTCGCGGTAGCGCTCGCCCTCGCGGCGCACGATCTCCGGGTGCGTGGCGCCGAGCACGACGTAGAGCAGGTTCGGGCAGGCCTCGATGGCCCGCGGGAGCGCGTCGAGCGCGAACTCGATGCCCTTGCTAGGCCCGAGCAGGCCGAACGTGAGCGCGACCGTGTGGTCCTCGAGGCCGAGGCGCGCCTTGAGGCCGGGCGCCGGCGCGGGGTCGCGCGCGGGCGCGCCATGCGGCACCACGCGCACGCGCGCCGGATCGGCGCCGTAGACGTCGCGCAGCAGGCGCGCGGCCGTCTCGGTCATCACGACGAGGCGCGCCGAGCGCGCCACGACGGCCTCGAGCGCACGGCGGTAGTGCTCGGGCGGGCGCGGCAGGACGGTGTGGAGCGTCGTCACGACGGGCTGCCGCGCCGCGTCCATCAGGTCGAGCACGTAGGTGCCCTCCGGCCCGCCGAAGATGCCGAACTCGTGCTGCACGCAGAGCACGTCGGCCGAAGAGGCGGCCAGGTGTTCGGCCGCGGCGAGGTAGTCGGCGCGGACGTGCTGCCGCAGCTCGTAGGGGACCTCGGGCTGCCGGGCCGGGCCGGCGTAGTCTTTCACGACCGAGACGACGTCGGCGCTCACGTCGGGGCGGGCGGCGAGCAGGCCCTCGCGGAGGTCGCGCGTGAACGTGGCCAGGCCGCACGCGCGCGGGGGGTACGTCGAAAGAAACGATACGTGCATCACAGCGGGGAGAGGGGCTCTGTGCAACGTCTGCCGGACCTGTGCGGTTGCTTGCAAGGTATGTCTGCGGCGTATGCAGAGCGGAGGTGGTGCGAACCCGTTTCTTTGCGTCGCCGGCCGGCCGGGCGGGCCTTCGCCGCCGGCGCTGAAGCGCCCGGTCGCGTCTGGGCCGGCCGCGCGTCCGCAGGCCGTTCGTGCCGGATTCGACCCCGGGCCCGCGCAGTCTCCCGAACCCCGGGCCCGCGCAGTCTCCCGGTCTCGCGCAAGCCCGTGTCAAGATTCCGCTCAGGGATCCCCGGACGGCCCTGTAGGGGGAGCCGTGCCCGGGCCGGTAACATCGGGGAAACATGACAGGCCTAGCTTGACGGCCGAATCGGTTTCTCCACCGCCTATCCTTTGCACTTCGCCCTGAGCCCATGCGTGTCCCTTCCGGCCCTTGGTTCTTCCCGTCTGCCCTTGTCCTCGCGGCTGCTCTTGCCGTCAGCGGCTGCGGCGGAGGCGCTGCAGAGGAGGGGGAGCTTGCAGGCAGAGTCCAGGTGGATGGCTCCTCCACCGTGTTCCCGCTCACCGAGGCCGTCGCCGAAGAGTTCATGGCGTCCTACCCGCGCGTCCGCGTGACGGTGGGCGTGAGCGGCACGGGCGGAGGCTTCTCGAAGTTCGTCCGTAACGAGACCGACATCAACAACGCCTCCCGTCCGATCCGCCCTGAAGAGGCCGAGCTCGCTCGCCAGAACGGCGTGGAGTACATCGAACTGCCCGTGGCCTACGACGGGCTGGCCGTCGTCGCGCACCCGAGCAACGACTGGGCGGAGTGCCTGACGGTCAGCGAACTGCGGCGCGTCTGGGAGTCCGGGAGCACGCTGAACCGGTGGAGCCAGGTCCGCCCCGGCTTCCCCGATCGGCCGATGGCGCTCTACGGGGCTGGCACCGACAGCGGCACGTACGACTACTTCACGGCGGCCATCCTCGGCGAGGAAGGGGCCAGCCGCGCCGACTTCACGGCCAGCGAGGACGATAACGTGCTCGTGCAGGGCGTCGCGGGCGACCCGTCCTCGCTGGGCTTCGTGCCCTACTCATACTACGCCGAGAACCGGGAGCGCCTGAAGCTGATCGCTGTGGACGACGAGAACCCAGCCAACGGGGACGGCTGCGTGCTCCCGTCGCCGGAGACGGTCAACGACGGGACCTACCAGCCGCTCTCGCGGCCCGAATTTATCTACGTCAACGCCGCGCGGGCCGGCGAGCCGGCCGTCGAGGCGTTCGTCCGGTTCTACCTCGACAACGCGGCACGGCTCGCCACCGAGGTCGGGTACGTGCCGCTGGCGGACGAGAGCTACGCGCTCGTTCGGGAGCGGTTTGACAACCGCGTGACGGGCAGCCTCTTCGGCGGGGAGGGGTCGCAGGTGGGCGTTCGCATCCTCGACGTCCTGCGCGGGCGCGCCGCGCCGTCCGCTCCGGCCGACACGGCCGCCTCTCGCTAGCCCGCAAGCACGATGCCTGCGCCCGACCCTTCGCTGGAAACCCCGCTCTCACCCGTGGCGGCGGTGGCTCCGGCCTCGCCGGCTGGCGGCCGCGGCCCGGAAGACCTCGGCCGGCGCGTCTACGGTAGCTTCCGCGAGCGCGCCGTGCAGTGGACACTCGGCGCGTGCGCGCTCGTGAGCGTCGTGACGACGCTCGGGATCGTGGCTGTGCTCCTGTGGGAGTCGGCCGCGTTCTTCGGCGAGGTCTCGCTGGCGCAGTTCCTGGGCGAGACCCGCTGGACGCCGCAGTTCGTGGACCAGTATTTCGGGATCTGGCCGCTGCTGGCAGGTACGCTCCTCGTGACGGTGATCGCGGCGGCGCTCGCGCTGCCAGTCGGGCTCGCCAGCGCGATCTATCTGGCCGAGTTCGCACCGTCGCACCTGCGGCGGTGGCTCAAGCCCACGCTGGAACTGCTCGCCGGCATCCCGACGGTCGTCTACGGCTACTTCGCGCTGACCTTCGTGACGCCGCTCCTGCAGCGCTTCATCCCCGGGCTGGGCGTCTACAACGCACTCTCGGCCGGGCTCGTCGTCGGCATCATGATCGTGCCCGTGGTCGCCTCGCTCTCCGAAGACGCGCTGCGGGCCGTCCCGCGCACGCTCGCCGAGGGCGCCTACGCGCTCGGTGCCACGCGCATGGAGACCGTGCGCAACGTGGTGTTGCCGGCGGCGCTCTCGGGGGTGGTCGCCTCGTTCATCCTCGCGCTCAGCCGCGCCATCGGCGAGACGATGATCGTGACGCTCGCCGCCGGGGCGACGCCGCGCCTGACGCTGGACCCGACCGAGAGCATCCAGACCATGACGGCCTACATCGTCCAGGTGTCGCTTGGAGACACGCCGCAAGGCACCATCGTCTACCAGAGCCTGTTCGCGGTCGGCCTTCTGCTGTTCCTGCTGACGTTCGTCCTCAACATCATCGCCAACGCCGTCATTCGGAAGTACCAGGAACGCTACTGATGCGCTCGCCGCTCCCCTCGCCGTCCCGCCCCCTGATGGACGCCACGCCGGACCTCCGGCGCCGGCGCCAGGTCGGGCTGGTTTTCGCCGGCTTCTGCCTGCTCGCCACCATCTTCGGCCTGCTCGTCCTCGTCGTGCTGCTCGTGGACGTGGCGCGGACGGGGCTGCCGTGGCTCAACACGGGCTTCCTGACGAGCTTCCCCTCGCGCTTCCCAGAGCAGGCCGGGATCAAGAGCGCCATCGTGGGCTCGGTGTACATGATGCTGCTGACGGCGCTCATCGCGGTCCCCGTAGGCGTCGCCGCCGCGGTCTTCCTGGAGGAGTACTCGCCGCGCGGGTGGTTTCTCCGGTTCGTTCAGCTCAACATCGCCAACCTGGCCGGCGTCCCGAGCGTGATCTACGGCATCCTCGGGCTCGCCCTGTTCGTGCGCGCGCTCGCGCTCGAGCGCAGCCTGCTCGCGGGCGCGCTGACGATGGCGCTCCTCGTGCTGCCCATCATCATCATCGCCACGCAGGAGGCGCTGCGGGCCATCGGCGACGGGGTGCGCGAGAGCGCCTACGCCCTCGGGGCCACGCGCTCGCAGGTCATCTGGCATCACCTGCTCCCGATGGCCGCGCCCGGCATCCTGACCGGCGTCATCCTCGCGCTCAGCCGGGCCGTCGGGGAGACGGCGCCGCTCATTATGATCGGCGCGCTCACGTTCATCGCGTTCCTGCCCGAGAGCGTATTCGACCCGTTCACGGTCCTTCCCATCCAGATCTTCAACTGGACGTCGCGTCCGCAGGCCGACTTTCAGGCCCTGGCCGCCGCGGCCATCGTCGTGCTCATGGCGTTCCTCCTCGTGATGAACCTGAGCGCGATCCTCCTGCGCAACTACTTCGATCGCCGGCGCTGACGCGCCCGCGCTGGCCGAAAGCCCCATGCCTCCGATCCCCGACTCCTCCCCGGCCAGCCGCCCCCCTATGGCCGACCGGCGACCCGCACCGGCCCCGGCGGCCACCGATGCCGCCGCGTCGGCTCCGGTGAAGCTCGACGTCGAGGCGCTCAGCTTCTGGTACGGCGCTACGAAGGCGCTCAGCGGGGTCTCGATGAAGATCCCGAAGAACCAGGTCACCGCCTTCATCGGTCCCTCGGGCTGCGGCAAGAGCACGTTTCTCCGCTGCCTCAACCGGATGAACGAGCTCATCCCGGACACGCGCCTTGAGGGGCGGGTGCTCTTCGAGGGGCGGGACATCTACCGCGACGCCGACCCGGTGATGGTCCGCCGGCGCATCGGGATGGTCTTCCAGAAGCCCAACCCCTTCCCCAAGAGCATCTACAAGAACATCATCTGGGGACCGCTCATCAACGGATGGAAGGGAGCCCGGGCTGAACGCGACGCGCTCGTCGAGCGCAGCCTCCGCCAGGCGGCCCTCTGGGACGAGGTCAAGGACCGGCTCGACGAGAGCGCCTACGCCCTCTCCGGGGGGCAGCAGCAGCGCCTCTGCATCGCCCGCGCGCTCGCGCTCGAGCCTGACGTGCTGCTCATGGACGAGCCCGCCAGCGCGCTCGACCCGATCGCAACGGCCAAGGTGGAGGAGACCATCCTCGACCTCAAGAGCCGGTACACGATCGTCATCGTGACGCATAACATGCAGCAGGCCTCCCGCGTCAGCGACCAGACCGCGTTCTTCTACATGGGCGAGCTCATTGAGATGGCTGACACGGAAACCATGTTCACGCGCCCGGCGGAGAAGCGCACCGAGGACTACATCACCGGCCGCTTTGGCTGAGAGCCCGGCTGCCTCCGGCGCCGTGCCCCGCCGGGGCACAGCGCTCCGCGAGAGCCCGCTCCGCAAGGCCCCCGGCCGAAGGTTCCGGAAGGTTTCGCTCCCCGAGACGCTGCGGCGTTAGCTTGGACGCCGTCCCGCAGCGCCTCGGCGCTGCCGCCGGGAGTCGCCAGGAACAGCAGCGACCCGAGACGCCCGGCCCTGCACCAGGCGCCTCGGGCCCCGCGCCGTCCCCCGTCCCATCCTCTCCGACCAGTCCGCCCGATGTCTATCCGCCGTAACGTCGACCGAGAGCTCGTCGCGGTGCGCTCGCTCCTGCTCCGCATGGCTGACCTCGTAGAGGAACAGTTCGCCAACGCAGTGGACGCGCTCTTCCGCCGCGACCTCGACGCCGCCGCAGCCGTCCACCGCCGGGACGACGAGGTGGACGCGCTCGAGCTGGAGGTGGACCACTTCTGCGAGCGCGTGCTCGCGCTGCACCACCCCGTGGCCGACGAGCTCCGGATCCTCCTCACGGCCATCAAGATCAACACCGATCTCGAGCGCATCGGGGATCACTGCAAGAACGTCGCCAAGAACGTGCCGCACGTCGCCGAGGCGCCCGAGGCGCTTGCGGCCACGCGCCTGCGCGAGATGTCTGACGCCGCGCGCGCCCTTTTCCGCGACGTCTACGACGCCTTCGTCACGCGCGACGCCGCCGCCGCCCGCGCCGTGCTCGCGCGCGACGAGCAGGTCGACCGCCTCCACCGGGAGAACTTCGACGCGCTCGTCGCGCACGCGCGGCAGCACCCGGAGCAGGTGGCAGCCGTGGCACACCTGCTGACGGCGGGCAAGGACGTCGAGCGCGTCGCGGACCACGTGGCCAACATCGCCGAGAGCGTCATCTTCCTGCTCGAGGGCCTCGACGTGCGCCACGGCGGCGCGCCGTCTTCCCCGGCGGAGACCGCGTCTTCGGGCGACGGCGCGCCGCGCCGGTGAGCCCGTCGCCGCCGTGCCCGCAGAGGGGCGCAGCGGCGACGGCGCAGCATGGCTCAGCGGGCTTCGCGCAGCATGGCCGCGAAGTCGTCCGGCAGGCTCGGCTCGGCCTCGATGGCGCGCGCGGCCGCCTCGACGTCGTAGGGCAGGCGCACGAACTCGACCGCGACACGGCCGGCCTCGTCGCGTTCGGGATCGAGCGTGAGCAGGACGTAGCCCGCGCGCGGGTCGCCGTCTTTGGGCTTGCCGACCGAACCGGTGTTGATCGCGTGCCGCGTGCGCCCGTCGGCGTCGGTGAGCACGCGGTGGTAGGGCCTGTGCGTGTGGCCGAAGAGCATCACGTCGGCGCCGGCGTCGGTCAGGCGCTTGAGCAGCAGGTCGTCCGGGCGGTCCTCGAACAGGTACTCGTTGATGCGGCGGGGGCTGCCGTGCACGAGGAGCACCTCGAGCGGCGCGGCGCCGGCCTGGCGCGCAGGCGCGAGCGTGAGCCGGAGGTGGCGCGGCAGGCCGCGCAGGTAACGCCGCGTGGCCCCGGTCACGGCCGCGTTGGTGTACGCGATGGACTGCGCGCCGCGCGCCTTGTCGTCGTCGGTGACATAGGCGCAGCCGCAGTCGTCGGAGGCGAGTCCGACGCCCTCGTCGTAGTTGCCGGCGATGGTCGGGATGCCGCGCTCCTGCACGGACGTGACGACCTCGTTGGGCCACGTCGCATAGCCGACGAGATCGCCGAGGCAGTAGACGGCATCGACCTCGCCCCGCCCGAGCCGGGCGTCGAGGTCTGCAAGGACGGCCTCGAGCGCGGGCAGGTTGGCGTGGACGTCGGAGAAGATGGCCAGGGTCGTGGGCATGGGGGCAGGGGAAGGGGGAACGATTACGCGGCCGACGACGGCACGAGCAGGACCGGGCGCGCGCTGCGCAGCGCGAGCGCCTCGGCCGTGCTGCCGAGCACGTTCCCAGAGAGGTAGCCGCGCCCGTGCCGTCCGACGACCAGGAGGGTGGCGTCTTCTTCGTGGGCCACGCGGCTGATCGCCTCGGAGGCCTTCGAGGCCTGCTCGAGGCGGATGGTGGTCCGCCCGCCCGCGGTCGCGGCGAGCGCCTCGAGGTGGGCGCGGGCGGCGGCCTCGTCGTCGGCGCCGTCGCCGAGGGCTGTCACGAGGATGAGCCGCTCGGCGCCGTCGGCGAGGGCGAGCGCGATGCGCTCGGCGGCCGCGGCACTCGCCGAGCCGTCGGTAGCGAGCAGCACGCGGTGCATCTTGGCCAGGCACACGGCCGCACAGCCGGCGTCCTCGCCGGGCTCGATGCGGTCGAGCAGGACGGGCGTCTCGGCCGTGCGCACGACCTCGGCGGCCGTCGAGCCGATGAGCAGGCGGTAGAGCAGGTTGTGCCCGCGCGAGCCGATCAGGATCAGGTCGGCCTCGCGGCCGGCGGCGACGATCTCGCCGGGCGGGTCGCCGAGCACGAGGCGGGTCTCGATCTCGAAGCCTTCGGGGCGCAGGCGGCGGGCGTGCTCGGCCAGCAGCTCTTCGTAGAGCGCATGGTGCTCGGGAGGCGGGGCCGCGCGCGGGTAGCGGACCGGCATCACGTGCAGCAGCGTGACGCGGGTGGCGCCGAGCGCGCGCAGCTCCGGGAGGCAGCGCAGGAGCGGCGCCGTGGATGGCGAGAAGTCGAGCGGGACGAGGACGTGCGGGAAGGCGTGCATGCGGGGAGGGGTTACATCGTGGCTTCGGCGCCCTCGACGAACAGCGACCGGAGGCCCAGCAGACGGTCGAGCCCGACGCGCAGGGGGCCGCTGGCCTCGAGGCCGGGCTCGAGGTAGAGCGTGAGCTCGCCGAGAGTGTAGCGCGAGAAAGCCTCAGGGGCGGACGGCGCGGCGGCCTCGGCGACGGCCAGCGCGACCGTGCCGCCGCAGCAGCCGTGCCGGGGCGTGCGCCGCAGGGTGAGCGCCCCGCCGCGCGCGCGGATGAACGCGGCGGCCTCGGGCGTGACGGTGACAGCCGGCGTGTCCATCAGGCCGGCCCGGCCATGGCAGCCGTGCGCGCGTCGAAGGCCGGCCGCGTTCGGTTGGCGAACCGTACGAGCGCCAGCATCAGCGGCACCTCGATCAGCACGCCCACGACCGTGGCCAGGACGGCGCCGCTCGTCACGCCGAATAGCACGATGGCCACGGCTACGGCCATTTCGAAAAAGTTGCTCGCGCCGATGAGGCCCGCCGGCGCGGCCACGCGGTGCGGCACGCGCCACGCGTACGCCCAGCCGTAGGCGAGCGCAAACACGAACACGGTCTGGATCGTCAGCGGGACCGCGATCAGCGCGATGTCGAACGGGCTGGCCAGGATCTGATCGGCCTGGAAGGAGAACAGCAGCACGAGCGTGAGCAGCAGTGCCACGATCGTCACCGAGCCGAACCGCGCCAGGAACACGTTGTCGAACCACACGGCACCCTTGGACCGGATGAGGGTCGTGCGCACGGCGTACCCCGCCGCGAGCGGCACGACGATGTAGAGCAGCACCGAGTAGAGCAGCGTGTCCCACGGCACCGTCACGTTGGCCACGCCGAGCAGCAGCGCCACGATGGGCGCGAAGGCGATCAGCATGACGAGGTCGTTGATGGCCACCTGCACGAGCGTGTACGCAGGGTCGCCCTTGGTGAGGTAACTCCACACGAACACCATCGCCGTGCACGGAGCCGCGCCAAGCAGGATGGCTCCGGCCACGTACTCCCGTGCCAGCGCGCCATCGATGAGCGGAGCGAAAAGGACCTCGAGAAACAGCCACGCGAAGGCGAACATCGTGAACGGCTTGACGAGCCAGTTGACGACGAGTGTGACCGTGAGCCCCTTCGGGTGCCGGCGCACGCCGAGCACGCTCCGGAAGTCGATCTGGAGCATCATCGGGAAGATCATGGCCCAGATGAGCACGGCGATCGGCAGGTTGACCTGCGCCACCGAGAGCGCCGAGAGCGCGCCCGGCACCGCCGGCACGAGCGCGCCGAGCGCCACGCCGGCCACGATGCACAGCGCGACCCAGAGGCTCAGGTAGCGCTCGAAGAAGCCGAGATCTTTGTTCTTCCCTTCCAACTCCGGCGGATTGCCGGGGGGCGGCGTCTCAGGGGCTGGCCGCCGGTCGGTGCGGGCCGCCGGGGTCTCGGCGGCCGTATGGAGCTTGGACATGAAGCGTCGGACGGAACGTGTCGGGCGAAGCGGTGCCGGGCGAGGGCGCGCCCGGCGAGTCGGGGGGAGGGGGGCTAGCCGCAGCGCTGCCCTTGCTGCACGGGTGGGCAGGGGGTGTCGGCGTAGGAGCAGAAGACGCAGCAGGCGCCTGCGCGCGGCCGGAGGACGGTGCCGCACGCCGCGCAGTCCCAGAAAAACTGGCAGGCGCCTTCGGGCATCTCCACGCGCGCCGCCGTCCCGCAGGCAGGGCAGGTGAGCGTGGCGTGCCAGCGAACGGAGGCCGAACCGGAGCTCGTCGTCATGCGTCGGTCGGCTGGAGGTGGGCCGCGCCGTGGGCCAGCGCCGCGAGCGCCTCCGGCCCGACGGGCGCGTAGGCGGTCACGGGGACGAGCGCGACGCGCGCGGCGTGCTGCTCCGTGACGGCGCGCAGCTGCGGCGCCTCGGCGCGGGCACGTGCCGCGAGCAGCGGATCGCTCGGGTGGGCGGCGGCCAGGCTCTGGTTGATCACCCATGCGAACGGCTCGATCCCGGCGCGCCGGAGGTCGGCCTGCAGACCGGCGGCCTCGAGGACCGGCGTCGTCTCGGGCAGCGTCGCGATGAGGAGCTTGGTGTAGGCTGGGTCCTGGAGGCGCATGAGCGGCGTCGTCACCTTGCCCGGCAGGCCGGAGGCGTTGCGTGCCACCTCGCGGTGGTAGGCGCCCGTCTGGTCGAGCAGCAGCAGCGTGTGGCCCGTCGGCGCGGTGTCGAGCACGACAAAGCCGCGCGCGGCCTCGCGCACGACACGCGAGAAGGCGTGGAACACGGCCACCTCCTCGGTGCACGGGCTGCGGAGGTCCTCTTCGAGTAGCCGCCGCCCGTCGTCGTCGAGGCCCTTGCCCTTGGTGGCGAGGACGTGCTCGGTGTAGCGGCGCGTCTCCTCGGCCGGGTCGATGCGGCTGAGTGCGAGGCCCTCGACCTCGGTAGCGAGCGCGTGCTCGAGGTGCGCCGCCGGGTCGGTCGTGGAGAGGCGGACGGCGTGGCCGCGCCGGGCGAGCTCGACGGCCACGGCCGCCGCGATCGTCGTCTTGCCCACGCCGCCCTTGCCCATCACCATCACGAGGCCCTTGCCCTCGGCCTCGATGGCGTCGACGAGGTGGGCCAGCGGCGGGAGGTCGGGCGCCTCGAGCGGCGCGGCGTCGGGCACGGGCAGCGCCTCGTCCGAGACGAGCGCGCGGAGGGCGTCCACGCCGACAAGGTTGTGCGCCCGCAGGGCGACCGTCTCGGTGGGCACGTCGCGCAGCGCCTCGGGCATGCGGGCCATCGCCTCGCGCTGCCGCGCCTCGAGCGCGGCGGCGAGCGCGTCCGAGGGGTCGGTTGCCTCGAAGACGCCGTTGACGACGAGCCGCTGGCTGTTCACGCCGAGCGCCGCCAGTTCAGCGCTGCTTCGGGCCGCCTCAGCCAGGGCCGACGTCTCGGGCCGCGTGACGAGCACGAGCGTCGTCTGGTCGCGGTCGCCGAGGGCCTCGACGGCGGCGGCGTACTGCGCCCGCTGCGCCTGGAGCCCGGAGGCCGGGCCGAGGCACGACGCCCCGTCCGGGTTCGTGTCGATGAAGTCGCTCCACGCCGCCGGGAGCTGGAGGAGGCGGAGCGTGTGCCCCGTCGGCGCCGTGTCGAAGACGACGTGGTCGAAGTCTTCCACGAGCGCGGGGTCGGTCAGCAGCCGCGTGAACGCGTCGAACGAGGCGATCTCGGTCGTGCACGCGCCCGAGAGGCTCTCGGTCATCTGCGCAAGCGCAGCCTCGGGCAGCACGCCGCGGACGGGCCCGATGACCCGCTCGCGGTAGGCCCCGGCGGCGGCCTCGGGGTCGATGTTGAACGTCGAGAGGCCCGGCACGGCCGGCACCGGCCCGATCTGATCCGTGACCTCGGCCTCGAGAACCTGCCCAAGGTTCGAGGCGGGGTCGGTCGAGACGAGCAGGACGCGGCGGCCGGCGTCGGCGAGCGCGACGGCCGTGGCCGTGGCGAGGCTCGTCTTGCCGACGCCGCCCTTGCCGGTGAAGAAGAGGTGGCGCGTGGGGTGTTCGATGACGTGGAGCATGAGACGTGGGGGCGGGAGGGACGGCCGGGGCCTGGCAGCGCGCGCGGCCGGTTCTCAGCAGCAGGAGGCGCCGTTGGCAGCGCCGCCGCCGCAGCAGGAGCTGGCCGCCGGAGCAGGATCGAGGTACTTCGCGGCGAGCTCGAGCATGGCGCGGGCGGGGGCGTCTTTGACCCCCTGTGCCGTGTTCACGGCCCGGATCATGTCCTCGCGCGAGACGCCGAGCTTGCGCGCGCGGTCGTAGTGGAAGCGGAAGCACGGCTCGCAGTTCGACGCAACGGCGGCCCCGATCGCCACGAGTTCGGCCACCTGCGGGGTGAAGAGCGAGAGGCCCATCTCGGCGCCCGCCGGGGCGTCTGCCGGGGCGTCTGCCGGGGCGTCTGCCGGGGCGTCTGCCGGGGCGTCTGCCGGGGCGTCTGCCGGGGCGCTGGCCGGCGTCTCGCCACTGCCGAGGCCCGCCATGGCCGCAAGTTCGCGGCGCGAGGGGTAGTGGCCCTTGCTTACGACCTCGCCGTCGCGCACGATGAGCGGGAGCACGTCCATGCCCTCACGGTTGATGGCGTCGTAGACGAGCGGCTCGTCGACGAACGCGTCGGGGGTCTGGCTGAGGTTGAAGCGGTGGACCTCCACGCCCCCGTCGGCGAGGGCCTTCAGGTCGGCGGCGAACTGGACGAGGGCCTCGTCGGGGTCGGGTCCGCAGAGGCCGGTGGAGCAGCACATGGCGGGCTCGTAGATGCGAAGCGTGGGCATGGCGGTGGGGGCGTTGGCAGGGGCGGTCGCGCCGGAGCGAGGGGGCGCGTCGGCGGCAGGGGGTGGGAGCGGGAGGGCAGGACGAACGCCGCGGACGGTCACGCTGCGGAGCGGCGCGGCGGCGCCGTTGGGAAGGAGGCCTTCAGGCAAGGCGAGAGGGCGCTCGGCGACGACCGCGACGTGCTCGAAGCCGGCCTCGGTGAGCAGGCGGAGGTAGGCCTCCTGCTCGAGCGTGCCGGCGACGCAGCCGGCGTGAAGCTCGGCCGACTGGCGGACCGCCTCCGGCAGCGCGCCGCGGCTGACGACGTCGGAGATGCAGAAGTGCCCGCCCGGACGGAGTACGCGCGCCATCTCGGCGAAGGCCCGCGCCTTGTCCGGCACAAGGTTGAGCACGCAGTTAGAGATCACCACGTCCACGCTCGCGTCCGGGAACGGGAGCGCCTCGATGTCGCCGTGCGCGAAGTGCACGTTGGTGTAGCCGAGTTCCGCCGCGTTCCGGCGCGCCTTCTCGACCATCTCCGGCGTGAAGTCCACGCCGAGCACCCGGCCGGTCTGGCCGACGAGGCGACGGGCGACGAAGGCGTCGAGCCCGGCGCCGGCGCCGAGGTCAAGCACGGTCTGGCCCTCGGCGAGCCCGGCGTGCTCGACCGGCAGCCCGCAGCCGAGCTTGAGGTCGGCGTCGGGCACGTAGCCCTCGACGCCGTCGTAGGCGTCGCCGATCATGTTGATGCCGATCACGTCGGTCTCGCCGGAGAGGCCGCTGCAGCAGAGCGTCTCGCCGCGGGCCACGGCGGCGTACTTGTCGCGAACGGTGGCGCGGAGCGCCTCGGAGGTCGGGGGCATGATGGGGGGATCAGCAGCAGCCGGCACCGGCTACGCAGGGCGTGGTTCCGCTGGCGAGCGTCTGGCCGAAGAACGCGTCGAAGCGGTCGCGGAGGCGAGCGAGCGCCTCGCGGTCGAGGCAGTAGCAGACGCGAGGCCCGTCGACCTCGCCCTGGATGAGGCCGGCGGCCTTGAGCACCTTGAGGTGCTGCGAGACGGTCGCCTGCGCCAGCGGGAGCGCGTCCACGAGGTCGCCGCAGAGGCACGTGTCCCGCATGGCGAGGTGCTCGAGGATGGCCAGCCGGGCCGGATGGCCGAGCGCCTTGGCCTGCTCGGCGAGCAGCGCGAGGGCTTCGGGGAAGAGGTCGGTCTTGGCTAGCACGGGGGCAGGGCGCTGTGGGGCCTGTCTGTATCGAACAGGGGCCTGTCTGTATCGAACATCGAATTTATACGATGAGAGGGAAAAGGTTCGGCCGGTCCCGTGTTCGTTGCGTGAAGAAACGCTCGTTGCGTGAAGAGCCTGCGCTGTGCGCCACGCCAGCGGGTTGCGCCACGCCAGCGGGTTGCGCCACGCCAGCGGGTTGCGCCACGCCAGCGGGTTGATGGCCGCGACCATCGCGAGGGCGGCCGTCCCCCGCCTGGCCCACCGCGCGGGCAGGCGCCGCGTGCCGAGGCGGCTCCCGGACTGCCCCCCGGGCAGCACCGCTGCAAACAGCGGAGCGCAGGCGAGCGTGGCCCACGGGACGGCGAGCCACGCGGCCTTGCCGGCCAGGCCGGCGAGCGAATTGAGCAGGATGAACAGGCTGGCCGTTGCTGCGATCTGCCGGGTCGGCCCCCACCGTATCAGCCCCCACCGTATCAGCCTCCACCGTATCAGGTGGAGCACGGGCGTGAGAAAGACCCCTCCGCCGATGCCCACGACGCCGCTGCTGCGCCTCGTCCAGAATCCGCTCGCTCTCCTGTTCGGCGAGCGCAGCGTACGCCCGGTACTCCAGCGCGGTCACGGCGCGGCGGTCATTGTATCGCGAGCCAGCCCTCGAAGGCGACAAAACCACCGGCGTCGTCAGAGGCGAGCGAGGCGCGGCAAGCGGCGGGACCGACCGGGACGTCGGTGAGGCGAAACACGTCAGCCCCCCGCCGTCGGCGTCATGAACGCGACTGCGTCGCCGTCCTGCAGGTCGGTATCCCACCCGGCGAAGGCGTCGCTGATGGCGACTCGCAGGGAGACCGGCGCGAGCCGGGGACGACGATGGCAGGCCGAGCTTGTCGTAGAGCGCGCGGGGCGGGCCGCCTCGGTGATGACCGCCTCGCGGTCGGCCTCGCGGGCGTCGCGGAACTGCGCGAAGTAGTGGTGGACGTCTATGCGCCCGGTCATCGGGAGGGAGCGACGTAGCGAGTTGGCGCCCGTCAGGTGGTGCGGGGCGGCTCGGCGCGGCGGGCGAGGGCTTCGGACAGGGCGACGGCCGGCCCCCATACGCCGCGGCGGCGCAGGGCATCGAGCAGCCGCTGCGGGGCGATGAGGCGCACGCCGGCCAGCAGCAGGAAGCCGACGGTCAGCGCACGCATGGCCGTCCACGCAAGACGCTCGGCGGGCGAGCCAGAGAGCGCGAGGATGAGTAGCACAAGCGCGATGGGCACCCAGAAGCCGGGCCGGACGAGGTCGGCAGCACCGGCACGCAGGGCGGCGCGACGGCCGGGCGTCGGGGGGGCTGGGATGCGGCCCGGCCCGCGCTCGAGCGCCTGCTGCACGCGCGCGGGGAGGCGACCGGCGCGGTAAACGACCAGCGCCGTCGTGCCGGTCACGGCCGCGTACGCGGCGCCCATCAGGGCGAGGAGCACGACGAGGCCGGGAAGTCCCAACCCGAGGTGCGCCTCGGCAAAGGCGGCGACGGCCTCGTAGGCGCGCAGGAGTTCGTCGCCCACCAGCAGCCACTGCAAGGCGATACCCTGCAGGGCGGCCCACGAGCCCACGAGCGCTCCCGCAACGAACACGCCGGGCACGCTCCAGCCGAGGACTCCCACGCCGCTACCGAAGAGCAGTCCTTGCATGGCAATGGCCAGCATCGGGCGGAGCCGGCTGCCCGCGGGCGAGAGCGCCTTGAGCCCGGCCGAGAGGAACGCCACCCACACCACCCGGCTGCGGCGGCCCAGGCCCCGTGCTGCCTCGGTCATCACGCCCGCCTGGGTGCTGGAGAGCAGAAGCCCGCGCGCCGGCACGATGCCGCCATGGAGCGCCGCGCCCACGGTGGCCTCGATGCCGCCCGCGCCCGCGCCGAAAAGCCCCACCCGCGCCCAGTCGTCGAACTCGAGGCAGAGCGCTTGCAGGGTCTCCTCCGCGTCAGGCGCGTCGGCGCGGACGACGCGGTCGAAGGACGCGCCGAGTTGGGCCTCGACCTCGGCCAGAACGTCCTCGCGCACGGAGGCGACTACGAGCGACGGCCGCGCCGCGACGACGCTCGGCCAGAGCGGGGCCAGCCCGCCGCCCCGCGCCTCGAGCCGCCCGAGCTCGTCGAGCACGAGGAGGTGCGGACGTGGCCCCCCGGCGAGGCGCTCGGCCCAGGTCCGCGCCGCAATCCAGCCGGTCTCGTGGAAGTGGTAGCCGCTCCCCTCCCGTTCGGCCAGGAGCGTGCGCGTACCCTCGGGCAGCACCTCGAGCACATAGCGCGCCGCGCCCGGCCCCCGCTCGCCCTCGGCGTGCGCCACGAGCCCGGTCACGCGGCGGCTCCGTGCCTCGGTCCAAACCGCGAGGCGGGTCAGCAGCGTGGTTTTGCCCGCACCCGGCGGGCCGGTGACGGCGATTCGAAGCATGGCGTCAGCGGCTCCCCGCGAGAGCGTCGCGCGCGGCGGCGTAGTCGTCAGGCGTGTTCGCGTTGTCGAGGGCACGCCGATCGGGAAGGTCGAGGAGCGCGGGGACGGACTCGAGGAGCACCTTTCGCGGACACGCGATCCCGAGGCCGGCGGCCTGGAGGAGGCGCTGGCGGGCGCGCGGCTCCCAGATGGCGCAGAGCGGTTCGGGCAGCCCTGCGTGGTGGCCCGTCTGACCGCTCCGGAACGCCGTCGCGAGTTTGAGCTGCTCGCGGCCCGCCACGAGCGCTTCCAGGGTAGGTGCGTCGAGGAACGGGAGGTCGCACGCAGCGACGAGCCATGCCGCTTCGGGGTGCGCGTCCATCGCCGAGAGGATGCCGGCGGCGGGGCCCCACGGCGGGAAGACGTCCGCGATGGCCTCCGCGCCAGCCGGTGGCTCGACGGCCTGGCCGGGGCGGACGGAGAGGAACACGCGCTCGCAGACGGCGCCGAGGAGGCGGGCGACGCGGTGCGCCTCGGGCTCGCCGCGGTAGTCGAGCGCCCACTTCGGCCGGCCCATCCGGCTCGAACGGCCGCCGGCAAGCACGAGCCCGTAGAGCGGCGCGTCGGCGCGGTCGTGGACGTGCGCCTCGATGAGAACGGCGACGCCGTCCACGTCGTCGCGGTGGAAGAACGGCACGCCGAGGTCAGCGGGCGGCGCGTCCGGGCCGACGACGGCGAGGACGTTCGAGAAGCGGCCGTCGCGGTACTCGCACTCGGCGCGGCCGTCGACGTCGAGGAGGAGGAGCTTGGGGAGGTCGGAGTGCTTGAAGCCCTCCGCCAGGACGAAGTCGGCGTCGAAGAAGGCGGTGGCGCGCTCGAACCGGGAGTACGGGAGCGTACTGATGCGGGCGTGGTGGCGGGGGTCGTTGATCATCACCCCGGCCGCGCCCGCCTCCATCGCGGTGTGCGTGTCCTTGCCGGGCTTGTCCATGTCGAACCGGTGCGCGTCGTGCTTGACGAATCCGACGCGGAAGCGGCCCGCCCAGCGGGCGAGCAGCTTGGCCGCGAGCGTCGTCTTGCCCGAACCCGAATAGCCGCAGAGGGCGACTTCGAACGGGTGGTAGGTGAAGCGGTGGGGCATCGGGGTCGCGTGGGGCGGGGCGAGCCGGTCAGCGGCCGGGCCACGGGCGAAAGAGGACCGGGCCGGGGGCGCTTTGCGAGAACGGTACCTCGGCGAGCCCGTCGCTCGGGAGCAGCGAGAGCACGTCGCCCGAGCCGTTCGTCGGGACCGGGTGCGCCTCGAGGCCCTCGCGGCGTACGGCTACGAAGTGCGTGAAGTCGTTCTTGCGGGGCGGCAGTGCCGTGAGGCGCACAGCGCAGGAAGGCAACGCATCGGCTCCCTCGCGTCGGGCGAGGAAGGGTAGCACGTAGCGAACGAGGCACACGAGCGCCGAGACGGGGTTGCCCAGCAGCCCGAACGCCGCCCGGCCGTCGCCGGTCACGCCGAACCACAGCGGCTTGCCCGGCTTCTGCCGGACCTTGTGGAAGACGACGCGCACACCCGCCTCGGCGAGGAGTTCGGGCACGCGGTCGTAGCGCCCGGCCGAGACGCCCCCGGAGAGCAGCAGCACGTCGGTTTCGAGGCCGGTGCGGATCGCGGCGCGGAGCGCGTCGGGGTCGTCGCGGACGAGAGCGGGCGGCGGGGCGTCGTAGCCGGCGAGCGCGAGCGCGGCGGCGAGCGCCGGCCCGTTCGAGGCGCGGATCTGGTGCGGGAGTACGGGCGCGCCGGGCGGGACGAGCTCGTCGCCGGTGGCGAGGATGGCCAGGCGTGGGCGCGCGGCGACGCGCACCGCGGCGCACCCGGCCGAGGCGAGCGCAGCCACGTGTGCCGGTCCGATGCGCACGCCGGCGCCGAGCACGAGGCTGCCGGCGGCGCCGTCGGCGCCGCGCGCATGGACGTTCTGGTGGGGACGCACGGCCGCCGCGTCGGTCAGCGTGGCCGTTCCCGCCTCGAGGCGCAGCGCCTCGTAGGGCACGACGGCGTCAGCCCCGAGCGGGAGCGCGGCTCCGGTCATGACCTCTACGCACGCGCCGCTGTCGGGGAGCGTGTGCGGCGGCTCGCCGGCGGCCTGTACCGAGGCTACGCGGAAGCGCACGGCGCCGGCCCGGACGGCGGCCGAGGCGAGCGCCACGCCGTCCATCGCCACGCGGTCGAAGGGCGGCAGGTCGCGCTCGGCTGTGGCGCGCTCGCGGAGTACGCGCCCGGCGGCCCGCGCAAGCGGCACGCGCTCGGCGCCGAGCGGGTCGGCGTGCGCGTGGAGGAGTCGGTCGGCGTCGGCGACGGAGATCACGACGGTTCTGGCGTATGCCGCGCCGCGTCCGTGTGCGCTGCAATCTCGTCCTCGACCCACGTGTAGGCGGCCATCATGCGGGGGAAGCCGAGCGTGGTCACGGCGACGATGGCGGCGTGGCGCAGCTCGTCTGCCGAGAAGCCGGCGCCGAGCGCCTTGCGCGCGTGCGCGTGCACGGCCCCCTCGTGCTGCATCCCGATGGCGAGGCCGAGCTTGACCAGGTGCACGCTGCGCGTGTCGAGCGGTCCGGCGTGCGTGGCGGCGCGGCCGAGGGCCTGATAGGCCTCGCCGACCTCGGGGTGGGCGTCGAGGAAGTGCTGGAACGTGGGGGGAGGCGCGATCATCGTGGCGTGGGGATGGGCGGGGGCACGGCAAGGATAGCTGGCGGCTGCCGGCGATGCGCCGCGTGAGGCAGGGCACCGACGAGGAAGGGCGCGCTGGCAAGCAAGACCCTCGCTCGCCAGGAAGGCCGCCCTCAGGCGAAGGCGCCAGTAGGCGTCTGGTTGACGAGGTCGAACGTCAGTAGACGAAGTAGAACGTCAGGCGCGGGACGACGTCGGGCGTGCGCGGCCTGGTAGGCGCGATCGTCTCGTCGAGCCCGGTGCGCGCCTGGTAGAGGTTGACCCAGAGGTTCGGGATGACGTGAACGCGCGGGTGCGGGCGGATGTCGAAGCCGCCGATGAGGAGGTGCTGCCGGTAGAACGCCTCGGGCTCGGTGTAGCCCTTCGCCGCGTCGAAGTTGAGATCCGGGTCGTAGTAGTCGTAGCGCCCGAAGACGCGCACGCCGAGCGGCGCGCCCGGGACCTCGACAGCCGCAAACGTTGACGTGAGCAGGCGCACTGCCCGGTCGCCGAGGCCGAGGCCGAGGTCTGCCGGGTTCTCGTCCCACACGCCGGCCACCTCCGCGCCGAAGCGGAACGGCGTCGGCTCGTAGCCGAAGAAGAACCGCCCGATGCGCGTGGCGCCGTCGCCGCGCCCGACGGGCAGGTAGCTGCCCATCACCTCGACGCTGAGTTTCTGCTCGGGGAGGCGGTGCGAGAGCGAGCCGTAAAACGCCTTGTAAGGGTTGCGCGCCGGGCGCGTCCCGGAGTTGTTGCCCACCATGACGTGGTAGCGGGTGGCACCGCTCCCGGGCATCGCGCCGACTATCGAGAGGCCCTGGTCGACGGCCCGTCCGAACCCGCGCTGGTTGAGCGCCTCCTTCTCGACCGAGCGGTAGCCCCACGTCTGCTCCGGGTGGGCGAACACGGGCGTCGGGATGAGACCGAGGTTGGCGGTGAACGGCATGTCGCCGATGCGGTGCCTCCACGAAAGGTGGCCGAGCTTGATGAACGTGCCGTAGCTGCCCCCGGCGAACGTCGTGGCGTCGTTGGCCTCGAGCAGCACGCGCGACGACACGCTGGGGCTGAAGCGGTAGTCGTAGCCGAGGTAGAGCCGGCGGAGCTCGCCGGCGTGCATGCCCTGCTCGACGTCGGCGTACTGCCCGGACCCCCACGTCTGCTCATCACCGATGAGCTTGATGAAGTAGTCTCCGAAGATGTAGCCCCACACGTTTCCGGCCGGCTCAGGCGTGGGCTCCGGGGTCTGGGCGAGGACCGGGAGGGCTGCGGGCAGGAAGGCCACGAAGGCGACGAGAAGGTGGCGGTGGGCGCTCATGGGAAGCCCCGTGGGAGAGGGGCAGCACAGAGTGAAGGATACAGGGCGACGAACTCGCGCGCTAGGCGACGAGCTCACGCTCGGTGATGCGCTCGAGCCCGACCATGGTGTCGTAGAAGACGGCGCTGGCGCCGACGGGGTCGGTGAGGCAGGTGTTCGTGAGGTGCGGGTCGACGTCCATCACGGCATTGGCGTGGATGCCGCGGCCGCGCCGCTCGTCGCCGCGGATGCGCTGGTCGTCCACGACCATGTCGCGCGCGCCGTTGCCCCACTGCCCGAACCCGAGCGAGAACGTGACCAGGCCCGGGCGGACCCCCTCGACGACGCGGAGGCGCCCGGCCACCGGCTTCCGCCCGAGCCCGCTGAGGTCCCACTCGCCCGCAGGGTTGCTCGGGCTCGTGATCCGGACCAGGTCGCCGTCGGCGAGGCCCATCTCCTGGGCCGTGATCCGGTTGATGAGGATGGCATTCTCGGGGCTGATGGCGAGCAGCCAGTAGGCCACGTTGGTGCGGCTCTTGGTCTGCGTGCTCTGGCGGTAAGTGCTCAGGTGGAGCGGGTAGCGTGCGTCGCGGTTGAGCGCCCGGCCGAGCGCGTCGGCCAGCGGCACGTAGCGCGGGAGGCCGGACATCGGCGCGCCCGTCATGCTGCTGCGCGTGCGAGCCGTCTTCTCGTGGTAGAGCGTGAGCTGGCGGTTGTAGGCGTTGGTCATGCGCTCGCCACGGTAGGTGTCGGCCTCCGTCTGGAAGCGTCCGCCGCGGGCGAGCACGTAGACTACCTTGCGCCAATAGGCCTCGCCGACGGCGGCGCGCCAGCGCTCGGGGTCGAACGAGTGGCGCGCGATGTGTCGGTGGGAGGCGAGGAAGACGCGCTCCTCCTCGTCCGTCGCGTCCGGCACCGGCGTCCGGTCGGTGGCGACGTTGGCGACGAGCTTGAGGTAGAAGTGGTCGTAGTGCGTAAGCGGGCGGCCCGGCCCGAGCCCGTCCGGCCCGAAGCCCGGAAGCTCGAGCCGCTCGGCGAAGGCCATCAGCATCGTCTCGAGCGTGAGCGGCATCTCCTCGCCGTAGACCGTCGCCGTCTCGACGAGGGGGGTGACGATAGGGTGGCGGATGGGCTGGACGCGCTGCGGCACGGTGCCGTGCGTGCCGTGGAATTCCCAGCGCTCGTAGAACGTGCCGTCGGGGAAGATGTAGTCCGCGAAGGCGCTCGTCGCGCCGATGGTGATGTCGTTGGCGAGGAAGAGCGGCAGCTTCTCCGTATCGGAGAGGATGGCGTTGAGCTTGTCGCCGGCCGGGAGCGCGTAGTTGGGCGCGCCCATGTAGAGCAGGAGCGCCTTGACCGGGTACGGGTACTGGTCCCCGATGGAGGGGATCACCTCCTGGTAGATGTCCGACGCGAGGGGGTACCACGGGCGCCGCGCGGGGTAGCCATCGAAGAGGGTAGACTTCTCGTAGTTGGCCTCGTGGCGGATGAGGGAGAGGCCAAACGGGACGGCCTTACGCGGGTGCGCGCCGCCGACGGGGGCGGGCAGCCCGGTCAGCGGCTCGAGTTGGCTTGGCGTGCCGGGGGCCTCGCTGGCGCGGCCCATGTCGAACGGCTGCGCCTCCCCGCCGCCGGTGAGGTTGTACGTGGCCGGCTGCGACATCCCGCCCTTCCAGCCGATGTTGCCGATGAGGGCGTTGAGCGTCATCCAGGCGGCCACGTTGTAGTAGCCGTTGGTGTGCTGCGAGACGCCGCGGTGGATATCGGCACAGGCCCTCTTGCCGTGGCTGGTGAACTCCTCGGCGAGCTCGATGAGGTCGCGTTCGCGGACGTCGCAGACCTCGGCCCATTCGGCCATCGTCCGCGTGCGGGCCTCCTCGGCCACGAGCTGGAGCACGCTCTTGACGGCGAACCCGCCCACGGTTGTGTCCACGAAGAGGTCGCCGGTGACGGCGGTGGCCTCGTCGGCCGGGGTGACGGCGACGGGGCGGCCGTCCTGCATCACCACGAACCGGTCGCCGCCGAGACCGGCCTCGGTAGCGCGAAGGTAGTCGCCGGGGGTGCCGTCGTCGGCGATCTTGACGAGCCAGGTGGCCGTGCTCCAGTTGGGCTCGCCTGCCTCAGTGGCGGCGGCTTTGTTGGCGGCGGCGAGGTAGCGGGCGTCGTAGCGCTCGTTGTCGATCACCCAGCGGATGAGCGCAAGGGCCATCGCGCCCTCAGTGCCGGGCCGGGCGGGCACCCACTTCCAGGCCTTCCCGCCGAGCTTGCCCATGCGCGGGTCCACGACGGCGAACTTGAGGCGCCCGTCCACCAGTCCGTCCATGATGCGCGGCGTGCGCAGCGGCGGGCCGTACCCGCCCTCGAAGGCATTGGAGCCGACGAAGATGACGAACTCGGCGTGACCCACGTCGGCCTGCCAGTAGAACTTCTGCCCGCCGGTCCACTTGCCGTCCTCGTACTGCTCGCTCATCGCCTTGCAGGCGAAGTAGAGCGAGCCCTGGCAGACGGTCGTGTGGCCGTGGCGGTTGACCGAGCCGAAAGCGTCGCTGACGAAGCGCTGGACGAACTGGCTCCGCCCCCCCTTCATGCGGCCCCAGTTGAACACGAACTGGTTGTTCTTGGGGCCGAGGTCCGGGTGGTCCGGGTCGATGAGGGTGTGGAGGTGCTCGGCGTGGCGCTCCTTGAACTCGGCGACGGAGAGCGAGCCGTCCTGGATTGCCTTCACGTCGTCGGCCATGGCACGGGCGACGGCCGGGTCGCGGAGCGCGTAAAGGTCGCGCAGTCCCTCGACGTGGCGGTCTTCCTCGCCGGGCACGTGCGCGAAGAGGCGCCCGCCGTCTACGACTTCGCGGACGGCCTGCTCGAACGGGATCGAGATCCACTCGCCCGAGCCGCGCGGGCCGTTCCGCTTGAGGACGCGGCGGATGCGGTAGGGGTCGTAGAGGACCTGAATGCCGGCCTGGCCCTTCGGGCAGATGGCGCCGTCGAGCTTGGCGACGTCGGGGTTGGCGGGGGAGTGCGCGTAGTCAATGTGCGGCGCCATCGTCCACGGGCTGAACGGGCTGCCGTCCACCTTCACCAGTACGCCGTCCGAGAACTTGGCCTTGATGGCGCAGCCGGTATTGCAGTTCATGCACGTCGTGTAGACGATGTTTTCGGCCTGCGAGAGCTCGTAGAACGCCTCAGGCGAGAGCGCGCCGGCCTCGGCGCGGGCGGCCAGGTCGCGCGCGACGGCGAGCGGCCCGGCCACGGCGGCGGCCCCGCCGACGAAGGCGGAGGTGCGGAGAAAGTCGCGGCGGGAGGGGTTCTGGGCTTTCATCGGAGGAGGACTCGGGAAAGGCGCGGCGGCTAGGCGGCGGGGGGAGCGGAGCCGGCCGCGGGCGTCCGGTACGTGCGGCGGAGGTAGGGCTCGATCACGAACCGGTAGCCGAGGGTGAAGATGGCCAGGGCGAGGCCGGCGGCGAACGCGACGACGAGCCACTCGGTGAGGTCGGGGACGTAGTCGAAGGTGAGGCGCGGGTGCCGGAACGCCTCCTTGAGGCCGGCCAGGTCCGGGGTGGGGTAGGCGAGCCCGGGGATGACGATGTTCACCGGGACCATCACGAACGTCACCACCATCAGCGCCGCGGCCACGCCGATCGCGCGGAGGTTGCGCGGGAAGAACACGAGCAGCACGAGTGGGACGATGAGGCCGCCGAAGACGTGCACGCCCCAGAACGTCCATGCGAACGGCCCGAACAGCATCAGGCGGAGCCCTTCGGCGTGCGCGGGCACGTTGGGGTAGGAGATGACGAGCAGGTTGGCCGCCGCCGCGATCATCCCCACCACGATCCCGGCTGCGAAGAAGCGGCCGAGCCGGACGGCCGTCTCGGCGTAGGCCGGCGTGCCGGCCGTTGGCGAGAACAGGAGGTGGAGGAGCGTCAGCAGCCCGAGCCCCGCCACGAGCGATGAGATGAAGAACATCAGCGGCAGCACCGAGGCGTTCCAGAACGGCCGCGCCGCAATCACCCCGAAAAGCCCGCCGATCACCGAGATCAGCACGACCCCGGCCGGAATGCTGATGTAGGTCAGCCAGCGCAGCAGCTCGGGCTTGCCTTCGCGGTAGGCGAAGAGCTCGCCGACGAGCAGCAGCAGGTACGCCGAGTGGAGCCAGATCATCCACGTCATCAGCGACCCGAAGTTTGGGAAGACGTAGGCCTTCCAGAACCGGAACGGGTGGCCGAGGTCCATCCCGATGATGACGAGCGCCCCGATGAGGGCCGAGAGCGCGGCCAGGATCACGATCGGCCCCAGCTTGGCGATCGCCTCGACGCCAAGCACGCGCCGGAGCACGAAGTAGCTCAGGATCATTCCGACCTCGAGCCACACGAGGTAGACGTAGATACCCACCCACAGCCCCCACGGGACGTAGTTGGTGAGCGCGCCGTGCTGGCCGAACCCGATCACCTGGAGCACGCCGACAGTGCCGACGACCAGGGCTGCCAGCGCAAGCCCGAGCGAGATGCGGAAGTCGCGCGGACGCTCGAGGCGGAACATGGGATGAAGGGGGGAAGGCATCTCAGGGACAGGCTAGGCGGGCGCAAGCGCTCAGACGAGGCAGCGCTCAGACGAGGCAGCGCTCAGACGAGGTAGTAGACGCGGGGCTTCGTGCCCATCTCTTCCTTGAGGCGCATCTTGTTGGGACGGCTGATGAGCTGGGAGACGAGGCTGTCCGGGTCGTTGGCGTCGCCGAAGAACGTGGCGTACCCGATGCACGAGGTGACGCAAGAGGGGAGCATCCCGGCGTCCAGCTTGTGCGTGCAGAAGTGGCACTTCCGGACGTTCCCGACGGGCGAGGACCGGCCCTCGCGGCTCCAGCGCTCCCCGTACTCGTAGTTGGCGGCTTCCTCGTACGGTTGCCGGGCCGGCGTGCCGTCGGTGTAGTTGTAGCCGAAGTCGAACGTGCGCGCGTGGTAGGGGCACGCCGTCATGCAGTAGCGACACCCGATGCACCGCGTATAGTCCATGTCCACGATGCCGTCGGGGCGCACGAACGTGGCCTTGACGGGGCAGACGGGCACGCAGGGCGGGTTCTCGCACTGCATGCACGGGCGCGGAATCGAGCGGGCGGAGACGTTCGGGAACGTCCCGATCTCCTCCTCGATCACCGGCCGGTAGACCACGCCCGGCGGGAGGTGGTTCTCGGCGATGCACGAGACGGTGCATGCCCCACAGCCGGTGCACTTCCGGAGGTCGATCACCATCACCCAGCGGCGGTGCTCGATGGGCTTGGCCATCGCCCGCTGAAGCTCCTGCTGCATGCGAACGATGAGGTGGCGGCCCTCCTCCTCCGAAAACGTCGGCGCCCCGGGGATGGCGACACCGGGTTCGGCGGCGGTCTGCTCGAGGGCGGCGGCCTCGGCTGTCACGGCGCCCAGGACCTGCCCGGCCGCCAGCCCGCCGAAGAGGGCGAGGGCGTCGCGGAAGAAGCGTCTCCGGAGAACCTGGTCTCCGGCGGCCGGGTCTCCGCCGAGGCGGTCTTCTCCGCTCTCGAGGCGGTCTTCTCCGCTTTGCGCTGGCGCTGCCGGCGCAGCACACGCGCACGCGCCATCGCAGCCGCCCTGCAAGCAGGTGGCGGCACTCTCGGGCGGGGGCGCTCCGGGGGGAGAGGCGCCGAGAAGGTCGAGCGGGAGGAACTCGGGAGGGTAGGGCATGGGAGCAGCGTCTCAGGGACGATGCAAGGAAGACGCGTCTGGGAGACCAGTCTGCCATAGAACCCCTGCGGGGAAAGGGCGGGCTTCCGAGTTCCATGGTGTAGGGCAGGTCCCTGCACGAGTCAGGCCCGCTTGCGCGGCTCAGGCCTGGTGCCGCGTGGCACTCTGCCGCGGGAGAGCGCCCGGCGTAGGGATCCATCACGGGGGTCCA
>JBKBRC010000031.1:0-30382 GCA_046292345.1 Rubricoccaceae bacterium
AACACGCAGTTCCGGGTCAAGCTGATCGCGCCGATCGCGATGGAGGAGGGGCTGCGCTTCGCCATCCGCGAGGGCGGGCGCACGGTCGGCGCCGGCGTCGTCTCCAAAATCCTCGACTGACCCAATCCTGGACTGACTCAATCCTGGACTGACCCGCAGCAGACCGATCGACTGATCACAGGAAAGGGGAAAGAGGAAGGAGGCGGGTCTGCGCCTCGCTGCGCGCCACTCCTTCCTCCTTCCTCCCCCTCTTTCCTCGCTGAGACATGGCAAACCAGAAAATCCGCATCAAGCTCAAGTCGTTCGACCACACGCTCGTCGACAAGAGCGCCGAGAAGATCGTCCGCACGGTCAAGTCGACCGGCGCGGTTGTGAGCGGGCCCATCCCGCTGCCGACGCGCAAGCAGATCCACACCGTGCTGCGCGGACCCCACGTGGACAAGAAGAGCCGCGAGCAGTTCGAGACGCGCGCCCACAAGCGCCTGATCGACATCCTCTCGACCTCGTCCAAGACCGTCGACGCGCTGATGAAGCTCGAGCTTCCGAGCGGCGTCGAGGTCGAGATCAAGGTCTGACCGGGTCACGGTCTGACATTCCCCCGCGAGTTTCGCCCGGCGGTCCCTGCCGGCGCGCGCTTAACTAAACCAAAGAGGTTTCAATGAGCGGCATCCTCGGCCGAAAGGTCGGCATGACCACCCTCTTCGATGAGGCGACGGGCAACCAGGTCGTCTGCACCGTCATCGAAGCCGGCCCCTGCGCCGTGACGCAGGTCAAGACCGAAGAGACGGACGGCTACGACGCGGTCCAGCTCGGCTTCGGCACGCGCAAGGCCAGGCGCACCACCAAGGCCCTCAGGGGCCACTTCGAGAAGGCGGGCGTAGACCCGCAGCGCACGCTCGTCGAGTTCCGCAACTTCGGGCTCGACGTCTCGCTCGGCGACACGGTCACCGTGGGTGACGTCTTCGAGGCCGGCCAGAAGGTGCACGTGGCCGGCCAGACGAAGGGCAAAGGCTTCCAGGGCGTCGTCAAGCGCCACGGCTTCGGCGGCGTTGGCGATGCCACGCACGGCCAGCACAACCGGCAGCGCGCGCCCGGCTCGGTCGGGCAGGGCTCCGACCCGAGCCGCGTCTTCAAGGGCCTGCGCATGGCCGGCCGCACAGGCAACACGCGCGTGACGACCAAGAACCTGCGCGTAGTGCGGCTCTTCCCTGAGCAGAACCTGCTGCTCGTCAAGGGCGCCGTGCCGGGGCATAAGAACGCCATCCTCGAAATTCGCAAGGCCTGATCCGCCGGCCTGCGCGTACCGTCATAGGCCCCACGCCTCGGCGTCGCCGCGCCCGGCCCTGCACTCGCACTCCGATGAATCTCCCCGTTTACACCCGCGACGGCGCCGAGGCCGGTCGCACGGTCACGCTCGACGAGGCCGTGTTCGGCATCGAGCCGAACGACCACGCGATCTGGCTCGACGTGCGCTCCATCCAGGCGCACGGCCGCCAGGGTACGCACAAGACGAAAGAACGCAGCGAAGTGGCCCGCTCCACGCGCAAGCTTTACCGCCAGAAAGGCACCGGCGGCGCCCGTGCCGGCGACGCCAAGAGCCCGACGCGCAAGGGCGGCGGCACCATCTTCGGCCCGCGCCCGCACAGGTACACCGTCCGTGTCAACCGCAAGACGAAGCAGCTTGCGCGCCGATCGGCGGTGGTGCACAAGCTGCGCGCCGACGCCGTCCGCGTGATCGAAGACCTGCAGCTTGACACGCCGCGCACGCGCGAGGTCGTCTCGCTGCTCGCCGCCAACGGGCTCGCCGGCCGCAAGGTGCTCCTGCTCACCAACGGGCCGCAGGACGTGGTCTACCGTTCCGGGCGCAACATCCCGAAGCTCGAGATCCGCGACGCCGCGCAGGCCAACACGCTCGACCTCCTCGGCGCGGCCGTGCTCCTGATCCAGGAGGGCGCGGTCGAGCCGCTCACCGAGGCGCTGCGCCCGGCCGCCCGCGCCGCTGCCGACGCCACCGAGGCCACCGAGGCCTGACCTCTCCCCGACGCACCATGGCCCAGTCCATCCTCATCGCGCCCATCCTGACCGAGAAGTCGACGCGCCTCACTGCCGAGGGCCGTCACTACGCGTTCCGGGTGGCCAAGACCGCCAACAAGATCGAGATCCGCAAAGCCCTCGAGGCCCGCTACCCGGGTATCGACATCAAGGAAGTGCGGACGATGATCGTGCGCGGCAAGCGCACGCGCCGCATGACCCGCAAAGGGGTCGTGGAAGGGCGCCGCGCCGCCTACAAGAAAGCCGTCATCACGCTCCGCGAGGGCGAGATCGACTTCTACGAGAGCGTCTGAGCGCGTGCGCGGCCCGGCCGCGCGTGCCCTCGGGCGCCCCACCGGGCGCAAAGCGGTTGGCACCGGCCGGCCGCAGGTATGCCCTAGCTGAATCCATCCATGGCTATTCGTAAGCTGAAGCCCAACACCCCCGGTCAGCGGCACCGCTCCGTCTCAGCCTTCGACACGATCACGAAGTCGGAGCCGGAGAAGAGCCTGCTGGCCCCGCTCAAGCGGAAGGGCGGGCGCAACAACAACGGCCGCATCACGACGCGGCACCAGGGGGGCGGCCACAAGCGCCGCTACCGCCTCGTAGACTTCAAGCGCAACAAGCTCGGCATCCCGGCGCGCGTCGCCGCGATCGAGTACGACCCGAACCGCTCGGCCCGCATCGCGCTGCTCGTGTATGCCGACGGCGAGAAGCGCTACATCATCGCGCCAGACAAGCTGGCCGTCGGGCAGAAGGTGCTCAGCGGCCCCGATGCGCCGCCAGACCTCGGCAACTGCCTCCCGCTGGCCAACATCCCGCTCGGCACGCAGGTGCACGCGATCGAGATGAAGCCGGGCAAGGGGGCGCAGCTGGCCCGCTCGGCCGGCACGTACGCGCAGCTGACCGCTCGTGAGGGCAAGTTCGCCACGCTCAAGCTGCCCTCGGGCGAGGTGCGCATGGTGCCGGTGACGTGCATGGCCACGATCGGCACGACGTCCAACCCGGATCACATGAACATCGAACTGGGCAAGGCCGGCCGCTCGCGCTGGCTCGGCATTCGTCCGAAGGTGCGCGGCGTGGCCATGAACCCGGTCGACCACCCGATGGGCGGCGGCGAGGGCAAGGCCTCCGGCGGCCATCCGAAGTCCCCCACGGGCGTCCCGGCGAAGGGCTACAAGACGCGCAAGAAGAAGAAGGCGTCTAACGACCTGATCGTCCGTCGCCGCAACCGCAAGAAGTAGCCCTCGCCCACGCGATAGAATCCCATGGCACGCTCCCTCAAGAAAGGCCCCTACGTGTTCTACAAGCTCCGCCGCAAGGTGGAAGAGATGAACGAGGGCGGCAAGAAGCGCGTGATCAAGACCTGGAGCCGCGCCTCCATGATCACGCCCGACATGATCGGGCACACCTTCGCCGTGCACAACGGCAAGCAGTTCATCCCGGTCTACGTCACCGAGAACATGATCGGCCATAAGCTCGGTGAATTCGCGCCGACGCGGACGTTCCGCGGCCACGCCGGAGATAAGAAGGACAAGCGCCGCCGGTAAGCGCAGCCCGGGTGGCGCCCGCCTGCCGGCGCGCCGCCCCCATCCCTGAATCCCCATGCAAGCACGCGCCAAGCGGAAGTTCATCCGCAGCTCCCCCCGCAAGATGCGGATCGTGGCGGACGTCGTCCGGGGCAAGAAGGTGCAGGACGCGCTGACGACGCTGCACTTCCTTCCTCAGAAGGCCGCCCGGCCCATCGAGCTCACCATCCAGTCGGCCGTCGCCAACCTGTTCGACCAGAACCAGGACGAGCGCGTCGACGAGTCGGCGCTCGTCGTGCGCGAGATCACGGTTGACGAGGCGCCGTTTTTCAAGCGCTTCCGCCCGGTCTCGCGCGGCCGCGCCCACCCCATTCTGAAGCGGTCGAGCCACCTCACCGTCGTCGTCGGCACGGCTGCCGGGACGGCCGAGGCCTGACCCCGTATCCCCTTAGACCAAGAGGCTGTTTTGGGCCAGAAAACAAACCCTGTCGGCTTTCGCCTGGGCGTGATCCGTGGCTGGGACTCGAACTGGTACACGGACGGGTCGTTCGCCGACAAGCTCGTCGAGGACGAGGAGATCCGCCGCTACCTGGAGGCGCGCCTCAAGCGCGCCGGCCTGAGCCGCGTCGTGATCGAGCGCACGCCCAAGCGTGTCATCCTGACGCTGCACACGTCCCGCCCGGGCGTGGTCATCGGCCGCGGCGGCGCCGAGGTCGAGAAGCTGCGCGAGGAGCTCAAGCGGCTCACGAGCAAGGACATCCAGATCAACATCAACGAGATCAAGCGTCCGGAGCTGGACGCGAGCCTCGTGGCGCAGAACATCGCGCAGCAGCTCGAGGGCCGCATCTCGTTCCGGCGCGCCATGAAGCAGGCCATCAGCGCCGCCATGCGCTCGGGCGCCGAGGGCATCCGCGTCAAGCTCTCGGGCCGTCTCGGCGGCGCCGAGATGGGCCGCACGGAGCAGTACCTCGAGGGCCGCGTGCCGCTGCACACCCTCCGCGCCGACATTGACTACGCCGAGGCGACCGCCTACACGATCTACGGCACCTCGGGCGTGAAGGTGTGGATCTTCCACGGCGAGGTGATCGGCAAGCCGGACCTGAGCCCCAACGCGGCCGCGCAGCGGCAGCAGGCTTCGGCCGCGCCGCAGATGCCCGAGCGCCGGCGCCGCGAAGGCGGCCGTGACGGTGGGCGCGGCGACGCGCGCGGCGGCCGCGGCGGCTCTGAGGGTGGCGGCGGGCGTCGTCCGCGTCGCGGCGGCCCCAGCAGCCGGGCCAACTGACGCGTCCCATTCACGCAAGCTGACTACTGAGCCATGTTGATGCCGAAGCGGACCAAGTTCCGCAAGATGCAAAAGGGACGCGTGAAGGGCCTCGCGCAGCGAGGCGCCCGCGTGTCCTTCGGCGAGTACGGGATCAAGGCGCTCGAGCCGGGCTGGATCACCAGCCGCCAGATCGAGTCGGCCCGTATCGCGATGACGCGCCGCATGAAGCGCGTCGGTAAGGTGTGGATCCGCATCTTCCCGGACAAGCCGATCACCAAGAAGCCGGCCGAGACCCGAATGGGTAAGGGCAAGGGCTCGCCTGAGTACTGGGTGGCCGTCGTCAAGCCGGGCCGCATTCTCTTTGAGATTGCGGGCGTGCCGGAAGACGTGGCGCGCGAGGCGATGCGCCTTGCGATCCAGAAGCTGCCCGTGGCCTGCAAGGTGGTCGTCCGCCCGGACATGGTGCAGCTGCCGGCGCCCAAGCGTGCCGGCGCCGCCGACGCGCCGGCTGAGGCCAACGTGACGGTTGCCGGCGAAGCGCCGGCCGAGTCCGACGCGAGCAGCCAAGGCTGATCGTTCCCCCCCGACCTGCTCCGGGGTCGTCCTCGGCCCCGGAGCCTTTTTGTGTTTCGCCATGAAAGCCAACGAGATCCGCGACATGAGCGCGCAGGAGATCGCGCAGCGCATTGCCGAAGAGGAGAGCGCGCTGCAGACGCTGCACTTCCAGCGCGCGGTGGCTGCGCTCGAGAACCCGCTCGTGCTCCGCGAGAAGCGCCGCAACATCGCACGGCTCAAGACAATCCTGCGCCAGAAGGAGCTGGCCGGCGAGGCCTGAGCTCCCCCGGCCCGCGCCCGTCCGTTCGGTGAAGCTTTGTAGGCCTGGCGTTTCGCACGCGAGGCTCCGCTGAACCTTCACGCAGGACGGCGTATTCTCCCCTGCTCCCGCCGGCCCGTCCGGCCCCCGTAGTTGGTGAGGTACCGGCTCACCAAGCGAATAGCCCTGGCCTCTGCGGCCGCCCCGCTATGGAACCCCAGACCGCTCCGGCCGCCGAAGCGCGCGCCACACGCAAGTCCCGCGTGGGCCTTGTGATCTCCGACAAGATGGACAAGACGATCACCGTCGCGATCGAGCGGCAGGTGAAGCACCCCATCTACGGCAAGTTCGTCAAGAAGACGACCAAGCTGAAAGCGCATGACGAGGCGAACGACGCCCGCGAGGGCGACACGGTTCGCATCCAGGAGACCCGCCCGCTCTCCAAGACGAAGCGCTGGCGCCTCGTGGACGTGATCGAGCGCGCCGCCTGACCTGACACCCCGCCTGCCCGGCTGGTGCGCCGCGCCACCGGGCAACTCTCCGAGCAGCCATGATCCAACAGGAATCCCGACTCAACGTCGCCGACAACAGCGGGGCGAAGGAAGTGCTTTGCATCCGAGTGCTCGGCGGCTCCGGCCGCCGCTACGCCCGTGTCGGCGACAAGATCGTCGTCTCGGTCAAGAACGCCATCCCTGGCGGCAACGTGAAGAAGGGCGACGTCTCCAAGGCGGTCGTTGTGCGCACGAAGAAGGAGTACCGGCGCAAGGACGGCTCGTACATCCGCTTCGACGAGAACGCGGCCGTGCTGATCAACGATGCCGACGAGCCGCGCGGCACCCGCATCTTCGGGCCGGTCGCGCGCGAGCTGCGCGAGAAGCAGTTCATGCGCATCGTCTCTCTCGCCCCCGAGGTTCTCTAACCGCGCGGGCCCCCCGACAAGCGCCCGCCAAGCCGGAGGCGAAGCCTCAACCCCGACCATGCCGCGCACGACCAACAAGCAGAAGAAGCTCCACATCAAGAAGGGCGACACGGTCGCGCTGACGAAGACCATCACGAGCGCCAAGGGCCTCGACATGGACCGTCCAAAGGGCTACCAGGCCCGCGTGATCGCCGTCTACCCGAGCAAGGAGAAAGTGCTCGTGGAGGGCGTCAACGTCCGCTACCGCCACACGAAGCCCAACCAGCAGTACCCTCAGGGCGCCCGCGTCGAGAAGGAGCTGCCGATTCACGTCTCCAACGTGATGCCGGTAGACCAGAACGGCAAGGCGACCCGCATCGGGCGCAAGCGCGTTGAGGACGCCGAGACCGGGAAGGGCCGGTGGGTCCGCTACGCCAAGACGACCGGTCAGGAGCTCGACCGCTGACCCGTCGCGACGGCCGGGCCCCGCGTCTTGGCTGTCGCCTCTTTCCTCCCCCGCGGGCCGCGCCCGCACCCGTCTACGAGGCGGCCCGCCACCGGCTCCGCCGGCCGGCCCGCTCGACGACGCCCCCCGATCCGATGGAAAACTACGTCCCGCGTCTCAAGACCCGCTACCTCGAACAGGTCGTGCCGGCGCTCATGGAGCGCTTCGGGTACGACAACGTCATGCAGGCGCCGCGCCTGCTCAAGATCGTCGTCAACAAAGGCGTCGGCGAGGCTTCGCAGAACAAGAAAGTGCTCGACGACGCCGTTGAGGAGATTCGCCTGATCACGGGCCAGCAGCCGGCCATCCGGCGTGCCCGCAAGTCGATCTCGAACTTCAAGCTGCGCGAGGACATGCCGGTGGGCGTGGCCGTCACGCTGCGTGGCGACCGCATGTGGGAGTTTCTGGACCGGCTGGTCACGCTCGCGCTGCCGCGCGTGCGCGACTTCCGCGGCGTTCCGGACCGCTCGTTCGACGGCCGGGGCAACTACACGCTCGGCGTCAGGGAGCAGATCATCTTCCCGGAGATCGATATCGACAAGGTAGCCCGTGTGAGCGGGCTCGATATCTCGTTCGTCACGTCGGCGCAGACCGATGAGGAGGCGCACGCGCTCCTGAAGGAGCTCGGGATGCCGTTCGTGCGTCGCGAAGAGACCGAGGCCTGACGACCTGGCGAGAGCTGACCTTTTTCAACCCCTGCAGAGACCTCCCATGGCAAAGAAGAGCGTCATCGCCCGCGAGAAGAAGCGCCGCGAGCTCGTCGCCAAGTACGCCGAGAAGCGCCGGCAGCTCAAGGCCGAGGGCAACTACGAGGAGCTCCAGAAGCTTCCTCGCAACGCCAGCCCCGTCCGCCTGCACAACCGCTGCTCGCTCACCGGCCGCCCGCGCGGCTACATGCGCCGCTTCGGGATCAGCCGCGTCGTCTTCCGTGAGATGGCGCTCGACGGCAAGATCCCCGGCGTGCGCAAGTCGAGCTGGTAAGCGCGCCCGCCCGGGGCGTTTTCCGGGCTTTCCCACCCCCTAGCTAGCGGCCAGGTGGGCGCTGCTGCCTGTCGAGGCGCGCCCAAACCGGCCGAAGACTCATGAGCGCAATCACCGACCCCGTAGCGGACTACCTGACGCGCATCCGCAACGCGCAGAAGGCCCGTCACCCCTACACGGACATCCCGGCTTCCAACCTGAAGCGGGCGATGACCCAGATCCTGCTGGACAAGGGCTACATCCGCGATTTCGTCAACGTCGAGGACGGCAAGCAGGGCCTCATCCGCGTCTACCTCAAGTACCAGCGCGGCGGCCGCCCGGTGATCCAGAACATCAAGCGCGTCTCCAGGCCGGGTCTGCGCCGCTACGTCGGCGTGGACAACCTGCCGCGCGTGATGAACGGTCTCGGCATCGCGATCCTCTCGACGAGCCAGGGCGTGATGACCGACAAGGAGGCGAAGCGCGCCGGCATCGGCGGCGAGGTCCTCGCGTACGTCCACTGAGTTTGTTGCGGGTGTGACGGCGCCCCGCGCGCCCGACGCCCGTGCGTGTACCCCGCAACCACAGAAACCGCTATGTCCCGCATCGGAAAGCTCCCGATCGCCATTCCCTCCGGGGTGACGGTGAGCGTCTCAGACAAGAACTACGTGGTCGTGAAGGGGCCCAAGGGCCAGCTCGATCTCCAGGTGGACCCGGACATTCAGCTCGCGCAGGAGAACGGCGAGCTGCTCGTCTCGCGCCCGACCGACCAGAAGCGCCACCGCGCGCTGCACGGCCTCTACCGCTCGCTGCTCGCCAACCTCATCACCGGCGTCAGCGACGGCTTCAAGCGCGAGCTCGAGGTGATCGGCGTCGGCTACCGCGCCGAGGTCAACAACGGCGTGCTCGAGCTCGCGCTCGGCTACTCGCACCCGATCTACTTCCTGCCGCCCGACGGGGTCACAATCACGGCCGCCTCGGCCCGTGGTCAGAACCCGCGCGTGACGGTGGAGGGCATCGACAAGCAGCTCGTCGGGCAGGTGGCGGCCAAGATCCGCGGCCTGCGTCCGCCGGAGCCCTACAAGGGCAAGGGTATCCGCTACACGGACGAGTTCGTGCGCCGCAAGGCCGGTAAGACGGCCGCGCGCTAATCCCCCCACGCTAGCCCGCGCGCGACCGGGCGGTCGGCAATCGCCCGGTCCGAGCGCGCGACACTCCCATGGCCAAGACAGCACCGAAAGTCATCCAGCGCGCCCGCATCCGCCGGCGCATCCGCGCCAAGGTCGCCGGCACGGCGTCCCGCCCGCGCCTGAGCGTGTTCCGCTCGAACAAGTACATCTACGCGCAGCTGATCGACGACGTGGCGGGTGTGACGCTCGCCGCCGCGTCGAGCCGTGAGAACGGCACCGAGGGCTCGCCGCAGGAGCGGAGCCGGGCGACCGGCCAGCGGCTGGCCGAGCGCGCCAGGGCGGCCGGCATCGACGTGGCCGTGTTCGACCGCGGCGGTTACCGTTACCATGGCAACGTGAAAGCCCTCGCCGAGGGCGCCCGCGAAGGCGGTCTCCAGTTTTAATCCCCCCACCTGAATACATCATGGCAAAGCAGCAGGACCGGGGCCGGGGCCGTCGTCAGGAGCCCGAGCAGCCGCAGTCGAACCTCATCGAGCGCCTCGTGGCGATCAACCGCGTGGCGAAGGTCGTCAAGGGCGGTCGTCGCTTCTCGTTCAACGCCGTCGTGGTCGTCGGCGACGGGGAGGGCCGCGTCGGGCGTGGCCTCGGTAAGGCCAACGAGGTCGCCGACGCGATCGCGAAGGGCACCGAGGACGCCAAGAAGAACATGATCAAGGTGCCGGTCACCGAGACGGGCACGATCCCGCACGCGGTACGCGGCCGGCAGGACGCCGGCGTGGTGCTGCTCAAGCCGGCGACGCAGGGTACCGGCGTGATTGCCGGCGGCGGCGTGCGTGCCGTGCTCGAGTGCGCGGGCATCAAGAACGTGCTCTCGAAGAGCCAGGGCTCGAGCAACCCGCACAACGTCGTTGCGGCGACGATGAACGCGCTGGCCCAGCTCCAAGACCCGGCCGAGGTGGCGCAGCGCCGCGGCCTCTCGCTCAAGCGCGTCTTCGAGGGCTGAACCCTTCCGAGCAGGACGCGCACGCCGCGCGTCCGCCGCCCCCACCAGTATGTCCAAGCTCAAGATCACGCAGGTCCGCAGCACGATTCGCCGGACCGAGGACCAGAAGCTCACTATCAAGGCGCTCGGCCTCGGCCGGATCGGCCGGACGGTGGAGCACAACGACACGCCGCAGATCCGCGGCATGATTGCCAAGGTGACGCATCTCGTCACAGTCGAAAACGCCTGACGGCTCGCAGCCGCCGCCCCTCGGGAGCCGGCGGCTGCTTCACGTAAGGTCGAGCCGCGCGAGAAGGCCGCTTCACATAAAAGGCACTACGGGCGCATCCGGGCCGCACGCCGGCGCTCTATCTTGACTCGTCTGTACACGCGAGTCCGCCCCGGCTCCGCTACGCGAGGCCGGGTGCGGGCGTCTTAGCCTCCAGCACACATGGATCTCAGCACGCTCAAGCCCGCCAAGGGCGCCACCAAGTCGCGCAAGCGCATCGGCCGCGGCCAGGGCTCCGGCCACGGCGGCACGTCTACCAGGGGCCACAAGGGCCAGAAGAGCCGCTCGGGCGGCAAGGTGCCGACGTGGTTCGAGGGCGGCCAGATGCCGCTGCAGCGCCGTCTGCCGAAGTACGGCTTCCAGAATCGCGGGCGCGTCGCCTACGACCCGGTCAACCTGACCCGCCTGGCGGACCTCGTCGAGCAGGGGCGTCTCCAGGCAGGGGCCACGGTCACGCCGGACGTGCTGCGGGCGCTCGGCATCGGCGGCAAGAACGGCCGTGTGAAGGTGCTCGGCGGCGGAGAGCTCGGCGCGCGCCTCGACATCCACGCGCACGCCTTCTCGGCGTCGGCGCGCGAGAAGATCGAGGCTGCGGGCGGCACGGCAACCGTAGTGGAGTAACTGCACGGTGGCGCGCCGGCGGCGCCGGCGCTATCGTCGGGCGCCGGCCCCCCCGTCCGCCGCGCCTGTGCGTCCCACCCCCTCAGCTGACAGCGTCTCATGGCTTCGGTAGCCGAAAGTATCCGCAACATCTGGAAGATCCACGAGCTTCGGCAGCGGATCCTCTTCACCCTGGGCATCCTGGTGGTGTACCGCCTCGGGTCGTACGTGACGATCCCGGGCATTAGCGCGCAGATCCTCGAGGCCGTCTCGAGCCAGGCGGACCAAGGTGGCCTCTTCGGCCTGTTCAACCTGTTCGTCGGTGGCGCGTTCTTCCGGGCGGGCGTGTTCGCGCTCGGCATCATGCCGTACATCACGGCCTCGATCATCGTACAGCTGCTCGGGGCCGTGATGCCTTACTTCCAGAAGCTGCAGCGGGAAGGCGACGAGGGCCGGCGCAAGATCACGCAGCTGACGCGCTACCTCACCGTCGGCATCACGGCGCTGCAGGCCGTCGGCTACGCGATCAACCTTCAGTACGGTGATACCGGCCAGGCGATCGTGGTGGCGCCGTGGCTGTTCATGGTCTCGACCGTGATCTGCCTCACCGCCGGTACCATCTTCGTGATGTGGCTCGGCGAGCGCATCACCGAGAAGGGCATCGGCAACGGCATCTCGCTGATCATCATGATCGGCATCATCGCCTTCCTGCCGCAGTCGCTCTTCAACGAGTTCGCTCGCGAGAACTCCAACTTCTTCATCTTCCTGCTTGAGATCGGCGCGCTCTTCGTCGTCACGCTCTTTGTAGTGCTCGTCACGCAGGGCACGCGGCGCATCCCGGTCCAGTACGCCAAGCGCGTCGTGGGCCGCAAGGTGATGGGCGGCACGACGCAGTACCTGCCGCTGCGCGTCAACGCGGCCGGCGTCATGCCGATCATCTTCGCGCAGTCGATCATGTTCATCCCGAGCACGATCGCGCAGTTTTTCCCCGAGAGCCCGTTCTGGCTCGCGGTGGGCACCGCCACGGGGGACATTTTCGGGTTCTGGTACTCGCTGATCTTCTTCGTCATCTGCGTCTTCTTCACCTATTTCTACACCGCCATCGCAGTGAACCCGCAGGAGATGGCGGACACGATGAAGCGTCAGGGCGGCTTTATCCCCGGCATCCGCCCGGGGCGGCAGACGCAGGAGTTCATCGACACCATCCTGACGCGCATCACCCTGCCGGGCGCGCTTTTCATTGGCTTCGTGGCCATCCTGCCAGCCATCGTCGTGCAGTTCGGCGTGCTGCCGGGCTTCGCGCAGTTCTTCGGCGGGACGAGCCTGCTGATCCTCGTCGGCGTGACGCTCGACACGCTGCAGCAGATCGAGAGCCACCTGCTCATGCGTCACTACGACGGCTTCATGAAGACCGGCCGCGTGCGCGGACGCCGGCGGTAGCGCCGCGCGCCCCCCTCTTTAGCTCTTTGATGATTCCGCTCAAGAACGACCGAGACGTACAGGGCCTGCGTGAGGCGGCCGACCTGGTGGGCCGCGTGCTCGCCGAGGTCGCCACGCGCATCGTGCCCGGTACGCCTACGGCTGCGCTCGACCGCGTCGCGGAGGAGATGATTCGCGACGCCGGCGCGCGCCCGGCGTTCAAGGGCTACCGCATGGCCGGCGACACGGCGCCGTTCCCGGGCGTGCTGTGCATCTCGGTGGGCGACGTGGTGGTGCACGGCTTCCCGAGCGCCTACGAGCTCCGCGATGGCGACATCGTGTCGGTAGACTGCGGCGTCGAGCTCGGGGGCTACTTCGGCGACTTCGCCTACACGTTCCCCGTCGGGGAGATCTCGGACGAGGACGCGGCGCTGCTGCGCGTCACGCGGCAGGCGCTGTACGAAGCGATCGCGCAGGCGCGTTCCGGCAACCGGATCGGCGACATCGGGCACGCCGTACAATCCTGCTGCGAGGCGCACGGCTACGGCGTCGTCCGCGACCTCGTCGGGCACGGCGTGGGGCGGCGGCTGCACGAGGACCCGCAGGTGCCCAACGTGGGCCGCCGCGGACAGGGCAAGCGCCTCCGGGAAGGCATGACGCTCTGCATCGAGCCGATGGTCAACCAGGGCACGGCCGACGTGACCGTGGACGCCGACGGCTGGACCGTGCGCACCGCCGACGGCCGCCCGAGCGCGCACTACGAGCACATGGTCCACGTCCGCCGCGGCTCCGCCGAAATCCTCTCCTCCTACGACGCCATCGAGGCCGCCCTCGCGCGCGCGCGCGGCGACGCCGCGCCTCACCTTACCCCCACCGTGCATGGCTAAGCAGAACGCCATCCGCCAGGACGGCGAAGTCCTCGAAGCCCTCCCGAACGCGCAGTTCCGCGTTCGCCTCGAGAACGGCCACGAGATCCTCGGGCTGCTCTCGGGCAAGATGCGGATGTACTACATCAAGATCCTGCCCGGCGACAAGGTGACGGTCGAGCTGTCGCCCTATGACCTGACGAAGGGCCGGATCGTGTACCGCTACAAGTAACCCCACGAGCGAACTGCTACGAGCGAACTGCTACGAGCGAACTGCTACGAACGACGCCCTGCGTCGGGCCGCGCGAGCGGCACCGGCGCCGTTCCTCCCGGAACCGTTTCACCCGGAGCGGCCTCGCCGCTCCACACCGCCCGAGCCCATGAAGGTCCGCGCCAGTGTCAAGAAGCGCTCCGCCGACGACAAGATCGTCCGGCGCAAGGGGCGCATCTACATCATCAACAAGAAGAACCCGAAGCACAAGCAGCGTCAGGGCTGACGCGGCGCGTGCCGACATCCCCCTCAACCCATGCCTCGAATCGCAGGAGTCGACGTTCCCGGCAACAAGCGCGGCGTGATCGCGCTGACGAGCATCTACGGGATCGGGCCCAACCGCGCCGCCGAGATCCTCGAGCGCGCCGGCCTGAGCCAGGACGAAAAGCCGGACCAGTGGTCGGAAGACCAGACGCGCAAGGTGCGCTCGCTCATCGAAGACCACTACGTGGTCGAGGGCGCGCTCCGCACCGAAGTGCAGCTCAACATCAAGCGGCTGATGGACATCGGCTGCTACCGCGGTCTGCGTCACCGCCGCGGCCTGCCCCTGCGCGGGCAGCGGACGAAGACGAACGCGCGCACGCGCAAGGGCCGCAAGAAGACGGTGGCCGGCAAGAAGAAGGCCCCGCGCAAGTAACCCGTCCGCGACGCTCGTTCCCCGCGCTCCGGCACGTGGGCGAGGCGCCGCCGGCCATCCCGTTCGCTCCGGCAGGCGTGGCACGCAGGCATCCTGCTCCGCGCAGGACCACCCCTGACGCCCCGCCGCCCGACTCCAACACCTACCGCTGCCCTCGGGCAGTCGTGAACAACCATGGCTAAGCAGCAGAAAGGCGCGCGCGCGACGCGCAAGAAAGTCCAGGTCGAGTCCAACGGCGCGGCCTACGTCAAGGCGACGTTCAACAACGTCCTCGTGACCATCACCGACTCGTACGGCAACACGATCTCGTGGTCGTCGGCCGGGAAGATGGGCTTCCGCGGCTCGCGGAAGAACACGCCCTACGCGGCGCAGGTCGCTGCCGCGCAGGCCGCCAAGGAGGCGTACGACCTCGGGCTGCGCCGCGTGGACGTGCACGTGAAGGGGCCCGGCTCGGGTCGCGAGGGTGCCATCCGCGCGCTTGCCAACGCCGGGCTCGAGATCCTCACGATCCGCGACACTACCCCCATTCCGCACAACGGTTGCCGGCCGCCCAAGCGCCGCCGCGTCTGACGGTTCCCCGTCCGATGCCGACGCCGGGGCGATAAGCCCGGTTACGGACGCTGGCCTGCCCCCGAGGGGCGGCCGGGAGCCGGGGGCTCCCCGCAGGGCGCACCGTACATCTGTCCACCTCACAGACGAGAGAGAACACCATGGCCCGTTACCGCGGCCCCAAGCAGAAGCTCGCCCGCCGCTTCGGCGAGCCCCTCTTCGGCCCTTCGAAGTCGCTCGAGCGCAAGCCCTACCCGCCGGGGCAGCACGGCAACGCCCGCCGCCGCAAGGAGAGCGAGTACGCCTTGCAGCTCAAGGAGAAGCAGAAGGCGAAGTACACCTATGGCCTGCTCGAGCGCCAGTTCCGCAACCTGTTCGAGAAGGCCTCGCGCAAGAAGGGCGTCACGGGCGAGAACCTGCTCAAGTTCCTCGAGGCGCGGCTCGACAACGTCGTCTACCGTCTCGGGTTCGCGCGCACGCGCCGGCAGGCCCGGCAGCTGGTCACGCACGGCCACGTGATGGTCAACGACCGCGTCTCGGACATCCCGAGCCACATGCTCCAGCCGGGCGACATCGTTGAGATCCGGCCCAAGAGCAAGAACCTCGACGTCGTCCGCGACGCGCTCACGCGCACGCGCCGCAGCTTCCCCCACCTCGAGGTGGACCGCGAGCGCCTGACGGGCAAGTTCCTCGATTTCCCCGAGCGCGAGGACATCCCCGAGAACATCCGCGAGCAGCTCATCGTCGAGCTCTACTCCAAGTAAGCCGCCCGGCACGGGCGCCCGGCCACGACCCGCCGCGCGCCTGTGCCGTCTGCTCTCCGCCCTTACCGAAGAAACCAGCCTAACAAATGGCCACGATCCAGCTTCAGATGCCCGAGGGCGTCCAGGTCGAGGAGATGAGCGACACCTACGGGCGGTTCGTCGTGCAGCCGCTCGAGCGCGGCTACGGCGTCACCATCGGCAACGCGTTCCGGCGCGTCCTGCTCTCCTCGCTCGGCGGCACCGCCATCACGGCCGTCAAGATCGACGGCGTCCAGCACGAGTTCTCGACCATTCCCGGCGTGACCGAGGACGTCTCGGACATCATCCTGAACCTCAAGGGCGTCCGCTTCCGTGCCGGCGACGAGGACGAGGGCACGCTCTCGCTCCAGCTCGACGGTCCCGGCGCGTGGACGGCCGGCGACCTCGCCGCCGTCACCAACGACTTCGAGGTGCTCAACCCCTCGCACCACATCGCCACGCTCGCCGAGGACGCGCAGGTCCGCGTAGACCTGCGCATCGGACAGGGCCGCGGCTACGTGCCGGCCGAGGAGAACAAGCGCCCCGACGACCCGATCGGTGTGATTGCCATCGACGCCATCTTCACGCCCATCCTGAACGTGAAGTACAACGTCACGCCGACGCGCGTGGGCCAGAAGATCGACTTCGAGCGCCTCACGCTCGAGATCACGACCGACGGCTCGGTCTCGCCGGAGGAGGCGCTCACGCGTGCCGCGGCCATCCTGCGCGACCACATCGGCCTGTTCGTCGAGGTGGAGGCCGCCCCGGCCGGCGCCGAGCAGGGCCAGGAGGTCGACGCCGAGGTGCAGCGCCTGCGCGCCGTCCTCAGCCAGCCCGTGGACGACCTCGACCTCTCCGTCCGTGCCCAGAACTGCCTCCGCGCCGCCTCCATCAAGACCATCGGCGACCTCGTGCGCCGCGAGGAGAGCGAGATGCTCAAGTTCCGCAACTTCGGCCGCAAGAGCCTGCTCGAGCTGATGCAGGTCCTCGACGAGCGCGGCCTGCGCTTCGGCATGGACGTGGACCGCTACCTCGAACAGCCCGCCTGAGCCCGGCGGCGCCCCCACGGCGCCGCACCAACCTGAACTGCCATGCGACACGGAAACAAAGTCAAGAAGATCGGGCGGACGCACGCGCACCGTAAGGCGACGCTGACGTCGCTCTCGTCCGCGCTGATCGCGCACAAGCGCATCACGACCACGCTCGGCAAGGCCAAGGCGCTCCGCGTCTTCGTCGAGCCGATTCTCAACCGCGCCAAGGACGACTCGACGGCCAGCCGCCGCCAGGCCTTCCGCCGCCTCCAGGACAAGGAGGCCGTGAAGACGCTCTTCGGCGAGGTGGCCGAGGCCATTGGGGACCGCCAGGGCGGCTACACGCGCATCGTCAAGCTGGGCTACCGCCACGGCGACGCGGCCGAGATGGCCGTCGTGGAGCTCGTGGACTTCAACGACGCCAAGCCCGAAGGCAGCGCCGGTACCAGGCGCCGCACGCGCCGTAGCCGTCGCGGCGGCAGCGGGGCCGCCGCGAGCGCGCCGAAGGCCGCGCCGAAGGCTGCGCCGAAGGCGGAGAAGCCCGCGGCCGAGCCGAAGCCGGCGCAGGACGCGCCAGCGGCCGGGCCCGTCCCGGATACGTCTGCGCCGCCCGAGTCCACGCCGGAAGCGCAGGCCGTCCACTCGGACAATCCGAACCCGGACACGACGGGCAACCCGCAGATCCCGCAGGGACCCAGCGGGGGCTCCACTCCCGGCGCCGACCACGGCGACAGCGAGCAGGGCGCGCCGGCCGGCACCGGCAACCCGATCGCCGAGTCGCACGCGACCAACCTCGGCCGGAGCGGGCACCGCGGCTGAGACAGACGCGCTCGTACGTACCGCGCGGCCCCGCTTGCTCCGGCAGGCGGGGCCGCGCCCGTACTACGCGTCTGTGCCCGTACTACGCGCTCGTGTTACGCGCTCGTATTACGCGTCTGTGCCCGTACTACGTGCTCGTGTTACGCGCTCGTATTACGCGTCTGTGAACGTTCTACCTTAACGGCCCGCGCGCATCCACACGGCAGAGCATGATCCAGGCCTCCGCCTACCTCCACAGCCAGCTCCAGGAGCTCCAGGTCCACCCGGACTATGAGCGGCGCCTGCGCGTACTCGTCGAGCACTGCCGGCGCAACCTCCCGGCCGTCGACGAGGACCTGATCCGCCGTGCTTTCCGCGTGGCCTACTGGGCGCACCGCGACGACCGCCGCGCCTCGGGCGAGCTCTACATCTCGCACCCGCTCGAGGTCGCGCTCATCGCGGCCAAGGACATCCGCTTTGACGACGCGACCGTCGCGGCCGCGCTGCTCCATGACACGGTCGAGGACACAGATCTCTCGCTCGAGCTCGTCCAGGCCGAGTTCGGACCCGAGATCGCGCGCATCACCGACGGCGTGACCAAGATCGGGCACGTGTTCGAGAGCCGTGAGCTGGGCCGCGCCGAGAACGTGCGCAAGCTCATGCTCTCGATGGCGAGCGACATCCGGGTCATCCTGGTCAAGTTCGCCGACCGGCTGCACAACATGCGCACGCTCGGGTCGCTGCCGCCGCCCAAGCGCCTCAAGATCGCCGCCGAGACGCTCGAGCTGTTTGCGCCGCTCGCGCACCGCTTCGGCCTGCACCAGGTCAAGACGCAGCTCGAGGACCTCGCGCTCAAGCACCTCGAGCCGGAGGCGTTCCGCGCCATCGCCGACGGGCTCAACGCCAAGCGCAAGCAGCGCGAGCGCTTCATCGAGCGCTTCATCGAGCCCATCCGGCGCGAGCTCACCGAGGCCGGCCTCTCGTTCGAGATTACGGGCCGCCCCAAGAGCATCTACTCGATCTACCGCAAGATGAAGCGGCAGGAGAAGACGCTCGACGAGATCTACGACCTCTTCGCGATCCGCGTCATCCTGCACTCGACCGGCCGCAAGGGGCGGACGGACTGCTGGACGGTCTACTCCATCCTCACCGATCTCTACCAGCCCATCCCCGAGCGCTACCGCGACTTCATCTCGACGCCCAAGTCCAACGGGTACCAGAGCCTCCACACGACGGTCATCGGGCCGGAGGGGCGCCCGGTCGAGATCCAGATCCGCTCGGTAGACATGCACGAGATCGCCGAGCGCGGCGTGGCGGCGCACTGGAAGTACAAGGAGTCTCCGAACGGCGACGGCGCCGCGAGCACCCGCGAGAGCCGCCTCGAGTCCATGTATGCCTGGGCGCGCGACCTGCTCGAGAACCCCCGTCCCGAGGACGCGAGCGAGTTCGTTCGCGAGTTTCAGCTCAACTTGTACGACGAGGAGGTATACGTGTTCACGCCCAAGGGCGAGCTGCTCACGCTGCCGCGCGGCGCGACGCCCGTCGACTTCGCGTTCCAGATCCACACCGAGGTGGGCTTCCACTGCATCGGCGCGAAGGTCAACGGCAAGATGGTGCCGCTCTCGTACGCGCTGCAGCCAGGGGACCAGGTGGAGGTGCTGACTTCCAAGAAGCAGACGCCCAACCCGGACTGGATGAAGTTCGTCGTCACGCACAAGGCGCGGGCGCGCATCCGGCACTGGATCAACGAGCAGCGCCGCAAGACGGTCGAGCTCGGGCGCGAGCTGCTGGCCAAGAAGCTGCGCCGCGCCCGCCTCGAGCTCGACGAGCAGGAGATCACGCGCATCTCGAGCCGGCTCCGCTTCCCGACGAGCCAGCAGATGTTCTTCGAGATCGGCAGCGGCCTGTTCGACCCGAAGGAGTTCGTCGCGTACGTGCAGAAGGGTGCGCGCGCGGCCGAGACGGACGAGGCCTCCGAGCCCTCGGCGCCGGCGCGCCTGGCCGTGGAGCAGTTCGCGCAGGACGCGCAGCAGCACGGGCAGCCGGCCCTCGTCATCGATGGCGAGCGGCACACCGACATGGCGGTCGAGTATGCCTCGTGCTGTAATCCCATCCCGGGCGACGAGGTGTTCGGCTTCGTCTCCAAGACGGGAGCCGTCAAGATTCACCGCACCTCGTGCCGCAACGCGCCGCACCTGCTGCTCGACCGCGCCGAGCGCGTGATCGAGGTCGAGTGGAGCCGGCAGAACGACATCCAGTTCCAGGCCGCACTGCGCCTGGTGGGCGAGGACCGCGTGGGCATCGTGAGCGACATCACGACGGTGATCTCGAAGAGCCTCAAAACCAACATCCGCTCGATCACCATCACATCCGAGGACGGCATGTTCGAGGGCACGCTCGTGCTCTTCGTTACCGACCTGGCGCAGCTTCAGCGCATCATCCAGCGCCTCGGGCGCGTGGAGGGCATCTTCGGCGTGTACCGCTTCGAGGAGTAGGAGTTCGAGGAGCAGGAGGTGTTATGTGTGCAGCCGCCGCGGGAGGGACGTGTGCGGCCGAGAGAAAATTTGCAAGGAGGGGCCGCCTGGAGAGCACCAGGGGTGCGCAAGCGTCCAATAATATGTATGTTCGAGTCGCTGTGTGCGGCATGCGACCTAACCCTCTCCCCAAAGCCTGCCGATCCATTCGCTGTCCGGGCCGTTATGTGTGCGGCTCGGACGAGACTCTCTACCTATGGAAGCTGTTCAGGAACGCGTCGCAACGCTGACCAAGAAAGACGTCGCACGCCGCGTGGCCGAGATCACCGACGAGCCGCTCTACAGGACGGAACCGTGGGTGCAGGCGGTCATCACGGCGCTGCGCGAGTTGATGATTGAGGCCGACCCGGAGGTGCGCATCGAGCTGCGCGACTTCGGGGTGTTCGAAGTAAAGAAGACGCGTGCCAAGCCGAAGGCGCGCAACCCCAAGACCAACGAGACGGTGTTCATCCCGGCGCGGCGCAAGACGCACTTCAAGCCGAGCAAGCTGCTCCGTGAGGCGCTTCAGCAGCCGCTGGCCGAGCTTGGCTACAGCATCCCCGAGGGCAGCGCCGACGCGGCAGCCAGGGACTGACGACTTGCCCCGTTGTAGCTTGCGAGGCCGGACGCGCGCTGCGTCCGGCCTTTTTGCATGGTTCTCTCTGTGCCGCTGCCCTCTGCCCATCCGCGTCTCGTGGCCGTAGACCACGGGACCCGCCGCGTCGGTCTGGCCATGACCGATCCGCTCGGGCTGTTCGCGCAGCCTGTGGGCACGTTCCCGCCGGAGGGCGCCGTCGCCGAGCTGCGCCGCCTGCACGCCGCGCACGGCCTCGCCGGCATCGTCATCGGCTGGCCGCTCGGCGACGACGGCGAGGAAGGCCCCGCCGTGGCGCGCGTCCGCCCGTTTGCCAACCGGCTGCGGCGGGCGTTTCCGGACGTGCCCATCCACGAGCAGGACGAGCGCTCGTCTTCGCGACGGGCGGCGGCAGCGCTCGCCGAGGCCGGCGTGCGGCGCAAGGCGCGCCGCAAGCAGACCGGCCGCGTGGACGCGGCCGCGGCCGCGCTCATCCTCCAAGACTTTCTAGACGAGCAACGCCTCTGAACGGCGCCCTGCCTGTTCCTCGCTGCATGATCCTTCCCATCTACACCTACGGCCAGCCCGTGCTCCGCGCGCGCGGCGCGGCCATCGAGGCGGACAGCCCCGAACTACAGCGCCTCATCGACGACATGATCGAGACGATGCACCACGCGGCGGGCATCGGGCTGGCCGCGCCGCAAATCGGGCAGGCGCTCCGGCTTTTCGTCGTCGATCTGTCGGGGATGGCCGAGGACCTGGCCGAAGAGCTCGGGCACGTGCCGGCGTACGCGCAGGGGCCGCTCGTCTTCATCAACCCGGAGGTGACGCCGCTGCCGGAGAGTCCGCGTGACGAGTACGAGGAGGGCTGCCTCTCCATCCCGGACATCCGGGAGGTCGTCGTGCGCCCGGAGCGCGTCCGCGTTCGCTTCCTCGACCGCCACTTCCAGCCGCGTGAGATCGAGGCCGAGGGGCTGCTCGCGCGTGTCGTGCAGCACGAGAACGACCACGTCAACGGCGTCCTCTTCATCGACTACCTCTCGCCGCTGCGCAAGCGCCTGCTCGGGCGGCGCCTGCGCGAGATGGCGCGCGGTCGCGTCGAGGCGGACTACCCGCTCGCGCCGGCTTCGGCCTGAGCGCGCCGGCGCGTGGCCGCCGCGCGGCCGCGCCCCGGATCTGTCCTCGCGGCAACCTTGGCGCGAAGCCCGGCGTTGCCAGGCTCCACGATGCCCACGCTCCCATGGCCGATCTCTCCACCAAGCACGACCCGCTCCACCTCCGCAAGGAGCAGCCCGACTACACCGAGAACGTCTCCGGTAAAGACAACGCCGCGGCCGAGACTACCGGGCCGGTCGTCGGTACGGATCCGCACGAGACCAGCTCTACGGACGTCGAGAAGCCCGTCGTGCATCTGGACGAAGAAAAGGTGGCCCGTGCCGAGCGCGAGGGCAAGGGCTTCGCGTCCTGAGCGCCCCGGCCTGCCCGGCGGCTGCGCTCTCCGCATCGGCGCCGCGCCGCGCGCTCAGCACTTGCGGAGGGCCCCGTCGCGGAACGCGCAGAAGTCCGGCTGCGGTCTGGTACGAGCAGAGCAGGTCGTCGGCGGAGGGCAGGGTGCTCAGTTAAAGTGCTAAAGTGCTCAGTTAAAGCCGAGGCCGGAGACAGCGGGGCGGCTGTCGGCGTTGGCGACCTGCCAGGCGGTGGCGAAGACGAGCCGCGCGATGCGCGCCATGCGGTCGTAGTCGATCTTGTCGGGCGTGTCGCCGGGTTGGTGGTAGTCCTCGTGCGTGCCCGTGAAGTAGAAGATGAACGGGATGCCGTGCTTGCCGAAGTTCCAGTGGTCGGAGCGGCGGAAGAACTGGTTGGGGTCGTCGGGGCTGTTGAAGCGCGCCGAGAGGTCGAGCCCGAGGCCCGTGCGGCGGTTAGCCTCCGCGTTCCAGTCGTGGAGCTCCTGCGAGATCAGGTCGCCGCCGATGATGTAGACGTAGTTCGAGTCGGCGCCCGGGTGCGTCGGGTCGTACCGGCCGATCATGTCGATGTTGAGGTTGGCGACGGTCTGCGCTAGCGGGAAGACAGGCTCCGCGTCTGCGTAGTAGGCCGAGCCGAGCAGGCCTTTCTCTTCGCCGGAGACGTGGAGAAACAGGACCGAGCGGCGAGGCCCGTGCCCGGCGTCTTTGGCGATGCGGAACGCCTCGGCGATCTCAAGCAGCGCCACCGTGCCCGAGCCGTCGTCGTCGGCGCCGTTGTTGATCTGGTCGCCGGCACGCGTGCCGTCGATGCCGATGTGGTCGTAGTGGGCCGAGAGCACGACGACCTCGTCGCGCAGGGCCGGGTCCGAGCCTTCGATGAAGGCGAGCACGTTGGCCGAGGGCACGGGTGCCGTCGCCTTTTCGATGGTGCCGCGCACGCGCACGTCCGGCAGGGCGAACACGCGCGGCGTGCGCGTGGCGGCCTTCTCGGCGCGGAGCGCGGCGACGGTCAGACCGGAGCCGGCGAGCAAGACCTGATCGGCCCACTCGGATGAGACGTGGAACACCGGCGGCACGCCGAAGCCTCGCCGCCCGCCGCCCTGGCCGGGCAGGCGCAGCGCGCCCACGGCGGCCAGGGCCGCCTCGCCGCGCGCGGCCACCGAGAGCGGCTGCCGCGGGTCGGTGTCGGCCACGACGATCAGGCCGCGCGCGCCGCCGGTCTGGAAGGCCGTGAGCAGCTTGCGAAAGGGGTTGGCCGTAGCCTCGGTCGGCGCGCCATCGGGGGTGAGCAGGCTGCGCCCGTCCTCGTCCATGGGCTCGGCATCGAGCACGAGCAGCCACTGGCCCGTCGTGCTGATGCCGGCCTGCTGGAGCGCGGCGTAGTCGTCGTAGCGGGCGTGCTGCACGCCGTAACCGGCGAAGACGACGCCCGCCTCGGCATCGGTGGCCCCGCCGAAGGCGACGTAGCTCTGCCCGTCCGAGAGGCCCGGCCCGAACGTCGTTGCGGCGAGCGTACGGCCGTTCTGCGTGGCCGTGAGCGTGGCGCGCGTCGTCACGTCGCGCTCGAGCAGGAACGGCTGGAGGTAGGCGTCGAGGCCGTAGTTGCCGGGGGCGGGCAGGGTGCCGCGCGGGCGGACGCCCATGCGCTGGTACTGCCCAGCCAGGTAGAGCGCGGCCAGACGCTCGCCGCGCGTACCCGTCTCACGGCCCTCGAAGTAGTCCGATGCGAACACGTACAGGTGCGCAGCCAGCTCGTGCGGGGTGATCGTGGCCTGGTAGCGCTGCACGAGCGCCGGGTCGCTGAGCGTGGAGGGGGTCTGCGCCAGCGCGGGAGCGGCGGCGAGGAGCAGAGTCAGCAGGAGAAAGCGGTGGCGCATGGGCGGAGCGGAGGCAAAGAGAGCGTGAAGCTACAGGCCGAGCGGGAGCGCGCCGGCATCGGTTTCCCAGCGGGCGCGCACGCGCACAGGCTCCTCGGCGAAGCGGAGCGGCTCGGGCGGTGCGTAAGGCACAAGCGAGCCGCCGGACCAGGTGCCGTCGCCGTCGAGGTCGGCGAAGAGGCGGAGGCGGTAGGCGCCCGGCGGGAGGGTGTCCAGGCGGAAGCGCCCGTCCGGGCCGACGCGGGTCCGGTACGGCAGCCCCGCATCGGGATACGCCTCGACGATCACCGGCCGCCCGGCGGCGTCCGGAACGGTGCCGGTCAGGCTGCCGAGCGCGTCGGCGGCGGGGTAGGTGAAGCGCTGCGCGGCGACGGAGTCGGTACCGGGCACGGGCACGCGGAGCGTGAACGCGCGGCCAGGCGTGGGCGGGACGTCGAAGAAGAACGTGACGCCGTCGGGCGTGCGCGGGGGCGCCTCGAGCGGCGCGCCGTCCGGGCCGGCGAGCACGGCGCGTGCGAGCAGCGGCGCGCCGGGCGGGCGCTCGAAGCGGACGCCCGGCGCGGCGTCGGGGCGGAGCACGGCCACCGAGTCGTCGCGTGCGGCTGGCAGGAAGGCCACACGCGCCGCGGGAGGGGCATCGGCCTGTGCCGAGGGCGTGAACGTGCGCGCGAACGGCGCCGGGGCCGTGCTGGCCGAGTCGGCGAGCGTCCCGGCGCGCACGAGCGCGAGGCGGTGCGGCGAGGGCCGGAGCGCGCGCGCGGCCTCGACGACCACCTCGGCAGGCGCGCTCGGAAGCTGGTAGACCGAAGCCACGGGCACGTCGGTGCCGGCGAGCGAGTCGGTAAGCGTCCAGGCCGTCGGGTCCGGCGCGCCGTCGAAGCGGACGGGCTGGCTGAAGCGCACGGCCACGCGGCGGTCCGAGAGCGCCCGCACGAGGCGCGGCTCGGGAGGCGCCGCGGGGCGCGTGGCGGCCAGGAGAGCAAGCGGAGGCGTCTGCGCCGGGGCTTCGGCCGTATCGGCGGGCGAGTCCACGCGCACGGCGGGCTCGGGGGGCGCGGCGAAGCGCCCGGGTACGAGCGGCCCGCGCCCGGCACGGTCCTGGCCGGCCGCGACGAAATAGGCGCCGCCGGCGAGCGCGGTCAGCTCGAAGCGGCCCTGCGCGTCGGTCTGCGTGCGGTAGTCCGGCACGGCCGAGAACACGTCGGGCGTGGGAGCCTCCGGGCGGTCCAGGCGGTACGCCGCCACGGCGAGGCCGGGCACGCCGCGCCCGGAGACAGGGTCCCGAACGGTGCCCTCGAGGCGCCCGCGGTCGATCCGGTCGCCGGTCGAGAAGGCGAAGGCGAGCGGAGCCGCGAGCGGCACGCCGCGCGCGTCGCGCAGGTCGGTCGTAAGGACGACGCGGTAGGTCGTGTTGGCACGCAGCGGGGCCGGGAAGCGGACCTCTGCCACGCGCCCCCGCAGGCGGACCTCGAGCGGCGCCTCGAAGGCGGGCGTGACGCGGAGCGCGCGGCGCAGGCTCGTCAGGTCCACGCGCTCCGAGAACGTGATCGCGAGCACCGCATCTGCGGGCACGCGGAGGCTCCCGTCGGCCGGCGCGCTCGCCTCGATGGCTGGCGGCGTGCGGTCTTCGGGGCCGCCCGAGGGCGCGCCCGGCGTCGCGCAGCCGGCGAGAGCGAGCAGGAGGGCGAGGGCGGCGACGAGCGGGCGGGCGGACACGAGCGAGGGGGCTAGCGCAGCGCAGCGGCGATGCGCGCGGCGGTCTCCTCGAACGGACGATAGGCGAGGCCTAGTTCGCGCGCGGCGCGGGCGCCGCTGTAGCGGTAGAAATGGCCGGACGTGCGCGCGGTCTCGCGCGTGAGCAGCGCGCGGCGGCGGGTGAGCGCCGCCGCGGCCTCGGAGGCGGCCGCGAGCGCGAGCGCGAGCGGCAGCGGCACGGTCGTGCGGGGCGGGCGCACGCCGAGCGCGCGCGCGAGCGTGGTCAGCAGGTCCATCCACGTGCGGTTCTCGGCACCGAGGATGTAGCGCTCGCCCGTGGCGCCGCGTGCGGCAGCGGCCCGCATGCCGGCTGCCACGTCCTCCACGTCCACGACGCACGTGCCGCCCGAGGGGGCGGCCGGCATGCGTCCGGCCGCCACCTTCTCGGCGATGGCGAACGTCCCCTCGCCCGGGCGCCCCGGCCCGAACACGACCGCCGGGTTGACGATCACGGCATCGAGGCCCTCGGCGATGGCGCGCTGCACCTCCATCTCGGCGGCGTGCTTGCTGGCCGCGTAGGCCGTGTTGACGCGCGAGGGCGCCCACGCGGCCGCCTCGTCGATGGGGGCAAGGCGTGGCGTGGCCGGACGCCCGAGCGCGGCGATGCTGGACGTATGCACGAGGCGGCGCACGCCCGCGGCAAGGGCGGCGTTGGCCACGTGCGCCGTGCCCTCCACGTTGACCGCGTGCAGGCGCGCCGTGTCCCGCCGGCCCCCGAAGCCGACGAACGCGGCGGCGTGGTACACGACGTCGGCGCCCTCGGCGGCAGCGCGCACCGAAGCGGGATCGGTCACGTCGCCGGTTGCGTGTTCGACGCGCGCGGCGGCGTCGCCGAGCAGGTCCATGGGCGACTCCGCCCGGCGGAGGATGCGCACGGGCACGCCGTCGGCGAGCAGCTGGCGCACGAGCACGGCCCCGACGAAACCGGTAGCACCGGTGACGAGGGCGAGGCCGTGCGGCGGCGAGGCAGGTTCCATCGGGAGACGCGCGGCGAGGATGCCGGAAGACTCCGGCACGCGGTGGGACGGCGTTCAGGCCAGCTCGACGAGCAGGTCGTTCTTGGCGACGGCGGACCCGGGTGCGGCATGCACGGCGGCGACGGTGCCGGCGGCGGGGGCCTTGAGTTCGTTCTCCATCTTCATCGCCTCGAGCACGACGAGGCCCTGCCCGGCCTCGACGGCGTCGCCGGGCGCGGCGAGCACGCGCAGCACGAGCCCCGGCATAGGTGCGCGGACCTCGCGCGCGGCGGCGTCCTCGCCCGCGTCGAGCCCGAGGCGGGCCATGATCACCTCGGCCCGGGAGCGGACGTCCACGGGCACCGGCGTGCTGCCGAGCGTGACGCGCACGAGGCGCCCGCGCGCGTCGCGCTCGGCCGTGGCCACGCGCGGGCGCCCGCCCAGGACAACCAGGTAGGCGTCGCCACCGAGCGGCGTCAGCCGCACCGGGTACTCGGGCGCTTGCTGCCCGGGCGCTTGCTGCCCGGGCGCTTGCTGCCCGGGCGCTTCCTGCTCGGTCACGCGAGCGACGGTGCCGGAGGCGTCTACGCGGAACGTGCGGGAGCCGGCGCGGACCTCGACGGGCATGGGCAGAAGGGACTGGAGCGGCTCGCCGCGGGAGAGGGCGCCGCAAGGCAGTTCGCGGCGGAATAGTTTGCAGAGCCGCGCGCACTGCGCGGCCTGTCGCAAGATACCTGCACCCCGGAGACTGCCGCCCCCGGCCTTCTGGCAACCCCCCCGGTCTTCTGGCAACCAGCTTCCCGTGTCTGCCCTCACACCCGACCTCCTGCTCGCCGCCTACGCGTCGGGGTTCTTCCCGATGGCCGATCCGGCGCGTGGAGACCGCGTCGGGTGGTACGCGCCGGATCCACGCGCCGTGCTTCCGCTCAGCGCCTTTCACGTGCCGAAGTCGCTCGCACGGGTCGTGCGCGCGGGGCGCTTCCGCGTGACGGCAGACGCTGCCTTCGGCGACGTCATCCGCGCCTGCGCTGCGCCGGCCCCGGGCCGCACGACGACGTGGATCTCGGACGAGATCGTGGCGGCCTACGAGGCCCTCCACGGCCTCGGCCACGCGCACAGCGTCGAATGCTGGGAAGGGGAAACGCTCGCGGGAGGCCTCTACGGCGTCGCGCTCGGCGGCGCGTTCTTCGGGGAGAGCATGTTCAGCCGCGCCCGCGACGCCTCGAAGGTGGCGCTCGTCGCGCTCGTCGAGCGCCTGCGTGCGGGCGGCTTCGTGCTGCTCGACGTGCAGATGCAGACGCCGCACCTGGCGCGCTTCGGCGTGACCGAGATCCCGCGAGGCGTCTACGAGCGCCGCCTCGCGCGGGCGCTCGGCGTGCCGGCGCGCTGGCCGGACGCTCCCTCGCCCGGGCCCTCGCGCGGCGCCTGAGCCGGCCGGCGCACCGAGCGCACCCGCACGTCAAGCAGGCCGGCGCGCTCGTTGACACGGTATCTTCCGCCTGCCCCGGCCCCGCGACCATGCTCCGCTCACTGCTCACCCTCTGCCTCGCCGCCCTGGGCCTGTTCGACTGCGCCGGCCCAGCCCACCTGGCGTCCATGCCGGCCGGGGAGGCGACGGTGCGCCCCCCGACGCCTGTTGCCGAGGCCGCGCCGGATCCGTCTGTCGAGCCGCGCACGCGCGCGGCGTTCGCCGGCATCATGGAGGCCGCTCGCGCCGGGCGCGTCGCCGCGCTGTCCTACGGCGAGATCGTGCAGTGGACCGGCGAGCGCCTGCTCGGGCAGCCCTACGTGGCGGGCCTGCTGGACGCGCCGCCCGAGGAGATGCTCGTCGTCAACCTCCGCGCGTTCGACTGCGTGCTCTACGTCGAGAACGTGCTCGCGCTGGCCGAGACGATCGCGCGCGAGACGTACGCCTGGGACGACTACGTGGCCGCGCTCGAGGCGATGCGCTACCGCGACGGGCGCATGCAGGGCTACTGCTCGCGCCTGCACTACTTCTCGGACTGGATCGCCGACAACGCCGCGCGCGGGCGGGTCGAGAACGTGACCGAGGCCTCCGGGGGCGTCCGCTTCCCCAAGACGCTCTCGTTCATGAGCGCCAACCGCAGCGCCTACCCGCGCCTGGCCTCGGACGAGACGTTCGCCTGTATCGTCGCGCGCGAGGCGGACCTGCGCGGGCTCGAACTGTTCTACATCCCGCAGGAGCGCATCGCGCTGGCCTACCCCCACCTCCGGCCCGGCGACGTGATCGCCACCACGACCGGCCTGGGCGGGCTCGACGTGACGCACACCGGCTTCGTGTACCGCCCGCCGGGCGGGCGCGGGACCGGCTTCATGCACGCCTCGCAGACGCAGCGCGAGGTCGTCGTCTCGGAAGACCTCGCGCGCTACGTGCAGGGCGTGCGGGCGCAGACCGGCATCATCGTCGCGCGACCGCTTGACCCGCGGACGCGCCGCGACCGGTAGCCCGCGCGCGGCGGCCTCCTCTCTACAGACCACGCGCCATGGATCTCCACCGCATCGGTGTCTTTACCTCGGGCGGCGACGCGCCGGGCATGAACGCTTGCATCCGCGCCGCCGTCCGCCGCGCGCTCGCCGAGGGGCTCGAGGTCGTCGGCATCCGGCGCGGCTACGCGGGCATGATCGAGGGCGACTTCGTCGAGATGGACCGGCAGTCGGTCTCGAACATCTTGCAGCAGGGGGGCACGATCCTCAAGAGCGCCCGCAGCGAGCGCTTCCGCACGGCCGAGGGCCGCGCCGCGGCCGCGGCGCGCCTCCGCGAGGCCGGCGTGGACGCGCTCGTGGCCATCGGCGGCGACGGCACGCTCCAGGGCGCCACGCGCCTGGCCGAAGAGCACGGCATCGCCGCCGTCGGCTGCCCGGGCACCATCGACAACGACCTCTACGGTACCGACGAGACGATCGGCTTCGACACGGCGCTCAACACGGCCCTCGAGTCCATCGACAAGATCCGCGACACCGCCGACGCGCACGACCGCCTGTTCCTGATCGAGGTGATGGGCCGGGACACGGGCTTCATCGCGCTCGCGTGCGGCATCGGCGGCGGCGCCGAGCTGGTGCTGATTCCGGAGATGATGACGGACATGGGGGCCATCCGCGAGCGCATCCTCTCGCTCATGTCCAGTCAGAGCCGCTCCTCGATCGTCGTCGTGGCCGAGGGCGACGACACCGGCGGCGCGCACCGCATCGCGGAGACGCTGCGCGCCGACGCCGCGTTCGCACACATCGACCTGCGCGTGGCCGTGCTCGGGCACATCCAGCGTGGCGGCAGCCCGACCGCGCGCGACCGCGTGCTCGCCTCGCGCCTGGGCTCGGCCGCGGTCGAGGCGCTGCTCGAGGGGCACGCCGGCGTCATGGTGGGCATCGTCAACAACGACGTCAAGCTCACGCCAACGCGCCTGGTCTGGAGCCGCAAGAAGGACGTGGACTACGACCTGCTCCAGCTCACGGCCGTGCTGAGCTGAGAGGCCGCGGCGGCAGGCGCCGGATGAGCCGCAGCTCGTTGACGCCGCCGGCGTAGCCGTACCGGATCTCGTGCACGAGGCGCTCGATGAGCAGCAGGCCGTAGCCGTGGCGCGCGCGCCGGCCGAGGGCCTCGGCCGGGCCGGCGCGCGGCGCGGTGGGGGGGTCGAAGCGCGGGCCGCGGTAGCGAAGCACGACGGCCAGGTGCCCGTCGGCCGGTTCGGCGCGCACGGTGAGCACGCCGCGCGGCCGGCCGGCCATGCCGTGCTCGATGGCGTTGGCGGCGGCCTCGTCCACGGCGAGCGTGAGCGCGCGCGCGTCGGGCTCGGGCAGGCCGTGCGCGCGCGCGTGGTCGCAGACGTGGCGGCGCACCCGGGCCAGCACGCGCGGGTGCGCCTCGACG
>JBKBRC010000032.1:0-22469 GCA_046292345.1 Rubricoccaceae bacterium
ACGAGGAACAGGTTCTCGACGTCCTCGCTCGCGTTGTGCGGCCGGAAGTAGGCGCTCTGCGTCAGCACCGGCTCGAACGAGAACGCGGAGCCCTTGAGCGAGAGGTAATCCGTCAGGAAGCCCTTGGGCGTGAGCATCCGGCTGGCCGTGACGTGCCGCGGGAGGTCTGGGAGAACGGTCTGCGCGAGGTAGCGCTCGATGGCCTGCCGGTAGCGCTCGGCCTGCACATCCCAGTTGGTCCCGCTCTCGAGGTGCGGCACGGGCGAGAGCACGTAGAAGCAGTCGTGCCCCTCGGGGGCCATGCTCGGGTCGGTGGCCGAGGGGCGGTGGAGGTAGAGCGAGAAGTCGTCGGCGAGGCGCTTGTGGCGGAAGATGTCGTCCAGGAGGCCTTTGTAGCGCGGGCCGAGCAGGATCGTGTGGTGGGCGACGTCGTCGTACGTGCGGTCGGTGCCGAAGTACCAGACGAAAAGGCTCATCGAGAGGCGCGCGCGGTCGACGCGGCGGTCGGTCCACGTCTTGCGGTGCTCGGGCCGGACGAGGCGGCGGTAGGTCCACGCGGCGTCGGCGTTGGAGACGACGAGGTCGGCCGGGACGTGTTCGCCCGAGGCGAGGCGCAGGCCGGTCGCGCGCGGGCGCCCGGACGCGGCGTCGGCCGTGATCTCCTCGGCCGTCTCGCCGAGGCGGAAGCGCCCGCCGTGGCGCTCGAAGAGCTCGGCGAGGCCGCGCACCATGGCGCCCGTGCCGCCCATGGCGTACCACACGCCCCACTTGCGCTCGAGGAACGCGATCAGCGTGTAGATGCTCGTCGTCGCAAACGGGTTGCCGCCGACGAGCAGGGGGTGGAACGAGAACACCTGCCGCAGGCGACGGTCCTTGATGTACTTGGCCACGAGGCCGTAGACGGTCCGGTAGCTTTCGAGCGCGGCCATAGCCGGCACGATGCGCGCCATGTCGAGCGGCGACGAGAACGGCACGTGCCCGAGCTCGGTGAAGCCGACCTCGAAGATGCGCTCGCTCTTCTCGAGGAAGCGCTCGTAGCCGGCCACGTCGTCCGGGTTGAAGCGGGCGATCTCGGCGCGCATGGCGTCGGCGTCGCCGGTATAGTTGAACACCTCGCCGCTGTCGAAGCGGATGCGGTAGAACGGCGTCGTGGGCACGATCGTGACGTGGTCCTCGCGCCGCTCGCCGAGCAGCGCCCACAGCTCGTCGAAGAGGAACGGCGCCGTGATGAGCGTCGGGCCGGCATCGAAGGTGTAGCCGTCGTCGTGGAAGACGCGCGCGCGCCCGCCGGGCATGTCCAGGCGGTCGACGATTGTCACGCGGAAGCCGCGCGCGAGCAGGCGGATGCCCGCGGCGAGGCCGCCGAAGCCGGCGCCGAGCACGACGGCGTGCGGCGCGTCGGGGCCGGGCGGGCCGGCGTAGACGGCACCGTCGCCCGAGGCAGGCGCGAGCGCGTCGAGGAGGCGGGCGTCGGGGCGATGGGCAGTGCGCTGGAGCCAGGAGGCGGACATGGGCCGGGGCAGGCGGGCGGGTGGGCGAGCGGAGAATACCGGAAGCGGGCGCAGCGCGGGCCGGGGCCGGCCTGACCCGCGTGCCGGGCGACAACCGACGATGCCGTGCGGCGTTCCGGCCGTGCACGCCTTTTGCCGAGGCCGCCTAGCGGGCCGGTCGCGGCGCGGCAGCGAACCGGGCGCGGTCGGCCTCGAGGCGCGCCGCGACGTCCTCGAACGTGTCGCCGCCGTAGCGCTCGAGCAGCGCCTCGGCGAGCGTCCAGGCGACGACAGCCTCGGCGACCGTGCTCGCAGCCGGGACGCTCGTCACGTCCGAGCGCTCGTAGCGCGTGGGCTGCGCCTCGCCCGAGGCCAGGTCTACGGTCCCCAGAGGGCGGATGAGCGTCGGGATGGGCTTCATCGTGCCCCGCACGACGATCGGCATGCCGTTGGAGACGCCGCCCTCGATGCCGCCCGCGTGGTTGCTGGCGCGCCCGAGGCGGCCGCCGCTCTCGGCCGTGATGGGGTCGTGGATGCGCGAGCCGGGCGCGCGCCCGGCGGCGTGCCCGTCGCCCACCTCGACCGCCTTCTGGGCCTGGACCGAGAGGACGGCCTGCGCCAGGCGGCCGTCCAGCCGGCGGTCCCAATGGACGTACGAGCCCAGACCGGGTGGCACACCGGTCGCGACGACCTCGTAGACGCCGCCGAGCGTGTCGCCGGCCTGCTTCGCCTCGCGGATGTGCGCAACGGCTGCCTCGGTCAGGGCGGCATCGAGCATGCGGACCTCGCTCCGGTCGGCAGTCTCGTAGAGGGCACGTGCGCCGCCGGCGGCGAGCAGGGCGGCCACGGGCGCGGCCCAGTCGTCCGGCGCGTCGTAGCCGACGGCGCCCAGGCGCACGACGTGGCTGCCGACCTCAATGCCGAGCGCGCGCAGCAGCTGCCGCGCGCAGCCGCAGCACGCCACGCGCATCGCCGTCTCGCGGGCCGACGAGCGGTCGATGACCGGGCGCACGTCGGGGCCCCGCGGCGGGCGGTCGAAGCCGTACTTCTGCGCGCCCGCGAGGTCGGCGTGGCCGGGGCGCGGGAGCGTGACCGGCGCCACGCCCTCGCCCGACCCCTCGACGGCCATCACCTCGGGCCAGCCGGCGCGGTCCTTCGTGTAGGCCGCGTTGGGCAGCAGGAGCGCGACCGGGCTGCCCATCGTGCGCCCGAAGCGGACGCCCCCGAGCACGCGCACGCGGTCCGTCTCGACCTTGGCGCGCCCGCCGCGGCCGAAGCCGAGCCAGCGCCGCGCGAGGTGCTCGTCGAGGTCGGCCGGGGCAAGCGGGAGGCCGGCCGGCAGCCCCTCGACGATGCCGACGAGCGCTTCGCCGTGGGACTCGCCGGCCGTGAGGTAGCGGATCATGAAAGACGCAGGCAGGGTGGGTGACGCCTCCAAGGCTAACGCCGCTGCCCGCCGCCTGCCTCGGGCGCCGGCGGGCGGCCGCCCGGGACCACGCGCCTACTCCGCAAACGGCGAGGCCAGGTCGTAGAAGGCCGTCAGGCCGTCGGGGCGGCGGACGCGCAGCAGCGCCGGGCGCTCGCGCCGGGCCTGGCGGGCCAGCGCCGCGCGGGCGTCCTCGGCCGAGTTGACTGCCCGCCCCTCGATCTCGGTCACGACGACGCCCTCTGGCAGGCCGTCCACAAAGGCGCCGCTCTCAGGGCGGACGGCCTCGACGAAGGCGCCCGAGGCCACGCGGAAGTCGCGACGCTCGCGCGAGGTGAGATCTCGGAAGCGGATGCCCCAGTCGACCGCCTCGGAGCGCGGCACGTCGGGCGGGACGGCTGCCGGCGGCTCCGGCCCGGCAGGCAGCGGCGCCTCGCGCCCGGCGATCCACGTCCGGAACGAAGGGTCGTCCTGGCTGATCAGAGCCGCGCGCACCGTCTCGGTCTCGCCCTCGCGCCAGACCGTCAGCGTGACCGTCTCGCCGGGGCGGCGGAGCGCGAGGCGGCTCTGGAACTCGTTGGACGAGTCGACCGGGCGCCCGTCGACGGCGAGCAGCACGTCTCCGGCGCGCAGGCCGGCGCGGGCGCCCGAGCCGCCCGAGAACACGCTCACGATCTGCACGCCCTGCGCGCGGCGCATGCCCTGCGTCCGGGCCACGTCGTGCGTCACCTCCTGCACCTCCACGCCGAGGAAGCCGCGCCGGACCTGCCCGGTCGAGACCAGGTCCTGCGCGACGCGCCGCGCGAGGTTGGACGGCACGGCGAAGCCGTACCCCTCGTTGAAGCCGCTCTCGGTCGCGATCGACGTCACGATGCCCACGACCTCGCCGCGCACGTTGACGAGCGCGCCGCCCGATGAGCCGGGGTTGATGGCCGCGTCGGTCTGGATGAAGTCCTGGATCTGGAACTGCCCCCCGGAGCCCTCGAACTCGTAGATCCGCCGGCCCGTCGCCGAGACGATGCCGAACGTGACGGTGTTGCTCAGGCGGAGCGGGCTCCCGACGGTGAGCACGAAGTCGCCCGGCGCGACGGCGTCCGAGTCGCCGAACGTGGCCACCGGCAGCGGCTCGGTGTCCCCGTCGGCGCCGACGCCGAGCAGGCGCAGCACGGCCAGGTCGGTCGAGGCGTCGATGCCCTGGATCTCGGCCTCGTACTCGCGCTTGTCGTACAGCGCGACGCGGACGCGCGTGGCGCCCTCGACGACGTGCGCGTTCGTGAGCACGTAGCCGCTGCGCGAGATGATGATGCCGCTGCCGGTCGTGTTGCGCGCGCCGTAGTACGGGCTGAACTCGTCCTGGAAGCCCTCGAGGGCGGCCGTCGTCGTCGTCACGTCTACGCGCAGGAAGACGACGGCGGGCGTGACGCGCGCGGCCACCTCGCGCAGGAGCCGGTTGAGCGAGATCAGGTCCGGCACGTCTGCGACCGGCTCGATGGGCGCGTCCGTGCCGCCGATCTCGACGTCGGCCGCGTCAAGCGGCACCGAGGCCGGGGTGATCGTCTCCGTGCTGCGCGGCGGCGCGTCCGGGCGAAGCCAGGCCGCCACCGGCAGCCCGAGCAGTACGCCGACCGAGAGCGCGGCCAGGCCGAAGAGGAAACGACGCAGTGTCACAGGGGGGAGCAGACAGGGCAGGCGACGGGCCTATGACGGCCCCGGAAATGGTCTCTGAGTAACATACGGTGCCCCCCTTCCGGCCGTCTCCGGCATCCACACTGCCCCGAAATTTTACCCTTTCGCCCGGCCGCCCCGCCCCCCGCGCAGACGTGCTCTTCGCGCTGCTCGGCGATGCCACGGGCTCTTCGCGCGCGCTCCGGCAGCTTCGCGCGATGCGGGCGGCCGGCCTGCGCGTGGTCCTGCTCGGCTTCGGCCCGATGCGCGACCCGGGGGCGCTGCCCGAGGGCGTGGCCGCGCGGCGGCTGCCTCTGCCGCGCGGGCGCGGGCCGGCGTTTTTTCTGGCGGCGGACCGCGCTGTGCGGCGTGTTGCGCGCGCGCTCCCGGCACGACTTTGCTTTGCGAGCGACCTCTACGTACTGCCCGCGCTCGCCGCGGCGGCCCGACGCTACGAGGCCCGCCTCGTCTACGACGCGCGCGAACTCTACGCCGCGCTCGACGCTACGGCCGGCCGGCCGCTCGTCGGGCAGGCGTGGGACGCGCTCGAGCACGCCTACGCCCGCCGCGCCGATGCTGTCCTCACCGTCTGCGATAGCATCGCGGACCGCCTGGCTGCGCGGCACGGCATCGCGCGGCCGCACGTGTTTCACAACGCGCCCGACCATGCCGCCGTACCGCCGCGCACGGACGCGCTGCGCGCGCGCCTCGGTCTCGACGACCGCCCGGTCGTGCTCTACCAGGGGCTCTTCCGCGAGGGGCGCGGGCTGCCGGCGCTGCTGCGCGCCGCCGCGGCCGTGCCTGACGTGCAGCTCGTGCTCGTGGGCGAGGGCGCGCTCGAGGCCGACCTGCGCGCCGTCGCCACGCCGCTCGGCGGGCGGGTGCGCTTCGTGCCCTTTACCCCGCCCGACGCGTTGGCCGTGCTCACGGCCTCGGCCGACGTGGGCGTTGTGCTCATCGAAGGGCTCACCGAAAGCCTTCGCCTGAGTCTACCCAACAAGCTTTTCGAGTACCTTGCGGCCGGCGTGCCCGTGCTGGCGAGCCCGCTGCCCGAAATATCCCGCGTCGTCGAGACGTTCGGCGTGGGGCTCACCGCCGATCCGGGCGATCCCGACGCGCTCGCCCGGGCCCTGGCGCGCCTCGCCACCGACGCCGCCCTCCGCGCACGGCTCGCCGCGGCCGCCCCGGCCGCCGCCGCCGCGTACTCGTGGGCGCACGCCGCGCCCCGCTTCCAGAGGCTGCTCGCCTCGCTGCTCGATCCCGCATGATCCGCTCGCTCCTCGTGCTCGCTGCGGCGCTCACGTTCCTTGCTACCTCCCTTGCTACCTCGGCCTGCGCGCAGGTCATCCCCGATGCCGGCCCGGAGTGGGAGAAGCTGGGCGAGGCCTCGGCTGCTGCGGCTGTAGACGGCCGGCTGCTCATGATCTACGCCTACGCGTCCTGGTGCGGCTGGTGCACGAAGCTCGAGCAGGATGTGCTGGATCAGCCCGACGTGAAAGCGTACCTCAAGGACCACTACCACGCCGTCGCGCTTGACATCGAGAGCGACGAGGAGATCACGTTCCAGGGGCACACGCTCCCGATGCACGTCTTCGCCTCGGCCGTCGGTGCCAGCGCCACACCGACGACCATCTTCGTCGATACCGACGGCTCGCTCATCACCAAGCTGCCCGGCTTCCACGACGCGCCGACGTTCCTGCTCGCGCTGCGCTACGTCCGCGAGGAGATCTACGAGACGACCGACTTCGCCGACTACCTCGAGGCGAACCTGCCCTCCGACGGCGCGCGCTGACGGCCTCCGCGGAGGCTCTGCGCCATCGCCATGCGCGTTTCGTACCACGAGGGCTACGTGGTGCCGCTGCCCGAGCGGCACCCGTTCCCAATGCGCAAGTTCGCCGCCCTGCACGCACGCCTGCTCGCCGAGGGCGTCGTGCAGCCTGCCGACGTGATGACGCCGCGCGAGGCGGACTGGGCGGACCTGCTGCTCGTCCACACGCGCGATTACCTGGACCGTCTGGCGGCCGGCACGCTCACGCCGGCCGAGGTCCGCAGGATGGGCCTGCCCTGGAGCCCGGCCCTCGTGCGCCGCTCCCGCCTGGCCGTGCAAGGCACGCTCAACGCTGCCTCCGCCGCGCTCCACGACGGCGTGGCCGGCAACCTGGCCGGCGGCACGCACCATGCCATGCCCACGCATGGCGAGGGCTTCTGCGTGCTCAACGACGTGGCCGTGGCCATCCGCGCGCTCCAGCTCCGCGGCTGGATCCGCCGCGCGCTCATCGTGGACCTGGACGTGCACCAGGGCAACGGCAATGCGGCGTTCTTCGCCGACCGGCCGGAGGTCTACACGCTCTCGCTGCACGGCGAGAAAAACTTCCCCTTCCGCAAGCCCCCTTCCTCGCGCGACGTGCCCCTGCCCGACGGCACGACGGACGAGGCGTATCTGGACGCGCTCGCCCGCCACCTCCCCGAGGCCATCGAGGCGGCCCGGCCGGATCTCGTGTTCTACCTCGGCGGCGTGGACGTACTCGCGGGCGACCGCTACGGGCGGCTCGCGCTCTCGCGCGAGGGCCTCGCGGCGCGCGACCGCTACGTGTGCGAGACGCTCCGCACGGCTGGCCTGCCGGTCTGCCTGCTGCTCTCGGGCGGCTATGCCCGGGCCGGCCGTGACACCTCGCACGAAGACACGGCCGACCTCCACGCGACGCTGTTCCGCCAGGCCGCGGCTGTCTTCGAGGCGCGCACGGCCGGAGATGGCGCGCGTGTATGAGTTTGCCTGCACGAGTCTGCTTGCCGCGCTCCGCTCAGTGCTCCGCGTAACCGTGCCGGCGCCGTCGCGGCGTCTTGCGCAGGCTGCGCAGGCTGCGCAGGCGCCGCGTGTGCGCCACTGTGATGGGCACGATGCTCGTGGATCCGGGCGAGCTCCTGGCTGGTCCGACCTGCGGCCTCGGGCGGCGCCCCATCGGTTTTCGCCGGGTCCATCCCGCGCCTGCCGCCGCAGCCCATGCGCTGCTCTCCGCCTGCCCGAAGCCGCAGGTCGTGGGGCTCGGTCGTCTTGTCCACCTGGCGTGCCTTGTCTCGTGGCGCACCGGCCCGGGATGCATGGAGGATGCATGGAGGATGCATGGAGGATGCATGGAGGTCGTGGCCAACTGCAGAGCCGACGGGTGCGGAGCCGACGGGCGCGGAGCCGACGGGCGCGGAGCCGACGGATGCGGCTCAGCCCGGCCAGACGCCGGCGGCGATGCGCTCGCGTCCGGCCAGGTCGCGCCGGATGGTGGCCTTGCACAGCCCGGCTTCGGCGAACAGGTCGCGCACGGCCGAGCCGTAGTCGGCGTGGGTTTCGCAGACGAGGTGCCCGCCAGGGCGCAGCAAACGTGGCGCGTGGCCGGCGAGCGCGCGGTAGAACACGAGCGGATCGGCGTCGGGCACGAAGAGCGCCGCAGACGGCTCGAAGTCGCGCACCTCCGGCTCGAGGGTCGGCGCCTCGGCGGCCGGCACGTAGGGCGGGTTCGAGACGACGGCGTGGAACGTGGCCGGGACCCCGTCGGCGAAGGCCGGCGTGAGCGCGTCGGCGTGGCAGAACGTGACGTCGAGGCCCAGTCGCTCGGCGTTGTCGCGTGCAACGGCGAGCGCCGCCTCCGAGACGTCACAGGCGAACACCTCGGCGTCGGGGCGTTGGTGCTTGACGGCGAGTGCGATGGCTCCGCTGCCCGTGCCCACGTCAAGCACCCACGGGTGGTCGGTGAAGGCGAGGCGCCGCAGTACGTCCTCGACGAGTTCCTCGGTCTCGGGGCGGGGGATGAGCACGGCCGGCGAGACGTACAGGCGGAGGCCGAAGAAGTCTGCGTGGCCGAGCACATACTGCACGGGCTCACGCGCGAGCCGCCGCGCGACGAGCGCCTCGAAGGCGCCGGCGGCCGTGCCCGAGACCGGCTCGTGCAGCCCGGCGACGAGGCCAGTGCGCGAGAGGCCGAGCACGTCCTCGAGCATCCACTCGGCCGTCCGGCGGGCATCTTCGATGCCGGCCCCCGCCAGGCGGTCTGCAGCCGAGGTGATCAGGGAGAGGCGTGTCTCAGACATGGGGGAGAATCAGGGAACGGAAGCGTCCGGGCCGCCGTCCCCGCACACGCAATATGCGGCCCATCTACATCCCTTCGCGTCCACTTATGGATTCCTTTTACTGCGACCAGACGGTCCTCGTCACCGGCGCTTCGGGGGGTATCGGAGCGGCGATGGCACGGCGCCTGGCGCGCTCAGGCGCCCGGCTCGTGCTCGTGGCACGTTCCGAGGAGGCCCTGGCGCGCCTGGCGGCTGAGCTGCGGGCCGGGGGCGCCGAGGCGCACGCGCTCGCGCACGACCTTCAGCCGCCGGGCGCCGCGCAGGCGCTCGCCGAGCGCGTCGCCGCCGAGGGCCTCTCGGTGGACGTACTCGTCAACAACGCCGGCTACGGGATACAGGGCGCGTTCCTGGACCACACACCCGCCGACGCCGAGGGCATGATTGGCCTGAACGTGACCGCGCTCACGCTCCTCGCGCGGCTCTTCGGCGCGGGCATGGTTGCGCGTGGACGCGGCGGACTGCTCCAGGTGGCGAGCATCGCCGGGTTCGTGCCTGCCCCCTTCTTCGCCGTCTATGCGGCCACGAAGGCTTACGTGCGCTCTTTCTCGGACGCGCTGCACGGCGAGCTCAAGGGCTCGGGCGTGCACGTGACGTGCCTCTCGCCCGGGCCGACGGCGACGGGCTTCGGCGGGCGGGCGGGGATGAGTGCGCGCTTTTTCCAGCGTGCGCAGACGGCCGAGGCCGTCGCCGAGGCGGGCCTGCGCGGCCTGGCTCGGGGCGAGCGCGAGGTCGTCTCGGGCGCGTTCAACAGAGTGCAGGCCGCGGCGGGCGCGCTCGCCCCGCGGAGCCTGGCCGTGCGCGTGGCGGCCGAGATGATGAGGCGCGCCGGCGCCTGACACGCCGGCGCGCCCGGGGGGCGCGCAGAGAGCGGCCGCGCCCTCAGGCCGTCAGCAGGCCGCGGCCCGTGGCCCAGCGCCGGAACTCGGTCACGAGCTGATCGAAGGACTCGAGCACGAACAGGACAGGCTGGAGGTGCCAGACCTCGTAGTCCTGGTTGATGACCGCGTCTACGGAGAACGGACGCTGCTCGGCCTGCTCGAGCGCGTGCACGACCTCGTTCTTGGACGAGAGCACACCGGCGCCGAAGATGCGGATCTCCTCCGGGTCGCGGATGAGGCCAAACTCGACCGTGAACCAGTGCATCCGCTCGAGGCTCTGCCGGTCAATGCCTTCGGCGTTGAGCGCGGCCTGCCCGAAGAGCTGGTAGAAGTCCGCGAAGGCCGGCTCGGTGAGCATCGGCATGTGGCCGAAGATGTCGTGGAAGAGGTCCGGGGCGGGGGTGTAGTCGAGCTCCTCGGTGCCGCGGATGTAGTCGGTCGAAGGGAATTTGCGCTCCGAGAGCAGCGTGAAGAAGTCACGCTCGTGGAGCAGACCCGGGATACGGGCGACCTGCCAGTTGGTCTCGCGCTGCAAGATGCGCGAGAGCTCGGCCAGGGCCGGGATGCGGTCGGGGACCATATTGAGCGTCTCGACGCCGCGCAGGTAGGCCGCTCCGGCACGGCCCGGCAGAAGCCGCATCTGCCGCTCGAAGAGGAAACGCCAGTTGTCGTGGTCCTGCTGCGGATAGTCCGGGTAGGCGATCTCGTCGCCGACGGGCGGCGGGCCGTCGAGCGTCTGCGGGATGCAGCGCGGGTCCACGGCGGAGCCGTCGGAGGGCGCCTTCTCGTAGGCCGAGAGCGGGGCGTCGGCGTCGGCGGGCGCAGAGGAGAGGGCTGGGTCAGTCATGGCTTCAGAGAAAGTGGAAAAGCGCTTCCGGCAGGCGGGCGGCGGACTCGGCAAGCTAACGCCGCCTGAGGCGGTGAGCGCGCCTCGGTGCCGCGCGCAGACCTCAGCGAGGCGGGACCACCTTCTCGCGCTCGCCCGCGCGGCGGCTGAGCACGAGCCCTGCGAGTGCGCCAGCCGCCAGTGCAGCGGCGATCGAAACGACCAGGTGGACGGTGGCGTCGTCGGAGTAGCGCGGCACGAGCACGGCCGCGATCATGCCAGCGACGAGCGCCACGCCGATGGCCGGCATCCAGGTGAACTTGGGGGAAGGCGTGGCCATGGGGCGTCGAGGGAAGAGCTTCGGAGAGGGGCGTCAGGGCTTCCGGTTGAGGTAGACGGCAGCTCGCATCACGAGCGCCATCAGCAGCGTGCCGGCCAGCACGAACGCCGCGCGCATCGCAGCCGTCGCTGCCCACGGCTCGCTGTAGCGTATCCCGACCGCCATCCAGTACACGTACGCGGCGGCTGCCAGTGCTGCCCCGAAGCCGAGCACGAGGCGTTCGTAGGGATACCGCATGGCGGGTGGGGCGGGAGGGCTAACGGAGTGCCCGGCCGCTCGGTTTCTGCTTGGGGCGCGGCGCGGTGGTTAGCGGTCTGCCCGGGCCTCGGCGGGCGCGCGCTTCCATTTGATGCTGCACCCCATCGAGGGGTGCTGCGTCGCGGCGGGCTTCCGCCCGTCGAGCGTGGCCGCAATCGCGTCGGCGAGATCGGTCGTGGTAGGCGGCCGCCCGGGACGGCCGTCGTCGAGGCGCCCGCGGTAGACGAGGCGGCGCACGTCGTCGAAGAGGTAGAAGTCTGGCGTGCAGGCGGCGTCGTAGGCCCGGGCGACGGCCTGCGTTTCGTCGTAGAGGTAGGGGAACGGATAGCCCTTCTCCGCGGCTCGCGCCGCCATCGCCTCGAAACTGTCCGCGGGATAGGCGTCGGCGTCGTTGGCCGAGATGGCCACGAACGCCACGCCCCGCGCCGCCGTCTCACGCGCAAGCGCTATCAGGCGGTCCTCGACGGCGTGCACGTACGGGCAGTGGTTACACGTGAACACGACGACGAGCGCGCGGGCGTCGGCATAGTCGGCGAGGCGGCGGGTGAGGCCGTCGCCCCGGTCGTCTACGGAGGGGTTGGCCGCTGGCAGGTGGAAGTCGGGCGCGGGCGTGCCGAGGGGGAGCATGGTGGAGGGCGTAAGAGCCACGGGCGCACGGGATGGACGGACGTACCTTCCTTACCGGTCACGGCGCGAGGGGGTCCCCGGGGGCGGCACAGCCGGGCGGGGAGGCATGCTTCGGCGCCCGGGAGCCCTCTCTCTCTCGAACGTCTCCTTCAGGGATATCGCTCCTCCCCAGGGGTCGCTCAGCCGCGAGGGGCCTGGAACGCGAGGCGCCTGGGACGCGAGGCGCCTGGAACGCGAGGCGCCGGCCGCCTCCGAAGAGATCAGCCGGCGCCTCGCCGTGGGAGCGTGTACCGCATACGGGATTCGAACCCGTGTTACCGCCGTGAGAGGGCGGCGTCCTAGACCCCTAGACGAATGCGGCAGGGCTTTCTAACATACGGCGCAAAGAGGCCCCTACGGATCTGTTAAAGCCATTTTCACGTGTGGGATGCCGACCTCGTCGAACGGGGTGCCCTCGGCGACGAAGCCGAACGCGGCGTAGAACGCTGCCAAGTGCGCCTGCGCGTGGAGCGCGAAGCGGCTGTAGCCGGCAGTGCGCGCGTCGGCGAGCGCCTGCGCTACGAGCGCCCGGCCCACGCCTCGGCCGCGGTAGGGCGGCAGCACGGCGAAGCGGCCCATCCAGACGAGGCCCGCCGCGTCCTCGGCGTCCTGGCGGACGTACCAGCGGGCCGTGCCGGCCGGCACGGCCCGGACGCGCGCCAGCAGGTGGTGTGCCTGCCGGCCCCGGACCTCGGGGGCGTCGTAGGCGTCCCATTCCTCCTCGGGCGGGCAACGCTGCTCGACGATGAAGACGGCCGTCCGGATGGCGACGACCGCCTGCCAGTCGGCATCGGTGACGACGGGGGTGATCGCAGGCGCGTCGGGGCGCGTCATGGGACGCCGAGGTGAGAACGCAGGGCCTCCGTGACGGGGCTGCGCGCGGCAGGCCCCGTGGCGAGCGTCTCGTGCCCGGCATCAGGGAGCTCGAGGTAGGCGGCCGTAGTGCGTCCGGTGAGCATCACGAGCGCCCGCCCGTGCTCGACCGGCACCGTGCCGTCGTCGGCGCCATGGATGGCGAGCGTGTAGGGCGGCGGCGCCGCCACGTACGCGGCCGAGCGCAGCAGGAGCGCGGCGCGGGCCTCGGCGAGCGCGAGCGACCCGGCGCGGAGCGCGTCGAGCACGGGCGCGAGCACAGGTGCGAAGCCGGGCACGGTCTCGAGCGGGCGCCCCTGCAGGTAGCGCCGCGCATCGTCGCGCAGGCCCGGTGTGAAGAACGTCGTCGGCGCCGCGAGCGAGACGACGAGGCGGACGTGCTCGTCGGGCGTGCGGGCGCGTCCGAGCGTGAGCAGGGCTACGCCGCCGCCCCGACCGAACCCGTAGAGGCCCTTGCGGGCAGGATCGACGAGCAGGGCCGCACCGGCACGCGCGGCGTAGCCGAGAACGGCCAGCGCGTCGTCTACGTCAGCGTCATAGGGGGCGGGGGGCGCTGGCGAGCGGTAGGCGCGTCCGCCCACGCGCAGCACCTGCCCCCGGAAGGCGACAACCCCGAAGACGATCTCGCCGTGCGCATACTCGGCGATAGGCAGCGCCGCCGGAACGTCTGCGGCCACGGCATCGGCCGAGGGCAGCACGAGCAGAAAGGGACGCGTGCGCACGTCCCCGAGCGGACGCGGGGGCAGCCGGATGGCCGCGTAGAAGAGCGTATCGCGCGGGCGCGCCGCGTCGAGCGCGGCCACGACACGCCACTCTTCGGGCTCCCGCGGGCCGGGCGCGCGGTGCGTGGCCACGTCTGCGAAGGCGTAGCGGCCGGCGCGTTCGGCGTCGCGTTCGGCGCGCGCGGCCGCCGTTAGCGCGCGCTCCGCCGGTGTCGGCGGGGCGAAGAGCGCGGCCAGGTCCACGCCGGCCACGATGTCGGGATCTGGCGTGCACGCCGCGCCACAGGGCGGCGAAGCCGCGTCGCAGGCCGCGAGTGCGATCGCGCCGAGCGCCATGGCGCCCAGCACGAGCCTGCGGAGGCCTCGCGTGCCGGGAACTCGCGTGCCGGTCGGAGAGGGACGGCGCACAGCCGTGCGGGTCAGAGCGCGAGCGCCGGCGTGCGCCGCGTCGCCGGCGGGCGGGCGGCGAGCGTCGGCGGGCCGATCAGGCGCGCCTGCATGAACGCCTGCGTTGCCGCAAGGCTCTGCGGGAAACCCTCCGGCGCATGGAAGATCGGCTGGAGGTCTGCGTTGCTCGTCGGCGCCTCGCCGTAGGCGTTGAACTCGTACGCCCCGCGGGGGCGGCTCCGCTGCGCGCGCGCGTCGAATGCAGCCGAGACGCCGAACGGCACCACAGGGTCGCGGCGGTGGTGGTGGACCTGCGTCGGGGGCAGGTCGGCGGTGAAGAGCGAGGCCGAGCGGCGCACGACCTCGAGGCGCGCGCCGTCGTAGTCCGCGTTCGGGTTGTAGCGCCCGTCCGGGCCGCGCAGCGGCGCGAGCACGTTCTCGAGCAGGAAGCGCCCGCCGGGCAGGCCGAGCGCCGACGGCAGCCCGGCCAGCAGCCCGATGCCGAGGTTCTGGATGTCTTGGTTGTAGAAGTCCGACGGCCCGTAGTAGTTGGTCACGGCGCCGATACGGCCGTCGCGGATGGCGTGCAGCAGCGCCACGTTGCCGCCGCGGCTGAAGCCGAGCGCGCCGACGCGGCCGGCGTCGGTCTGCGCCGGGAAGAGCGCGAGCACGGCCGAGAGCAGCGCCATCGAGTCGTCCACGTCGTAGTCCCAAGGGCTGGCCGAGCCGCCGGCGCGGTACGGGCCGCCGAGCGCGGCGTAGCCCGCCGTGCGAAGCTCCTCGGAGCGGTACACGGGGAGCACCTGCACGGTCTGCGCGAACAGATCCGGGAAGGCTGCGGCCATCTGCACGAGCCCCGTGTTGGCCGACTGCGCGGCCACGTCGAGGCCGTTGTCGCCGCCGTGGTGTACGACGAGCACGGGCCGACCTACCGCGCCGGCCGGGATGCGCACGAGGCCGTAGTGCGTCAGCGGCGCACCCGGCCCCGTCGTGACCGGGTGCGAGACGACGTAGACCGTCGCGTTGCCAATCGTGGCCTGCGAGACGACGGTACCCGTCACGCCCTGCGTGGCGGAGGCGCGCGCGGCCCACTGCCCGCGCACGGTCTGGATCTCGCTCGCGCTGGCCGGCGCGAACAACCGCGTCAGGTTGACGCCCCCCGCGATCTGGTCGTTGCCCGTCGAGGGGCCGCCGCTGTCGCAGGCGGCGAGGGCGAGCGCGAGAAATGCGAGCAGCAGGCGAGGGCGGAGGAGAGGCGAGCACATACGGTTTCGGGCTGGAGAGGCGCAAGATAGGGCGTGCTCAGGGGCGCTCTGCTGCCAGGTGAAGATTGGATAGAAGACCGCGCTTGTGTGGACTGAGTCTAGCTAGGGGGTAGATTGGATTCGGTCCAAACAAGCCCGTACTGACCCTCCATGTCCCTTCTGCGGCTTCTCTCTCTACTCCTGTTTCTCGCTCCGGCGTGGGCCGTGCTGCCGGCCGCCGCGCAGGCGCCGGGCACGCTCGCCGGGCGGGTCACCGACGCCACCGGGCAGCCCTTGCCGGGCGTCAACGTGCGCCTCGAGGGGACGGCCCTCGGCGCAGCCTCGGGCGTCGACGGGCGCTTCGCGCTTGCGGCCGTCCCCGCCGGGCGCTACACCCTCGTGGCTACGAGCGTCGGCTTCGCGCCCGAGCGGCGCGTGCTCGAGCTGCGTGGTGGCGAGGCGGTCGCCGTCGCGCTCGTGCTCCGCGAGGCCGCGCTCGACGCCGGCGAGGTTGTCGTGACAGCGCGCGAGACGCTGACCGGGCGCGGCACGCGCGACGTGCCCGGCACGGCCTACTACGTCGGCCGCCGCACGCTCGAGCGCTTTGCCTACTCGGACCTGCACCGCGTCCTGCGCGAGGTGCCGGGCGTGCAGGTCCAGGAGGAGGAGGGCTACGGCCTGCGCCCCAACATCGGCATCCGCGGCACGGGCTCGCAGCGCTCGAGCAAGATCACGCTGATGGAAGATGGCGTGCTGATCGCGCCGGCGCCCTACGCCGCGCCAGCGGCCTACTACGTGCCCACGATCGGGCGGATGGACGGTCTCGAGCTGCGCGCCGGGGCCAGCCAGATCAAGTACGGGCCCTACACGACCGGCGGCGCTCTCAACCTGATCGCCGCCGACGTGCCGGCGGCGCTCGAGGTGCGCGCCGACGCGCGCGCCGGCTCCAACGGGCAGCGCCTGCTCCACGCCCGCGTGGGCGACGCCGTGCCGGCCGTGCGGGCCCTCGGCGGCCTCGGGGCCGGCTTCGTCGTCGAGGGGCGCACGGACCGCGTGGACGGCTTCAAGACGGTCGTGGGGCCCGGGGGGGTGGCGCTCGCGCCCCGCACTCCGACCGGCTACGACAAGACCGACCTCTTCGGCCGGCTCCGGCTCAGCACCCCGGCCGGCGCGCGCGTTGCGCAGGCGCTCACGCTCACGGCCGGCTACGCCGATGAGACCTCCGACGAGACCTACCTCGGCCTGACGGCCGCCGACTTCGCGGCCGCGCCGTTCGTACGCTACGCCGGCTCGCAGCTGGACCAGATGAACACCGACCACCGCGCCCTCCGCGCGCGTCACGTGGCCGTCTTCTCGTCTCGGGCCGACCTCACGACGACGCTCTACCGCAACACGTTCTCGCGCAACTGGTACCGCCTGAACGCGGTCAACAGCGGCCTCACGGGCGCCGGCAACGTCGGCATTGCGAGCATCCTCAACGAGCCCGAGCGCTTCGCGGCCGAGTACGCGCTCGTGCGCGGCAACGGGCCGGCGACGGGGCGCCTGATCGTCAACGCCAACGCACGGACCTACTACAGCGAGGGCGCGCAGAGCGTTCTCGGCGTGCGCCTCGGGAGCGAGGGCGGCCCGCGCGCGCTCGTCGAGGCGGGCCTGCGGCTCCACGCCGACGCCGAGGACCGCTTCCAGTGGGCCGACCGCTACGCCATCGAGGACGGCGTGATGACGCGCGTGCAGGAGGGCGTGCCCGGTACGACGGCCAACCGTGTCGATGACGCGCGCGCGCGCTCGGCGTTCGTGCAGGCCGAGGTCGTCTACGGGCCGTTCACGCTCACGCCCGGACTGCGCTACGAGACGGTCCGCTTCGAGCGGCGCGACTTCGGCGCGGGAGACCTCGAGCGCACGGGCGCCAGCGTGCAGGTGCGCGAGAACGAGGCCTCGGCCTGGATCCCGGGCCTGAGCGTGCTCTACCGCGTCGGCGGCGGGGCGCAGGTCTTCGGGGGCGTGCACCGCGGATTTGCACCGCCCAACAGCACGCCCGAGACGCGGCCGGAGTCTAGCCTGAACGTGGAGGGCGGGGCGCGCTACGCCGCCGGCGCGTTCGAGGCGCAGGCCGTCGTGTACCGCAACGCCTACTCGAACCTGCTCGGCAGCGACCTGGCTGCCGCCGGCGGGACGGCCACGGGCGACCTGTTCAACGCCGGCGCCGTGAACGTGACCGGCGCCGAGGTGGCGCTCCGCGCCGACCTGGCCGAGCCGGCCGGGCTCGCCGGCTGGGCCTTCCCCGTCCGCCTGGCCTACACGCTCACCGAGGCGCGCTTCCAGACGTCGTTCCAGAGCACGCTCGGCGACTGGGGGCGCGTCCAGGCCGGCGACGAACTGCCCTACACGCCGCGGCATCAGCTCGGCGCCCGCCTCGGGGCCGAGCGCGGACGGGCGGCGCTTTCGCTCGGCACCTCGGCCGTCTCGGCCGCGCGGGCGCGCGCCGGACAGGGGCCGGTGCCGGAGGCCGAGCGCATCGGCGCGCGCCTCGTGCTCGACGCCGCCGGCGAGGTCGGCGTGCAGTACGGCGTCTCGCTCTTCGGGCGCGTGCAGAACCTCACCAACGCGACGTACGTCGCCGCGCGCCAGCCGGCCGGCCTGCGCCCGGGCCTGCCGCGCACGTTCGACCTCGGCCTGCGCGCACGTCTCTGAGCCGCGTAGCGAGTCCCTGAGCCGCGTAGCGAGTCCCTGAGCCGCGTAGCGAGTCCCTGAGCCGCGTAGCGAGTCCCTGAGCCGCGTAGCGAGTCCCTGAGCCGCGTAGCGAGACGAGAATCTCCGAGCCGGCGTACCCTGCGAGCCGGTCGTCTTCGCGATCAGGAGACGGCCGGCTCGGTCGTCTCTAGTGTGCCCGCGAAGGCGTCCATGCGGGCCATCACGCCCACAGGCACGGTGTAGACCGGCGAGACGTGCCCGATGGGCGCGCCGATCCAGGCGGGCGCGCCCGTGGCGGCGAGATGGTCGCGCAGCACGTCCTCCGCCGACCACTCAGGCATCGCGTCGCCTGTGCAGCGCTCGCACTGCCCGAAGACGACGCCGGCCACACGGCGCAGGTGCCCCGAGAGCGCGAGCTGCGTCAGCAGGCGGTCGAGCCGGTAGGGTTCCTCGCGCACCTCCTCGAAGAACACCACGTGCCCGTCGAACGAGGGCAGGAAGGGCGATCCGGCGAGAGCGGCAGCCACGGTCAGGTTGCCGCCTACGAGGCGCCCCTCGGCGATGCCGCCCCGCACGGTCTGCACGGGCAGGCGGCGCGGCGCCGTGTCCCCCTCGAGCCGGAGCGTGCGCCCGCGCACGAGCGTGTCCAGGAACGACGCCTCGGTGAGCCCGCCCCACGACGAGATCCCGACCGGCCCGTGGAACGAGACGAGGCCGGCGCGTGCGTAGAGCGCGAGCAGGAGCGCCGTCACGTCCGAGTACCCGACGACCGCCTTCGGGTGGGCGCGGATAGCCTCGTAATCGAGCAGCGGGAGCATGCGCGCGCAGCCCCATCCGCCGCGCATGCACACGATAGCGCGTACGCGCTCGTCCTCGAAGAGCGTCATCAGGTCGTCGGCCCGCTGCTGGTCTGTCCCGGCGAGGAAGCCGTGCCGCGCGAGCACGTGCTGCCCGACGCGGACCTCGAAGCCCATCGCGCGGAGCGTCTGCGCGGCGCGCTCGACCTGTTCGGGGCCGCGCAGCACGCCGGCCGGCGCGGCCAGCCCGATCGTGTCGCCGTAGCGCAGGCGCGGCGGGTGCAGGACGGGCAGCGCCGGGGACGGATCCGCCGGCGCGGCCGGAGGGGTCTGTGCAGCGGGGGCGTCCAGCAGCAGGCCTGCCAGTGGCAGGGCGAGCGCGCCGGCAGAGAGCGCGCGGAGGGCGTCGCGGCGAGAGCGCAGGTCGGGCATGGAACCAGGGGAGGGCAGGCTGCGGCCAAGTCTACATCGAACGGGGGGCAGAGGCGGTCGCGTACCGGCGCAGCCCCTTACCGGCAGCGTGCGCAGCCGCCGGAAAGGGCCAGAACCTGCCGGTTGTGCCGTTTCCTCACAACATCCCCACGCGATAAAGCGTATGTATTGACAGGCCGCCCGGCACGCCGTTGCACGTCGCATCTCCGGGCCTGACCGCGCGGCCGGCCGGACCCGATGGCTGCGCCTATCTACCTCGACTACAACGCCACCACCCCTGTCGCGGAGGGGGTGCTCGAGGCGATGCTGCCCTTCTTCCGCGAGCACTTCGGTAATGCCAGCAGCGAGCACGCCTACGGCTGGGCGGCTGATGAGGCCGTGCGCCAGGCACGCGAGCGCGTCGGGCGGCTCATCGGCGCCGACCCGCGTGCGGTCACGTTCACGAGCGGGGCCACCGAGTCGGTCTCGCTCGCCCTGCGCGGCGCCGGCGCCGTCTACGGCGGGCGCCGGCACGAGATCGTCACCGTGCGCACCGAGCACAAGGCCGTGCTCGAGACGTGCGCCGCGCTCGAGCGCGACGGCTTCGTCGTGACGTACCTGCCGGTCGATGCGCAGGGCCAGGTAGACCTCGACCAGCTCCGCGACGCGCTCACCGACAAGACGCTGCTCGTGGCAGCAATGTGGGCCAACAACGAGACCGGCGTGCTGCATCCCGTGCGCGCCATGGCCGAGATCGCGCACGAGGCCGGCGCGCTCTTCATGACCGACGCCACGCAGGCCGTCGGCCGCGTCCCCGTAGACGTCGAGGCCGACCGCGTCGACCTGCTCGCGCTCTCGGGGCACAAGCTCTACGGGCCCAAGGGCGTTGGGGCGCTCTTCGTGCGCCGCCGCGGGCCGCGCGTGCGCCTGCAGCCGCTCGTGACGGGCGGCGAGCAGGAGGACGGCCTGCGCGCCGGCACGCTCAACGTGCCCGGCATCGTCGGCCTTGGAGCGGCGGCCGAGCTCGCCGCCGCGTCTCTCGAGGCCGACGCCGCGCGCCTCGGGCCGATGCGCGACCGCTTCGAGGCGGCCGTGCTCGAGGCCGTGCCCGGCAGCCGCGTCATCGGCGAGGGCGCGCCGCGCCTGTTCAACACCACCAGCATTCGCTTTGCGGGCGTGCGCACGGGAAAGCTCTTCGCCGTGCTGCGCGGCGTGGCCGCCTCGGCCGGCGCGGCCTGCCAGGCGCGGGCGGGGCACCCGAGCCACGTCCTGCTCGCGATGGGCCTTTCCGAGGACGAGGCGCTCGGGACGGTCCGTTTCTCTCTCGGCCGCCCGACGACCGAGACCGAGCTCGAGGCGGCCGTGGCGGCCCTTGCCGAGGCCGTCCGCACCGTCCGTCGCCGCGTTGCGGCCTGAGCGCCGCTTCCGAGCACAACAGCCCTCTCGCGCCCATGGAGATCGTCAACCGCGTCGCCGAGAGCGACCTCGTCGTCTACGACCTCGCCGCGCTCTGGGACGGCCGGCCCGTGGTCGAGCTCGACCTGGCGCCGTGGCTCCACCGCGGCCTCGTGCTACGCGAGCGCGACTTCCGCGCGCATCTCGCCGCGCACGACTGGTCGATCTACGACGGGCAGCACGTGGCTGTCTACTGCTCGGCCGATGCCATCGTGCCCGTGTGGGCGTTCATGCTCGTCGCGACGCGTCTCTCGGGAGCGGCCTCGGTGGCGCAGGGCCGTGCCGCCGACCTCCGCCGGGACCATTTTGCGCGCGCGCTCGCGGCCGAGGACTGGTCACGGTTTGCTGACAGGCCGGTCGTCGTCAAGGGCTGCGGCAACGACGTCGTGCCGCTGGCGGCCTACCTCGACGCCACGCGCCGCTTGCAGGCCGTCGCGAGCAAGCTCATGTTCGGCGAGCCGTGCTCCTCGGTGCCGCTGTGGCGCCGGCCGAAGGCGGCGCCGGCCGAGAGCGCCCCGGCCGCCCGGCCGGCGGCGCGGCCGGCCTCGCTCCGTCCGCGCGCGTGAGTGTCGCACGCGGGCGCGGCACGCGGGCGACGGCCAGGGCGGCGCACCGCTTCGGGGAGCGGAAGTGGCTTCGGGGAGCGGAGGCGACGACGGGAATGTGCTAGCTTCTCCCGAATCACCCGCCAACGACCTCTCACGCTAACGGCCTCTCATGCGCGTCCTTGCCCTCGCCTGCAGTGCCTTCCTGCTCGCCGGCTGCACCGACACCTCGGAGCCGAACACGGCCGCAGTCCCTGCCGATCCCGCGGCGCCGGCGGCCGCGCCCGGCACGGCGACGGAGCCCTACGAGGACGACCTGCTCTCCGTTGCGGCGGACTGGACGTGCGACGAGAACGCCCGCTTCGACCAGATCTCGATGAACGTAGCGGAGGGCGCCAACGAGTACATGGCGTATGTCCGCCTCGGGGCGGACGGCTCTCTGTCGGTTGCCGACGCGGGCACGTGGGAGTACGACGGGCGTTCGCTGACGCTTACCTCGGGCTCGGGCGAGGTCACGCGCTACGCGCCCGCCGAGGTCATCGATGCGGCGACGCTGCGCCTCACGCGCGCCGACAACGGGGACGTCGTGACGTGCCAGATCGACCCCATCTCGCCCTGATCCACGGCCGGTTGCCCGGACGCAGGGAACGGCGCGAGCGTGCCTCGGCTTCTCCTGCATTCGCGCCCGCGCTTCGCCTGCGTTTCCGCCCTCGCCTGAACTGCCTCCATCTTGGCCCGGACTCCCGGCAGCGGTGAACGCATGCAGATCGATCTGACCGGCCGGACGGCCCTCGTGACCGGCGCCACGCGAGGCATCGGGCGGGCCGTGGCCGAGGCGCTTGCCGCCGCAGGGGCACAGGTGGCCGTGCACGGCGCGCGTCTGCGCCCGGAGGCCGAGGGCTTCGCGCAGGCGCTACGCGGCGTCTTCCTCGCCGCCGACCTCGCGCAGCCGGGAGAGGCCGAGCGGCTCTGGCGCGCGGCGCTCGGCGCGCTCGGCCGCGTGGACGTGCTCGTGTGCAACGCAGGCGTGTTTGAGGCCGCGCCGCTCGACGCCGGCGACTGGGGCACGCGCTGGGCGCGCACGATCGCTATCAATCTGGACGCGCCGGCCGCGCTCTGCCGTGCGGCGTGCCGGCACGCGCGGGCGCGCCGCGCGGCCGGCGAGCAGCCCGCGGTGGGCGAGGCGCTCGTGCGCGTCGTGACGGTCTCGAGCCGCGCCGCCTTCCGTGGCGACGATCCGGACTATCTCGCGTACGCCGCCTCCAAGGGCGGGCTCGTCGCACTCACGAAGTCCATCGCGCGCGGCTTCGGCGCCGACGGCGTGGCCGCCTTCGGCGTGGCGCCGGGGTTCACCGAGACCGAGATGGCTGCGCCGTTCGTGGCCGCGCACGGCCGGGATGCGGCGGCGGCTGGGACGGCCTTTGGCCGCATGGCGAGGCCGGAGGACGTGGCGCCGGCCGTGGTTTTCCTGGCCTCTGGCCTGGCCGACCAGGCCACGGGCGCCACGCTCGACGTGAACGGCGCCAGCTACGTCCGCTGATACCTGCCACGCCGGCCCACACTCGTCTCAGGAAACCGTGCTCGTTTCAGGGTAAAGAGAAGCGGGGGGGGGGGGCGGGGCGGGGGGGGGGGGGTCGGGGGCGCCGCCCGGGCCCCCCGGCCGGCGCGACCCCCCG
>JBKBRC010000032.1:22479-25934 GCA_046292345.1 Rubricoccaceae bacterium
CACACGCCCCGCGCCCGCCCCGGGCGGCCGGGCCGCTTCCATTGCGGTCCCGCTGCCGGCGCAGCAGTCGCGGCAAGACGGCCGGTGCCGCAGGCCGGGCTCAGTAGCCCGGGTTCTGCGTGAGCGCCGGGTTGACGTCCAGTTCCGTCTGAGGAATCGGGAAGAGCAGACGCGTGGCGTCGATGCCGAGCGTGGCCTGCGCGCGGCCGGTGCGCTTGAGGTCCCAGAAGCGGTGCCCCTCGAAAGCGAGCTCGCGGCGGCGCTCGAGCAGGATCGCGTCGATGAGCGCCTCCTGCGAGAGCGCCACGAGGGCCGGCAGGCCTGCACGCTCGCGGATCCGGTTGAGGTCAGCGAGGGCCGGCACAAGCTGGCCGGCGCGGGCGGCGGCCTCGGCGCGGATCAGGAGCATGTCGGCCAGGCGCAGCACGATGAAGTTGTCGTCGCTGCTGGTGATGCGGAAGTACTTACGGCCGTAGTAGACCGGGTTGCCCGAGACGGCCGCGTTGCCGATCGTGCGGGCGAAGCGCACGTCTCCGGGCTCGCTGTAAGCGTTCACGAGCGAGGGCCGGGGCGCGTACATACGCCGGCCGCCGGACTCGGCCGGGTTGGCCGCGTTCGAGGCCGGGAAGAAAAAGAAGGCGTGCGAGTTGCTGTCGTTCTGGTTGAACTGCACCTCGAAGATGGCCTCGGTCGTGTTCTGGGCCTCGTAGAGCGCGTTGAAGTTGCCGATGAGCGTGTAGCCGTAGTTGCGGATCACGTCGTCGGCGAGCGCGCCGGCGTCGGCGTAGCGGCCCCGGTAGAGGTAGAGGCGCGCCAGGAGCGCCTTGGCTGCGCCCTCGGAGGCCCGCCCCGGCCCGGCGTCGAAGCCGGCGAGCAGGTTGCCGTCGATGATGCGCCGCAGGTCCTGCTCGACGAGCGCGTAGACCTCGTCGGCCGAGGCGCGCGGGCGGTTCTCGACCTCGCCCACGGTGCGCGTCGGCGTCGTCACGATCGGCACGCCGCCGAAGTAGTTGGCGAGGTTGAAGTAGTGGAGCGCGCGCAGGAAGTACGCCTCGCCCGTGTACTGCCGCACCTCGGCCTGGCTGATGCCGGGCACGCCCGGCGCGAACGCGATCACGTTGTTGGCGCGCCCGATGCCGGCGTAGAGCGTGCGCCAGATGCCGAGGAAGGAGGCGTTGTCGGCGACGATGTTGCGGTTGGAGATGTTGCGCAGGTTGGCGAACGTGCCGGTCGTGATCAGGTCGTCCGCGAACAGGTCCGGCACGATGGCGACGCCGTCGAGGCCGTAGTAGTTGGCGCTTTGGAGGATGTCGTAGTTGCCCTGGACGGCCACCTGCGCGCCGCGCGGCGTGTCGAAGGCGCGGCTGGCGTCGATGGACGCGTTGGGGTCGATGTCGAGCACGCTGTCGCAGCCGCCGAGCAGCGCCGGAGCGCCGAGCAGGAGCGCGCCGGCGGCGAGCGTGGTGAAGAGCTTGTTCATGAGCGTGGGGAGGGACCCGTCGCCGGGCGGGCGGAGCGCACGGCCCCGGCCGCCCGGCGGCGTGTCAGAGACCGAGGGTGAGGCCGAGCGTGAGCGTGCGCGCCTGCGGGAGGGTGTAGAAGTCCACGCCGCGGATGACGGCCGCATCGCCGGCATAGTTGACCTCCGGGTCGAAGCCGCTGTAGCCGGTGATCGTGACGAGGTTCTGCGCCTGCGCGTAGACGCGCGTCGAGCGGAAGCCGGCGCTCTGCGCGAGGCGGGCCGGCAAGGTGTACCCGACGACGAGGTTCTTCAGGCGGACGTACGAGCCGTCCTCGACGAAGCGCGACGAGGCGCGGGCGTTCTGGTTGTCGTCGTAGAAGGATGCGCGCGGCTCGGTCGTGTTGGTGTTGCCCGTGCCGGGGATGGGGTTGCCGTTGGCGTCGAGCTCGGGCGCGCGCCAGCGGTTGAGGGCGCGCGCGGTGTGGTTGTCGTTGGCGCCGAAGTTGCCGTACGCGTCCGTGTAGAGGCCCGAGCCGCGGAAGATGTCGTTGCCGTAGGAGAACTGGAGGAAGGCCGTCACGTCCACGCCGCGGAAGCCGAGCGTGTTGGTGAGGCCGCCGGTCCACCTGGGCCACGGGTTGCCGATGCGCGTGCGGTCGTCGGCGTTGATGACGCCGTCGCCGTTGACGTCCACGAAGCGGATGTCGCCGGGCTCGGTGAAGTTGTTCTGGAAGGCGAGGCCCTGCGCAGCGCAGCGGGCGTTGCGCTGTGCGGGCGACTCACCGCTCTGCGTGCGGCAGATCGGGTCGCCGATCTGGAACAGGCCGTCGGTCTGGTAGCCGAAGAAGAAGCCGAGCGGCTGCCCGACCTCGACGCGTGAGATGCCGCCGACGCCGAACGTGAGCGGCCGGTCGTCGAGGAGCGAGGTGACCTCGTTGGCGTTGGTGGCCGCGTTGAACTCGGCCGTCCAGCGCACGCCGCCCGGGCCGCCGCGGAGCACGGTCGCGCGCGTGGTCAGCTCGAAGCCGACGTTGCGCATCGAGCCGACGTTGCCCGTGTAGGCCGTGAAACCGCTCGTGGACGGAATGAGGATGTTGACGAGCAGGTTGTCGGTGTCCTTGACGTAGTAGTCGGCCGAGAAGCCGAGGCGGTCGTCGAGCACCGAGAACTCCGTGCCCACGTTGAACTGCGTCGTGCTCTCCCACGACAGGCCCGGGTTACCGAGCTGCACCGGTGCGATGCCCGGTGTGCCGGCGTAGCTGGCGCCGCCGAAGAGCGTACGCGAGGCAAAGTTGCCGATGCCGAGCTGGTTGCCAGTCTGGCCGTAGCTGGCGCGGAAGCGCAGCCCCGAGACCAGGTTCTGGCTCTGGAAGAAGTCCTCCTCGAACACGTTCCACGCCAGCGAGAGCGACGGGAAGAAGCCGAAGCGGTTGTCCTCGCCGAAGCGCGACGAGCCGTCGGCGCGCAGGTTGACCGTGGCCGCGTAGCGGTCGTCGAACGAGTACGAGGCGCGCCCGAAGACCGAGAAGAGCGAGTTGCCGGTGCGGTTCGAGGAGCCCTGCGTGACCGAGGCCGCGCTCGTGATGTAGCGGAACTCCTCGGTCGGGAAGACGGTGCCGGTGACGGACTCGAAGAGCTGGTCCTGGCGCTCGACGCTCGTGCCGACGACGGTGCTGAGCGTGCTCTGCGCGCCGAGGGCGCCGTTGTAGGACAGCGTGCCCTCGAAGATCGTGTTGGAGACGTTCGAGGTCGTGGCGATGCCGCGCCCGCCGAAGCCGGCGCCGAGCGAGGTCAGCGGCGAGTCGTAAAGGCGCGAGCGGAGGTTGAGGTTGTCCAGGCCAGCGCTCACGCGCGCGCGCAGCCCCGGCGCGAGGTCGACCTCGCCGAAGAGGTTGGTGATCACGCGGAAGCTGACGTCCTGCGACTCGTTCTCGCGCGCGAGCGCGACCGGGTTGTCATAGAGCGTCTGGAAGTACTGCGTCTCGGCCTCGTC
>JBKBRC010000033.1:0-2241 GCA_046292345.1 Rubricoccaceae bacterium
CAAGTGCGCCGGAGGGTGGGCGAAGGGCCGCAGGCCGGAGCCGGCGGCGCTATTATAGGCGGAGCGCCTGCGCGATGCAACGTGCCTCTGCGGCGGTGCCGCGCACGGGGCCGCGCGCTCGGGGCGCGCTCCGCTGCGAGCGTGCAATAGTCCGGCCACTAACGCCGGAGCGCAAATCGCTGTTGCACAGCGCGCGCGCGCGCCGTGCCCGCTCGCGGCCACGCACGGCGCGCGCGCGCCCTTCTCGCCTATTTCGTCGCACTCTCGCCGCTCTCGCACGCCGTGTTCATCTCGTTCGAAGGGCTCGACGGCTCGGGCAAGAGCACGCAGGCAGGGCTACTGGCCGCGGCGCTCCGCGCCGAGGGGCACGACGTGCTGCTGCTGCGCGAGCCTGGCGGTACGGCGCTCGGCGAGCGCGTCCGCGCGTTCCTGCTCGGCCCGGAGGCCCCGCGCTCCGCGCGCGCCGAACTGTTCCTGTTCTGCGCCGCCCGTGCCGAGCTGACCGAGACGGTGATACGGCCGGCGCTTGCGCGGGGCGCCGTCGTCATCGCCGACCGTTTCGTGGACTCGACGACGGCCTACCAGGGTGCCGGGCGCGGCCTTGGCGACGAGGCCACCTTCGCAGCGCTGCACGACCTCGCCACGCAAGGCTGCCTCCCGCAGCGCACGTTTCTGCTGGAGCTGTCCGTTACCGAGGCCATGGCGCGCTGCCAGGCCCGCGGCGAGAAGGACTGCATCGAGCACGCCGGCGCGGCGTTCTTTGAGGCCGTGCGGGCGCGCTACCGCGCGCTCGCACAGGCGCACCCGGAGCGCATCGTGCCGCTGAAGGCCACCCTTGCGCCTGAGGCCCTCCACGCTTGCATCCTCGCTCGCGTGCGGCCGCTCCTGTCTGCCCCGGCCACCGTATCCTGACGCCCCCATGTCCACGCTCCCCCAGGCCCAGATCGAGCAGGTCCGCGAGCGCTTCGCGCAGTTCCTCCGCGAGCGCGGCCAGCGCCAGACGCCGGAGCGCTTCGCCGTGCTCGAGGCGCTCTACGCCACGGGCGACCACGTCGAGGCCGACACGCTCTTCGCGCGTCTCAAGGCCGACGGCGTGCGTGTCAGCCGCGCCACGGTCTACAACACGCTCGACCTGCTCATCGAGAGCGACCTGGCCGTCAAGCACCAGTTCGGGCAGCACCAGGCGCGCTACGAGCGCGCGTTCGCCTACTGGCAGCACGACCACCTGGTGTGCCTCGCCTGCGGTGAAATCTTCGAGTTCTGCGACCCGCGCCTGCAGGGCGTCCTGGACACGATCTCGGACATCTACAACTTCCGCGTCGCGCGGCACGCGCTCACCATCTACGGCTACTGCGCCCGGCCAGACTGCCGCGCCGCCGCCGAGGCCGCCGCTCCGGGGCTTCCGGAACCGGGGCCTCCGGAACCAGGGCTTCCGGAAGCAGCGCGGGCGGCCGTGCCTGCCGGGTACGGCCATGAGTGACGCCCGCCCCCTCGGCGCCGTCCTGGACGGCCTTCTCGCGCAGGCCGGTTTCCGCGAGCGTCTCGATGCTGCGCGGGCCGTCGAGGCATGGCCTGTCGTAGCCGGACCGGCGCTCGCGGGCGTGACCGAGCAGGTCTGGATGCGCGAGGGCGAGTTGTACGTCAAGGTTCGCTCGGCCGCCTGGCGCCACCAGCTCCATCTCCAGCGCGAGGGCTGGCGCGAGCGCCTCAACGCCCACCTCGGGCGGGCGGTCGTGCGCGCGGTCGTATTCCGGTAGGCCCGCATGACCACAACTCCCGGCGCCGATCTCCGGGCCGATGCGGCGGCCCGCCGCGCGTCCGAGCCGGCGCCGGGCGCGCCGCTCGTCTACCGCGCGCTCGGGCAGTACGACGCGGCCTTCGAGGCGGTCGTGTGGCCCGACGGGCGCTTCCGCACCGAGAGCGGCAGCTACGTCACGCGCGGCGTGCGCGAAGGGCACCTCGCGCGCGGGCGGCACGCCGCGCTTCGGGCGCTCGCCCGCGCCGTCGCGTGGCGGGACTACGAGGCGCCGCCCGGCGCCGAGGGCTTCGGCGCCGAGATCACGTGGGGTGCGCGCCGCGTGCGCTGGTGGGGGCCGGCGGCCGCGGCCGATCCCGCCCTCGGCGCCCTCGTGCGTGCGCTCGCCGCGCTGTGACGGCAGCGCTGTGACGGCAGCGCTGTGACGGCAGCGCTGTGACGGCAGCGCTGTGACGGCAGCGCTGTGACGGCAGCGCTGTGACGGC
>JBKBRC010000033.1:2341-25649 GCA_046292345.1 Rubricoccaceae bacterium
GCGCTGTGACGGCAGCGCTGTGACGGCAGCGCTGTGACGGCAGCGCTGTGACGGCAGCGCTGTGACGGCAGCGCTGTGACGGCAGCGCTGTGACGGCCGCGGTGGCCATGCCGCGCCTCAGGCGTCCTCCTCGAGCGCCTCGAACACGAGCGTCGTGTTGTGCCCGCCGAAGCCGAACGCGTTCGAGAGCGCCACGCGCACGGGGCGCTCGCGCGGCGCGTTGAACGTGTAGTCGAGGTCGCACTCGGGGTCGGGCTCCGAGAAGTTGATCGTGGGCGGGATGCGCCCGTGCACGACTGCCAGGATGGCTGCGACGGCCTCGACGGCGCCCGCGGCCCCGAGCAGGTGCCCTGTCATGGACTTGGTAGACGAGAGGCTCATCCGGTAGGCGTGCTCGCCGAAGACCTGCTTGATGGCCTTCGTCTCGGCGATGTCGCCCAGCGGCGTGCTCGTGCCGTGCATGTTGAGGTAGTCCACGTCGTGGGGCGCGAGGCCGGCCGTCTCGAGCGCCATCTCCATCGCCAGGCGGGCGCCGAGGCCCTCCGGATGGGGCGCCGAGATGTGGTGCGCGTCGGCGCTCATGCCGAGGCCGGTCAACTCGGCGTAGATGCGCGCGCCGCGCGCCTGCGCGTGCTCGAGGCGCTCGAGGATGAGCGCGCCCGCGCCCTCGCCCATCACGAAACCGTCGCGCGTGGCGTCGAACGGGCGCGAGGCCGAGGCGGGGGCGTCGTTGCGCGTCGAGAGGGCCTTCATGTTCGAGAAGCCGCCCACGCCGACCTCGGTGATGCTCGCGTCGGTGCCGCCGGCGACCATGGTATCGGCCAGGCCGGAGCGGATGAGCATGTAGGCGTCGGCGATGGCGTTGTTGCCGGTCGCGCAGGCCGAGACGGTGGCGTAGTTGGGGCCGCGCAGGCCGTGGCGGATCGAGATCATGCCCGGCGCCATGTCGATGATCATCATCGGCACGAAGAACGGGCTCAGGCGGCGGTGGCCGTGCGCGGCGAAGCCGACGACCTGGTCCTGGAAGAGCTGCATCCCGCCGATGCCAGAACCGAAGACGACGCCGGTGCGCGCGCGCTCGTCGTCTGAGAGCGTCGCCGTGTCGATGCCGGCGTCGCGCAGCGCCTCGTCGGCGGCCACGAGCGCGTACTGCACGAACGGATCGAAGCGGCGTGCCTCCTTTCGGTCGAGGTGGTCGCCGGCGTCAAAGCCCTTGAGTTCACACGCGAACTGTGTGGCGTAAGTGCTCGCGTCGAAGTGCGTGATGGGTGCGGCACCGCTCGCGCCAGCCATCATGGCGTCCCAGAAGGCGGGCACGCTCAGGCCGATGGGCGTCAGTGCGCCGAGGCCGGTGACGACGACGCGCGGGGCGGGGCGGGGGGAGGTAGGCATGCGGGCTCGGCAGGACGCGCGGTGGGGCGCGCAGAAGGGAGTTATGCAAAGCCCGGCGGGCCGCCCGCAACGCGAGCGCTCCGCCGGGCGGGGCGGCGCCGCAGCGCCGCGCAGGTCGTAGGGGGGCAGCCTCTCGTCGGGTGGGGCCGGCCCCGCATCGGGAGGCGACCCCGGAGGACGCTCAGGCCCCGGCCTTGGCCGAGACGTAGTCGACGGCGTCGCCGACGGTGGCGATCTTCTCGGCGTCCTCGTCGGGGATCGTGAGGTCGAACTCCTTCTCGAACTCCATGATCAGCTCGACCGTGTCGAGAGAGTCGGCGCCGAGGTCGTTCATGAACGAGGCCTCGCGGGTGATGTCGGCCTCGTCCACGCCGAGCTTGTCGACGATGATGGCCTTGACGCGGGATTCGATGTCTCCTGCCATGAGGGAGGGGGGCGGCGTTTGCGGGGGCGGAGGGGAGGCCGGAGGCGTTTCCCCGGCGCGGCCGGGCAAGCTACACCAATCCCCCATGGGGTGCAACGCGCTCCCGGGGCCCCGCCGGTGCGCGCGAGCCTGCGCGAAGGCGCAGGGGCTATCTTGGGCGCAGGGGCTATCTTGGCCGTCCTTCAGCCCCTTACACGCCGCCGCCGATCCGCTCGGCCGATCCCTTTCGTATGGCCTACCTGTTCACCTCCGAGTCGGTCTCCGAAGGCCACCCGGACAAAGTCGCTGACCAGATCTCGGACGCGCTTCTGGACGCGTTCCTCAAAGAAGACCCCCACAGCCGCGTCGCCGTCGAGACGCTCGTCACGACCGGGCTCGTCGTCGTCTCGGGGGAGGTCACCACCAAGGGCTACGTAGACGTGCCGGAGGTGGCGCGGCGCACCATTCGCGAGATCGGCTACACCGACCCTGCGCTCCAGTTCGACGCGGACTCGTGCGGCGTGCTCACGGCTATCCATGCGCAGAGCCCGGACATCGCGCAGGGCGTGGACGAGGGCGCCGGCCTCGACCCCGACCAGGGCGCCGGCGACCAGGGCATGATGTTCGGCTACGCCGTCGACGAGACCGAGGCGCTCATGCCGCTCGGCGTCATGCTCGCGCATGGCCTCGTGCGCGAGCTCGCGCGCCTGCGCAAGGAAACCGACCGCATGCCCTACCTCCGGCCCGACGCCAAGAGCCAGGTCACGGTCGAGTACGACGACGACCGCAAGACCATCCGCCGCATCCACACGGTCGTCGTCTCGACGCAGCACGCGCCGGGCGTCGCGCGCGAGCAGATCGAGGCCGACCTCCGCGCGCACCTGCTGCCGGCCGTCCTGCCGGCCCATCTCGTCGACGATGACCTCGTGCTGCACGTCAACCCGACCGGGCAGTTCGTCATCGGCGGCCCGCACGGCGACACCGGCCTGACCGGGCGCAAGATCATCGTCGACACCTACGGCGGCCGCGGCGCCCACGGCGGCGGCGCCTTCTCGGGCAAGGACCCCTCCAAGGTGGACCGCTCGGCAACTTACGCGGCGCGCCACGTGGCCAAGAACCTCGTCGCGGCCGGCCTCTGCCGCGAGGCGCTCGTGCAGGTGGCCTACGCCATCGGTGTCGCCCGGCCCGTCTCGGTCAATGTGGACACGTTTGGGACGGTCGCCGAGGGGCTCACGGACGCGCGCCTGACCGAGATCGTCAAGGAGACGTTCGACCTGCGCCCGCGCGCCATCGTCGAGCGCTTCGACTTGCTCAAGCCGCGCTACCGCGCCACGGCCGCCTATGGCCACTTCGGCCGCGAGGGCTTCCCCTGGGAAGAGCTCTCGCACGCCGACGCGCTCCGCGAGGCCGCCGCGCAGCCGGCCTAGCACCAGAAGGCGGCGCCCGCTTGAGCAGGGCTTCATCGCGCGAGGCAAGCTTCGGTTTGCCTCGCGCTTGCTTTTGCCTCGCCCTCCTCGTTGGAGAAGGGGGCGGCAGACGGATGGGGGGTCGAATCTGCTCAGCCCCCAGGGCGATCTCAGGGGCCTAGTAGAGGGAATGCGGGAACTGCGATGGGTTCAGCGCGCGCCTTGGTCGAGGAGAGACAGGGCCGGGGCTGAATCTGCACCGAGTTACTTGCGCAGAGTGCTTGCTAGCTGCCGGCCAATCCCTACTTTGGGACATCATGTGCTGAGAACCATGGTATGAGACAGCATCCGAGGCATTCAGGGCATCGGGGCCAGCCAGTTTCAGCGGCAGCACTTGCAGGATGTCCGCTGCGGCGGGAGGGGTTGCGATCGTGGCTCGCAAGCGGACTCGGCAGGCAGCGAGATCAGGTAGCGGCCACGCTTGGTGCCCTAGAGCGCGCGCCGTCCTCGGCCTGGATCGTCGCGTGCACGGGCGCGCTGGCGCTACAAGTTCGGGCTGTACTGCGGAGAGAGAATGCTTCGCTTCTGATCGTCGTAGATGATGCGGCTCCCGAAGCACTCTCGCGGGGCGTTGCATGCGCCGCCCATGCCCTGCTCACCCCGGACGAGGTCGAGCCGTATCTCGCGGCGGCGCTGAGCGCGGTGCTCGAATCTGCAGCGCCATCAGGAGGCAGCATGTGGCTGAGTCCTTGCTTCGGAGCGCTAGCCTTGCAGGCACAGAGCCGGAGACCATGTGATAGGCTCTCGAAAACGGAGCGGGACGTGTGGGCGCTGTTGGTGACGGGGAGGTCGAATGAGGAGATCGCCACCGAACTTTGCCTCTCCGTGGGGACCGTAAAAAATGCGGTTACGAAGGTCTTTCGTAAGATGGGCGTGCGCAACAGGCCCCAGGCGCTTGCAGCGGCCTTGGGGGGGCTTCGGGTCGTCTAAACTGTGACCTGAGTCACTTCAACATAGTGACCCGCGGCTATGCAGCCATGCAAGACATTGGCAACGAGCCGAACGCCCGGCTCATCATGCCTTTGGTACTACGTATGAAACTTCCCCCCCCCCAAGCTTGCGCCTGACGTCAGGTCTGTGCGCAGTGCTCATCGCCGCGCTGGCGGGGGCGCTTGCTGCGTGTGACATGCAGTCCTCCTCCTCAGCGCAACAGAGCCAGCCGCTCGCCGCGATAAGCCCGGTAGACGGCCGGCCCATCGTCACCGTCACTCAGGACGAGTTCGCGTCTGGCGCAGGGCATCTGGCCAAGGTGCGCGCGCTCGTCGGCTCGCAGAGCCCGGCGCTCGCCCCTGCGGTCGCATCCAAGGCTGTCCCCGGAGAGCATAGCATCCTGCTCAAGGACTTGTTCGCGAGCACTTCCGCCAAGTCTGACGAGGTGCCCTCGACGCACATTCGGGTGACGACGCCCGAGGGTGAGGTGAGCGAGGCCGTTCTGACACTCGAACGGGTCCCCGGTACGGGCAATGCCGCCAAATCCTCCGGCACGACGGTCGTCGCGCTCGATCCCGATTTGTTTGGGTCGCAGGACCCCGACGAGTTGGGCGTAGTGACCGTCCGCGCCACGGTTCGCACGGGTCCGGATGGTCTTGACCGGGAGGAAGACGTCATCATCGACGCCAACGGCAACATCCTGTCCCCTGAGCTATCGGAAGCGTCGCTCTACTACGTCTCTGCGACGACATTCTCGTTCCGAGAGAACTCTGGTAGCCCGCTCTGCACGGGGTTCGAGTCTGGAGGGGGCGGGCTGCTAGACGTCAACATCTGCGATCCCGAGACGGCCCCGCCTCCACCGTCCCCGGGAAGCAACCAGAAGTTTTTCGACGAAGCGTGGTTTCTCGCCCTCCGCGGAGTGCAACTGTCTAACAAGGCGGAGTCTGGAAGCGCGGAGGTCGTGATGCACGTGCAGGCCAACGACGACTACGACACCGACTTTTCGGGCCGGTGGAACTATCGGTTTGACAAGCGGCTGGTGGTAAAGCTGAATGTGGCCAATCTCGCCGCCGCTCTGGCATCGTATTGCGTGCGGACGCCTCAGCAGCGAGACAGCCTCGCCGTTCAGTTCGAGGCCATTCGGCAGGCGCTCAGCGGGTCTCAGGTGACGCACAACACGCAGAACCAGGCAGCAGACGGCATTCTGTATCGCGTGCCGGACGTCAACGACCAGGGGGTCTTATACCCGTTCCTCTCCATGGAATCCGTCGGCGCCCGGGTTGCCAATCCAAGTGATGTGCGGCGCCTAGACGGCTTCCCCCTGTTCGAACTGACAAGTATGTATTGGCGCGGCCTCCTCGTTGAGAAAGACAACTTCGGCTACGGGTACGATACCCACACCCGCAAAGGAGTGGGCGGTGATTTCACGCACGCCGAGGACGTCAACACGTTCGACATGGAGACGGGCTCGTACGCTATGGTTAACACGCGCATCCGCGCCCGGCGTGGCGGGCTGACGTTCAGCGACGACGTGCTCGAAAACTCAGGCTTCCGCCGGGCGAACATTGCCAACGTGAACAGGCGTCTGGGAAACATGCCGTCCTTCGAGGCTCAGATCAGTCTGTTCCGGTATCAGTTCGGCAAGGTTCGCAACCGCATGGTTGTGGCAGCCGGAGCCCCCGGCGCGTGACTCTGACCCTGCGGGGGCGGGCGCCCGGCGGTGTCCGCCCCCGCATGCACGCTGGCATTAGCAAACAACAGCTTTGAAAACGCTTGCTCTTCTGATCGCCCTCGGTGCTCTCGTCTCCGGGTGCAGCCTGTTAGAGGACGACGGCGATGGCGCCCGGCGCCCGCGGCACTTTCCCGACGGCACGCCCTTTATCGTCGGTGTGATCGAGGCGACGCCGGATACGGCCGCCTTCTACGGCCCGCCCGAGGCTTTCGTCGGGACGATCATCGACCCCATGAGTGGACGCTTCTTGCCGGAGCGGGACCCCAATTTCTTCATCGACAACGCCATCTGGAGCCCGACGCTCTACGGGCAGGTCGTGAAGCTGGCCAACCAGGCACACTTTCTCCCCGTGGCGGACAACGGGGCGACGGTGACCATGACCGGGCCGCTCGGCCGCCCTACCGAGCGCACGGTGACTCTCCAGCTCAGAAACCACGGCGTGTACGCGGACCTCCAGGGCGCGCTGGACGTGGTTGCGGGCGCTCGTTACCGCATGGATGTGACGCGCTCGGACGGCAAGCGCTACACCGCTACTGGAAGCGTGCCCACTCTACCCGAATGGACGGTGCCGGAGACGACTCTTGTCAATACCAGAATTCATCGGGACAACAGGGGGCACACGGAGATGGGTCTGTCAGAAGAAGTGGGCGGCTGGAGACTGTCCCCGGATGCTAATATGACTGTCACGCAGACCAATTATGAGAACGACAGGGAAATATTCTTGTTAGATGAAGGGGAGCAATTTTTTCACTGGCAGAGAGGAAATTACAGAAGGGCGGGTGGGCAATATGCAATACACATGAGAGACAGAGAGCCGCCTTACATACCGGCTGTCGTCTGGGCCCAGCATTGTAGTTTTGAGCTGACAAATAGCACACGTGTGTGGCTGCGGCTTTCCCAGATTGGCGCAGAGCTGGAAAAAATGTATACTAATGAACATAATGAGACGTCCAGGATGTCGGACGATGGTCATGAGCAGTTCGTGCGCCGCCTGTGGGGCAATGACGGGTTCGGCCCCCGGTACGCAGAATGGCTTTTCAGCCTCGGCAACATCGAGGCGCTTGATGGCGGCCTGCGTCCCTTCGGCGTCTTCGGCGGCTACTCCTCCATCTATCGCACGACGGTCATGAAGGCCGTGCGCAACTACGAAATCCCGTCTCCCTGGCTCTGCCGCCGTTAACCCTGTCCCTGTACCTCCTTACCCGATCGTATCGGGCTTCGATCTGCCTCAACCGATTATGTCTATCACGCCCCGCCTCCTTATCGCAACCACTCTTCTCCTTGCAGGGGCCGCTACGGCCGGCGCGCAGACCACCGTGTTTGTCGAGGGGCTCGGCAACGGACTCCTCTATTCGCTCAACGCCGAGCGCGCCATCACGCCGCACCTGTCGGGCCGCGTCGGCGTCAACTACGTGCTGGCCTCCACAGACGACCTGTCGGCGGAACTGTCGCTCATTCCCGTCATGGTGACCGCGTTCGCCGGGCGGGGCACACACCGCGCCGAGTTCGGCGTTGGGACGTACGGGGTGATCGGGACGTTGAGGGACGCGGAGGGCAGCGAGTTCGGGGGCAATGCGGGCGGGTTCACGAGCGCGGTCGGGTACCGGTACGGCCGCCCCGCCGGGGGGCTGAGTCTGCGCGGCACGCTCACGGCGTCCTACATCCCGCGTGGGGGCTGGTTCTACCTGCCCGGCGCGAGCGTCGGCTACACGTTCGGGCGGCGCTAGCGGCGGAGCGGCAGCAGCGAGCGGGGCGGCCCACGCCGCAGCAGGGGATGCGCCTGGCCGCCGATTTAAGACGCAGCCTTAACCGAATTCCGCCTGACGCGCGTGCGCGGTGTCCCTAGATTCCGCCCAGCACCTCGCACCATCCCAACTCCATGGATCACAAGGAAGGACGCTACAAAGTCCGCGACCTCTCGCTCGCCGACGCCGGGCGCATGCGCATCGAATGGGCCGAGAGCCGGATGCCCGTGCTGATGAAGCTCCGCGAGGAGTACAGCAAGACGCAGCCCTTCAAGGGCTACAAGATCACCGGTTGCCTCCACGTGACCAAGGAGACGGCTGTGCTCATTGAGACGCTCGCCGCGTGCGGCGCCGAAGTGGCGTGGAGCGGCTGCAACCCGCTCTCGACCAATGACGAAGTGGCCGCCGCGCTTGCCGCCGGCCCCCGCGGCGACGGCAACGGCGTCGAGATCTACGCCTGGTACGGCCAGAACACCGAGGAATTCTACTGGTGCATCGACCGCACCATCGACAAGACGCCCCACACGACGCTCGACGACGGCGCCGACCTCATCTTCCGCGTCCACAGCGCGTTCCCCGAGAAGGCGGCTGACATCATCGGCGGCTCTGAGGAGACCACGACGGGCGTGCACCGCCTGCGCGCGATGGCCGAGGACGGCAAGCTGCGCTACCCCGTCTACGCCGTCAACGACGTCGAGACGAAGTGGGACTTCGACAACGTCTACGGCACGGGCCAGTCCACCATTGATGGCATCCTGCGCGCCTCGTCGGTGCTGATCGCCGGCAAGAACTTCGTCGTGGCCGGCTACGGGCACTGCGGGCGTGGCGTGGCCATGCGCGCTCAGGGCATGGGTGCCAACGTCATCATCACCGAGGTCAAGCCGACGGCTGCGCTCAAAGCCACCCTCGACGGCATGCGCGTGATGACGATGCAGGAGGCGGCCAAGGTGGGCGACATCTTCGTGACGGCCACCGGCATGAAAGACGTCATCCGCGGCGAGCACTTCCTTGCCATGAAGGAGGGCGCCATCGTGTGCAACACGGGCCACTACGACGTCGAGCTCAACCTGAAGGAGCTCGCCGAGGTCTCGACCGACGTGCGCACCGTCCGCACCGACAACCGCGAGTACACGCTCGAGAACGGCCGCCGCATCTATGTCCTCGCCGACGGCCGCCTCGTCAACCTCGCCGCCGCCGAGGGCCACCCGAGCGAGGTCATGGACATGAGCTTCGCCAACCAGTTCCAGGCGCACCTCAACCTGATCCAGCGCTATGAGGCGGGCGAGACGCTCCCGAAGGCCGTGCTCGACCTGCCCGAGGAGCTCGACCAGGAGATCGCGCGCATGAAGCTCGAGACGATGGGCCTGGCCATCGACTCCCTGACCGAGGAGCAGATCGCCTACGCGACCGACTACTCGGCCGGCACCTGAGCCGTCGCCTCGGCAGGCTCCTCGTCCCGGGGCCGCTCCGCGCGTGGCGGAGCGGCCCCTTTGCGTCGCGTGTGGGCTCTGCGTCGTGTGTGGGCTCTGCGTCGTGTGTGGGTTCTCGCAGTGCGGATCTGCGCGCAGCGCGTCACAAACCTGTGACGCCTGTGGCAAGGCTACGGTCACCGACCCTTGTTGTGTGGCAGGCAGACGAACCGCCTGAGACGCGCCGTACCCTCGCAGCACCACTTCCCGCGATTCCCCACCACCCCGATCCGCCATGACCACGCGCCGCTTCGCACTCGTCTTCGCAGCGCTCGCACTGGCCGCCGCGCCGGCCCTCGCGCAGCGCGCCCCTGAGCGCGCTGCTCCCACCGCCTCCGACGCGCTCGACCGCATCGCCAGCGGCCTGGACCTCTCGGCTGCGCAGCAGCAGCGCCTGGCCGCGCTCGGCGCGCAGTACGGCACGCTCGACGCGGCCGCGCGCTGGCGTCTCGCTGCCGACGTGCGCGAGGTGCTCACAGCCGAGCAGGTCGCGCAGCTCGAGGCGCGTTCGGGGCCGCGCGCCGCCGCGACGCGCCCGGGCCGCGTCGTGCGGCCTGGCCCGGCGCAGCGCCGTGCGCACATGGTGTCGCGGTCAGACCGCCCGGTCGCCGCACCTGAGCAGCGCGCGCAGGTCCGGCAAGACATGCAGCGCATGCGCGAGCGTCTGGGGGCGCTCCGCGCGCAGCGCGCCGACGGCACGCTCTCGGAAGAGCAGTTCCGCGCCGAGGTGCAGGCGCTCCGCCAGGCGCAGCGCGCGCGTCTCGGGGCGCAGGCAACCCCCGAGCAGCAGCAGCGCATGGCTGCGGCGCGGGCGCGCATGGCCGAGACGCGAGCGGCTGCGCAGTCGGCGCGGGCCGACGTGCTCGGTCTGAGCGAGGCGCAGCAGGCCGAGCTCCGCACGCGCCTGGCCGAGGTGCGCGCCGCGCGCGCCGCGCAGGCCGAGGCGCGTGCCGCCGCGCAGCGCGACGTGCTCTCGCCCGAGCAGCGCGCCACGATCGTCATCCACCGCGCCCTCGCGTGGCCGCTTGCAGGAGCTCCGCAGGGCGAGCGCTGAGCGAGGCGCGGCGTTCCACGTGGCCGCGCGCTCAGAGCGGCCGCGCTTTGAAAGCGGCCACGCTTTAAGCGGCTGCACTTTAAAGCGTCCGTTAAAGCCGCACAAGCAGCCCTCAGGCGCTGGCGCCGGCTGAAACAGGCCGTCCGGCACGTCGGTTCAAATACCAGACGCGCCGGGCGGCCGGGCGTTTCGGGCCTGACCCTCGGCGTGTTCATCCTCGAACGACCCGAACCAGTTTAGCCACGACACGCTATGTCCAGCCTCATTCGCTACAGCGGTGCCCCGGGAATCATGGGCCTGCGCCGAGACATCGACCGCCTGTTCGACGAGCTCTTCAGCGGCGGCGAGAACGGCAACGTAGAGCAGGTCTGGTCGCCCCGCACCGACCTTTCCGAGACCGATGAAGGGTACGTGATCCGGATGGACGTGCCCGGCATTTCCCGCGAGGATATCTCGGTGGACCTGCACGAGGGCACGCTCACCGTGAGCGGCTCGCGCACGTCCGAGCACGAGGAGAAGAACGAGAAGATGCACCGCGTCGAGCGCTTCCACGGGCGCTTCTTCCGCTCGTTTGCGCTCCCGCAGGCCGGCGACAGCGAGCGCGTCTCGGCCCGCCTTACCGACGGCGTGCTTACGATCGAAGTACCCAAGCGCGAGGAGTCGCGCCCGCGCCGCATCGAGGTCGGCTGAGCGCGTCCGTTCAGCGCGTCCGCTGCGCATGCCAGCCAGGCCGTTCCGCCCCGGGCGGGACGGCCTTTTTTGGCACGTTCCGCGTTGCGAGCGCGGCATCTGCACCCGGCGCCGGGCGTTACCTTGCCCTGCGGCGCTCCGGCGCCGCTGCCTCTATGCCCCCACGGAGCCTCCCACGGACGTGAGCACCTTCGGATTCAACAGCGGGTACGTCGAAGACCTCTACGCGCAGTACCTCGAGAACCCGCAGTCGGTCAGCGAGAGCTGGCGCGAGTTTTTCGCCGACTTCGACCCCGGCCCGACGTACACGCCGGGCACGAGCGAGGGCGCGCCGCGCGCCGAGGACTCCGGCAACGGGGCGCCGCCGGCCCGTCTGCCCGGCGAGGGCGCCGCTGCGGTGAGCGCGGCCGGCGACGGCGCTGCTGCCCCGCCAGCGGCTCCCGCGTCGCCGGCTCCCGCGCCGGCGGCGGGGATGAGGCGGCCCGTGCCGGCCGCGTCCCCGGAGAAACTCTCTGAGTCCAAAGCGTCCGAGTCCAAAGCGCCTGAGTTCAAAGCGCCTGAGCCCAAGGCGCCGGTCGCCACGCCGCGCGCGGCCACGGTGCCCGTGCCCGAGGGCGCCCGGACGACCGTGCTCAAGGGAGTCGCTGCAAAGATCGTCGAGAACATGGAGGCGAGCCTCGCCATCCCCACGGCGACCTCGGTGCGGCAGATCCCGGTCAAACTCATGGCCGAGAACCGCCGCCTGATCAACCGGCGGCAGCAGGCAACGGGCGGCGACAAGGTCTCGTTCACGCACCTGATCGCCTACGCCGTCGTGCGCGCGCTCGGCAAGTACCCGGGCATGAACGCCGGCTTCCGCGTCAACGAGGCCGGCCAGCCCGAGCGCATCGAGCCGGACGGCACCGCGCTCGGCCTGGCGATCGACATCGAGAAGAACGGCAAGCGGCAGCTGCTCGTGCCCAACGTCAAGAAGGCCGAGGGGCTCTCGTTCGCGGCCTTTCTGGGGCAGTACAACGACATTGTGCGGCGCGCGCGCGACGGCCGTCTCGAGGTGGGCGACTTCCAGGGCACGACGGCCTCGCTCACCAACCCGGGCATGATTGGCACCGAGATGTCGGTGCCGCGCCTGATGCCCGGCCAGGGTGTGATCGTAGCCGTGGGCGCGATCGGCTACCCGGCGCACTACGCCGGCATGGCGCCCAGGGAGCTCTCGCGCCTGGGCCTCTCCGAGGTGATGACGATCACGTCCACCTACGACCACCGCGTGATCCAGGGCGCCGAGAGCGGCGAGTTCCTGGCCTACATCGCGGCGCAGCTCGTGGGCGAGCACGGCTTCTACGAGGACGTATTCGCCAGTCTCGGCATCCGCACGCCGCCGTTCTCGCTTTCGGCCGACTCGACGCCCGCGCTCGGCAGCGCCGGACTGGACCGCGCCGGGCTGGACCGCGCCGGCAAGGAGGGCAAGATCGAGAAGCAGGCGCGCGTCTACCAGCTCATCCGCGCCTACCGCGTGCGCGGCCACCTGCTCGCCGACACCAACCCGCTCGGCTACGAGCCCCGCAACCACACCGAGCTCGACCCCGCCTCGTACGGCCTCACCGTCTGGGACCTCGACCGCGTCTTCCTCACCGACGGCCTGGCCGGCACCGACCGCCTGCCGCTGCGCGACATCCTCGACACGCTCTGGGACACCTACACCGGGCACGTCGGCTCGGAGTTCATGCACCTCTCGGATCCCGGCGAGAAGCGCTGGCTCATGGAGCGCATCGAGCCGCAGCAGTTCCGCGAGCCGATCGCGCGCGAGCAGAAGACGCGCATCTTCAAGAAGCTCAACCAGGCCGAGGCGCTCGAGCAGTTCATCCACACCAAGTACATCGGGCACAAGCGCTTCTCGCTCGAGGGCGCCGAGACGGCCATCCCCATCCTCGACGCCATCCTCTCGGACGCGGCCGACCAGGAGGCTGACGAGGTCGTGATCGGCATGGCGCACCGCGGGCGCCTCAACGTGCTCACCAACATCCTCGGCAAGCCCTACCGCACGGTCTTCGGGGAGTTCGAGGGCCAGATCGACCCCTCGACGACGCACGGCTCGGGCGACGTCAAGTACCACCTCGGGCAGGAGGGCATCCACACGGCGCCCTCCGGCGCGACCGTGCGCACGCTGCTGGCCGCCAACCCGAGCCACCTCGAGGCCGTCAACCCGGTCGTGGAGGGCATGGTGCGCGCCAAGCAGCAGCGCCTGGCCGACCGGGCCGGCCGGGAGGTCTCCGAGAAGTCGCTCCGCGACAACGTCATCCCGGTGCTCATCCATGGCGACGCGGCGTTTGCCGGTCAGGGCGTCGTGGCCGAGACGCTCAACATGAGCCAGATCGAGGGCTACCGCACCGGGGGCACGCTGCACCTGGTCATCAACAACCAGATCGGCTTCACGACGCTGCCCATGCACAGCCGCTCGTCGGTCTACGCGACCGACATCGCGCGCATGATCCAGGCGCCCATCTTCCATGTCAACGGCGACGACCCGGAAGCGGCCGTGCGCGTGGCGCGCCTCGCGCTCGACTACCGGCAGGTGTTCAACAAGGACGTCGTGATCGACCTGGTGTGCTACCGCAAGTACGGCCACAACGAGGGCGACGAGCCGAGCTACACGCAGCCGCTCATGTACGAGGCCATCAACGGCCACCGCTCGGTGCGCAAGCTCTATCTCGAGCACCTGCTGCGCCGCGGCGAGATCACGCCCGACGAGGCCGAGGCGCTCCTGGACGACTTCCGGGCCACGCTCGACCGCGCCTTCGAGGAGACGCGCGAACTGGCCGGGCAACGCCGCGACGCGCAGCCGGTGCCGCGCCCGCCCGCCGTGCCCGAGACGCCGCCCGAGACGGCCGCGCCGGAGGCCGCGCTCCGCGCCACGCTACGCGCGCTCACCGAGCTGCCCGAGACGTTCGACGTGCACAGGAAGCTCGGGCGTCAGATCGCGCGCCGCGTGCAGCAGTTCGAAAACGCGCAGATCGACTGGGCGCTTGCCGAGGCGCTCGCCTTCGGCAGCCTGCTCCTCGAGGGCACGCCGGTCCGCCTCTCGGGCCAGGACTCCGGACGCGGCACGTTCAGCCAGCGCCACGCCGTGCTGCACGACCAGACGACGGCCGCGCGCTACGTGCCGCTCCAGCACGTGGCCGCGTTCGCCGGCGAGGGCGCCACGCAGGCCTCGTTCCAGGTCTACGACAGCCTCCTCTCCGAGTACGCCGCGCTCGGCTTCGAGTACGGCTACACGCTCGCCGATCCGGACGCGCTCGTGCTCTGGGAGGCGCAGTTCGGCGACTTTGCCAACGGCGCCCAGATCATGATCGACCAGTTCATCGCCGCCGCCGAGGCCAAGTGGGGGCAGACGAGCCGCCTCGTGATGCTGCTGCCGCACGGCTACGAGGGCCAGGGGCCCGAACACTCGTCGGCCCGCCCGGAGCGCTTCCTGCAGCTCTGCGCCGAGGACAACATGATCGTGGCCAACTTCACGACGCCGGCCAACTACTTCCACGCGCTGCGGCGGCAGATGAAGCGCGGCCCGCGCAAGCCGCTCGTCGTGATGACGCCCAAGAGCCTGCTGCGCCACCCGCAAGCCGTGTCGGCGGCCGAGGAGCTCTCCGGCGGGCGCTTCCAGCCGTTCATCCCGGCCGAAGTGCCGGACGCGGCGGCCGTGCGCCGGCTCGTCTTCTGCACCGGCAAGGTCTACTACGACGCCCTCAAGGCGCGCGAGGCGCTCGAGGCGCCGCACACGATTGCGCTCGCGCGCGTCGAACAGCTCTACCCCTTCCCCGAGGACGACGTGCGCGCCGAGATCGCGCGCTTCCCGCAGGCCGAGGTCGTGTGGTTGCAGGAGGAGCCGGCTAACATGGGCGCGTGGACGTTCGTGCAGCCGCGCCTCGACGCGCTCGTGGCCGCGCAGCACGGCGGCGACTGCAACCGCCGCACGCGCTACGCCGGGCGGCGCGCCGCGGCCTCGCCCGCGACCGGCCTCGGCTCGGTCCACGCGGCGGAGCAGGAGAAGCTGCTCGCCGTCGCGCGCGGCGCCGACCGCGACGACGCCGACGTGCAGCAGGCGGTGGCCAACACGCGCGCCTCGGGCGCGACGGCGACGGACTGACGGCAACGGACTGACGGCACCTGGCCGCGTGCGCCGCCGGGCAGCGGCATCCCCTGCAGGCCCGGCACGAAAACGCAGGCCCGGCACGAAAACGCAGGCCCGGCACGAAAACGCAGGCCCGGCACGAAAACGCGGCCGGGACGAGGCACTCGTCCCGGCCGCGGCGCCTCGGGCTTACACGCGCGAGGAGGCCGCGGGCCTCGGCGCTGGAGGGTCTGGAGCGTCTGGCGCTACGCGCCGCGCACGCGGCGGACGGCGCGGGGCTCCTCGACGACCTCGAACGTGATGCGCGCCGTGCCGCTGCGCGTCATGCCGAGCTGCTGCGCGGCGGCCCCCGAGACGTCGAGGACGCGGCTGCGGTGGAACGGCCCGCGGTCGTTGACGCGCACGACGACCGAGCGTCCGTTGCGCTCGTTCGTTACGCGGAGCATCGTCCCGAAGGGGAGCGTGCGGTGCGCGGCCGTGAGGGCCTGGTGGTCGTAGCGCTCGCCGTTGGCGGTGCGCCGTCCGTGCAGCGAGCGGGCATAGAAGCTCGCGGTGCCACGATGAAGGCCGGCCGCCGCGCGGCGGCCACCGGGGGCGATGCGCTCGGGCGCGGCCTGAGCCGCAGCCGGAGCTTCGGTGGCGGCAGCCTGAGGCGCGCTCTGGGCCGAGGCCGGGAGCGCCGCGCAGGCCGCACAGGCCACGAAAAGAAGCAGACGCTTCGGAAGCAGGCGCTTCACATGATCGTCCGGAGGTGAAACAGCACGAGCGGCCCGGAGGCCGCGTCTGCCCGTGGGCAGGGCGGCCAAGATAGACGGCCGCCGCGCGTGTCCACCCCCTGTGCGCATTTGGCACTGGTTCTTGGCGTTCTCTTGGCCGGTTCTATACGTTTCTTCACGTTTGCTTGATAGCGGTATCACGTTCAGTTCATTTTGAGAGGCACGTGGACGGTGTGCACCGCCCTTCTGAGCCGGGGCAGCCCCTCGCGGTGGTCTGCCTCGTGCCCGTGCTATCATAGCGGGCGAGCCCGATCCGTCCGGACTCGCCTGATCTGTTTCGGCCCTGCCCGCCCGCGCCGTGCCCGACGCTGCCCCGCCCGCTCTCGACCCTGCCGTGCTGGACCAGCCCGTCGAGGTGCTGCCGGGTATGGGGCCGCGCCGCGCCGAGCCCCTCGCCAAGGCCGGCGTGCGCACCCTCCGCGACCTGCTGCGCTACTACCCGCGGCGCTACCTCGACCGCAGCACCGTCGTGCCGATCCGGCAGCTCCAGGAGGGAGGCGGCGCCGTGACGGTCGTCGGCACGGTCACGTCCAAGAGTCTCGTGCCTGGGCGCGTGCAGCGCTTCGAGGTTCGCGTCACCGACGCCTCGGGCGGGACGCTCAAGGCCGTCTGGTTCCGCGGCGCGCAGTGGATCGGCCGCGCATTCGCCCTCGGCGACCGCGTCGCGCTGCACGGCAAGCCCGAGAAGTACGGGGGCACGTTCTCTCTAGCCCACCCGGACTTCGACAAGCTCGACGAAGGGGCGGCGGCGCTCGAGACCGGCGGCATCGTGCCGCTCTATCCCGGCGGCGCCGCGCTCGAGAGGGTCGGCCTGAGTAGCCGCGCCTTCCGCCGGCTCATCTACCGCGTGCTCAAAGACTACGGGCTGGCCATCGAGGAGGTACTGCCCGAGGCGGTCCGCGCGCGGTACGACCTGATCGCAGGCAACGTCGCCCTGCGCGCGGTGCACTTTCCTCGCTCCGAGGCCGAGCTGGGCCGCGCCCTGCGGCGGCTCAAGTTCGAGGAGTTCTTCTTCCTCCAGCTCCTGCTCGCGCTCACCAAGGGCCGGCAAGCGCGGCAGCCGGGCGCGCGCCTGGCCGGTCCAGGCCCGCTCACGCGGCGCTTCATCGAGGAGGTGCTACCGTTTAAGATGACGGGCGCGCAGCGCGCCGCGCTCCGGGCCATCGCGGAGGACACCGCGAGCGGACGCCAGATGAACCGCCTCGTGCAGGGCGACGTCGGCTCGGGCAAGACCGTCGTCGGCGTGGCGGCAATGCTGATGGCCGTCGATGCCGGCTACCAGGCGGCCTTCCTGGCACCGACCGAGATCCTGACCGAGCAGCACTACGCCGGCATCCGCCGCTACCTCGACGCGCTCGGCCTCGAGACGCGCCTGCTCATCGGCGGGCAGCGCAAGAAGCTCCGCGAGGAGATCCTGGCCGATCTGGCCGAGGGCCGCGCGCACGTGGCCGTGGGCACGCACGCGCTGATCGAGGAGGCCGTGCAGTTCAAAAACCTCGGCCTGGCCGTCGTGGACGAGCAGCACCGCTTCGGGGTCGTGCAGCGCGCGCGCATGTTCTCGAAGGGGCAGCGCCCGCACGTGCTCATGATGACGGCCACGCCCATCCCGCGCTCGCTCGCCATGACGGCCTACGGCGACCTGGACGTGACAACGATGAACGAGCTGCCGGCCGGCCGCAAGCCCATCGAGACGCGCGTCTACACCGAGGCGCGCCGCGCGGAGATGTACGCGTTCCTGAAAGAGCAGCTTCGCGCCGGGCGGCAGGCGTACGTCGTCTACCCGCTCGTGGAGGAGTCGGAGAAGCTGGACCTGAAAGACGCCGAGACGGGCTTTGCGCAGATCCGCGAGGCGTTCCGGCCCTACACGGCCGAGCTCGTCCACGGCCGGATGCTCGCCTACGAGAAGGAGGAGGCGATGGAGCGCTTCAAGGCCGGCGAGGCCGACATCCTCGTCGCCACGACGGTCATCGAGGTCGGCGTAGACGTGCCCAACGCGACCGTCATGGTGATCGAGCACGCCGAGCGCTTCGGGCTGGCGCAGCTCCACCAGCTGCGCGGACGCGTCGGGCGCGGCGGCGCGCAGAGCTACTGCTTCCTTATGGCCGACCACAAGCGCTCGGCCGAGGCCCGCGAGCGGCTCGAGGTCATGGCTCGCACCACCGACGGCTTCGAGATCGCCGAGACCGACCTGCGCCTGCGCGGCGCCGGCGACTTCTTCGGCACGCGCCAGAGCGGCCTGCCAGACCTCAAGCTCGGCGACCTGATCCGCGACGCGGATGTGCTCGCCGAGGCCCGGGAGGCCGCCTTCGCCCTCGCCGAGGCCGACCCGGAGCTGCGCGCCCCCGCGCACGCGGCCATGCGCGCCCACTTCGCGCGCACGGCCCCTCGCAGCCTCGGCTTCGCCCGCGTCGGCTGAGCGCCCGCGGTCTCGGCTACGCCTCCAGCATGTCCACGTGCGGCTCGACGAGCGCCTTGGGGATGAGCGCCGGCCAGTAGGCGATCACCTCGGAGGGCCGCGGCCGGCCGCCGGCGAAGCCCGTCACGGCGCTCGGGCCGGTCAGGATGAGCGGTGCGATCTCGCGCCCGAACGCCTCCACGGCCGCCGCGTCCTGCCCGCGCACCGAGACGCGGAGCATAACCTCGTCGAGGTCGGCCTCGCGCGCGGGGTCGGCCTCGGCGCGCTCGGAGAGGGCGCTCAGCCCGACGAGCTCGGCGCGGAACTCGTCGTACGTGTGCCCGAGCGCGGCCAGGCGCTCGCGGAGGATCTCGGCCGCCGCGCGCGCCTTGCGGGCCGGGTCCGGCCAGCCGTAGACGAGCGTCGAGGAGGCCTTGTAGCCGTCGGCGTAGGCGGCCGAGACTTTGAGGAAGTCGGTGGCCGGGCGGCCGGTGATGCCGCTGACATGCACGCGGTCGTGGCCCTCGTCGTGGAGGCGGACGGACGTGAAGTCGGCCACGCCGTCGGGCGTGATGTAGTCGCGCGGGTCGCCGATCTCGTAGAGCAGCTGCTCGGCGACGGTGCCGCGCGAGACGCGCCCGCCGGTGCCGGGGTGCTTGGTGACGGTGAACGAGCCATCGGCGCGCACCTCGGCGATGGGGAAGCCGATGCGCGCCAGGTCCGGCACGGTGTCCCAGTCGGTGAAGTTGCCCCCCGAGGACTGTGCGCCGCACTCGAGGATGTGCCCGGCGATGGTGCCGGCAGCCATCTTGTCCCAGTCGTCCCAGGCCCAGCCGAACGTGTGCACGAGCGGCGCGAGCGTGAGCCCTGTGTCGGTCGTGCGGCCGGTCACGACGACGTCGGCGCCGGCGGCGAGCGCCTCGGCGATGGGGCGCGCGCCGAGGTAGGCGTTGGCGCTCACGACGCGCTCGCGGACCGCAGCGAGCGGCTCGCCGGTCTCCATGTGCTCGAGCGCAGCGCCGCCGGCGAGCAGGTCGTCGAGGCGTTCGAGCAGGTCGTCGCCCGTGACGACGGCCACGCGCAGCGCGACGCCGCGCGCACGGGCGGCCGCGAGGAGGGCCTCGGCGCATGCCCGCGGGTTGACGCCGCCGGCGTTGGAGACGATGCGGAAGCCGCGCTCGCGAAGGTCGGGCAGGAGCTCGGTCACCACCTCGACGAAGTCGCGCGCGTAGCCGAGCGCGGGGTTCTTGAGCTTCTGCTTCTGCAGGATGGACATCGTGACCTCGGCGAGGTAGTCCATCACGAGGTAGTCGATCGGCCCGCCGCGGGCCTGGTCGATGGGGGCGCGCTGGAGGTCGCCCCAGAATCCTTGTCCGGAGGCGATGCGGAGAACGTCGGGGGGCGTGGAAGCCATGGAGGGGCTGGCGAGAACGGAACCGCTTTCGGGGCAAGCTACCGCCGCGGGGGAGGCTCGGGCGGGGCGGCTCCGCGCACGAGGCGCGCGTCTTCGAGCCGGACCTCGGAGACGGGCGCGAGGGCGCCGGCCTCGAACAGCCGCGCGTGCGCCTCGAGCGGCGTGCCGCGCGGGGCGGTGTAGTTGCGGTAGTTCTGGACGCGGAAGCCGCCCACGTCGCGCGCGCCGAACGCCTCGCGGAACCGCGTGCCGGTGTCGTGGGGCCCGTCGGCGCCCGGCGCAACGGCGTACGTGTAGGCGAGGTAGTCCACGGTGTGGCGCGTGGCGTGGATCCAGTAGACGTAGCGGTCCTGCCAGTCCGCGCCGCCACCGTCCTCGGCAAACCGCACCTCGACGCGCGCGTAGGGCTGGCCGCGGAGGGTGTCCGGCCCGAGGCTGCGCACGCGCACGGCCGGATCGGCGAGCGGTGCCGGGAGGAGCGCGAAGTAGGCGACCGAGCCGATGGCCACCGTGAGGCGCGTCTGCTCGTCGGGTGTGAGCGGGACCGCGCGGCCCTCCACGCGGCGGTGCGCGCCGGCACGGTCCACCGTCTCCTCGATGCGGCGCCCGGCGGAGTCGGTGCGGGTGCGCGTGTAGGCGAAGCGGCGCCCGGCGCGAAGGGCGAACGGCGTCTCGCGGAACGTGAACGCGAGCGTGGCGCCCTCGAGCGCGTCCACGCCGTGCGCCGCGCGCGCCTGCTGCACGACGCGGCGGGCGTCGGCGCCCCCGGCCGGACGGTCGGGCCTGCACGCCGCGAGCGCCCCGAGCGCGGGCGCCCCGAGCGCGAGGGCAAGGAGCGCGGGCAAGGCCAGCGGAAATGGGACGAGGCGAGGCATGGCCGCAGCGGGCGAGGCGCTCCAGGATACGGCGGCGCGGCACTGCCGGGCGGGCCTACCTTGGGCGTGCGTTTCGCTCGCCTGCGCGCCGTGCCTGCCGCCCCGCCCCTCTCTGCCGCCGCGCCCGCCCGCCCGCGGGCGCCCCGCGCAGGCGCGCTCGTGCGCGCGCTCCGGCCGCACCAGTGGGTCAAGAACGGCCTCGTGTTCCTGCCGGCGCTGCTGGCGCACCGGCTGGCCGCGCCGGGCGTGCTCAGCGCGGCCGTGCTTGCGTTCGTGGCCTTCAGCCTCGTCGCGAGCGCGACGTACCTCGTCAACGACGTCGTGGACCGCGCGCGCGACCGCCGGCATCCGCACAAGCGGCACCGGCCGTTCGCCTCGGGGGCGCTGCCGCCGGCCGCGGGCTGCGCGCTCGCGCCCGTGCTCGCCGCCGCCGGCGGCGCGCTGGCCTGGTGGACGCTCCCGGCGGGCTTCGCGGGCATTCTGGGCACCTACGCCGTCGTCGGGCTGGCCTACTCGCTTCGCCTCAAGCGCGTCGCGGCGCTCGACGTGGTCGTGCTCGCGGGCCTATACGTGCTGCGCGTGCTCGCCGGCGGCGAGGCCACGGGCGTCGCCGTCTCGGAGTGGCTGCTCGTGTTCTCGCTCTTCCTTTTCCTGGGTCTGGCCGTGCTCAAGCGCTACGCCGAGCTACGCCTGCTCGAGACCCTCCCGGACGCACGCGACAACGGGCGGGGCTACACCGTGGACGACCTGGCGATGCTGCGCGGCATCGGGCCCTCGACGGGCTTCCTGGCCGTGCTTGTGCTCGCGCTCTACCTCTCCAGCCCCGAGGTGCAGCTGCTCTACGGGGAGCCGTTCCGCCTGTGGGCCGTCGCGCCGCTGCTCATCTTCTGGACGATGCACCTCTGGCTCGCTGCCCACCGCGGACGGCTCGACACGGACCCCCTCGTGTTCACCGCCAGGGACCCGACGAGCTGGGGCGTGCTCGCGCTCGTGGCGCTCGTGGTCCTGCTCGCCCGCTAGCCCCGCCTTCCATGCCCGTGCCCCCTCCGACCTCCTGGGGACGCCTGCCGCACCCCCCGCCGGCGCGGGTCGTCTCGCTCGAGTGGGCCGATCGCCTGCCAGACCTCACCGCGCTCGCGCCCGTGCTGGCCTACGGACAGGGCCGCTCCTACGGCGACGTGGGGCTCAACGCCGGCGGCACGCTCTTGCGGACGGCCGGCCTCGGGCGCATCCTCGCCTTCGACGCCGAGGCCGGGGTGCTCCGGGCCGAGGCCGGCGCCACGCTCGCCGACGTGCTCGCGCGCGTTGTCCCGCACGGCTGGTTCCTGCCTGTCACGCCCGGCACGCGCTTCGTCTCGCTCGGCGGGGCCGTCGCCAACGACGTGCACGGCAAGAACCACCATCGCGCGGGCACCTTCGGGCGCTTCGTGACGGCGATGGGGCTGGCGCGCTCCTCGGGCGAGACGCTCACGCTCGCGCCCGGCGGCTCTCACGCCGCGCTGTTCGCCGCCACCGTCGGCGGGCTCGGGCTGACGGGGCTCATCACGTGGGTCGAGCTGCGCCTGCTACCCATCCGCTCCGACGAGATCGTGCAGACGGCGGTGCGCTTCGCCTCGCTCGAGGAGTTCTTCCCGCTCTCCGACGCCGCGAGCGCGCGCAGTCCCTACGTCGTCGCGTGGGTGGACGCGCTGCGCCCCGAGGGGCGGGGGGTGCTCTTCGAGGGCGCACACGCCCGGCCGCGCGGGCCCGGGCGCCCGCTCCGCCTCGCGCCACCGCCGCGCTTCACGCTCCCTGCCGACGCCCCTGCAGGGGCGCTCCGCGCCGGGGTCGTGCGCGCCTTCAATGCCGCGTACTTCGCCCGCGCCCCCCGCCGGCCGGTGCGGCGACGCCTCCACTTCGCGCCGTTCTTCTACCCGCTCGACGCGCTCGGCGCGTGGAACCGGGCCTACGGCCGAGACGGCTTCTACCAGTACCAGTGCGTCGTGCCGCGCGAGAACGGCCATGACGCTGTGCGCGCGCTGCTGGCGCAGGTGGCCGCAGCCGGCGCGGGTTCGTTCCTGGCCGTGCTCAAAGTCTTCGGCGACGTGCCCTCACCCGGGCTGCTCTCGTTCCCTCGCCCGGGCGTCACGCTCGCCCTCGATGTGCCCAGCAACGGGCCGGAGACGCTCCGCCTGCTGCGCCGCCTGGACGACCTCGTCGCCGAGGCTGGCGGGCGCGTCTACCCGGCCAAGGACGCCGCCATGACGGCGCGCGCGTTCCGCCGCTTCTACCCCGAGTGGGAGGCGCTTGCACGCTACGCCGACCCGGCCTTCTCGTCGTCGTTCTGGCGGCGCGTCACGGCCTGAGGCCGGCCGCCCGACGGACCGTCGCGTCACCGCGGTCGTGTCACCGCGGTCGCGTCACCGCGGTCGCGTCACCGCGGTCGCGTCACCGGTGGGGGGGTGTGGGCGCGAGCAGGTCCGCGACCGCCTGGAGGAGCGCGCCGCGCAGGACCGGCTTCGAGAGGTACGCGTCGAAGCCGGCGGCGAGGCAGCGCGCGCGGTCGGCCGGGGAGGCATGCGCCGTAAGCGCGAGCACCGGCAGGTGGGCCAGCGCGGCCTCGGCGCGGAGGGCGGCGAGCGTCTCGAGGCCGCTCATCCCGGCGCCGAGCGTGAGGTCGAGCAGGACGGCGTCGGCGGGCAGGGCCCTCAGTGCGGCCAGCGCCTCCTCGCCAGAGGCCGCGTCGGCGACGTCGTACTCCCGGCGGAGGTAGAAGTAGAAAAGGCGGCGGTTCTCGGGCGTGTCATCCACGACGAGGACGCGCGGGCGGCAGGGGTCGTCGGGGGACATGGACGCGCAAGATGA
>JBKBRC010000034.1:0-8233 GCA_046292345.1 Rubricoccaceae bacterium
CCGGCCGTGCTGTTCGCCAACCACCACTACTTCCACGACAGTTACCTCGTCTGGCACCTGCTCGCGCGCGCGCTGCGCCGGCCGCCCGTCGTATGGATGGAAAAGTGGCGTGAGGCGCCCCTTTTCGGGCCCGTTGGGGCGCTGCCGTTCCCGGCCGAGCATCCCGGCGCGCGCGTGGCCTCCGTCCGCGAAACCGCGCGCCGCATGGCCGCCGACCCACGCACGGGCCTGTTCGTGTTCCCGGAAGGCAAGATGCATCCCCCTGAGGAAGGCCTGGCGCCATTCCGGACAGACCTGGCGCGTCTGGTGCGCCTGCTGCCCTCAGCCACGCAGTGGTGGCCGGTGGGCGTCTACCTGACGTGGTGGGGCGAGGCGCGCCCGACGGCCCTGCTCGGCGGCGCCCCGCCCTCCGACGCGCCTCCGGACGACGCGCGAGCCGTCCTCGCCGGCGTGCTCGAGCGCCTGGCCGCGGTGCGGCCAAGGCACGTCGCCGCCGGCGAGGCCCATGTGCTGCTGGACGGCGCCCGGGGAGCCGGCGAGCGGTGGGACCTCTCGGCGCTCGCGCCGCTGTTCCTGCGCTGGACGCGTCGGCAGGCCTGAGCGCGTCCTTGCAGCCCTGCGCCGCGAAACCTGCCCGAAGCAAAGCGGTTCTCTCGGCGCGTGCGGTTCGCTGCATTCCCCCCTCTCCGCGGCTCCTCTATCATGTTTCTTCACATCCTTCGCGCGGCAACGCGCGTCGCCGCTGCGGCATTGTTTGCGCTGATCGCCCTCCTCGCTACAGGCTGCGACAGCACCGATCCGCTTCGCGAAATCACGCAGCCCGCCTACGTGCTCGACGAGAGCCAGACCCTCTTCGTGTTCGATCTGGCCAACCCCGAGGTGACCCGTCGCATAGGCCCTGTTACGGGGCTGGCAGCGGGTGAGCAAATCGTTGGTATGGACTTCCGCCCGGCCCGCGGCACGCTCTACCTGCTCGGCCAAACGGCTCGCCTCTACACGGTCAATCTGACGACCGGCGCGGCGATGCAGGCCGCAATGCTCACGCGCGGCGGAAGTCCGCTCGCGCTTTCGGGCTCGCACTTTGGCGTGGACTTCAATCCCGTCCCGGATCGCCTGCGCGTGATCTCGAATACGGGTCAGAACCTGCGCATCAACGTGGATACGGGCGAGACCATTCTCGACGGCGCGCTCGCCTACGCCTCCGGAGATCCGGGCAGCGGCACGGCGCCGCAGGCTGTAGCCGCCGGCTACACCAACAGCCGCAGCGGGACGGTCTCCGAGACGCGCCTTCTCGTCCTCGACGCCGGCCGCAACACGCTCGTGCTGCAGAATCCACCCAATGACGGCGTGCTCAATACGCTCGGCTCGCTCGGACTGGACCTCCCCGCAACGGCAGCCTTCGACATCCGCACGTCCGGCAGCACGAATGAGGGCTTTGTCGTCGCGCCGGGTGCCAGCGGATCGGAGCTTTACACGATCAACCTGACGACGGGCGCCACGTCGCGCGTCGGGCGAATCGGCGTGCGTGGTATGCTGCGTGGGCTTGCCGTCCCGACGTCCTGAGGCGCGCCCAGTCAGCACTCTGGTTCACAAGGCAGAGCCACCCTAGCCAGGTCCACAGCGAGCGGCCGCCCGATACTGCTTCGGGCGGCCGCTCGGCGTACCGCGTACGGGATTCGAACCCGTGTTACCTGCGTGAAAGGCAGGCGTCCTAACCCCTAGACGAACGCGGCGAGGCCGGCGCGGAGGCCGGTAGGGAGACTAGTGGGATTTGAACCCACGACCTCCAGGGCCACAACCTGGCGCTCTAACCAACTGAGCTATAGCCTCCGTTTCCGCACCGGAGCGCGGAAGAGCGGGAAAAATACGACGCTGCTGCGGTTTGCCGGGATGGCCTTGGTGAAGATTCGGGAAGAGGCAGATGCGCCTAGCGGATGACGGCGATGCGGCCGTAGACGGTGCCCTCGCCGTCGGCGCCGGCGGCGGCGACGATGTAGACGCCCGAGCGGACGGGCTCGCCCGAGCGGCCGTCGCGGCCGTCCCAGCGGAACGAGCCCCCGGCGACGTCAGCCGCGTACACGACCTCGCCGTCGAGCGTGAGGATGCGTACCGAGGAGCGCGCGGCGCGCAGGCCCGAGACGAGCACGCCTGCGGCGTGCTGCGCCGGCCGAAACGGCGCCGGCGCCACACGCAGCGCGGCCGACTGCGGGTCGGGGCCGGTCGCGTCTCCGGTGAAGGCGAGCAGACCGCGCTCGGTGGCGAAGTAGACGCGCCCCGAGCCGGCATCGACGGCGACGCTGCGCACGACGTCGGTGGGGAGAGGGCTGTTGGCGGCCGTGAAGTGGGTCACGACGGCCGTGCCCTCGGCGTTGAGCAGGTAGGCGCCGCTCGTGGTAGCCACCCAGAGGCGACCGGCCGGATCGAGCGCAAAGTCGTTCACGTTGGCGTCGCGGAGCAGGAAAGCGGTTCCGTCGGCCGTGCGTGGCCACTGCGGCGTGGCCAGCGCGGGATCGGCGCCGAAGGCCGAGCCGGGCGAGAACACCGTCGCCAGGCCGCGCGCGGTGCCGATCCACAGGCGCCCCTGCGCGTCGAGCGCGAGCGCGCGGACCTCGCTGTTGGGCAGTCCCTGCCCGGTCGGGCCGACCTGGCCGAAGAAGCGGACGCGGTCGTCGGCGGAGCTGGCGGGGTTGGCGCCGGTGTCCCAGACGAGCACGCCGCGCCGCTCGATGGTGATCCACTTCTGGCCGAACCGGTCCACGACGAGGCGCTCGGCCGGCCCGCCGATGGGATAGCCGGGAGGAGCCGGAAGGCCAGTCCAGGAGCCGTCGGCGGCCCAGAGGTGGAGCGGGCGATCGGAGAGGTAGTTGGTGACCCAGCGGCGGCCGGCGTCGTCGGTGGCGAGGCCGCGCACGACGACGAAGCTCGGGCCGGCCGAGGAGCGGAGCGTCGAGTTTCCCAGGCTGTAAGTGGTTGCGGTCCCGTCCGGATCGACCGCGACGAGCCCGCCGCCGTCCGAGCCGGCGTAGAAGCGCCCCGCCGCGTCGGCCGTGACGAAGTCGAACCGGCCTGGCGGCAGGGCCGGTTGGGGGCCCGCGTTCGAGAACGTCCGCCACGCGCCGCCGTCGAGGTGGCTGAAGCCGTTGGGCCTGGCCGGGCGCCCGGTCACCACGCCGACCGCGCCGCCGGGTGCGACGGCCACCCCGGAGAGTTCGCTGGCGAACGGCCCGCTCGGAACGGCCGGCTCCACCGTGAACGGCTGTTCGGCGTCGGCCGGCTCCGGTGGCGGGAGGGGGAAGAGCCCCGCGCCGCCATCGGCGGCCCAGAGGCGCCCGTCGGGTCCGGGCAGGGCGGCGCGGAGGTCGGCGGCCTCGGCCGAGACGTAAAAGCCCTGCCGCGCGCCTGCCTGGAGGCGGAAGACGTAGAACGGCGAGGTGGCGATCAGGCGCGCGTCTGCCACGGCGAGATGGCGGATCTCGTGGTCGCCCGGGAGCACGAGCTGCCACGCGCCGCCGGCCTGGCGGCGGTAGACGCCGCGGAGGCCGGCCGGGCCGCCGCCGGCGTGCACGCGGCCCTCGAAGAAGGCGAGCGCGGTGGCGGGCCCGGCGAAGCCCGCCTCGCGCGTCCAGGCCGACGGGAGCTGGAGCGACGGCGCCGCCAGCGGCGCGCGCACGACGCCGCCGGCGGTGGCGAGCCAGAGCCCCGCCCGCCCGTCCGGCAGGGGCGCCACGAGCGCGTCCAAGACGGCCGTGCCGGCCTCGAGCGAGGCCAGGCGGGCATACGTGTTGCGGACCTCGCCGCGGACGGGGTCGTAGACGACAAGGCCGAACGCCGTCGCCAGGAGCAGGCTGTCGCCTTGCAGGACGATCCGGTTGATGCCGCGGTCGGAGTACTGCATGGCGCGGCTGACGTCGAAGACGGCGCGGATCTCGCCGGTGCGCTCGTCCACGCGGTTGAGCACGCCGTCGGCGAAGCCGGCCCAGACGAGGCGCCGGGCGGCGTCGTAGCCGAGCGCGCTCAGCGCGCCGCCGTGCAGGCCGTCGGTGGCTGTAAAGCGCTCGAAGTCGCGCGCGGCAGGGCGGTAGGCGAAGAGGCCGCCCGGGCCGCCGGCCCAGAGCGCCTCGGGCGAGGCCGCGAGCGCGCTGAGCTCGCCGAAGGCCGGGTAGGCCTGCCACGTGCCCGGCTGCGCACGCGCCGTGCCGGCCACGAGGCCGAGGAAGAGAAGCGCCGCGAGGGCGCGCGCCGCGAGGGCGCGCGCGAACCGCAGAGAGTGCCGCACAGCGTGCCGCATGGCATGGACCGAAGGGTGCAGCGTAGCGGAACGGACGGGAGCGGGGAGGGGCGTGTGAGAGGGGGGCAGGCGTCTGAGAGGGGGTCAGGCGTCGCCGGGGGCGTCCGCGTCGATGGCGCGAAGGAGGGTCACCATCTCGAGCGCTGCCAGGGCCGCCTCGGCGCCCTTGTTGCCGGCCTTAGTCCCGGCGCGCTCGATGGCCTGCTCGATCGAGTCCACGGTGAGCACGCCGAAGAGGACCGGCACGCCGGTCTCGAGCGCCGCGCGCTGGATGCCGCTTGCCACCCCCCCCGCGACGTGGTCGAAGTGGGCTGTCGCGCCGCGGATGACGGCGCCGAGGCATACGACGGCGTCGTAGCGGCCGGAGACGGCCATGCGCTGGGCCACGAGCGGGATCTCGTAGGCGCCGGGGCACCAGGCGGTGTCGATGTGCTCGGCGTCCACGCCGTGGCGGACGAGCGCGTCGCGCGCACCCTCGAGCAGGCGGGCGGTGATGAAGTCGTTAAACCGCCCGGCGACGAGCGCGAAGCGGGCCCCCTCGGGGGCGACGAGCAGACCTTCGTAGGTGCGCGGCATGGGCAGGCGGTGCGAGCGGCGCTAATCTACGGTGCGGCGCGCCCGGCGCGGCCTCGGCCTCCGAGTCAGGCCGGACCGCGCGTCGGCGTGGCCTTCCGGGTCCGTCCGCGCAGCCGCGCGTTCTACGTACCGAAGCACTCCCGCCGCACGTTGAGCCACAGCTTCCTCGTTCCGTGCCGCCTGTCCGCCAGCCATGCGTTCTGCTCTCCGGGTTCTCCTCGCCGCTGCCTCCGTCACCGCTCTGGCCGCGTGCGGCTCCGACTCGCGCTCGGCGATCGAGGTAGAAGGGCTGCGCATGCAGCGTGTGGGCGACGGCACGATCGTGCTCTCGGGCGTGGTCCACAACCGCAGCGGTGCCCGCGTCGGCTCGGCCGACGTGTTCGTGCAGCTCTACGACGACGATAACCTGCCGATCGAGGACGTGCAGGTGACCGTGGCCGGTCTTGCGCCCGGCGACTCGTCGCGCTTCGAGCGCAAGCTGGACGTAGACGCCCGCCGCGCCGGGGTCCGCTTCGTCGCCACCAACTGAGCGCCAGTAGCTGCCAGTAGCTGAGCGCTAGTAGCTGGGCGCCAGTAGCTGAGCGCTACCGCGCGCACGGGCCAGGACGGACGCGCGCCGCCCGGCCTGGCCAGGGCGGCGCGCGCTGCGCTCGGGGCGGGCGAGGCGCTCAGCGCGCGTCGCGGGCAATGCGGAAGCTGGCCGAGCCGCGCAGCGTGCCGAGCTGGAGCGGTGCCTGGGCGGCGGCGAGCTGCTCGACCGTGAACGACTGGCTGACGGCCATGATGCGCGCCGACGTGTCGTCGCCGTCGGTCTCGTAGACGCCTACGAACAGCGGCATCGTGCTGAAGGGGATGCTCTGCGCCGCGTTCACGGCCACGTCGACGCCCCGCGCGAGCTCCTCGGCCGAGTTCACGCGCTGCTCGGCGCGAAAGTAGGCGCGCCCGGCCGCGTTGCGCACGTCGATCACGAGGTCGAAGCCGCCGTCGTCGTCGGCATAGGAGGCCGGCAGGTTCGTGATCTGGATGGAGGCAGCCGGGAAGGCCGCCCCCTCGGAAGCGCCGGCGAAGTCGCAGCCGGAGAGCGAGACGGCCACGGCGGCCAGCAGGAGAAGCTTCTTCATAAGTGGGGTGGGGGTGGGGCGGAAGGCTCGCCGGGTATCGCCGCCCCGGCACGCCAGCATAAGCGGCGGCGCACACAGGTGCGGAACAGCGGCGTCATGTGTCGTGGGAACGTTCCCCCGACGCGAAGCAAAGAGCAGGCCGACGGCAGGAACCGCACGCGTATACAGGCTTGCAACCCGCCCTGCATCCCCCGGTCCGTTGACTCCCCGCGCCTACCTTTCTGTTCGGCCGCTCTCGTTCGGATACCGCGTGCCGCAGGCGGAGGGCGTGGGCTGGATGAAAGCCGCGCTCGAACGCGTCGCCGCGACCGCGCCCGTGCCGGACGCCCGCCGCGCGCTTCGGCTCTACGACCTCCTCGCGCGGCAGACGCAGATCGGGCACCGGGTGACCAGCCTGGAGGATTACACGCACCGGGATTGGGGACGGATGACACTCTTTGCGTCGCCGCACGCGGGCGACGGGCTCGCCCCTGACGCGCACGCCTGGCACCAGGTGCCGCTCGAGGCCCGTATGGAGGTGTTCGCGCGCACCGCCGACGCGCTCGCCGCCGCTGCCTTCGCCGGCGACGCCGAGGCCCCCGACGCGCTCGTGCAGGTCTCCTGCACTGGCTACGAAAGCCCCAACGCCGTACAGCGCCTCGTAGCCGCGCGTGGCTGGCAGGACCGGACCCGTGTGCTTCACATCGGGCACATGGGCTGCTACGCGGCGCTCCCGGCTACGGCCCTCGCAGCCGACCTCGCGCAGGCGAGCGCCGCGCGTCACACAGCCGCCCGCGCCGGCGCGGAAGACACCGCGCCCGATGCGCGCGTGGCCGTTCTGCTCGTCGAGCTGTGCACGCTCCACCACCGGCCCGAGACGACCGACGTGGAGCAGATCGTTCAGCAGTGCCTCTTCGCCGACGGCGCCGCCCGGGTGGACGTGACGGCGCACCCGCGACCCGGGGCGTTCGCGCTTCTCGACCACGCCGAGACGATCGTGCCGGACACGCTCGGCGAGATGACGTGGCGCGTGGCCGATGGCGCGTTTCTGATGACGCTCTCGCGCGACGTGCCCCGCCACATCGAGGCGCGCGTGGGCGAGGTGCTTGGCGTATTCCTGGCCCGCCACGGCCTCGCCCCGCAGGACGTGGACGTTTTTGCAGTCCACCCGGGAGGGCCGCGCGTGATCGAAAGCACGGCCGAAGCGCTCGGCCTGCCCGAGCAAAAGACCCGCCACAGCCGGGAGGTGCTCTTCGCGCGCGGCAACATGTCCTCGGCGACGCTGCCCCACATCTGGGACGCCGTGGCGCGCGACGCTTCCCTTCCGGCGGGCGCGCTCGTCTGCTCGGTCGCGTTCGGGCCCGGGCTCACGGTCGCGGCCAACCTGATGCGCAAGGGGTAGCCGTGCGCGAGGTCAACAACGCCTTCTACGACGACCTGGGCGCGCGCTGGTTCGAGGGCGACGACCACGCGATCGCGCTGCTGCGCGCCGAGAGCCGTATAAAGATCGCCTACGTGCGCGAGGTGTTCGCGCGCGAGGGGCTCGGCGCGGGCACGTCGGTGCTGGACGTTGCCTGCGGCGCGGGCCTCGTCTCGCTTCCTCTGGCCCGCTTGGGCTACCGCGTGACCGGCCTCGACCTGGCCGAGGGCGCCATCGCCGAGGCGCAGCGCCGCGCGCCCGAGGGCGCGCGCTACCGCGTCGGTGATGCCTATGCCACGGGCGAGCCAGACGCGGCCCACGACGCGGTGCTGCTCATGGACATGCTCGAGCACGTCGAGCGCCCGGACGACGTGCTCGCCGAGGCCGCGCGCGTCGTCCGTCCGGGCGGGCTCGTGCTCTACCACACGTTCAACCAGACGCCGGCGGCGTGGCTGCTCGCCATCCACGGCATCCGCGTCGTCGCGCGGGACACCCCGCCGGACCTCCACGTCTACCGCCTCTTCCTCCCGCCCGACCGCCTCGCGGCCATGGCCGCCGCCGCCGGGCTCGACGCGCGCGAGACGCGCGGTGTCCGGCCTGTCCTCGACGGCGCCTTCTGGCGTTCGGTGCGCCGGCGGCGCGTCGACCCGGCCTTCCGGTTCGCGCACACGCGCGCGCTCGCGGTCGGGTACTGCGGCTACGCGGCGCGCGTGCGCTGAGGAGAACCTTGCCGGCAGGCGAGAGCACGCCGCCGGGGTGAACCCGGGGCGCGGTCGGGCGTGGCAGGGGCGCTCCTGTCAACCGCCCTCCATCCTGTCAACCGCCCTCCATCCTGTCAACCGCCCTCCA
>JBKBRC010000034.1:8333-25371 GCA_046292345.1 Rubricoccaceae bacterium
TGCCGGCAGGCGAGAGCACGCCGCCGGGGTGAACCCGGGGCGCGGTCGGGCGTGGCAGGGGCGCTCCTGTCAACCGCCCTCCATCCTGTCAACCGCCCTCCATCCTGTCAACCGCCCTCCATCCTGTCAACCGCCCTCCATCCTGTCAACCGCCCTCCATCCTGTCAACCGCCCTCCACCCAGCTCATGGCCCTGCTCCGTCTCGTCGCCCCGCTTGTGGCGCTGTGGTTTCTCAGCGGCTGCGTGGCGCTCGAGTCCGTCGCGCTGCGCACGGTCTATACGCGCGCTGCACTGCCCGACGCCAATATCCGCCGCGACCTCGCCTACGTGGACGGTCCCGAAGCCGACGCTGCCAAGCACCGTCTGGACCTCTTCCTCCCGCTCGCGGACTCGGTGCGCGCGCGGCCCTTCCCGACGGTCGTGTACGTTCACGGTGGGGGATGGACCGAGGGCGACCGCGGCCTGACCTTCGGCGGGCAGGACATCTACGGCAACATCGGGCGCTTCCTCGCCGCGCGCGGCATCGGGGCGGCCGTCATCAGCTACCGGCTCCAGCCGGGCGCGCGCTGGAACGAGCAGGTGGACGACGTCGCGCGTGCGGTGGCCTTCGTGCACCGTGAGATCGGCGCCTACGGCGGCAACCCGCGCGGGATCGTGCTGATGGGCCACTCGGCGGGCGCGCAGCTCGCCGCCCACGCCGCGCTCAACCGCGCCGCGCTCGAGGCGCGCGGCGTGCCGCCCGAGGCCATCTGCGGTGCCATATCCGTCAGCGGCGCCGGTCTCGATCTTACCGACCGCCGCACGTTCGAGCTGCGCCGCAACTTCGACTACTTCGCGCGGCGCTTCGGGCCGCCCGGCGGGCCGCCCGGCGGAGGAGCCTGGCCAGACGTGCCTCCGCCTGCGCCCTATCCGTGGCAGCGTGAGGCCTCGCCTGCGACGTACGCCCGCCCGGACGCGCCGCCGTACCTCATCATCCACGCCGAGGGGGAGGGGCCGCAGTTCGCGCGGCAGGCGGAGGTCTTCGCCGCTGCGCTCGGCGCGGCCGGCGCGGGCGCCGAGCAGGTCGTGCAGCCGGGCAGCAGCCACACGCGCATCCTGGCTGCGCTCAGCCGCCCAGACCGTGTGGCGGGCGCCTCGGTGCTGCGCTTCGTCCGTTCCCTCTCCTGCTCCTGAGGCCGCGCTACAAGGAAGCCCGGCGTGCGCTGGAGCACGCCGGGCAATGCGCCTCGAGGCGGTGCGCCTCAGAGGGTCGTAAGGCTCGCGCTCACATGCGCGCGAAGGCGATGATCGCCGCGATGACGCCGAGGGCGATCATGAGCATGAACAGGTACAGCTCGAGCGGGCTGGAGCCTCGGGGCGTGCGCTGAGGCGCGCCCGTGGCGCGCGTCGGCGTCGGAAGGGTAGCGGGCATGAGGATGCCGGGACGGCAGCTGGCGTGAGGCCGCACACCGGCGCGAAGCGCCGGGCGGCAAAGGAAACAAGCGGACGAAAGCGCCTCCGGGGAGGCCTTCCGGGCTCAATTCCGGTACACGCAGAGCTGGCGGCAGCGCGCGAGCGCGCTCAGCGCGCGCACCTGCGGGGGCGTAGCGTCGAGCCGCCGGGGAGCCTCGCCGGCGAGCGTCAGGAGACGCCCGGGCAGAGCTTCGCATCCACTGCCGGAGAGGCGCTCCTCCAGCATAAGGCGGACGGTCTCGGCCGGGTGGGGCGGGAGACGGCCCGCGTTCCACGGCGCTATGCGGAGCGGCGCAGCCGCTTCACCCGTGGCGGCTGCCTCGCCCGTGGCGTTCTGCGAAGGCAGGGCTCCGGGCGTTCCGCCCACCGCCGCCCGGGGCGGTGCCGAGGCCACGAAGCCGGCTACCAGGAGCGTGGCAAGCAGGGCAAAGCGTGGGCGAGGCATCGGGCAGCGGAAGCGCACGGAGTGGGTACGCGTGCGCCTGGCGGGCGGTTGCGGCGTCGATGTTACGGTTGAGGCAGACTATGCGCATGCCTTCGGGACTGAAAACTTCTCCGCTCATGCTGCGGACGCCGCGGCGGCCTGCCGCAGCATCGCGCCGAGGCCGGAGCGGCGCAGAGTGGGCCGCGCGGCGGCGGCGGCGGCGGCCGTCGCCTCCCCGAAGAGCGTCACGGCCATGCGAGCACGCGTGACGGCGGTGTAGAGCAACTCGCGCGAGACGAGCTCCGCGCCGGCCTCGCCAGGGGCGGGCAGCACGACGCCCACGCGGTCGTACTCGGAGCCCTGGCTCTTGTGGATCGTCAGCGCCCACGCGCTCTCGGTTGCGCGGAGGCGCGCGTGGGGGATGCGCCGCACGGGTGTGCCGGGCGTCTCGGGCGGGAAGCAGACCACGCGCTCGGCGCCGCTGCGCCAGCACACGCCAATGTCGCCGTTGGCGAGCCCGAGCGCGTCGTCGTTGGCCGTCACGAGGAGCGGGCGACCGTCGTAGAACGGCTCGCCGCTGCGCCACGGCGCGGGGGGGATGAGCCCCTCGGCGCGGAGCGCCTGCTCGAGCGCCTGTCCGAGTCCCTCGACGCCACGCGGGCCGCGCCGGAGGGCTGCGAGCAGGCCTTGGCGCCCGAGGAGCCCGAGCGCTTCTTCGGGCGAGGCCGCGCGCACGATGTCCCGCGCGTGCGGCAGCATCCATGCGACGGCTTCGCGCTCGGAGGCAAGCGCGGCGCCGGGACGGGCGGGATCGGCCAGGACGGCGCGCACGGCCCCGGCGTCCCCTGCGCGGAACGCGCGCGCGAGCGCGCCCACGTCCGACGCGGCGTCGAAGCGGCGGCTCTGGGTCAGCGTCACGACGGCTCCGGCGAGCGGCCCCTCGTCCGGGCTCGGAGGAGGCGCCTCGGGGAGGGCGAGCGCGAAGGGGGCGCAGGCCCGCCGCAGGCGCGCGTTCGGTGCGGTGCCGCCGGCGCGGCAGAGGTCCCCGAAGACGGCTCCTGCCTCGACGCTCGGCAACTGGTCGGGGTCGCCGAGGACAACCAGGCGCGCGTCGTCGGTGATGGCCTCCAGGAGCGCGTCGAAGAGCGGCAGGTCGATCATCGAGCCTTCGTCGACGAGCACGAGGTCGTGGGGAAGCGGGTTGCGCGCGTCGTGGCGGAAGCCGCGGTCCGGGACGTAGCCGAGCAGGCGGTGCAGCGTGGTGGCCTCGGTGGGCACGGGCGCGGCGAGCTCGGGAGGCAGACGGGCGCGTCCCTGGGCCAGGCTCTCCGAGAGGCGGCGCGCGGCCTTGCCCGTCGGCGCGGCGAGCGCGACGCGCAGCGTGGGCGTCTGCGCGAGCAGCAGAGCGAGCAGGCGCGTGGCCGTGTGCGTCTTGCCCGTGCCCGGCCCGCCCGCCACGAGCGTGAGCCGTCCGCTGAGTGCGGCCGCCACCGCGACGGCCTGCCAGTCCGGGGCGCCGTCCGGCCGTGGCGGGAACAGGCTCGCAAACGTGCGCCCGATCTCGGGCGCCGGTGCGGCCTCTTCGGGGGCCCTGAGGCGTCTGGAGACAGCGGTGGCGACGCGGGCCTCGGCGTGGTGGAGGCGAGCGAGGGCGAGCGTGCCCGCGTCTGTGAGGACGAGCGGGAGGGCCGCCTCGGGGGGGCCTGCGACGGGGCTGGCCTCGAGCGCAGCGCGCCAGGCGGCGGCGTCCGGCAGGAGAAGCCGCGGTTCGTCGTCGTGGCCGGGAAACGGGAGGCCGGCCCACTCCTCGAGCGCGACGAGGCTGTGGCCGTCGGCGCGCCGGGCCGAAACGAGCGCGGCGGCCATGGCGACGCTGCGAGCACGTGCCAGGCGCTCTGGCGGGAGCCCGGCATTGCCCGGGGCAGCCGCGGCCTCCGCCGTATCCGCGAGGTCGTGCGCGGCGAGCAAGCGGGCGAGGGCCAGATCGATCGGGCACACCTCGTCGCTTTCGGCGAGCCGGTCGAGCATGGTCTCGAGCGGGGGCGGGAGGGCGCGCATCAGTTGGGGCCGAGCAGGTGGTCGAGCGCGTCGACGAGCGCGGCGGGCGGCCGCGTAGCGTGCACGCCGGCCGGCACGCCACCGCCCGCGGGGCCTCCGAGGCCGCGCAGGAAGATCCAGGCCGTCCCGGCCAGGTGCGTGTCGCAGGCGTAGCGCGCGCCGAGGCGTGTGCGCAGGAAGCGGTGCAGCGCAACCGTGTAGAGTAGCGCCTGGAGCGTGTAGTGGTGCGCGTCCATGGCCTGCTGGAGCGCCTCCGGGGCGTAGTGGGCCGCTGTCGGCCCGAGCAGGTTGGACTTCCAGTCCACGATCAGCCAGCGGTCTTCGTGCGACACGAGCAGGTCGGCGGTGCCGCTGAGATAGCCGTCCGCGCCGGGCAACTCGAGCGTCTCGAGCAGCGATGCGTAGCGCGCGAGAGGCCCCTCGCCGGCGTGCTCTGCGACGCACGCGGCGAGCGCGCCGGCCGTCACGCGCCCGATCGGGAGCACGAAGCGCCACTCGGAGAAGAGGTGTGCCGGGTTGGCTTGGGCGAGCGTCGTGCCGAGACCGGGGAGCGGGAGCGCGGCCAGGCGTTCGAGTAGCTCCGCCGTGAGATCGGCCCGCGCCGACGCCTCGCGCGTGGCGAGCGCGTAGCGCCTCAGGGTGGCGCGGACGCGCTCGAGCAGCCGCGCGCGCGCGGCGTCCTGGAGAGGCGCCTCGTGCTCGCCGGTGCCTGGCGAGCCGGCGGATTCGCCCGGAGGGGCGAGGTCCGGGAAGTGAGTGTGCTCAAGCACGTCGTGGAAGTAGCGCCCGGCAAGCGCGCCGGCCGGGAAGGTCGCCATGGCACGGGTGAAGGCGTCGTCCCGCGTAGCCGGAGCCCCGACGGAGTCTGGCAGCCCCGGGAGCACGGGCAACTCCGCCGTGGTGGGCTCGTCGAGGGCGTGGCTGCTAGAGGTTCGGGCTACCCACGCCGAGAAGCTCGCCGGCCGCCGTCGTCCGTCGAAGCACGTCTTTACGTGTGGCGGGAGCACGCGGGGGGTGAGCGTGTTCCGCGTAGCACGGGGCTCGGGAGCACGGATTGCGCCCTCCGCCTCGGGGAGGGGCTCGGTTGTCATGCAACCCGGGTGCGCGGCGCAGAGCGCCTCGAGCCTGCTCTCCAAAAAGGTCACGTTTCCGGTGGCGCTCTCGCGAGCAGCCCTTATCCAGTCCGAGAGCGAGGCGCGCGCGTCCAGGGCGCTCGTGTCGGCGAGCAGGAGGTAGCCGAGAGCGGACTCGTTCAGCCCCCTGGACTCGGGCGCGGCGACGTAGCAGCGTTCCTCGGCGCGCGTGAGCCCGACGTACGCCAGGCGCAGGTCCTCGGCCGTTTCCTCATCGAGCGCCTGCTGCTGGAAGCGCGGGAAATCGGCGTGGCTGGCGTCGTAGGCGTAGACCGTGCGGTCGCCTTGGCGAGCGAGAAGGGCCGAGCTGCGCTGGGTCTGCTCGCTCGGGCCGCGCCAGAGGTAGGGCAGGAACACGACCGGGTACTGGAGGCCCTTGCTACCGTGGACCGTGACGATCTGCACGGCGCGGGCGTCGCTCTCGAGGCGGAGCTCGGCGCGGTCGCGCGAGCGGAAGGTCTGCGTCTTGCGCTCGGTGAGCCAGCGGAGCAGCGTCTCGGGCGCGCGCTGCTGCGTGCTCTCGGCCTCGTGCAGCAGTTCGAGCCCGTGGCGGAGGTTGGTGAGGCGCCGCTCGGCATCAGGGAAGGCCTGGAGGCGTGCGTACGTGCCCTGCTCCTGGAAGAAGGTCGAGAGTGCCCGCAGCACGCCGTGCCGGCGCCAGGCGAGGAGCGCCTCGCGGACGGCCGTGCGCGCGGCGGCGTAGCGCTGCTCGTCGGGCGGCGAGGGCGGCCGGGCGGCGAGGTCGAGCGGGGCGACGCGCGCGATGTCCTCGGCCGTCCATCCCCAGAGCGTTGTGGCGAGCGCGGCGCGGAGGTAGCGGTCCTCGTTCGGCCGGGCGAAGGCGCGCAGGAGCGTCTCGAGGTCTGCCAGCTCGCGGCTGTCGCGCACGTCGCCGGCAGTGCCGATGACGGAGGGGATGCCGGCCTCGCGGAGGCGGGTCTGGATGGTTCGCGCCTGCCGGTTGGTGCGCACGAGCACCGCGATGTCCGCGGGGCGTGCGGGGCGCTCGCGCGGCGTGCCGGGCCAGAGGGCGTCGCCGCGCGCGAGCATCCGCGCGATGGCTGCGACCGTGGCCTTCTCCACGAGGGTGTCGGTGTTGGCTTTCCCGCGCAGCCCGCCGTTGTCGGGCCTTGGCAGCGTCCACCACACGAGTGCCGGGGGGGCGTCGGGGGCCGCCTCGCGCGCGGCGGCGGCCTGCACGAACGGGATGTCCTCGAACAGGAAGGGTCGCCGCGGGCCCGCGAAGAGCGCGTTAACCGCCCCGACGAGCGCGCCCGTGCTGCGGAAGTTGGTGGCGAGCGTGAAGCGGCGGTCGGCTTCGCGACGCGCCTCGAGGTAGACGTGGAGGTCCGCCCCGCGAAAGCGGTAGATGGCCTGCTTGGGGTCGCCGATGAGGTAGAGCGGCCGCCCCTCGAAGGCGCGGCGGAAGATGGCGTACTGGCGCGCGTCAGTATCCTGGAATTCGTCGATGAGCGCGAACGAGAAGCGCTCGGCCAACGCGCGTGCCAGCGCGGGGCCGGTATCGGGGGAGAGGAGCGCGTCGTGCAGGCGCGTGATGAGGTCGTCGAGCGAAAGCACGCCCCGGCGCTGACGCAGGCGTGCGCGGCGGCGGGCGGTGTCTTCGATCAGGTGCCGCGCGAGGCTCGTGCGCACGCCGTGCAGGGCCCGCGCGGCCTCGGCGGCCCGGACGAGCGCCGGATGCGTGAGGAGCGCCTCGGTGGCGGCATGGTTGCCTTTCTTCTTGTGCGCCCCGGCCCGTATGGCCTCGGGCGTACACGCCTCGAGCGAAGAGAGGTCGCGCGCGGGGAGCGCGCGGGCCGCGTGGCCCCGGGCGAGCGCGTCGAGGCGCGCGTGCGTCGCCCGATCGGCGAGCGGAGCGTCCTTGTTCCAGGTGACGGCCCTGGCAAGCGCGGCCACGGCGTCGGCGTCCCAGGCGCGGGCGAAGGCGTCGAGGGCGCAGTCGAGCGCCGCGCGAGCCTCGGCGACGGGCGGCGCGTCGGGGTAGAGGGGGGCGCCGGGCGCCTTGTCCCACCGCGCGAGGTGCTCGGCGAGCGTGGCGGGCGTATGTCCGGCCGCGAGCGCGAGGGCGGCCAGGGGCGGCTCGCCGTCGAGCGCGGCGCGGAGCGCGTCGGCGGCCGCGCGGCGGTCCAGCGCGGCGTCGCCCTCCTCGAGCGCGAGGTCGAACGGGAGCCCGCACTCGAGCGCGAAGCGGTCCAGCGTGTCTTTGCAGAACGCATGGATGGTGCTGATGGCGGCCTCGTCGACGCGGTCGAGGGCGGCCTGGAGGCGCGCGCGGGCGACACCAGGTGGCTGCCCGCGCTCGACGAAGGGCCGCAGGAGGGGGCCGGCTTCGCGGGCGACGGTCTCGGCCGGCTCGCCCGTCTCGCACCGCGCAAACGCCGCGAGCGCCTGGCGGAGCGTCTGCCGGATGCGGCGGCGCAGCTCGTCGGTGGCGGCCTCGGTGAACGTGACCACGAGCAGGCGGCGCAGGTCTGGCAGGCCGCCGGGCGAGGCCGCGAGCGGCGCGCCGTCCAGGACGAGGCGGAGCACGGTGCCCGCGATGGCGAACGTCTTGCCCGTGCCGGCGCTGGCCTCGACGAGCGTGCGGCCCGGTGCGAGAGGCGTGCGCGCGAAATCGAAGAGCGGCGCGTCGGAGGCTGCGAGCGTAGCCGGGGCGGTGCTGCCGTCGCCCTGCGCGGTGCCGGGTGCGGTGCCGGGTGCGGTGCCGGGTGCGGTGCCGGGTGCGGTGCCGGGTGCGGTGCCGGGTGCGAGGCCGAGGAGCGGGCGGGTGTTCACGAGGCCGGCGCGCAGTGCAGGAGGAGGGGAGCCCAGAGCGCGGCGGACCAGCGGACGAACGCGCGCTCGTCCTCGAGTGGCGAGGCGTCGCGGGCGACGAGCATGGCATGGGCGGTCTCGAGGTCGCCGCGCTGGCCGAAGCCTCCCTCGAGTCGCCCGTGCGCCTGTTGCAGTGCCCGGGCGTCGAGTTCGGGGTTGAACCCCGGCACCTCGTCGCCGCCCTGCCGCGCCCGCTCGCGCTCGAGCAGCCAGAGCGCGAGCGCTCCGACCTGTCCCCTCTTGCGTAGCTCGTCCATGTATGCGTGCGAGGCAGCAGGGAAGAGCGGCGGCGGCGCGCTCTGAAAGCAGCCGAAGCCCCGCACGAGCGCGGCGAGCCACAGCGAGGCCTCGCCCTCGCAGATAGGCCGGAGGTGCGCGCTGTCCTTGGTGCCGAGCACGCGGGTAATGCGCGGCAGGCGGCCGTCGAGGTCGGCGGCAGCGTTGAGGGCCACGTGCTCAACCCAGGCCTCGGCGAGGTGCCCGGGGCGGATGGTGCCCGGGTGCAGGCGGAGGGCTCCGGTCTCGGTCACGCGCGCGAGCGTGCCGTGCACGAGCGTCTGCTCCGCTGTGAGGGCCACCGGCACGGGTGCGCTCGGGCCGAGCTCCTCGGCCGCGCTCGCAAGCGGCGCCGCCTCGGCGAGCGCCTGCTCGAACGCGATCTGCCCGAGCGCGCCGGCGGGTAGCAGGCCGGCCAGGCGCAGCCGCTCGCGCGTGGCCTCGGGCGGCGCGCCGCTGAGCAGAGCCTCGAGGACGGCGCTGCGCAGGCCGAAGCGCTCGCGGTCGTCGGGCACGACGGGCTCGTCGGCGACGAGAGCGCGCTCGGCGGGCTCGAGGCGAAGACCGAGCACGTGGCGCGTCCAGTGTCCTGCCGGGTCGGACCAGGCGCGGGCGAGCGTGTGCAGGTCCACGCGCTCGGGCGGCGTCTCCGGCGGGTGCGGGCGCAGGCGTACGAACGGCGCCGGCAAGCGCGCCTCGCGCGGCGGCAGCAGGTGCTCGGCATAGCTGAAGAGCGCGGGCGCGGCGGCGTGTCCGTCCCCGCCCGGCGCGTCCTCGTCGTCCTCGTCGGCGGGCGCCCCGAAGTAGGCCGGCGCGAAGGGCTGCAGCCGGTGGCGCCGGACGATCCGCGCGCGGGCCTCCGGGCCGAAGTGGGCGTCGCACGCGTCCAGAAACGCATCGAGCACGACCGAGGCCGCGCGCTCGGTGTTGTCTTTTTGCGAGCGCCCGACGAACGAGAGGATGAGCCGCTCGCCGGCCGCCATCACGGCATCGAGGAAGAGCTGCTTGGCGGCCTCGCGCGCGGCCGGATCGCCGGGGCGAGGGGCGTGCGCGAGCAGGCAGAACGTGGGCGCGGTTTCCCTGCCGGGATAGGTGGCCGCGTCGAGGCCGAGGAAGGCGACGACGCGGTGCGGCGTGTGGTGGAGCGGGAAGGGGGCCGCGAACGTGACGGCGCCGGTCAGGTACGGCTCGGCCGCGTCGTAGGTGCGCAGCGTGCGCTCGAGGTAGGCGCCTACCGCCCGCAGGCTCACGGGCGCGTCGGCGTCGGGACGCGCGAGCTCGGCCACGGCCGCGATAGCCGTGCGGAGGAAGACGAGCGCGTCCGTCTCGTCGTCGTCGCGCGGGGCGAAGAAGGCATCGGCGAAGGCGAGCAAGGCCTCGGGCCACTCCCCGAGCGGGCGCGGGCGCGCGAGCGCGTCCAGGCGGCGCAGCAGGCGGTGGAGCCACTCGGCGAAGCGGCCGAGCACGTCGGCGCCGCCGAGGCCGGGCGCGTCGCAGGGCAGGCAGCCGAGCACGGGGTCGGCGCGGCCGAGGGCGTAGCCGAGCACGAGGCGCTCGAGCCCGAACTGCCAGGTGTGGAGCGCGTCAGCGGGCAGGCCGTGCGCGACGCGGTCGGTGGCGCTGCGGCCCCAGCGGACGCCCGCCTCGGCGATCCACCCGCGCAGGCGCGGCACGTCGTCTTCGCGCAGGCCGGCCGCGCGCGCGACGGCCGGATAGTCGAGCAGGTCGAGCACGTCGGTCGTGCCGAGGCGGCCGTCGGGCAGGCGGAGCGCGGCCGTGAACGCCTCGAGCACGCGCAGGGGCGGCGCGTGCGGATGGTCGGCGACGTGGTACGGGACGCGGACGTTGCCCGGCAGCGCCTCGGCACCGAAGACGGCGTCCACGAGGGGGGCATAGAGCGCCAGGTCGGGCACGATGACGAGCACGTCGTGCGGGCGGAGGTCCGGCGTCTCGTGGAAGGCTGCGAGCAACTCGTCGCGCAGCGCCTCGAGCTCACGCACGGGGCTATGCGCGTCGATCACGCGGAGCGAGGCGTCGTCGGGCGCGAGCGGGGCGGGGGCGGCTGGCGGGGCGTCGGCGCGCAGGGCTGCCTGGAGGCGGGCCAGACCGGTTGCTCGCGCGCCCGTGGCCTGCTCGGTGGGGGGCAGCGCCTCCGGCGCCGGGACGCGGAGCGCGCGGAGGACGGAGGCGAACGCGCGCTGGTGCTCGCTGCACGCCCGGAGGAGCGGGTGCCGGACGTCGGCGGCGGCCTCGTCGCGGAACGCCTCGGCGCGCAGGCCGGGCGCGACGGCGTAGACGGTCACCGGGACCGAGTGCGCCAGCCCGCGCAGCACGCGGTAGAACGCCGGCGGCAGCGCGCGCGCGCCGAAGGCGGAGACGCGGGCCGGCAGGCGCGCGCGCAGGTGCTCGGGGAGCCGGCCCTGCTCGAGCCGGCCGACAAGCTGGAGGAGAGTCCGCGCGTGGTCTGCGACGGGCTGGCCATCGGCCGTGCGGGCGCTCTGGCAGAGGCGCTGCCAGAGCGCGCGCTGCCAAGCCTCGTGCGGCCAGCTGGCGTGCACCGTGCGTCCGGCGCGCCAGGCCTCGAGCGTCTCCGGGCGATAGAGCTGGTAGTCGTCGAAGCGGCGCGCGAGCACGCCGGCGAGGGCCGGGGCGCCATCGGGCTGGCGGCCGAGGTAGGCGTGGAGCGGCGCCAGCGCCGGGTCGTCGGGCGCGTCCGCGAGCGCGTCCGCGAGCACGTCCGCGAGTACGTCCGCGAGGCGCCACGTGAGCGGCTCGAGGTCGAACGGGTGCGCCTCGTCGTCGGGCAAGGCGCGCGCCTCGGCGACGAGCAGCTGCGTGAGCGTGCCGACGAGGCCACGCGGGGTGCGCACGTCGAGGGCGGCGGCGCAGCCGGTGTGCCGCGCGAGGCGCTGCTCGAACCAGGCGCGCAGGCCGCTCGCCTGCGGGATCAGGATCGTCTCGCACGTCGCCGGCGGGAGCGGGGCCGCGTCCATTTCGCGCGCGAGCGCCCCGAAGGCGGCTTCGAGGTCGGGTGCGAGCAGGAAGCGGAAGGCGTCGGGCACGAGGGGTGGGCACGGGAGCGCGAGCACACGGGCGAAGCAATCGGTATGCCCTTTCGTGGCCGCGCCCTGCGGGACGGCGCGTGGGGCGCAAGATAGCGTGCGCTCGAAGAGGCTCCCGCCGCAGCGGCGGATACGCTGCTGCGGCGGGGCGGTCCGTTCTAGCTTGGGCGGGCGTTCCCGGGCCGCGCGCCCGAGGTCCACACGTGCTCATCGCCTTACACAACGCACCGTCTCTCGTGGCCCTGCCTTTGGCCGTGCCTTCCGGGCGCGTCGCCGCCCGTCGTCGCTGTCCGCTGTGCCGGGCGCCGGCGGCGCGGCCGTTCGTGCAGGCGCACCGGCGCCGGTTCTTCTCGTGCGGCCGGTGCGGGCTCGTCTCGGTCCACCCCGCCGACCGGCCGTCGGCGGCCGAGGAGCGCGCGCACTACGCCACGCACGAAAACGACGTTGCGGACGCGCGCTACCGGGCCTTCCTGGACCGCCTCGCGCGGCCGCTCGTGGCACGTCTCCCTGCCGGCGCCTCCGGCCTCGACGTGGGCTGCGGGCCGGCGCCGGCCCTGGCGCAGCTGCTCGCCGCGCGCGGCTTCCCGACAGCCGTCTATGACCCGCTCTTCGCGCCCGACCTGGCGCCGCTCGGGCGCGCATATGCCTTCGTGACGTGCACCGAGACGGCCGAGCACTTCCACCATCCGGCGCGCGACTGGGCGCGGCTGTTCGCGCTCGTGCGGCCCGGCGGCGTACTCGCGGTCATGACCGGGGTGCTCGACGAGGAGCGCGACGCGCGGGGGCGCTTCGCCGCGTGGCGCTACGCGCGCGACCCGACGCACGTGGCGTTCTACCGCCCGCAGACGCTCGTGTGGCTCGCGCGCCGCGCCGGGTGGGGGCTGTGCCGGCCGGAGCGGCACGTCGCCTTCTTCACGCGCCCGGCTTCTGCCCGCCCGGTGGCGCGGGGCGAGGCGCTCAGTTGAGCGAGAGGCCGGGGCGGTCGCCGAGGGGCGAGTCGAGCACGGTCAGGTCCTGGAGTGCAAACCAGCCCTCGCCCTCGGTGCCGGCCGAGTTGCGGTAGGGCGTCTCCTCGCCGTCGGGGCCGCGCAGCGGGAGGATGTCCACGACGTAGGCGAGGTCCTTGCGAATCTCGGCGCCCTCGGGCGTGCGCCCGACGGGCACGGCGGCGGCCACGTCGGCCACCCGGCCCTCGAGCGTGCCGAGCGCGAGGCCCTCGCGCGTGTAGAGGTGCACGCGCACGCGCTTGCCGACGAGGGCGTAGTTGGGAGCGTCTGCCATGGCGGAGCGGCGAAGTTCTTCGGACGCAAGGATACGGCCGGGCGCCGCCGCGTGACGCCGCCGCTCCGCGCGGCCGCTCCGCGCCGCCGCTCAGCGCCGCCGCGCAACCTCGGCCGGGAGGTCGCCGAGCAGCCCGAGCTGCAGTACCCCCCAGAGCCCGACGCCGATGGCCTCGGCGGTGTCGTGCCGGAGGGCGCCCTTGGGGGCGGGCGCGCCGCTCCACGCGATCACGGCGCGCGCGAGCGGGTCGGCGGCGGTCTTGGCGCCGGCGCCTGTGCGCTGCTCGCGCGGCAGCAGGAGCGCGCGGCGCCACGTCTGCGCATCTACGGTGCGCACGGTCAGGCCGCGGCGCTCGCCCTCGCGCTTCCAGATCTCGGCGATCGCGCCGCCCCCTTCGAGCACGAGGAACGAGAGCGCGGGCAGTGCGCCCAGCGCCGCCGCCGCGCCGCGCCGCAGCCGCGCCGCCGTGCCGAAGTTCTGCGAGCGGTACCAGCACAGGCGCCCGTCCGGAGCGAAGGCCGCCAGGCCGGTCCTGAGGCCGAGGTCTACGGCGAGCAGCGCAGGAGCGGCGGGCACGGCGGGCCTCAGCCGAGCAGGACGCCGGCGATGGTGGCCGTCATCAGGTTGGCGAGCGTGCCGGCGAGCACGGCGCGCAGGCCCAGGCTCGCGATCTCGCCCGTGCGCTCGGGCGCGAGCGGCCCGATGCCGCCGATCTGGATGCCGATCGACGCCAGGTTGGCGAAGCCGCACAGTGCGAACGTGGCCATGATGATCGTTTTGGGTTGAAGCGCCCCCGTCCCGAGCGCGTCGGCGAACTGGCTGTAGGCGACGAACTCGTTGGCGATCACCTTGGTGCCGAGCAGGCTGCCAAAGAGCTGGATGTCCGCCAGCGGCACGCCGATGAGCCACGCCACGGGTGCGAGCACGAAGCCGAGCATGGACTCGAGCGTCATCGTGTAGCCGAAGAGCCCGGCCGCCCAGTCGATGATGCCATTGAGCATGGCGATGAGCGCCAGGAACGCGATCAGCATGGCGCCGATGTTGAGGGCGAGCTTGAGGCCATCGGCCGCGCCGGAAGCGGCGGCGTCGATGACGTTTTTGGGCCCCTCGTCCAGGAGCGCGCCCACGACGCCGGCCTGCGCCTCGTCCGAAGCCGTCGAGGGGAGCGTGGCCTCGCCGGCGTCGGTGATGGGGCGGGTGGCATCAGAGGCAGGACGGGGGCTTCCGGGGGGCTCAGCTTCGGGGAGGCGGCGTTCGGGGATGAGGATCTTGGCGAGCACGAGCGCAGCCGGGGCCGCCATGACGCTGGCGCCGAGCAGTTGCTCGGCGAAGAGCTGCTGCCCGGCCGCGACCGGGATGCCCGCCACGCTCGCGTAGCGCTCGCCCAGGAAGGCGACGTAGCTGGCGAGCACGCCGCCGGCGATCGTGGCCATGCCGCCGGTCATGACGGCGAGCAGCTCGCTGCGCGAGAGCGAGCGGACGTAGGGCTTGATGACGAGCGGCGCCTCGGTCTGCCCGACGAAGATGTTGGCGCTCACGCTCAGGCTCTCCGGCCCGCTCGTGCCCAGCGCCCGCCGTACGACGTAGGCTACCCCGCGCACGACGAGCTGCATCACGCCGAGGTGGTACAGGATCGCCATGAGCGAGGCGAACACGACGACCGTCGGGAGGACGTAGGCGAAGAAGAAAAAGCCGAGCGAGCCATCGGCGCCTGGCGGCAGGCCGAGCGGGCCGAAGACGAACGTCGCGCCGACCTCGACGGCCGCCAGGAAACGCACGAACAGGCCGGCCACGAATGCGAACGCGGCCTTCGGCCAGCCGAACGGCGCGAAGAAGGCCGCCAGCGCTTCGCCGCGCAGGATCAGCACGGCAAAGACGAGCTGGAGCAGCAGCCCGAACCCGACCGTGCGCCAGTTGACGCCGCGCCGGTCCGACGAGAGCGCGAGGGCGAGGCCAAGGATGACGACAAGCCCGAGCAGGCCGCGGCCGACGGAGAGAACGTCCATGAGGGGGCAAGGCAAAAGACCGCCGAAGATACCTGCCCCGGCCTGACGTGCCCGGCTGGAGCCACGCGCCCGAGCGTCAGGCGAGGCGCCCGAGCGTCAGGCGAGGCGCCCGAGCGTCAGGCGAAGCGCCCGAGCGTCAGGCGAAGCGCCCGAGCGTCAGGCTTCGCTCGAGCCAGGCCTTCTTACGCTCGAGTCCGGCCAGGCTGAGCTCGCCCTGGCCTTTGAGCGCGCCCACGTACGCGCGCAGGTGCTGCTTGGCGGCGGCGTGCACCTCGCGCACGCCCACGGGCTGCCCCTGCGCTTGGAGCGCGAACGCGAGCTCCTTTGCCAGGAGGGCGCACGCCGCGCGCAGCTCGCGCTCGCGGCGGGCCACGTCGGCCACAGCGGGCGCGGGCGGCGCGGCGCCGGGCACCTCGCGGTGGAAGTCACGCGCGGCGCGGTAGCCGGGCATCTGGTCGAGCGAGTGCGTCTGCACGTCGGCCTGGCGAACGGCGGCGAGCTCCCACGACGACGGCGCAGGCGCCGCGCCGCCCGTTGGCGCGGCCCCCTCGCTCGCGCGCGGCTTCCGGAGGCCCGCCTGCTGCTCCGAGGCGATCCAGCGCAGCGTGTGCACCACGTCCGAGTCGTCGGCGGCGTAGAGGTCGCAGAGGTTATGCTCCTCGGGCCACTCTGCGTGGTAGCGCATGCCGCGGAAGACCTGCTGCATCGTCTTCGAGAAGGCGCGTACGAGATCGGCCTTGACGATGACCGAGATGGGCTTGATGTCCGTGCCCTCGCCGATCATGTCCACCTGCACCATCACGTCGAGGAGGCCGCGGCGGTACGCATCGAGGAGGCGCTGGCGCTCGGCGGCGGGCACGTCCTGCCCGATGCGGGCGGCCGAGACCTCCGGGTAGCGCCGGCGGACGTGCTCGAGGATCGCCGCCGCGTGGCGGTTGCTCATCGCGATCACGAGCAGCTGGTGGTCACGATAGGGCCCGCGGAGCATCTGGCCGGTGCGCGCCATGTGGCGGGCGAGGGCGGCGCGCTTCTCGGCGAAGCGCGCGAAGGCGGGGCCGAGGAGGGCCTCGAGGTAGACCTCGTGGAAGCGGAGCTTCTGGCGGGCCAGGAACGCGTCGACGTCTCTGGCGGCCTCGGCCTGCTCGCGCAGCTCCGAGAGTGTGATCTCGACGCGCTCGCCCGTGTCGCCGCGCACCATCTGGATAGCGTAGTCGACGACGTGCGCGTCGACGCGCTTGAGGATGCCGCCCTCAGCGTGCGCCTGGCGCATCGAGACCTCGTGCAGGGCACGGTAGTACTGCAGGCCGTCGGCGTCCTCCTCGAACGGGACCCCGAAGAGCGGCTTGCCGTCGGCGCGGAGCGGCGTGCCCGAGAGCGCGACCGAGGCTGCGTGCGGGAAGCGCTCGATCTGGCGAGCCCACGTGCCGCCCTCGGCCAGGTGGTGGACCTCGTCGAAGACGAAGAGCGCGCGCCCGGCGCGGCAGTAGGCGAGCAGGGCGTCGTTGCCGCGCGCGCCCGAGGCGTACTGGTAAGTGGTGACGACGACCTCGGTATCGAGGTTTTTGAGGAACACGCGGTCCGAATCCGCCACGCAGAACGAGCGCGCGGCGGCGCCGAGGCTGCGGAAGACGAACGCGAGCTCGCCGGCGTCGGCGTACTGGTCGCGGAGGTTGCCACGCGGCACGAACACGACGAGCCGGTCGGCCAGGCCGAGCGCGCGCGCGACGACGTACGACGCAAGCGCCGTGATGGTCTTGCCGTAGCCGGGCACGAACACGCCGAGGGCGCTGCGCTCGCCGGCCCGGAGCGCGCGCGCCCAGGCGGCCAGAAAGGCGTGCTGCCCCTCGCGCAGGCGGAAGCCGCCCGTAAGGCGAATGCCCGGTAGCGCGTCGTGACACGCGGCGTGGTCCGGGCCAGCGTGGTCCGGGCCCGTGGCGGCGGGGAGGGCGGCAGAGGCGAGGACGCGGGCGGCGTCGGTCACAGACGGGCGGCGGGCGTGGGCGGAGGCGGGCAGGGGCGGGCAACCTACGCCGGCCCTCTGCCGGCTGCCGTGTCACGCCTGCGAAGGCGCCGGCAAGAACGGCGGCGCGTTCGGCGGCGTGAAACCCTGCGCGCGCTTGGCCGTCAGGCGCTCTCTGCTCGCCCCCACCCGCGAGACGCTTCGCCCTCGCCGGGCGCTCGCCCTTGCCGGGCGCTCGCCCTCGCCAGGCGCTCACCCTCCAGGCGCTCACCCTGCCAAGCCCACCGTGCCCGCCGATCTCGCTCTCGCCCTCCACGCCGTGCGCAAAGACTACCCCGAGGGCGACGCCGTGCGCGCCGTCTTGCGCGGCGTGGACCTGGCGCTCCCGCGCGGCGCCTTCGGGGCGCTCGTCGGGCGCAGCGGCTCGGGCAAGAGCACGCTGCTCAACCTCATCTCGGGCATCGACCGGCCCACGGCCGGCGAGGTCGTCGTGGACGGCACGCACCTCGAGCGCCTCGACGAGCGCGCGCGCACGCTCTTCCGCCGGCGCC
>JBKBRC010000035.1:0-8971 GCA_046292345.1 Rubricoccaceae bacterium
GTGCGCCGGCCTCGCCGGGCCGGCGCACGAGGTAGGCCTCAAGGCGCCGGCGGGCCTCGTCGGCGTGTCCGGCGGCGACGAGCGCATCGGCGAGCGCCTCCAGGATGGCCGGCTCGTCTGGCGCGAGCACGTGGGCCCGCTCGAGGTGCCCGGCGGCTTCGGCGTGCGCGGCGCGGCCCTGCGCGAGGCCTGCCAGCCGGAGGCGCGTCGCGGGGGTCTCGGCCACCTGCGCCAGGCGTGTGAGCACCCGCTCGGCCCCGGCCGCGTCGTCGGCCTGCTGGTAGAGCTCGGCCAGCGCTACGAGCACCTCCGGCATGTCTGGTGCGGCGGCAAGCGCCGCCTCGAGCGTTGCGATGGCCTGGCGGGCCTGTCCGGCCTCGCGTTGCAGCGCCGCCAGGCGCAGCCGGAACGCCGGCTCGGCGCCGCCGTGGCGGACGGACTCCTCGGCGTGGTAGCGCGCCTCCGCCGCACGTCCGAGCGCGCCGTAGGCCTCGGCGAGCGCGTCGTGCACGGCGGGATCGGTTGGCCGCGTGGCCAGGATGGCCGCGAGCCGCTCGGCCGCCTGCGCGTGGTCACCGAGGTAAGCCAGGCCGAGCGCGTGGATGAAGCGGCCCTCGGCCTGCGCCTGCTGCGCAGCGGTGTCTTGCACGGCGGCGTCTTGCGCCGCCGCGCGGCCGGGCGTCTGCGCCAGGGCTACGCCGGCGACGAAGGCAAGCAGGAGCGGGAGCAGGGTACGCACGGGGGCAGGGAGCAGCGGGCGAGACGTAGGCGGCGCGCGCCGCGTAAACGTACGGCCTCGGGCGCCTGCGCGGCGTGCCACGCGGAGGCCATGGCGGAGGGCGGCGCGGAGCGCAGCCGGCCGTCGGGACGGCGGGCGCTAGATTGCCTCGCCCTGCGCACGCACCGACTCCATGAGTACTCCGCCTCCTGCCTCCGGTCACGTCACCTCGGGCCATGTCGCCCCTGAAGGATCCGCCGAGGACGCGCCGCGCTTCCGCACGCCTGACACGGCGCTGATCATCTTTGGCATCATTGTGCTCGCGGTCATGCTGACGTGGGTGATCCCGCCGGGCGCGTTCGAGCGAGCCACGATCGAGGTCGAGGGGGCTGGCCAGCGCGAGGTCGTGCAGCCGGGCACGTTCGCTTGGCTAGAACGCGGCGACTCCGGGCTGTGGCCGCGCCTGCGCCACTCGATCGGCATGGTGTTCCTCGCGCCCATCCTTGGCTTCACGGATCCGGATGCCGCCCCGATCATCGCGTTCGTGCTGCTGATCGGGGGGGCCTTCGCTGTGCTCTCGGCCACCGGGGCCGTGGATGCGGCGCTGCGGCGGCTCGTCGCTGCGGCCGAGCGCTCGCCGGCCGTCCAGGCGACCGTGATTCCGGGCTTTATGACGCTGTTCGCGTTTGGAGGAGCCGTCTTCGGCATGGCCGAGGAGACGATCCCGTTCGTGCTCATCTTCGTGCCGCTCGCACTCGCGCTCGGCTACGACTCGCTCACGGGCGTCGCAATTCCGTTCGTGGGGTCGGCGGCCGGTTTCGCCAGCGCGTTTTTCAACCCCTTCACGGTTGGCGTGGCGCAGGGCATCGCGCAGGTGCCGCCCTTCTCGGGCGCGGGCTTCCGGGTCGTGCTCTGGATCGTAACGACGGGGCTGGCCATCGCGTTCGTGCTGTGGCACGCGGGCCGGGTGCGACGTGACCCGCGCCTGAGCCCCATGTGGGCGGCCGACGAAGCGCGCCGCGCGCGGCAACTCGCGGCACCGGGCATCGAGGCCGCTCCGCTGACGGGACGCCAGAAGGCGGTGCTGGCGATCTTTTTTGCCGGCATCCTGGTGCTTGTGTGGGGCGTGCTCCCACCGGGGCGCACCTTCGACGTGCTCGGGCGGACGTTCGCCGTGAGCGGGCAGGGGTGGTACATCAACGAAATCGCGGCGCTGTTCGTGGCGCTCGGCATCGTGCTGGGCATCGTCGGCGGGCTAGGGGCCAACCGGACCGCGCGGGCGTTCATGGAGGGCGTACGCGATCTGGCTGCGACGGCGCTCATCATCGGGCTCGCGCGCGGCATCCTGGTCGTGATGCAGGACGGGCAGATCATCGACCCGATCCTGCACGCGCTCTCGTCCGGACTGGCGGACACGCACGCGGCCGTGGCCGCCGGAGCCATGTTCGGCATGCAGAGCGTGCTCAACTTCTTCGTTCCCTCCGGGAGTGGGCAGGCGGCCCTCACGATGCCGCTCATGGCGCCGCTGAGCGACTTGGTGGGCGTGAGCCGGCAGACGGCCGTGCTCGCATTCCAGATGGGCGACGGGTTCACGAACATGATCGTCCCGACGAGCGCCGTCCTGATGGGCGTGCTCTCGCTCGCGGGCGTCCCCTGGCCGACGTGGGCGCGCTGGGTGCTGCCGCTGCAACTGGTGCTGTTCGTGCTCGGTCTCGTCGCGCTGGCCGTGGCGGTCGGGATCGGGTACGCGTAGGCGATCAGGCATGCGCCGGGCCGCGGCGCACATACGTACGGAACGGCTCTTGCGTGCGTTTGGGCGTATGGGTTCTGCCCCTTACCTTCGGCCTTCCGGAAGCCCTACCGGCCTCGCGCCGGGGCATGCGCGTCCAGAATCCGAGACAACCACCCTCGCTTTCTCCCTTTCCCAATCCTATGAAGACCATGCTCCCCTTCCGCGCGCTGGGCGTGTTCGCGCTGCTCGCGTTTGCTGTCCCGGCCCTTGCGCAGTCGCCCGTAGGCACGTGGCGCACCATCGATGATGAGACCGGCCAGCCGAAGTCGATCGTGCGCGTGTTCGAGCAGAACGGCCAGCTCGTCGGCGAGATCGTGCAGCTCCTGCCCGAAGGCCGTCTCTGCGTGGACTGCGCGCCGCAGTACAACAACCGTGATCTTCGCGGTGTGCGCATCCTGACCGGCTTCACGCAGCAGGGCAACGAGTGGGGCGGCGGTCGCATCACCGATCCCAAGACAGGCCGGACCTACCGTGCCAAGATGCGCGTTGAGCGCGACGGGCGGCTCCGCGTGTGGGGCTTCGTGGGGGCGGACACGCCGCTGACGCGCCGCAACCAGTTCTGGGAGCGCGTGCGCTGACCGCTCGCCGGGCGTGAGCTTCCGCTGAGCCCGGCTCGCGGACCGCTCGCCGTTCGTGACTTAGTGGTAACGCCCCCTGACGCACCGCGCCAGGGGGCGTTGCCTTATGTTTCGCGCACGTGCGCGCCGGCGCGAGGCCGCGCGCCTCTCCCGAGAGGTCGCCTTCCCTACCGCAGCCCACTGCCCGATGCCGGGCCATCGCCCATGAGCGCGCTGGCCGGGCACGTCCTCCTGCTCAACGCAGACTACCAGGCGCTGTCAGTGTGCAGCGTCGAGCGGGCGCTCGTGCTCGTGATGCTTCGCAAGGCGGAGCTCGTTGAGGCGCGCCCCGGGCGCGCAGTCCGCTCGATCCGTGCGCACCATCCGTGGCCGAGCGTCGTACGCCTGCGCTCGTACATCCGCGTGCCGTACCGCCACGTGCTGCTGACGCGCCGCAACGTGTTCCGCCGCGACGGGCACCGGTGCCAGTACTGCGGCGCGACCGAGCGCCTCACGCTCGACCACGTGGTGCCGCGCTCGCGCGGCGGCGGCGACACGTGGGAAAACCTCGTCGCCGCGTGCGTGCCCTGCAACAACCGCAAGGGCAACCGCACGCCTGAGGAGGCGCGGATGCCGCTCCGCCGCCGGCCGTTCCGGCCCTCGCACGTGATGTATATGCGCGACTTCCTGGGCACGCAGGACGAGTCCTGGAAGCCCTACCTCTTCGCCGCGTGAGTCTCGTACCCGGCCGGCCGCCGGGATCGCCGGCCCGCCGTCCGGATTGGCGACATCTTGAAGCGTCGCCCGGGCCCTTGCACGGCGCTCGTCCGTTCCTTTAAGACGGACCCGCTCATCTGCTTCCGCTGCCGTGAACTTCCTCTCGACCCCCCTCGTGGCCCGGCTGCTCTGGCTCGCCCCGGCGCTGATGCTCGTCATCTCGGTCGCGCTCGTGCGCGCCGGCGGCGAGCAGCGAGAGATCGCCGAATCGGGCACGACCGTCGAGGCCGAGGTGCTGGACGTGTACGTGCGCGAGCGCTCCGAAATCACGCGCGGCGACGTGCAGCTGCGGTTTACACCTCCCGGCGCCGACGCGCCCGTCGAGCGCCGCTTCGAGCTGCCGCTCGCGTTCTTGAAAGACCTCGAGCAGCGCGAGGGCGAGACCATCCCCGTGCTCGTCCGGCCCGGCGACGACCAGATTGTGCTCGGTCAGTACTCACGCGTGCAGTGGGTGATGACGTACAGTTTCGCGGCGATGGCCTTCGTGGCGGCACTCGGCCTGTCGCTGCTCGTGGCGGCGTGGAACCGCTATCTCGCCCGGAAGGGGGACCCGGCAACCTCGGTCAGACCAGGCTGAGCCGGCTCGCGTGACGCGGGGCGCGAGGGCGGAGAAACGGAGAGCGTGCCAATCAGGGCTTAATCTGTAGCGTTGAGATTGCGGGAGTTGCGGCCAAACGATGCCGCCGCACCCGTTGCCCGATACGCCCGGAACAGGCCCGCGCCCATGACCGTGCTCCGCCGTCTGCATCCCGAACGCCACGCGCTGCCAGGCGAGCGCCTCCACGCGCTCGTCGCGGCGCTGCTGCCGCTGCGGCGGTGCATCACGGGTGACGGGCTGCGGCAGACGCTCGCGCGCCTCGGCGCCGAACTCGGCCCTGCCGCGCGCCTCGTGCAGACCGAGGTGCCCTCCGGGCGCGCCGCGCTGGACTGGAAGATCCCGCGCGAGTGGCGCGTCCGGCGCGCGTTCATCGAAACCTCGGCCGGGCGACGCTACGCGGACTGGGACGCCTCGCCGCTGCACCTCGTGCAGTACAGCCGCCCGGCGCGGGCCTGGCTGCCGCTCGACGACCTGCGCCCAATGCTGCACACCCTCCCCGAGCAGCCCGCGCTCGTGCCTTACCGCACGACGTACTACGCTGAGCGGTGGGGCTTCTGCCTCTCGCACGAGGCCCTCACGGCGCTCGAGGCCGAGGCCGGCGAGGCCGGCATGGTGCTCGCCCTCGTCGAGGCGGAGCTGTTCGCTGGCGCGCTCTCGTTCGGCGAGGTCGTGCTCCCGGGCGAGTCGCCCGACGAGGTGCTGCTCTCGGCCCACGCGTGCCACCCGGCGCTCGCCAATGACAACTGCGCCTCGCTCGCCGTGGCCGTGTCGCTGGCGCGCCTGCTCGCCGAGCGGCCGCGCCGGCGCCTGACGTACCGCTTCCTGTTCGCGCCCGGCACCATCGGCGCGCTGGCGTGGCTCGCCGCCCGGCCGGACGTGCTGCCGCGCCTCCGCTACGGGCTCGTGCTGGCCAACCTCGGCGACCCGGGCGGGCTGACCTACAAGCGCACCCGCCAGGACACGTTCGGCGAGGCCGTGAGCGGCACTGACGCCTGCGTGGCCGCAGCGCTTGGCGACCGGGCCGCCTACCGCCCGTTCGATCCGTTCGGCTACGACGAGCGGCAGTTCGGCAGCCCCGGCTTCGACCTGCCCGTCGGGCGCCTGACGCGCACGCCGCACGGCGAGTACCCGGAGTACCACACCTCCGCCGACGATCTCAGCTTGGTCTGCCCCGAAGCGCTCGCCGACTCGCTCGGCGCGCTGCTCCGCATCGTCGACGCGTTCGAGGAGGCTCCGCTGCCGCCGCCTCGGACGCCCGCCATCGCTGCGCACCTGCGCGCCGCCGCGCCGCCCGAGGCCGGCGCCCTGCCGCACCGCCGGGCGCGCTACGTCAACGCGGCGCCCTTCGGCGAGCCGATGCTTTCGCGGCGCGGCCTGCTGCGCACGCGTGGGGACGCCGGCGACGCGGCCGACAACGCCGCGCTTCTCTGGCTGCTCGCGCTCTCGGACGGTACGCGCTCGCTCGAGAAGGTTGCCGAAACGGCCGGCCTCGCGCCGCGCGTGGCCGAGCGCGCCGCCGCGCGCCTGCTCCGCGCCGGCCTGCTCCGCGTCCTCCCTGCACCAAACGCGCCATGACCCCTCTGGACGACGCCGCCTTCCGCCGCAGCCGCGCCCACCAGGCGCGCGCGCACGCGCTCGTCCCGGGTGGCGCGCACACCTACGCGCGCGGGGACGACCAGATGCCCGAGTCCATGCCGGTCGTTGTGGCGCGTGGCCAGGGCTGCCGCGTGTGGGACGTGGACGGCAACGCGTTCGTCGAATACGGCATGGGCCTGCGCGCCGTCACGCTCGGGCACGCGCATCCGCGCGTCAATGCTGCCGCGGCCGAGTGGCTCGCGCGCGGCGCCTGCTTCTCGCGCCCGGCCGCCGTCGAGCTCGAGGCCGCCGAGACCTTCCTCGGCCTCGTCTCGACGGCCGAGATGGTCAAGTTCTGCAAGGACGGCTCCTCGGCCACGACCGCCGCTCTCAAGCTGGCCCGCGCCGCCACGGGGCGGGACATGGTGGCCTACTGCGCCGACCACCCGTTCCTCTCGCAAGACGACTGGTTCATCGGCACGACGCCGATGGATGCGGGCATTCCAGCTGCCGTCAAAGCCCTCTCGGTGGGCTTTCGCTACGGCGACGCCGCCACGCTCGAGGCGCTCTTCGACGCGCACCCGGGCCGCATCGCAGCCGTCATCCTGGAGCCCGCGCGCGGCACCGAGGACGCGCGCCCGTTCCTGCTCGACGTGCAGCGCCTCTGCCAGCGCCACGGTGCCGTCTTCGTCCTCGACGAGATGATTACCGGCTTCCGCTGGCACGCGCGCGGCGCGCAGCACCTCTACGGCGTCACGCCCGATCTCTCCACGTTCGGCAAGGCGATGGCCAACGGGTTCGCCGTCTCGGCGCTGGCCGGCCGGCGCGATCTGATGGAGCGCGGCGGCCTGCGCACGCCGCACGAGCGGGTGTTCCTGCTCTCGTCCACGCACGGCGCTGAGACGCACGCGCTCGCCGCCGCCGCCGAGACGATGCGCATCTACGCCGAGGAGCCCGTCGTGGAGCGCATGGAGGCGTGCGGCCGCCGCCTGGCCGACGGACTGACCGCTCTCGCGCGGCAGCACGACGTGGCGCACGCGTTTGAAGTCTTCGGGCGCATGTCCAACCTCGTATTTATTACGCGTGACGCGGAAGGAAATCCTTCTCAGATGTACCGAACATTGTTCCTGCAAGAAATGACCCGCCGGGGCGTGCTCGCACCCTCGTTCGTGCTCTCGGCCGCGCACGACGCCGCCGCGCTCGAGGCCACGCTCGAGGCGGCCGACGCTGCGCTCGCTGTCTACGCCGACGCGCTCGCCGCGGGCTCGGCCGAGCGGTTTCTTGCCGGCCGGCCGGTTCAGCCGGTATTTAGGAAACAGGTGGGCGTCGTCTGGAGCCCTCCGCGCGGTGAGAGCCGCTCCGGCCCGGCCCTTGCTCCCCCTGCCGAGGTCCCCTCACCCGCCGCCGTCCATCCTGCCCGTCCATGAAGGTTGTCTTGTTCTGCGGCGGCGAAGGCATGCGCATCCGCGAGCACTCCGGAGCGCTGCCCAAGCCGATGGTCCATATCGGCAGCCGTCCTATTCTGTGGCATCTGATGAAGTACTACGCCCACTTCGGGCACAAGGACTTCATTCTCTGCCTCGGGCACGGCGCCGAGTACATCAAGCGCTACTTCGTCGAGTACGACGAGACCGTCTCCAACGACTTCGTGCTGGGCCAAGGCGGCGAGGTACGCCTGCTCCAGAGCGACCTTCACGACTGGCGTATCACGTTCGTCGATACGGGCATGGATACGCTCGTTGGCGAGCGCCTGCTTGCCGTCCGGCCCTTCATCGGGGAGGACGAGTGGTTCCTGTGCAACTACGCCGACGGCGTCTCAGACGCGCCGCTGGACGACGTCGTGGCCTTCGCCAAGGCGCGCGACGCGACGCTGACGTTCTTGGGCGTCCGCCCCAACTACACCAGCCACGTCGTCGAGCACACGGCGGATGGCCGTGTGACGGCGCTCACGCACGTGACCGATCTCGACGTGCGCATCAACGGTGGCTTCTTTGTTGCCCACCGGCGCCTCTTCGACGCGCTCGGCGTCGGGGAGGATCTGATGATCGAGGCCGCGCAGACGCTCTCGCGGCGCGGCGAGCTTTTCACGTACGCCTACGACGGCTTCTGGGCGTGCATGGACACGTTCAAGGAAAAGAGGCTGCTCGAGGACATCCACAAGACCGGCCACGCTCCGTGGGAGGTCTGGCTGCGCTCGCCCCGCGAGTTCGGCGACGGCGCGCTCGACCTGGTCGACCTGGATGCGCTCGGCGCGTCGGTACCGGAGCGGCTGCGGTAGCGGCATGTTTGCCCTCGAGCCCGGGCTGGGCCGCTCGGCCGCGTCTCCGCTGCGCCTGCTCTGCATGGGCGCGCACAGCGACGACGTGGAGATCGGTGCCGGCGGCACGGTCCTGCGCCTGCTGGCCGAGCGCCCCCACACGCACGTGGCCTACGCGGTGCTGAGCGCGGACGCGCCCCGGGAGGCCGAGGCGCGACAGGCAGCCGCGACGCTGCTCGCCGCCGCCGCCGAGACCTCATTCCACTTCGGCCGCTTCCGCGACGGGCACCTGCCGTACCAGGCCTCGGAGGTTAAAACGTTCGCGCACGAGGTGCTGGCGCCGTTCCGTCCGCACCTCGTGCTTACGCATGCTGCGGGCGACGCGCACCAGGACCACGACTTTCTCGCCCGTCTCGCGTGGCAGGTGTTCCGCGGCGTGACCGTGGCCGGGTTCGAAATCCCCAAGTGGGACGGCGACCTCGCGCGGCCTAATGCCTACGTGACACTCTCCGAAGCGCAGGCCGAGGCCAAGCTCGACCTGCTCGCGCGCGCGTTCCCGAGCCAGCGCGGCAAGCCGTGGTACGACCGCGAGACGTTCGCGGCGCTGCTGCGCCTGCGCGGCGTCGAGGCGGCTGTGCGCTACGCCGAGGCATTCCACTGTGCCAAACTGGTCTGGTGAACAAACTGGTCTGGTGAA
>JBKBRC010000035.1:9071-19671 GCA_046292345.1 Rubricoccaceae bacterium
CAAACTGGTCTGGTGAACAAACTGGTCTGGTGAAAACGACTCTGCTCGTCCTTGCTGCGCTCCTGGCGCTCGGGCTCGCGCACCGGGCGTGGCCTGAGGCTGCCCCGCCCGGCCCGGCCGGCAGCGCCTCCCCTGAGGCGCCCGGCGCCAGCGACCCGCTCGGGCTGCGCGGCGCAAGGGGACGCGTCTTCCACGTCGCAGGGGACGATCCGCGCGCCGACGACGGCAACGACGGCTCGCCCGGGCGGCCGTGGAAGACCCTCGGCCGGGCCGCCGCGCTGGGCGTGCTCCGTCCTGGCGATGTCGTGTACGTACGGGCGGGGCTCTACCGCGAGGCCGTCACGCCGCACGAGGGCGGCACCGGTCCCGAGGCGCGCGTCACGTTCGCAGCCTGGCCCGGCGAGTCCGTCGTCATCTCCGGCGCCGACCCGGCCGATGCGGGCTGGGAGCGCGCAGGGCCGAACCTCTGGCGACGCGCATGGGAGGGCGAAGGGCTGCGGGCCTATAACGGCGACCCGGTGTTCCGGCGCGAACTGCTCGTCGCGGGCGGGCACGTGCTCCGGCCCGTCTTCCGGCGCGAGGCCCTCGAGCCGGGTACGTTCTACGTCGAGGGGACGGATGCGGCGCCGCGTTTCGTCGTGGCGCGCTTCCCTGGCGACCGGACGCCCTCGGAGGCCGGCCCGGTCGAGCTCGGCACGCGGGCGTTCCTCTTCCGTCCGCGCGGCCCCCGGGAGCACGTCCCGTGCGGCGATCCCTCCACGCCCGGCTGGTTCCGGCTGGTCGGGATCACGTTCCGGTATGCCGCCAACCGCGCGCAGTGGGGCGCGGTGTGCACCGGACGCGAGGGCGCGCTGTTCGAGGACGTGACGGTGGAATGGACCAACGGCCGCGGCTTCGATACCGACGGTACGGGGCACGTGCTGCGGCGCACGCACGCGCGTTTCAACGGGCAGACGGGCTACGGCGGCGCCTGCTCGGGTTGCCTGCTCGAGGACGGCTCGGCCGTCGGCAACAACTGGAAGGGCCACGATCCGTTCTGGGAGGCCGGCGGGGGCAAATGGGCGGGCACGCGCGAGACCGTCTTCCGGCGCATGCGCTTCGAAGACAACGAGGGCCCCGGCCTCTGGCTCGACGGCGACAACGCGGACAACACCGTCGAGGACGGGTGGTTCGCGCGCAACCTCGTGGCGGGCATCATGCTCGAGCTGGCCACGGTGCGCACGCTCGTGCAGCACAACCACGTCAGCGGCACGCGCTGGCGCGCCTGGAGCGGCACCGGCATCCTGAGCCAGGCGGCGAGCGCCAACGTGCTGATGCACAACGACGTGTACGCCAACGAAGGCACGGGCCTCTGGCTGCGCCTCGATCCCGAGCGCCGGGCGCCGGACGGCCGCAACGTCGTCCACGCCAACCGCGTCGTCGGCAACGCGCGCCGTGCGGGGGTCGAGGCGCGCGAGGTCGCCGTCGAGGGGCTCTCGCCCGCGCACGTGCGCACGACCCGCTGGTCGGGCAACGTGTACGGCGCGCACGCCGGCGACCCGCTCTTCCGGTCCACGTTTTACCTGCACCCGGTAGACGGCGCCGAGGCCGGCCTGCGCAGCAACGACCTGGCGGCCTGGCAGCGCCTCGCCGCGGGTGACGCCGCCGCGCGCCTCGTTTCGGACCGCCTCGTGGAGGTGCCGGTGCGCGCGCCAGGGCCGCTGCGTGCCGGCGCCGCGCTCGCCCCGCCGCGTCCGGCCGCCCGTGCCGGAGCCGCCCCTCCGAACTTCCACCCGACGCCGCCGTCCCCATGATCCACGAGCCGCTCCTCGCCGACGTGACGCTCCCTCGCCTGCTCACCGGCACGGATTCTTATGCCGAGCGGCTCGCACTTGCCCGGGCGCAGGGGCGCGAGCACCGCCGGCGCGCGCTCCTGAACGGCGGTGTGCTCGCGCTGGCCGAGGCGCTCGCGCTCGCCGGTGCGCTCGTCGCGGGAGGGCTGCTCCGGCAGGCGCTCACGGGCGAGACCGGGCTTCTGGTCGGGGCGGCCTGGGCCGTCGTGCCGACGTACCTCGCCGCCGCGCTCGGGCTCCACCTGCTGCCAGGCTGGGGGCTGGGGGCGGTCGAGGAGCTCCGGCGCAGCACGTTCACGCTGCTCGGCGTTTTCGGGCTCACCTTCGCCGGGCTGTGGCTGGCCGGGCCGGAGTTCGAGCGCGTCAGCAGCCGCTTCACGCTCGGCGCAGCGGGCCTGATCAGTCTGGGCCTCGTGCCGTTCGCGCGCTCCAAGGCCAAGGCGCTGCTCGTGCGCCGCGACGCGTGGGGTGTGCCGGTGGCTGTGTACGGCGCCGGAGAGGCCGGCGCGCGCATCGTACGGCAGCTGCAGGAGGAGCGCGGCATGGGCTACACGCCCATCGCTGTGCTGGACGACGATCCGGAGCGCCAGGGCGACTTCCTCGACACCGTACCCGTCATGGGCCGCCTCGACGCCGTCGTGCCCGACGCCGCGCTGGCCTTCCTTGCGCTTCCGGAGGCGGACCGCCATCGCCAGATTGAGCTGCTCGAGGGGCCCCTCGCGGCTTACCGCAGCGTCGTCGTCGTGCCGGACCTGTTCGAGGTGCCGAGCCTCTGGGTACGCCCGCGCGACATCGCCGGCGTGCTCGGGCTCGAGCTTGCCTCGACGCTCACCCGGCCGCTCCCGCGCGCGCTCAAGCGTTTCGGCGACCTGGCCGCGGTCGTGCTGACGGCGCCGCTCTGGGCGCCCCTGCTGGGACTGCTGGCCCTCCTTGTGCGCCTGGGCGACGGCGGCGCAGCGCTCTACTACCAGGAGCGCATCGGGGTGGGGGGGAGGACGTTCCGCGCCGCCAAACTCCGCACGATGGTTCCCGATGCCGAGCGCGCGCTCGAGCGCGCGCTCGCGGCCGACCCGGCCCTCCGCGCGGAGTGGGAGGCCACGTTCAAGCTCGAACGCGACCCGCGCGTCACGCGCGTCGGCGCGCTGCTGCGCCGCACCAGCCTCGATGAGCTGCCGCAGCTGCTCAACGTGCTCCGCGGCGAGATGAGCCTCGTCGGGCCGCGCCCGCTGCCGCGCTACCATCACGAAGAGCTGTCGCCGCGCGTGCGCGCGCTCCGCGAGCGCGTGCGCCCGGGCATCACGGGCCTGTGGCAGGTCTCCGGCCGCTCGGACGCCGGCAACGCCGGCATGGAGCGCTGGGACCCGTACTACGTCCGCAACTGGTCGCCGTGGCTGGACGCGGTCATTCTCGTGCGCACGTTCCGCGTCGTGCTGCGTGGCAGCGGTGCCTACTGAGGCGCGCCGGGCGCGTCTGCCGCCGCGGCGTCCTCGCCGGAGCGCTCCTCCGGGATGGCCGTAGGCGGCTCGGTCTCGGAGAGCGCCGCCGGCGCCGGTGCGGGGCCCGGCGTGCCGAGCACGCTCGCCAGCGTCTCCTCGAGCTCGGCAACCGCTCCGACGGCCAGCTCGCCCGAGGTGCGCCACAGAATCTTGCCGCTCCGCCGGACGAGGAACACGTACACGTCGCTGCTGTCGTGCGTGCCGAGCGCGCGGCGGAACGCCTTCTTCTTGACGAAGATGGGCACCGTGCGCGCCCGCTCCGCCTCGCCTTCTACCTGAGCGCGGATGCCGAGCGTGGCCAGCTCTCCCAGGCTCTTGAGTCGGTGCCCGACGACGGGCAGCTCGAGCGCGGCGAGGCGTCCCTGGTAACGCTGACCGAGCGTCGCCCCGAGGCGAGCCCACTGGTCTGCGAGAGGATCGAGGTCGTCGCGGAAGGCAACCACGAGCAGGTTCAGCTCGGCCGGCAGGTCCTCGGGGAAGCGGACGACGCGGCCGTCCAGGTACGCACCCTCGGCGGGCGGGAAGTAGGGCGCCGGTTTGGCGCGGGGCAGGAACGAGGGCATGAGCGGAGCGGGCGAGGCGGCAAGCTAGCCGGTCGGCAGAAAACGCGCGTCCCGAAAGGCCGTACCCTTCAGGACGCGCGTGCGCGAAGGCCGCCGCGGCGCGCGCGGCTGCAAGGGGTTCGCTGCCGGGCGGGCGGTCAGTCGTCGTAGTTGTCGATCTGCGCGCGCTGGAGGCCGCCCGAGAAGTCCACGTAGATCGTTTTGGTCTCGGTGTAGAAGTCGAAGACCTCCCAGCCGCCCTCGCGGTGGCCGTTGCCGGTCGCCTTGACGCCGCCGAACGGCATGTGCGCCTCGGCGCCGATGGTCGGGCCGTTGACGTACGTGATGCCGGCGTCGAGGTCGCGCATGGCGCGGAAGGCGCGCGCGACGTCGCGCGTGTAGACGGCCGACGAAAGCCCGTAGCGCACCCCGTTGGCGACGCGGATGGCCTCGTCGAAGTCCTGGACTTTGATCACCGAGAGCACGGGGCCGAAGATCTCCTCCTGCGCTACGCGCATCCCGGGCGTGACGTCGGTCAGGATGGTCGGCTGGAAAAAGCAGCCCTCGTCGAGGCCCTCACCGGTAGCGCGCGCCCCGCCGAGCGCTACCGTGGCGCCCTCCTCGCGCGCGACCGCGATGTAGCGCGTCACCTTCTCGAGCGCGGCCTCGTTGATGAGCGGGCCCATCTCGGTGGCGTCGTCGTTGCCGTAGCCGAGCCGCAGCTGCGCCGCGCGCGCCCTGAGCTTCTCTACGACGGCGTCGTGCACGTCGGCGTGCACGATGAGGCGGCTCGTGGCCGTGCAGCGCTGCCCGGTCGTGCCGAACGCGCCCCAGAGCAGGCCCTCGACGGCCAGGTCCAGGTCGGCGTCCTCCATCACGATGAGCGGGTTCTTGCCGCCCATCTCGGCCGAGAAGCGCTTGTGCATGCGCCCGCACACCTCGCCGATCCTGGTGCCGGTCTCGGTCGAGCCCGTGAACGAGATCACGGCCACGTCCGGATGCGCCACGAGCGCTGCGCCGGTCGCGCCGCCGCCCTGAATCAGGTTCACGACGCCGTCCGGCAGGCCGGCTTCGCGGAGGGCCTCGACGAGCAGCATGCCCGCGTGAGGGGCCTCCTCAGAGGGCTTGAACACGACCGTGTTGCCGGCCAGGATGGCGGGAAACATCTTCCACGTAGGTACGGCCACAGGGAAGTTCCAGGCCGTGATGAGCCCGCACACGCCGATGGGCCGGCGGACGGTCATGTTGAACTTGTCGTTCATCTCGCTCGGGACGGTGTGTCCGAACAGGCGCCGTCCCTCGGTGGCGGCGTAGTAGGCCGTGTCGATGGCCTCCTGCACGTCGCCCTTGGTTTCGAAGAAGGGCTTGCCCATCTCGCGCGTCATCGCACGCGCCAGGTCGTCCTTGCGCTCGGTGAGCACGTCGCCGATGCGGCGGAGGTAGTCGCCGCGTTTGGGCGCCGGAGTGAGGCGCCATGCGTCGAAGGCGGCGCGGGCAGCGCGGACGGCCGCGTCCACGTCGGCCTCGGCCGATGCCGGAAAGCGCCCGACGACGTCGGCGCGGCGGGCGGGGTTGCGGCTCTCGAACGTCTCGCCGGAAGCGGCGGGCTTCCAGTCGCCGCCGATGAGGTTGTGAAAGGTCGGGATATCGGCCATGGGGAGGGGAGTAGTCCGGTAGAGACGAGCAAGCTACCGGTGCCGCGCCTGAGGGGCCGTGAAGCCTTGCGCCGCGAAGCCTCGTGCGAGGGTCGCCGGAGGAGAGGCGACAGGGCATCGAGCCGGCTCGCACAAAAAGCCGGTCTGTCTCGCAAAAAGCCGGTCTGTCTCGCACGGCGCGTGCGAGACAGACCGGGAGGCTGCCGAAGGAGGGGGTCAGCGCAGCGCCGGGCCGTGGGCGAACTCGAGCCAGCCGCGCGCGTCGCGGTAGTCCTCGACGAGCGCCGTCAGGCCGCCCGCGCGGTACGCGTCGAGCAGGCTGCGCACCTCGTCGCGGAACTCGGCGAGGGCGTTGTGGATCAGGTCCGGCCGGTAGCCACGCTCGCCGAGTTCGATCGTCATCTCCATCGAGATGATGCGGCTGATGGCCTTGCCGAGCTCGACGAGCTTGCGCTGCGGCATCTGCACGTCCACGTCGAGGCGGAGCGCGTCGCCGAAGAACTCGGCCGCGCGCGCGGTGAGCGGCTCGGAGCGGAGGTACTGAAACAGGTTGGTCTCCCGCACCCGCCGCATGCCCTTCATGACGGCCTCCGAGACCTGCTGGTAGAGGATGTCGTTGGAGCCCTCGAAGATCTGGAACGGACGGCTGTCAACGAGGGCGCGTCCGGCGAGGTGATCCTCGCGGTAGCCCCTGGCGCCGACGAGTTGGAGGAACGACTGCGCGGCCTCCTGCATCAGGTCCGTCACGACGGTCTTGAACGCGTTGGCAGCGAGGCCTTCGCCCTCGAGGTCGCGGTCGACGCCGGCGTTCTCGGCGGTGTGGAGGCACATCGCGGCGCACGCGGTCACGCCGGCCTGCATGCGCGCAAGGCGCGCACGGACCTGGTCGTAGCTGAAGAGTGCCTTGCCGCCGACGAAGCGCTGCTCGGCGTGCGCCGTGGCCTCGTCGAGGAGGCGGCGCAGGAAGCCCATGCCCATGCCCGGGAACTGAAGCCGGCTGCGGTGCAGCACGTCGAGCATCATCTTGACGCCGGTCGTCCTGGGCTCGAGGCGGGCCGTGGCCGGCACCTCGACGTCGATGCGGTTGCGGCCGTAGGGCAGCATGCGCAGGCCCAGGTTCGGGAACGTCTCCTCTACGTGCACCATCTGGCCGGGCGCGTTCACGTCGCACACGAAGAAGTCCACATCGCGGCGGAGGTTGCCGTCGGCGGCGCGGGGGCGCGCGGTGAGCAGCCAGTAATCCGCCCAGCCGGTGAGCCCGGCCCAGTGCTTGGTGCCCTGGATGCGCACGTTGCCCTCGGGCGTGGGCTGCCAGGCGGTTTTCATGTTGAGCGCGTCCGAGCCGTAATCGGGCTCGGTGATCATGAGCCCGCCCATGCGCTTCTGGCGCAGGAAGCCGTCGAAGACGGGGCGCTTGACGGCCTCGGAGCCGTACTTGCCGACCGGCTGCAGGAAAAGCCCGCCGTTGATGCCCACCATGAGGCACAGCGGCAGCGACTCGTAGCCGGAGGCCTCCAGCACGGAGAGGCTCTCGCGCAGGTCGCCGCCGCGGCCGCCGTAAGCCACGGGCACGTACACCGAGAGCGGATCCGTATCGCGGATGTGGTTGAGCACATACGGCGCCATGCCGCGCTCGAGGTTGATCCGGTCGGCGCTCGTGCGCGTCTCGAAGACGTGGCGCAGCCGCTCGCGGTACCGGTCGATGAAGTCGTGGAAGCTCTGGCGGACGCGCTGCAGGGGCGCCGCGTCGCGGATGCTCGGGAGAGGGAAGGCGCTCATGCGGGCGTGAAGGGTGCAAGGGCAAAGTAAAACGCATAACACCGTTAACCTTGCACGGCGCGCTAACTTTGTCACAGAACGCGCAAACCGGGCCCGCCCCCGACGCTGTGACAGGCTCCGACCCGCTCTTCGACCGCGTTCCAGACGACGTTGCGACGCTGTTCGCCTCCGGAGAGGACGACGGGAGGGAGGGAGAGGCGCCGGGCATGCGACTGCCGGCCCACGAGGAGCACCTCGCCGCAACGTTCGGCTCGGAGGCGCGGCGGGCGCAGTTCCGGGTGGCGCGTTACGCACTCCGGACGCTCGCCGCCGCGCGTCTCGGCATGGCGCCGCATCTCGTGCCCCTGGCCGTCGAGCCCGGCGGCGCGCCGTTCCTTCGGGAGCGGGAGGACGTGTTCGTGTCGCTCGCGCACAGCGCGGGCTCCCGCGGCGCGCGCGCGCTCGCAGCCGTTGCGGGCCGGCCGGTTGGCGTAGACCTCGAGCGGTTGCGTCCGGTTGCGCCACGCCTGGCCGAGCGGCTTCTGGTGCCCGGCGAGGCCGAACTGCTCGGGCAGGTCTCGGGCGCGCTTGGCCTTCCCGCCGACGCGGCGCTGCTGGCGGCGTGGGTGCTCAAAGAGGCCGTGCTCAAGGGCGAGCGCACCGGCCTGCGGGGCGGGCTGCGCGCGGTCCGGCTGTGCGGCGCGCCGGAGGCGCTCCGGGCCGAGGGCCTGGCACACCGCTGGGCGCTCCGCGCCGCGCTGCGGGACGGCTTCGTCTGTGCCCTGGCCTGGGCCCACTGATCTGGACGGACAGGCCAGACTGACACGGCGAGCCGACACGGCGAGCCGACACGGCGAGCCGACACGGCTCGAGGGGACGCGCAGGAGCCTGCCGCAGAGGCGCCGTGCGGAGACGCGGCAGGGTGATGTGCGGCGGCGTACCGGGTGTCAAAACGCCGAGCGCGCCGCCTCCCCCCGGAGGCGGCGCGCTCTTGCCCTGCGCCAGGCAGGGGCGCCAAAGAATCAGCGCGCGACCGTGATGCGCTGCACCTGCGAGCCCTCAGCGTTCTGGAGCCGCACGAGGTACGTGCCCGCCGGCAGCGAGGCCGCCTCGAAGCGGAAGTAGCCGTTGCCCGCGGTGTGCAGGCCGTCGTGCAGCACCTCGATCTCGCGGCCGAGGAGGTCGTAGACCGCCAGGCGGATGTGCTGCGCTTCAGCGAGCGTGAACTCGATCATCGTCGCGTTCGTGAAGGGGTTGGGCTTGTTCTGCGACAGCTTCAGGCCACCATTGACGGCCACGTCCTCGTTGGAGGTGCTGCCCGCCGCGTAGTCCACGTTCTGCGGGTCGTAGTTGGCCCAGGGCAGGTCCCAGCGCGTGCCGTCGGGGGCGAAGGCGCCCACGAAGCTCGTGCGCGCGAACAGGCCTGGCACGCCGCCCGGCACGGCCTCCGGGAGGCGCGTGTTGTTGAAGCTGGGCTGCATCTGCGCGGCGACCGAGCCGGACGCCGGGCGTGGGTCGAACTGGCGGCGATCGGCGAGGGCATGAAGGAATGGGTTGACGAGCCCCACCGCCTGCGGGCTAGCTGCGGTCTGGTTGCCGAAGCCCGCCGTGCGGAAGAAGTTTTCCGCGCTGTAGCCTGAGACGTTCGAGGCAAAGTTGCCCGTCACGAGCGTATTGCGCACCTGGAGGTTGCCGGCGTTGGCCTGGTCTACGGCCGGCTGGCCGTTGATGCGGAGGCCCTCCGGGAAGCCCATCACGATCGAGTTGTAGACGGACGTGTTGGTGCCGGTGCGGAGCAGGATGCCCGACTGGTAGGGCTGCGCGATCGTGGCCGCCTGACCGATCGGGCCGATCACGGTCACGTTTGAGAAGTTGCCCGCGCTGCGCGGCGTGGCCGTGGCGCCGGTGGCGTCGTTGGGCGCGTTGTCCGTCTCGAAGGCGTTCGAGCGGCCGCCGGAGGCGGCGTCGGCGAGCGCCGGGTCACGGACGACGAGACCGTACTGCACGTTGCCGCGCCAGCCGAGGTCTGTGTCGAAGTCGTCATCGACGGCGCCGAGCGAGATGAGGTAGCGGCCGTTGACCGTGCCGCCGAACCACTCGAACGCGTCGTCGTCATTGTAGGAGACCTGCACGTACTCGATCGTCGTGCCGCGGCCGACGCCGGCCATCGTGAGGCCGTTGATCTCGTTGTTGGGCGAGAGCTCCTCACCGCCGAACTCAATGCGGACGTAGCGCATCACGCCGGAGTTGTCGTTGTCGTCGGGGTTGGCGCCGCCGCCGCCGATGGCGCCGACCGAGGGCGGAACACCCTCCACGTTGAGCGTTCCAGTGGCCGTGTTAATGCTAGCGCGGCCGAGCAGGATGATACCGCCCCAGTCGCCCGGCTGCCGCTCCCCGATGGGGCGCTGGCTCGTGAAGACGATCGGCCGGTCGGGCGTGCCCTCGGCGTTGATGCGCGCGCCGCGCATGACGATCAAAGTACCGTCGGAGTCTTCGTCGCCGTAGATGATCGTGCCGGGCTGGATGGTGAGCGTGGCGCCCTCCATGACGCGCACGAAGCCGACGAGGCGGTACTGCTGGTCGTTGGTGAGCGTGCGGTTGGTGGTGATGTCGCCCTGGATGACCGTGGCCGTGGCCGGTCCCTGCGCAAGCGCCGCCGGGGCGAAGAGCAGAAGGGCCAGGAGGAGAGTAGAGATACGCATGGGTCTGCGCTGGTGAGGGGAATAAGGATGCGCGGGGGCGCCCGGAACGGGCGCCCCCGCACAGGGGTGGTGTCAGTAGCGGAGCGAGAGGCCGAGCGCGAACGACGAGAAGCGCTCGTTCTGTCGCACCAGAATGCCCTCCTGCGTCGAGCGCTGCGGCTGCGCCAGGATGTCGCGCGCGGCCAGACGCAGCTCGAAGCGGTTGCCCATCAGCGGCTGCGTGACCGTGAAGTCGATCACGTCGCGCGGCTCCTCGAAGATGTCGTCCTCGAAGGCCGTGGCCACCTCCACGATGCGGCTGCCGAGCCGGTTGTAGAGGAGCGAGACGGCCGTGCCGCGGTTGGGCTCGACGAAGTTGAGACCGAGGTTGATGATGTAGGGCGCCTGGCCCTGGAGCGGCCGGCCCGTGCGCGCGACCACGACGTCGTCGCCGAAGACGGTCACGTCCGAGTCGACGAGCGTGAAGTTGCCCAGGACGGACGAGGCGCGCAGGTACGGGTGGGCGAAGCCGAGCCCGTAGCGGCCCTCGAGCTCGAGGCCAAAGTTGACCGCGCGGTCGGCGTTGCGGAACGTGGGGGGGGGGGGGCGCGCCCGCCCCGCGGCGGCCCACCCCCC
>JBKBRC010000035.1:19681-24065 GCA_046292345.1 Rubricoccaceae bacterium
CCCGCGCGCGGGGGGGGGGGGGGGCCCGGGGCCCCCCCCCCCCCCCCCCACGCCGGAGACGACCACGCGCTCGATGGCGTCTACGAAACGCTTGTAGAACACGCTCGCCGAGAGCATCTGCCCGGCGCCCGGGTACGTCTCGAGGCGGGCGTCGAAGTTCTGGATCGAGGCCTGGCGGAGGTTCTCGTCGCCGTAGATCGTCGTCTGCGTCTCGAAGTCGTAGTAAGCGTACGGGAACAGCTCGCGCAGCTCGGGCCGGTTGATCGTGCGGCTGTAGGCCACGCGGGCGTTGGTGCGCGGGCTGAAGCTGTACGTCAGGTTCGCCGAGGGGAGCCAGTCGAACTCGCGGCGCTCCACGTCGAGCTGCGCGCCCTGGAACGTGGTGCCGCTCAGGAGCTGGTTGCCCTGCTCGGCGCGCAAGCCGCCGACGAAGCGGAGCTTGCGCGTGATGGGCGCCAGCGTCCAGTCAACCATCGCGAAGCCGGCCAGGATGTCCTGCTGCGCCTCGTAGCTGCCCGAGCCCGTGCCGGACTCGGTGAGGATGAACCCGTTGGGCCCGAAGTTCTCGGGGCGGAAGATCTGGTCGATGGGCAGCTCGAGCAGGCGCACGTCGGTGCGCGGCGTCGTGGCCGGGCCGATCAGACGCGAGCGGAAGTCGCGGTCGCGGATCTCGGCAGAGGCGCCGGCCGTGAAGCGGACGTCCGGCGTGGGCACGGTCAGGCGGAGCGCGCCGCCCCAGGCGCCCTCGTCCATCGACGAGTAGAAGCGGCCGCCCGAGCCGAGGCGCACGTCGCGCGGGATGCTGGCCACGAACGGCCCGTCGGAGCCCTCGTTACGGACGTAGAGGATCTGGCGGTAGTCGGGCTCGTCGCGCGAGACGAAGGCGCGGCTGGCGTCCCAGCGCAGCTGCAGGCCCTGGCCGAGCACGCCCGGGAAGAAGTGGTCGCCGATGAGCTGCCCCGAGTAGACGTCGCGCGAGAGGAAGCGCATGGCCGTCCGCTGCTGCTCCTGGCTAGACTCGGTGTTGAGGCCCGTCAGCGTCGTGAACTCGTCGTCGGCCGTGCGCGAGTAGAGGTTCTTGAAGCTGACGCTGTGGAAGTTCGACGGACGGACGGTCGCGTTGAACAGGCCGCCCCAGGCCACGTTGAGCGCGCTCTGCCGGCCCGTGTAGTCGAACCGGAAGAAGTCGTCGATCTCGATCTCGCGCCGGATGATGTTGGTTGCCGAGAAGCTGTTGCGATAGGTCAGCGCCGCGACCGCGCCGACGCGCGTGCGGCCCACGAGCGCCGACGAGCCGCCCGAGAGCGCGAAGCTCGACGGCAGTGCGACCGTGCTGTTGCGCTGCTGCCAGTTGTTGGGCAGCGCCTGCACCAGCTGCGGCTGCATCGCCTCGAGCTCGGCGCGGCTCAGGCGCGCCAGGTTGGTCTGCGGGAAGTCGCGCGGGAGCGAGCGCGTGCCGTCGTCCAGGCCGAGCAGGTCGCCGCCGCCGCGCACCGAGAACTGGAACGCCTGCCCGGTCACGCCCGGCGTGACGCCCGAGCCGAAGCTGAGCGAGGCCGTGGGCCGCTCCGGGAAGTCGACCGTGTTGAGCACGAGCACGCCGCCGGCGAAATCGCCGGGCATGTCTGGCGTGGCGGTCTTGGTCACGAGCAGGCTCTCGAGCAGGTTGCTCGGGATCAGGTCGTAGGAGAAGGCGCGGCGGTCGGGCTCGGTCGAGGCGACGGGCGCGCCGTTGAGGAGCGTGCCGCTGTAGCGCTCCGGCATGCCACGCACGAAGGCGAATCGCCCGCCGGCGACCGAGACGCCGGTCACGCGGCGCAGGGCCTCGCCGGAGTTGGCGTCGGGCGCGCGGCGGATCTGCTGCGCCGAGATGCCGTCGAGGATGGCCGGGGCGCGGCTCTGCAGCGCGAGCAGGCCCGCCTCGGTGTTGCCCTGCAGCGCCTGCGCCGTCACGACGACCTCGCCGAGACCGAACGACGTCGGCGTGAGCGCGATGTCGAGTGAGGTGCGCTCGCCCGCAGCGAGCGTGACTCCCTGGACGGTCTGCCGGTCGTAGCCGGTGTAGGAGACCTGCAGCGTGTATGTGCCTGCCGGGAGGCGCAGCGTGTAGCGGCCGTCGAGGTCGGTCGTGGCGCCGGTGCTCGTCTCGAGCACGAGCACGTTGACGCCGATGAGGGTCTCGCCAGTCTGGGCGTCCACGACGATGCCCGTGAGCGTGGCCGTCGGGGCGGTCTGGGCGAGCGCGGCGGGGGCTGCGAGCGCAGCCAGTGCCAGGGCTACAAGAGCGAGCCCGCGGGCGGCTCGGCGCCAGAAGGTAGCGGTAGACATGAGAACGGAAAACGAGGGAGTGGGAGAAGCCGCGCCGCGTCTCGGGCGCAACAGCGGCGATGCTACCGGCCGCAAGTTTCCGCCGGATTACAGGCGGGTTACTGCACTGTTACGAACCTGGGCGGAGCCCGTGGAGGGCGCGTCCGGGCTACGAAGAGTGTGTGAACCAGACTCACATTTCTCGCCTCGTTCGGCCGGGCAAATCCACATCCTGCGGGCGCCCGCCACGGCGCCCGCCACGGCCTCTTGCAGGGCGTGTCGCTCTTCCTTCTGAAATCCTTCTAGAAGCTGAAATCCTTCTAAAAGCACGCCCGCGCCGATGCCGCGCACGCCCGCGCCGAGGCTGCGCTAGCGGCGCAGGTCGCCGAACGTATCGCAGGCGCCGGGCCGGCCGCTCTCGAGCCCGGTGCGGAACGCCGCCACGCGCTGCGCCGACGAGCCATGCGTGAACGTCTCGGGCGTGGCCACGCGGCCGGCGGACTGCTGCAGGCGGTCGTCGCCGACGGCGGCCGCAGCGCGCATCCCTGCCTCCACGTCGCCGGGCTCGAGCAGGCCCCGCTGCCGGGCATGGTAGCCCCAGACGCCGGCGTAGCAGTCGGCCTGGAGCTCGGTGCGGACCGAGAGCGCGTTGGCGTCGGCGCGCGGGAGCTGGCGCTGCGCACGTTGCACGGCCGCCAGCGTGCCCTCGACGTTCTGTACGTGATGCCCGACTTCGTGCGCGATCACGTAAGCCGCCGCGAACTCACCCGGCGCGCCCATCCGCGCCAGTTCGCGGAAGAACGAGAGGTCGAGGTAGAGCTGCCGATCGGCGGGGCAGTAGAACGGGCCGGTCGCGGCCGAGGCCATGCCGCACGCCGAGCGCACGGTGCCGTCGAACAGGACGAGCCGCGGCTCGGGGTACGTCGCGCCGGCCTCGCGGAAGAGGCGGTGCCAGACGTCCTCGGTGTCGCCGAGCACGGCCGCCACGAAGTCGCCCGCCTCGTCCTGCGGCGGCGCCGTCGCCTCGGCAGGCACTGGCGCTCCGCCCTCGCCCAGTAGCGCCGCGATGCCCGACGTGTCGACGCCGAAGAGCAGGCCGATCAGCACGATGATCAGCCCGCCGATGCCGAGTCCGGCCGCGCGGCCTCCGCGCCCGCGGCGTACGTCGACCACGTTTCCACTTCTTCGGCTCTGTTGCCAGCGCATCGGAGAGTGCGCGCGGTGCGCAGACTAAGGGCGAAGGACACGTGCGGCGCTAATGCGGTCCGCGGCCGTCCGTTCCCGGAGCAGCAGGCAGACCGCGTCGCACACGGACCCGCGGCGCCGCGAGCGCGATTCAAACCCGTGCTTCGCCTGGTGCGGTGCCTGCCCCTGCCGCCGCGCGAGCCGTACCTTTCCGGGCTTGCCGGAAGCGATTCCACCTCCCCTGAGCGCCATGCCCTACACGCCGCAGCATCCCATCCGCTTCGTCACGGCCGCCAGTCTTTTCGACGGGCACGACGCCGCGATCAACATCATGCGCCGCATCCTGCAGGCCCACGGCGCGGAGGTGATCCACCTCGGGCACGACCGCTCGGTGCAGGACGTCGTCGAGACGGCCATTGCCGAGGACGTGCAGGGCATCGCCGTGAGCAGCTACCAGGGCGGCCACGTCGAGTACTTCAAGTACATGGTGGACCTGCTGCGCGCGCGCGGCGCCGGACACATCCGCGTCTTCGGCGGCGGTGGCGGCGTGATCGTACCCGAGGAGATCGCCGAGCTCGAGGCGTACGGCGTGGCCAAGATCTTTTCGCCTGAGGACGGGATGCACCTCGGCCTCGAGGGCATGATCGAACACATGATGCGCGCGTGCGACTTCGACCCGCTCGCTGCCGGGGCAGCAGCGGAGGCGGAGGCCGAGGCAGAGGCCGAGGCAGAGGCCGAGGCAGAGGCTTCGGGCGGGGGGCAGGCAGGGGGGCGCACGCTCGCGGCGCCTCTCGTGGCCACGGACGCGCGCGCGGTCGCGCCCGCGGTCGCGCGCGCGCTCACGGCCGCCGAGCAGCGCGCCGGCGCACCCTCGGGGGACGGCGCGCCGGCG
>JBKBRC010000036.1:0-7417 GCA_046292345.1 Rubricoccaceae bacterium
CCTCGAAAAAGTGCGTGTCGATGGAGCCGGGATAGAAGCACGAGACGCGGATGCCGTGCGGGCGGAGCTCTTTCATGAGCGCCTCTGAGAACCCGCGCACGCCGAACTTGGTGGCGTTGTAGGCGCTGATCTTGGGGTTGCCGACGAGCCCGGCTACGCTGGCGATGTTGGCGATCTGACCGCCGAGCGCGCCCGCGCCGCGCGCCGTGCGCTGCGCCTTCATGTGCGGCACAGCGGCACGCGTGCAGTAGTAGAGGCCCGTCAGATTGGTGTCGATCTGCACGTGCCAGTCGTCGTCGCCGAGTGCGTCGATCTCGGCGAAGCGGCCCAGGCCGGCATTGTTGACGAGCACGTCGAGGCGGCCGGCCTCGCCGTGAATACGGCTGAAAACGTCGTCGACCGACGCGCGGTCGGTCACGTCGCAGGCACGGCCGTGGAAGCGCTCGCCGAGAGCGTCGGCAAGCGCGCGGAGGTCGTCCTCGGAGCGGGCGAGACCGTAGACGTGCGCGCCGGCGGCGTGCAGCGTTTCGGCGACGGCGCGCCCGAGGCCGCGGCTCGCGCCGGTGACGACGGCGACGGCATCGGTGAGATCGTAGGGAGCAGACATGGAGCAGGGGGCTGGTGTGGCCTGCCAACGCCGCGCCCTGCCGAACGGTGCCGGCCCCCGGGCCGCCCTCCGGACCGCCCTCCCGGTATTGCGTCCCGGTGATGGGACGAGCCTTCAGCGCCGCCGCGCGACGCGGAGGCGGTCGATGGAGAGGCGCATCTGCGAGACGCCCTCGTTGAGGAAGCGCAACTCCTCGTCGATAGTCGCGCGCTGCGCCTCTCGCTCGGCCGGCGGCAGGCGCTCGAGCTGCTGCCGCGCGAAGCCGAGCTCGCCCCCGCGGCGTATGCGGTACGCCTCCGGGATGGCCTGGTTGAGGCCCTCCTCGACCTGCACGACGCGCGTTGGGAGCAGCAGGCCGTCGGTCTCCTGGAAGCCCTCGTAGCGGTAGCGTTGCACGAGCGGCCGCGCGTAGGCCGTGTCGCGCACGATCTGCGTCAGTTCGCGGAGGTCGTACGTCTCGGCGTCGAGCGCGATCTGGATCGTGACGCCGGCGGGCGCCTCGGTGCCGGGTGCGACGTCGAGCATCGAGGCCGCGTCGTCGGTTTCGTAGACGAGTACGGGGCGTTGCTCGGCACGGTCGGCGCGAACGAACCGGGCGGTGCGGAGGCCCTGCGCGAGGCGCGGCACGTTGGGGAGGTAGTTGAGCAGCAGCTGCGCCTCGGGTGCCGGCTCCCGCCCCTCGACAGGCCGCGCGGCGATGTCGAAGCGGTCGAGCGCGTCGTCTGCCCCCTCGCGTCGCGTGTAGATCACCTCCACGCCCGCCGCCTCGACGGCGATCGTGTCGGCCTGCCCGATCGTGGCCTCGAAGCGTGCCAGCATGGCCTCGGCCGCAGCCTCGGGGGTGGGCACGGCCGCGTCCGGGCGCTCGTCGCTGCCGGTGCGGCAGGCCGCGAGCGAGAGCAGGAGCACGAGGCAGGCGAGGGCGCGAGGCATGCAGGCGGTGGCGGAGGATGCGCTGAAGCTACCACGCCGCAGGACGGGGGCGGTGGCGCACGCTGCGGCGGGGCCTCAGGACGGCCCGGCAGGAGTTGCGCCGTGGCGCATCAGGCGCTCGGCGTGCGGTGCCGCGCGGGCTACGTAGTGCGCCCGGAGCGTCCGGCGCGCCTCGGGCGGGAGGTCTCCGTGGAAGCCCTGCCGCGCGAGGCGGTCGGCGCGGGCGTGGTAGAGCGCGAGCGCCGCCGCGACGGAGACGTTGTAGCTCTGCACGAAGCCGTCGAGCGGGAGCAGGAGCGCGGCGTCGGCGGCGTCGAGCAGCTCGGGCGAGGCCCCCTCGGCCTCGTTGCCGACGACGAGGGCCGTCGGCTGCGTGAAGTCCCACGCGGCGATGGGCTGCGCGCCGGGGCGCAGCGCGGTCACGGCGAGGCGGTAGCCCTCGGCGCGGATGCGGCGGAGGAACGCGGCGCGGCTGGTCCAGGCGCGCAGGTGGAGCCACTTGTGCGCGCCGCGGCTGACGCGGCGCTGGCCCTGGCGGTCGCGGAGCGAGAGCGCCGCCTCGGCGGCCTGCTCGTCGTCGGCCTTGTAGGCCGCGGCGAGGCGCGCGGCGCGGCCCTCGAGCGCGACAAGCTCGGCGGCGGCGCACCCGAGGCCCTCGGCGCTGCGCAGCACGGCCGAGACGTTGCCCGCGTCGTGCAGCCCGTCGAGGACGGGCAGCACGGCGTACGTCCGCCCCGCCACGACGGCGTCGATGCGCGCCAGGCGCTCGGGCGAGACGAACGGCTCGAGGACGCGCAGCACGTCCGCAGGCGCATAGGCGTGCCGGCCGACGGTGACGCGGGGGGGCGGGGCGAGCACGGACACGAAGGGCAGGACCGGGCGAGCGCAAGTTTAGCCGCATCGCCACCGCCGGTTCTCGCGCGCCCTTCCCGGTGAGCCCGGGCCCCCCGTGGTAGCTTTTGCGCAACCGCTCCTGCCTCCCTCCCCGACTGCTCGCCTTCCCGATGGCCGATCTCGAAACGCTCGTCTCGCTCGCCAAGCGCCGCGGCTTCCTCTTCCCCTCGTCCGACATCTACGGTGGGCTCGGCGCGGTCTACGACTACGGCCCGCTGGGCGTCGAGCTCAAGCGAAACGTGCGCGAGCGCTGGTGGCGCGCCATGGTCTACGAGCACGACAACGTCGTGGGCCTGGACGCGGCGATCCTCATGCACCCGACCGTCTGGAAGGCTTCCGGGCACGTAGACGCGTTCTCGGACCCGATGATCGATGACCGGGCCTCCAAAAAACGCTACCGCGCCGATCAGCTCATCGAGAACCACATCGCGCGGCTCGAGAAAGACGGCCAGACCGAGCGGGCCGCCGCCGTCCACGCCCGCCTCACCGAGGCCCTCAACGCCGCCGACGCCGCCCGTGCCCTGCACGCGCTCATCCTCGAGGAGAAGATCAAGAGCCCCGACTCGGGCGCGTTCGACTGGACCGAGGTGCGCAACTTCAACCTCATGTTCGAGACGCGCGTGGGCGCCGTCGCGGGCGAGGACGACCGCATCTACCTCCGTCCGGAGACCGCGCAGGGCATTTTCGTGCACTTCCACAACGTGCGCGAGACGGCCCGCCAGGCCATTCCGTTCGGGATCGCGCAGATCGGCAAAGCCTTCCGCAACGAGATCGTCGCGCGGCAGTTCATCTTCCGGATGCGCGAGTTCGAGCAGATGGAGATGCAGTACTTCGTCAGGCCGGGCGCGCAGATGGAGGCCTACGCCGCCTGGTCCGAGAAGCGCATGGCCTGGCACCTGGCCAACGGCATCCGCCCGGAGCGCCTGCGCTGGCACCAGCACGAGAAGCTGGCGCACTACGCCGACGCGGCGCAGGACATCCAGTACGCGTTTCCCTTTGGCTGGAACGAGATCGAGGGCATCCACTCGCGGACGGACTTCGACCTGCGCCGGCACCAGGAGTTCTCCGGCAAGAAGATGGAGTACTTCGACGCGCAGACCAACGAGCGCTATATCCCGTTCGTCGTCGAGACCTCGGTCGGGCTCGACCGCACGATCCTGATGCTGCTCGCCGACGCGTTCCACGAGGAGGAGGTCCCGGCGGGCGACAAGGCCGAGACGCGCTCCGTGCTGCGCTTCCATCCGGCCCTCGCGCCGTTCACGGCCGCCGTCTTCCCGCTCGTCAAAAAGGACGGCATGCCCGAGGCCGCGCACGCTATCGAGGCGGATCTGCGCCGGCAGTTCTCGGTCACGTACGACGAGAAGGGCGCCGTCGGGCGGCGCTACCGCCGGCAGGACGAGATCGGCACGCCCTACTGCGTGACCGTGGACGGGCAGACGGTCGAGGACGGCACGGTCACGGTGCGCGAGCGCGACTCGATGCAGCAGGAGCGCCTGCCGGCCGAAAACGTGCGCCGCTACATCGAGGACCGCATCGCCGCCTGGCAGCCGGCCTAACGCGGGCCCTCGCCCGACGGTCTATCCGGCGCGTGATGCCTGTCCGGCGCGTGATACTGACGTGCGGGCAGGCGCGCTCGCCAGGGGGCGCGCCCGACCACGTTTGCGCCAACCGGTCGGCGCTCGTTGGGGCCTCGGAGGGGCGGGGCCGCTCAGCGCGGCGGGGCCCGGCGAGGGGCGCTGAGCGTTTCGAGCGCGCGGGGCGTTGGCCTGCGCGGCCTCGGCTTAAAGCGCGCCGAAGGGACCGCCGCGCGCGCTCGCGCGTAGCGCGCCTGGTCCTGCTCGCCCTGCCCCCACGGCCCCGATGGCTACCCACCTGCTCTGGTTGCGTAACGACCTCCGCGTAGACGACCACCCGGCGCTGCTCGCCGCGCTGCGCGGCGCCGGGGCCCTCGTGCCCGTCTACGTGCTCGACGACCGCCTGTTCGCGCCCACACGCTGGGGCTTCCCCAAGACCGGCGCCTTCCGCGCCCGGTTTCTGCTCGAGAGCCTGCGCGACCTGCGCGCCTCGCTGCGCGCGCGCGGCTCGGACCTCGTCGTGCGCCGCGGCGCGCCCGCAGACGTGCTGCCGGCGCTCGCGCGCGAGACGGGCGCCGCGGCCGTCTTTGCCCATGCCGAGCCGATGACCGAAGAGCAGGCCGACGAGGCGGCCGTCCGCGAGGCGCTCGGGGGCGTGCCGCTGCGCACCGGCTGGGCGCACACCCTCCTGCATCCGGACGACCTGCCGTTCGCCCTGGATCGCCTGCCGGGAGTGTTCACGGCGTTCCGCAAGGCCGTCGAGCGCGCGTGGCGCGTCCGGCCCGCGCGCGAGGCGCCTGAGGCGCTGCCACCGCTCCCCGGAGGGCTCGCCCCGGGAGACCTCCCCGCCGACGTGGGCGTCTTCGGCCTCGAGCCGCAGACGCCCGATCCGCGTGCGGTGCCGTTCGCCGGCGGCGAGACGGCCGCGCGCGCGCGCCTGCAGCGCTACGTGTGGCAGGACGACCGCCTGCGCGTCTACAAGGAGACACGCAACGGGCTCGTGGGGGACGACTTCGCGTCGCGCCTCTCGCCCTACCTCGCGCACGGCGCCCTGTCGCCGCGCCGCGTATACGCCGAGGTCAAGCGCTACGAGCGCGAGCGCGTCGCCAACGAGAGCACGTACTGGCTTGTGTTCGAGCTGCTCTGGCGAGACTACTTCCGGTTCTATGGCGCGCAGCAGGGAGCGCGCCTGTTCTGGGCCGCCGGGCCGCGCGCGCGCGGCGGCGCCCAGCCGTTCCACGCGCCGCTCTTCGAGGCGTGGACGGCCGGCCAGACCGGCTATCCGTTCGTCGATGCCGCCATGCGCGAGCTGGCCGGCTCCGGCTTCATGAGCAACCGCGCGCGGCAGAACGCCGCCTCGTTCTGGGCGCGCACGCTCGGGCAAGACTGGCGCGCCGGCGCCGCCTGGTTCGAGTCGCTCCTCGTGGACTACGACGTGACGAGCAACTGGGGCAACTGGGCCTACGTGGCCGGCACCGGCAACGACCCCCGAGACCGGACGTTCAACGTCGTCCGGCAAGCGCAGATGTACGATGCCGACGGTGCGTTCATGCGCCGCTGGGTGCCCGAACTGGCCGCCGTGCCCGACCGCCACCTGCCCGCGCCGTGGACGCTTCCCGCAGACGTGGCCCGCCGCGCCGGCGTACGCCTCGGCGTGAACTATCCGAACCCGGTCGTCCGGCCGGACGGGCAGACGCGGCCGGAGCCCAAGGCGGAACGGAGCCGGAGGAGCTAGGCGCGTGCCGAAACCGCCCCTGTCGCGGCCTCCTCGACGGCGCGCTGCGCGACGGCGTGCTTGAGCTGCTGCTCGGGGGTGAGGCTCGTACGGCCGGACGGGCGCTGGCGGGCGCGCACGACGCCGTACGGCCCGGCGTGGCCCACGTAGCGCCCGAGCACCTCGGCATGCTCGGGTAGCGCGTCGGCGCCGTCGAGCTCTACCTCGCCAGCGGCGGTCACGAGGCCCAGGCTCACCGTCGCACCGATCAGCACCACGACGTGCTCCCCGGCAGGCGTGTCTTCGTCCGATAGCAGAATGAATTCGGCTTCCTCCCAGCCCGGGCGGCGGACGGTCTCGTCGCTGAGCCGCAGCGCGAACACGCTCGTGTGGTCGCCGAGGAGCGAGGCGAGCGAGACGGCCTCTGCCTCAGCCGGCACCTCCACACGGCCCTGCTGCAAGACGCCGCGCACCACGACGCGCCCGCTGGCGTCGGCCATTCCCCCGACGAGCTGGTAGCCGCTCCGGTCGCGTAGCAAGAAACCTTTGCGCAGGAGCGCCTGCAGGTTTTGCGTGACCGAGTTGGGCGAGCGGTAGTCGAAGTGCTCGACGAGCTCGCGGTAGGTGGGCCAGGTCTGGTGCGTGCGCAGGTGCGTGTGGAGATACTCCAGGAACGCGCGCTGTTTGGGGGTCAGCTGACGGCGACTCATGGCATTTCCTCTGGCGCTGTTCTCCTCCGGTGCCGGACAGACGGCGCCAAACATACGCAAAACGGCCCACAACCCGATCACACGTGGCCGTCTGACATGTCTGGCCGGTGGGATGGAGCCTACGGGGTCAGCGCGGCATTCGCGGTGGCCGGTGCCGTCATGGCGTTGATGCGCACGCGAACGTCGTTGCGGATCAGGTCGTCTGGCCGGCCGGGATAGGTGATGCCCCAGTCCTGACGGTTGATGATAAAGTCAGCGGTGGCGGTGGCGCGGCCGTCCTGCACGCTCGTGCGTGCCGGGAACGTGACCTGATTGCTCTGGCCGCGCATGGTGAGCGTGCCCGTGACCATGTGCGTCATGCCTTCCGGCGCAGCGTCGGCCTCAGTGACCGGGCGGATCGTGGCCGCCACGAAGCGCGCCTCGGGGTAGGTCTCGGCCTCGAAGAAGTCCGGGCTGAGAAGGTGCTGCGTCAGGTCGGCGTTGTCGCTGTAGAGCGACGTCGCGTCGATGCGCACGTCGACGCCGGTCACCTCGGCGCCGTCGACGTAGATCACGCCGTCGAAGGAGCGGAAGCCGCCGTCGTGGCTGCCGGTTACCTTGGCGCCGGTCCACTCGACCGCGCTCGCCGCCGTGTCGATGGGCAGAGGCGTGCCCCTGAAAGCAGCCGGGCGCTCCGCCGCGTCCACGGCGGAGACTTCGGCCTGCGGGGCGTCGCCCACGTTGCCGCAGGCTGCGAGAAGAAGCGCGGCCGCAAGGGAGGCTGCGGAAAGGAAGCGAGGCATGAGTAAACGGGAAGCTTGTTGCAACAGGATTGTTCTGGCCGACAGTACGGTGTTGCCAGGGGGCGGCGTTCCGCGGCCCGCGCGCGGACGGCATTCTTCACATGCGAATGCAGACCTTATCGGAAGCAGACCTTATCGGAAGCAGACCTTATCGGAAGCAGACCTTATCGGAAGCAGACCTTATCGGAAGCAGACCTTATCGG
>JBKBRC010000036.1:7517-10665 GCA_046292345.1 Rubricoccaceae bacterium
CGCGCGCCAGGTTGCGCGCGCCAGGTTGCGCGCGCCAGGTTGCGCGCGCCAGGTTGCGCGCGGGTGCGGCAGGGGTCTCTGCGGCCGCTCCGCAAACGGCCGGAGCGCACACAACCCGCGCACGCTCCCATGCGCTTCCTCTACCGACTCCAGACCCGCGCCGGCCTGACGGCGCCTGAAGGGACGGCCGTGCTCGTGCTCGGCCTCGCGCTCGCAGCCGGCCTGGCCGTGCAGCAGCTGCAGGGACGTCAGGCACCCCTCGCCGCTGACTTCTACGCGGCCTCGGATGCCGCCTTCGCCGCTGCGCTGCTGGCCGCGCGGGAGGCTCCCGGCTCCGCGCCGGCCGGTGGCCCCGCAGAGCTGGCAGTGACCGGTCAGGGTGCGGATGCCGCGCCGGCCCCCGGCGATGCGGCCCGGGCGTCCGACACGCTCGGCTCCCCCGATGACACGCCCGTCGCGGCGCTCGCCATCCCGGCCAGCGTGAGCGCGCGGCGCAGCGGCGCGCGCAAGCCGCCCCCCGTGCGCACCAACGTCAACACGGCCGACGCGGCGCAGCTGCAGCGGCTGCCGCGCATCGGTCCGGCCATGGCCGAGCGCATCATTGCGTACCGGCAGCAGCATGGGCGCTTCGCGCGCGTCGAGGACCTGCTCAACGTGAAGGGCATCGGCCCGAAGACGCTCGAGCAGATGGCGCCCTACGTGACGCTCTGACTTCGTGGACTACGTGCTGACCACGCGGACTACGTGGCGCTCGCGCGGGCTAGCCGCCGCCGGGCTCGTCGGGCGTCTTGACGGGCGGCGCGGCGCCGGGCGCGCCGTCGCCGATGGGCTGCTCGCGGCGCTGCCGGCGCACGATGGCGTCCTGCGTCCACTCGCCCGAGGCGCGCTCCTCCTTGCGCAGGAAGCGGTAGATGGGGAAGAGCAGCACAAACGCGAGGGCGATGAAGCCGAAGAACGCGGCAGCGATGACGAGATAGACGGCGCTGTCGTCGACGCTCATGGGGAGGGGGGCGATTGGAGAGGACATGGTACAGAACGGCCGCGGCGGGGTTCGCGCCGCGGCCGTACGCGCCCACCGAGAAGGATAGCCCGGCCGCGACAGAGGGCCCGGCCGAACCTGCCTGCGGGTGGCCGCGTTAGGGCCGTGCCCCTCTCGATTGCCCTGGCTTGATGAACCGGGTCATCTCCGGCTTCTTCTGGATCTCGCTCTACCTCCTGGTCGTGCTCGCGCCGCTGGCGCTGATGCTGACGCCGCCGCTGCCCTCGGGACGCGCGTTCTGGGTCGAGTTCTCGGTCGCGCTCGGGTTCGTGGGGCTGACACAGATCGCGGTGCAGTTCGTGCTGATCGCCCGCTTCAAGGCCGTCACGGCGCCCTACGGCATCGACATCATCTTGCAGTACCACCGCAAGATCGCGCTCGTCGCGATCGCGCTGATCCTGGCACACCCGCTGCTGATTCTGATCGAGCATCCGGCGCGCATCGTGCTCTTCAACCCGCTCGGCGGCACGTGGGCGAGCAAGCTCGGGCTGCTCTCGCTCGCGGCGCTGCTCCTGATCGCCGGCACATCGCTGTGGCGCGAGCGGCTCAAGCTCAACTACGAGCGGTGGCGCGTCTCGCACGCCCTGCTGGGCGTGGTCGCGCTGGCGGCAGCGCAGGGGCACGTCTCACTGGCCGGGCTCTACATCAACTCGGGCTGGAAGCAGGCGCTCTGGATCGGCTCGAGCGTCGCGCTGCTCTCGCTCGTGGCATGGCTGCGGCTGGCCAAGCCGGCGTGGCAGAAGGCCCGGCCGTGGCGCGTGGTCTCGGTCGAGGACGAGGGCGGCGACACGTACGCGCTCACGGTCGCGCCGGACGGGCACGACGGCCTGCGCTTCCGGCCGGGGCAGTTCGCGTGGATCAAGGTCGGGCGCTCGCCGTGGACGCCCCGCGAGCACCCGTTCTCGTTCGCCTCGAGCGCCGAGCGCACCGACCGCATCCGCTTCGGCATTAAGGCCGCCGGTGACTTTACCTCCACCGTGCCGGACCTGGAGGAGGGTACGCCGGTCTACCTCGACGGCCCCCACGGCGCCTTTTCCATCGACCGCTTCGAGGCGGGGGGCTTTGTCTTCATCGCCGGCGGCATCGGCATCACGCCGTTCATGAGCTTTCTGCATACCATGGCCGACCGCGAGGACCCGCGGCCGGTGTTGCTGCTCTACGCGGCCAAGAAGGAGGAAGAGCTCGCCTTCCGGGAAGAGATCGAGGCGCTGGCCGACGGGCGCCTCCGGCTCGACCTCGTCTACGTACTCGAGGAGTTGCCCGACGGGCCGAACCACGCAGGCGACACGTCCGGCCGTCCCTCGTTCGCCGAGGGCATGGTCGACGACGACCTCCTCTCGAAGCACCTTCCGGAGGAGCCCTTCCGGCGCCGCTATTTCGTCGTCGGGCCGCCCCCCATGATGGACGCCGTCGAGGCGCTGCTCCTCGAGCGCGGAGTGCCGCAGGAGGACATCCATCTGGAGAAGTTCAACCTCGCCTGACTGCGCCGGCGCGTCCGGCCTGTCCGCTCCGCCATGCGCCACGTTCTTGCCAACCTCGCCGTGTACCTCCTGGCCGCGCTGCTGCTGGTCGTCTCGGGACTGTTCGCATGGGTGCGCAGCGCGCAGCTCGTGCTGACGGACGAGCGCGCCGTCGAGCCGGTCGCGTTCGAGGGGCAGGTGGTGCCGGCCGAGGACGTGCTCGCGCTCGGCGAGCGCGTCTACGTGGCCAACTGCCAGAACTGCCACGCCGCCGATGGGCGGGGACTGGACGTCTACCCACCGGTCGTGGGGCAGGAAGCTGTCTACCGGGCCGAGGGGGGGCCGGAGTACCTCGTCCGCCTGACGCTCTACGGCCTCCACACGGGAATGCACCCGGCGCCGATGCCGCCCATGCCCAACCTCTCGGACGCGCAGGTGGCCGCGGTCTATGCGTTCGTCCTGGACCGCTACGCGCGGCAGCCGCTCGGGCTGGACGCGCCGCCGCTCGCCCCGGAAGACGTGGCGCGCGAGCGCGGGCAGCGCTGGCGCGAGCGCGACATCGGCCCGATGCGGCCGGCCGTGCCGGCGCCGGCCGTGCTAGCGGGCGCGGGCTGACAGCTCCCCGTCGGGCGGTCGCGCCCCGCCCTCG
>JBKBRC010000036.1:10675-24037 GCA_046292345.1 Rubricoccaceae bacterium
CCTCGTGCGGCCGGGGCGCCGGCGCGGCCGCGCGACGCGCCGGGAGGACTGCTCCGCAGTGGGGGCAGCGCGCGCGCTCGTCCGTCGCCGCCTCGGCATGCCGGGCGGCCTGCTCGGCATGGGCTGCCGCCGCGTCGGCGCGTGCGGCCGAGCCCCTCCGCCGCTGCTCGACGGCCTCGACGAAGCCCGCGCCGAGGATGGCCGTCGGGAGAGCGAGAAAGCAGATGCCGATCACGGCCACGAAGGCCCCGATCACGCGCCCGGCCGTCGTGACCGGCACCACGTCGCCGTAGCCAACGGTCGTGAGCACGTTGATGGCCCACCACATGGCCGCCGGGATGCTCGGGAACGCGTCCGGTTGCACGGCACCTTCGGCGAAGTACATCATCGAGGCGGCGAGCAGGAGCAGCAGCGCGAGCGCCTCGAGCGTGACGAGCAGCTCGGCACGGCGGCGGCGGAACACGTCCGTGAACAGGCCGAAGACCGGCACGTAGCGCCCGAACTTGGCCAGGCGCACCAGCCGCAGGAGCCGGAAAACGCGCCCGTCGAAGCCGAGCGCGGGCAGGAAGAACGGCAGCACTGCCAGGAGGTCTACGAGCGCGAGCGGCGTGCGCGCCCAGCGGAGGCGGCCCCGCACGGCGCCGGCGTAGCGCGGGTCGGAGGGGGCAGCCCAGAGGCGGAGCGCGTACTCGGTCGTGAAGACGGCGACCGAAAACACCTCGAAGGCTGCCAGGAGGCCCCCGTAGCGCGCCCGGACGGGGGCGACGGTGGCCAGGACGACAGCGGCGGCGCTTGCGGCGATGAGCGCGATCAGCCCCCGGTCTACCCACCGGCTGGCCACGTCTCCGGGCTCGGCCGGGCGCAGGAGCGTCCACACGCGGTGCTGGAGGCGGGAGGCGGGCATCGGGCGGGCGGGGAGGAGGGCAGAAACGACGGCGGGGCCGGACGTGTTCGTCCGGCCCCGCACAGGGCGCGTGCCGCCGCGCCTCAGGCCCCGACGTGCATCTGCAGCTCCTCGCGGCGGTGCTTCTGGCGCAGCTTGCGCAGCGCCTTCTCCTTGATCTGCCGCACGCGCTCGCGCGTGAGGTTGAACGTCTGCCCGATCTCCTCGAGCGTGAGCGGCTGCTCGCGCCCGATGCCGAAGTAGAGGCGCGTGATCTCGGCCTCCCGCGGGTGCAGCGTCGAGAGCGCCCGCTCGATATCGATCTTGAGGCTCTCGCCGATCAGGCCCTCGTCGGGCAGCACCTCGTCGTCGTCCGGCAGCACGTCGAGCAGCGAGTTGTCATCCTCGTCGTTGAACGGCGCGTCCATCGAGAGATGACGGCCGGTGTGCTTGAGCGCGTCCTGCACTTTCTCGGCCGGGATGCCGAGCTCCTCAGCGAGCTCTTCCACGTTGGGCGCGCGCTCGTGGCGCTGCGAGAGGTTGGCGCTGGCCTTGCGGATCTTCGAGATGGTGCCGATGCGGTTGAGCGGCAGGCGCACGACGCGGCTCTGCTCGGCGAGCGCCTGCAAGATGGCCTGGCGGATCCACCAGACGGCGTACGAGATGAACTTGAACCCGCGCGTCTCGTCGAAGCGCTGCGCGGCCTTGATCAGGCCGTAGTTGCCCTCGTTGATCAGGTCGGCGAGCGAGAGGCCCTGGCCCTGGTAGCGCTTGGCAACCGAGACGACGAAGCGTAGATTGGCCCGCACGAGCTGATGGAGTGCCTGCGCGTCGCCCTGCTTGATGCGCTGCGCCAGCTCGACTTCCTGGTCGGGCTTGAGCAGCGGGATCTGACCGATCTCCTGGAGATACTGGTCGAGCATCCGTTGACTTCGGGGGACGTACATGGCAGGGCTCTGAGGCGAGAAGGAGAGAGCGTGGCGTAGCGGCGCGGCAGGGCTTTGAAGCTCACGCCGGCCGGGTTAGACCGGTTCCGTTGGGCAAGAGGCGCGCGCCGTCCAGCCAGATGCCAACGCCGGAGGTGACGGCTTTGGTGCGTACAGGTGTCACGCAGCGTACAGGTGTCACGCGAGAAGGACGTGCGAGGTGTCAGGAGGCGCGCGCGCGCCTGCGCTCTGTCCCGGCCGCCGCTCGCACGCCCGGGGTCTCACTCGAGGTCTCAAGGGTCGTAGTTTTTGCCCCCCGCGCCTTCGCCCGATGCCCGCCCCCCCGCCCTCCGCGCCCACCGCCCCCGGCCTGCCTCCCGCAGCCGACCCGTGGGTGCTCCGCTGCCGCGGGCGCGTGCTGGACTGCCGCCCCGGCCGTGTGCACGTCATGGGCATCCTCAACGTGACGCCAGACTCGTTCTCGGACGGGGGCCTGCACGCTACGCTCGAGGCCGCGCTCGCGCGCGCCGAGGTCATGGCGGCCGAGGGCGCCGCCATCATCGACATCGGCGGCGAGTCGACGCGTCCGGCAGGGGCCGCCTACGGCGCCGGCGCGCAGCCCGTCTCGGCAGCCGAGGAGATGGACCGCGTGCTGCCGGTCGTCGAGGCCGTCGCGCGCGCGCTGCCGCAGGTGCTGCTCTCCATCGACACCTACAAGGCGGACGTGGCGCGCGAGGCCCTCCGCGCCGGCGCCCACCTCGTCAACGACGTCTCGGGCCTGCGCGAGGGCATCGGGACGGCGCGCGCGGCGGCCGCGTTCGGCGCGGCGCTCGTGGTGATGCACGCCCGCGGGCGCATCGGCGCGGCGCCCGGCGGCGCCTCGCATCCGCACGAGGCGCCGGCCCACCGGGCGGGCCGAGGCGGGCGCGCGGGGACGCACGACGTGCTGGCCGAGGTCGCGGACGCGCTCGCGCGCTCGGTGCAGGCGGCCGAGGCTGCCGGCGTGGCGCACGTCGTCGTAGATGCCGGCTTCGGCTTTGGCAAGGCTGCCGCCGAGAACCTGCGCCTCGTGGCCGAGACGGACCGCCTGCGCGCGCGCCTCGGCCGGCCCGTGCTCGTCGGCGTCTCGCGCAAGCGCACCGTCGGCGAGGTGCTGGGCGCGCCCGGCGCGCCGGCGCCTGTGGAGGCGCGCCTCTTCGGCTCGCTGGGCCTGGCTGCTGTGGCGGCGCTGCGCGGCGCGGCCATCGTGCGCGTGCACGACGTGCGCCCGACCACCGAGCTGCTCGCGACGCTGCGGGCGGCCGAGGCCGCCCGCGTGCCCGGGCAGGCCCTCGCCCAGCCCTGCCCGCCGCCCGCGCCCGGCAACCCGGCGGCGACGGGCCAGGCCCTCGGGGAGGTAGGCGCGTGACGGGGACGTTGCCGGCGCTGCTCGCGAACGCCGCGCTGCCGCTCGCGGTGCGCATCGGCTTCGTGCCGCTCGGCTGGCGCGACGTGATCGACATTGCCATCGTCGCCTTCCTCGTCTACCAGGGCTACAAGCTCATCCGCGGCACCATCGCCGTGCAGATCGCGTTCGCGCTACTCGGGCTCTACATCGTCAACGTGGTCGTGCGCGCGGCTGGCTTGACGACGCTGCGGACGCTCTTCGGCGCCGTCGGAGAGGTGTTTGTGCTGGCCGTGATCATCCTGTTCGCACCCGAGATCCGGCAGGCGCTGTTCCTGTTCGGGCGCAACCCCATCGTGCGCCGCTTCGTGGCGCCGCCGCCGCGCCAGAAGATCACGACGGAGGTCGTGGCGGCCGTGGACGAGATGAGCCGCGCCCGGATGGGCTCGCTGATCGCGTTCGCGCGCTCGACCGGCTTGCGCAACTACATCGAGTCTGGTACGCAGCTGTACGCCAACGTCGAGCGCGACCTGCTCGTGAGCATCTTCAACGTGCGCTCGCCGCTCCACGACGGCGCCGTCATCATCGAGGGGCAGAAGCTGGCCGCCGCGCGCTGCATCCTGCCCGTGTCCGACGGGCGCGACATCGACGCACACCTCGGCCTGCGCCACCGCGCCGCGCTCGGCCTGACCGAGCGCACCGACGCTTTCGTGATCATCACGAGCGAGGAGAGCGGGGCGATCTCGGTGGCCGAGGACGGCCGCCTCGACTACGACCTGACGCTCGGCGAGGTCGAGGCGCGGCTGGCCGCCGCGTTCGCCCCCGCGCGCGCCGAGCGCGCCGACGCCTCCACGCCCTGACTGCCGCCGTGCCCGCGCCGACCGACCGCCGCCGCGCCCGCCTCCTCGACGCCATCCGCGCGGCGGGCGTCGCCGACGAGCGCGTGCTCGCCGCGCTGGCCACGCTCCCGCGCGAGGCGTTCATCCCCGACTCGGCTTTGCACGCGCGGGCCTACGACGACGCGGCCCTGCCTATCGGCGAGGGCCAGACGATCTCGCAGCCCTCGACGGTCGCCTACATGACGGCGCTGCTAGACGTGCGTCCGGACGAGCGCATCCTTGAGATCGGGACGGGCAGCGGCTACCAGGCCGCCGTGCTCTGCGCGCTCGGCGCGCGCGTGTTCTCGGTCGAGCGCCACGCCTCGCTGCTGCGCCGTACCGAGGGCGTGCTGGCGCGGCTCGGCTACCGCGTCCGCACCCGCCTCGGCGACGGCACCCGCGGCTGGCCCGCCTATGCGCCCTTCGACGGCATCCTCGTCACGGCCGGCGGCGCCGAGGCTCCGCCAGACTTGCTCGCGCAGCTCCGCGAGCCGCGCGAGGGCCGCCCGGACGCGCGCATGATCATCCCGCTCGGCGGGCGGGCGCAGCAGACGCTCTACCGCATCACGCGCATTGGCGCGGGCGACGGGCCGGAGGCGTTCCGGTACGAGCCGCTCGCGCCGGTGCGCTTCGTCCCCCTCGTCTCGGGCGCCTGACGCGCGCCCCTCGTGCCCCGTGGCTTCCTCCTCCTCCGACACGCTCGCGCGCCGTCTGGCCACCCCCGCCGCGGCGGGCCCGCCCGCCGAGGCCGCGCGCACCCGCCCCCCGCTCCACCTCGCGCAGGGCCTGCTGATGGGCGCCGCCGATATCATCCCGGGCGTCTCCGGCGGCACGATGGCGCTCATCGTGGGCGTCTACGCGCGCCTGATCACGGCCATCGCCGAGGCTGCAACGGCGGCGGCGCTCGTGCTGCGCGGGCGCTTCGGCGAGGCGGCCGCGCGCCTGCGCGCGCTCGAGTGGGGGCTCGTGCTGCCCCTCGCGGCGGGCATCCTGGCAGCCATCGCCGTCGGCTCGCTGTTCATCCCGGCGCTGCTGGACCGCTATCCCGTGCAGTGCCGGGCGCTCTTCTTCGGGCTCGTCGCCGCCTCGCTGGCGATTCCGTGGCGCGCGCGGCGCGCGCGCACCGGCGCGCATCTGGTGGCGGCGGCGCTCGCGGCGGCGCTCGCGTTCGGGCTGACGGGCCTGCCGCGCTCGCCCGATCTGGCCGACCCCTCGCTCGTGCGCGTGTTCGGCTCGGCCGCTGTGGCCATCAACGCGATGATCCTGCCGGGCGTGAGCGGGGCGTTCCTGCTCGAGGTGCTCGGCCTGTACCGCCCCACGCTCGAGGCGCTGCGGAACCTCGACCTGGCCTACGTGCTCGTCTTCGGCGCCGGCTGCGCCGTTGGGCTCGGGCTCTCGTCGAAGCTGCTCGGCTGGCTGCTCGCCGCGCACCACGACGCCACGATGGCCGTGCTGGTGGGCCTGCTCGCCGGCTCGCTGCGCGCGCTCTGGCCGTGGGTGGGCTCGGTCACGCACCGGCACTCGGACGGCTCGGTCTCGCTCGTGCCCGATCCCTCGGTGCTCCTGCCCCCCGACGCGCGCTGGCCGGCCGCGCTCGCGCTCGCCCTGGCCGGCTTCCTCTTCGTCACGCTTCTCGACTGGTTCGGCCGCCGCCGCGTCGCCCGCGCCGCGTCGCCAGCCACACACCCCGCCCCGCCCGCCGCATGATTGCCCGCTACACGCGCCCCGAGATGGGCGCCCTCTGGACCGAAGAAGCGCAGTACCAGGCCTGGCTCGACGTCGAGATCGCGGCGTGCCGCGCCTGGAGCGAGGCCACCGGCCTGATCCCGCCCGAGGACGTGGACGCCATCGAGGCCAAGGCACGCTTCGACGTGGCGCGCATCCATGCCATCGAGGCTGAGACGCGGCACGACGTGGTCGCCTTCACGCGCGCCGTGAGCGAGACGCTGGGCGAGGAGCGCAAGTGGGTCCACTACGGCCTGACGTCCTCCGACGTCGTCGACACGGCGCTCTCGCTGCGGCTGCTGCGCGCCAACCGGCTGCTGCGCGCCGGCCTGGTGCGCCTGCGCGAAGCCCTCGCCGCGCGCGCGCGCGAGCACCGGCGCACGCTCGTCGTCGGGCGCACGCACGGCGTGCACGCCGAGCCGACCACGTTCGGGCTCAAGCTGGCGCGCTTCTACGACGCGCTCGGGCGCGACCTCGAGCGCTTCGACGCCGCTGCCGAGGCCGTGCGCGTGGGCAAGCTCTCGGGCGCCGTGGGCACGTTCGCGCACATCCCGCCCGAGGTCGAGCGCCGCACGTGTGAGGCGCTCGGCCTGCGCCCGGCGCCCATCTCGACGCAAGTGCTCCCGCGCGACTTGCACGCGCAGTACCTGGCCACGCTCGCGCTCGTGGGTACGACGATTGAGTCGGTCGCGCTTGAGATCCGGCACAGCCAGCGCTCCGAGGTTCTCGAGGCCGAGGAGAGCTTCGGCGCGGGGCAGAAAGGATCCTCGGCCATGCCGCACAAGCGCAACCCCATCGGGAGCGAGAACCTGACCGGCATCGCGCGCCTGCTGCGGGGCTACATGCAGACCGCGTTCGAGAACGTGGCCCTCTGGCACGAGCGCGACATCAGCCACTCCTCGGCCGAGCGCGTGCTCCTGCCCGACGCCACGATCGCGCTCGACTACGCGCTCGACCGCCTCGCGCGCCTCGTCGAGCACCTCGTCGTCTACCCCGAGCGCATGGCCGAGAACTTTGACCGCACCTACGGGCTCGTCTATAGCCAGCGTCTGCTACTGCGCCTGATCGAGCGCGGGCTCTCGCGCGAGCAGGCCTACGACACCGTGCAGCCGCTGGCGATGCAGGCCTGGCGCGAGCGCCGGGCCTTTCGCGACCTTGTCGAAGCGGCGCCGGGCGTGGCGGCGCACCTCTCGCCCGAGGACATCGCGGCGGCGTTCGATCCGCAGGCGCAGCTCGCGCGCGTGGACGAGATCTTCGAGCGCGTCGGGCTGTAGCGCCAGCCCTGCGGCGGGCGCGGCGCCTGCCCGTGACGGGATCTCCACAGCTTCTTGACGCTTCGTACGCAACAGGGGCAGGGGTTGCCGGTAGGCACGGGGCGTTCCGTATGCCCTTGCGTCTACCCTTGTCTTTCAACGTGATACTGCGCTCGTCGCTACGCGCTGCCGCGTCGCTGCTGATGTTCGCCCTCGCGGCGTCTGCGGCCGAGGCGCAGGCGCGCCCGGCCACGGGTGGCCTCGCCGGCAGGGTGCTCGACGCCGCCGACGGCGAGGGGCTGCCGATGGTCACGCTCGCGCTCTTCCGGCGCGAGGGCGCGGCCGAGCCCGCCTTCGCCACCGGCACCACGACGGCCCTCGACGGCTCGTTCCGCCTCGAGGGCGTGCCTGCGGGCACCTACGACGTGCGCGTCAGCTTCGTCGGCTACGAGACGCAGACGCTCGGGCGGCTCGAGATCCGCGCCGGCCAGGTGCGCGACCTTGGCACGATCCGGCTCGCCGTAACCGCGCAGGCGCTCGAGGCCGCCGAGATCGTCGCCGAGCGGCCCGCCGTCGAGCAGCGGGCCGACCGCACGGTCTACAACGTCGCCGAGCAGCCCGTCACGACCGGCGGCAGCGCGCTCGACGCGCTCGAGACGATCCCATCCGTAGACGTGGACGCCGACGGCGGCGTCAGCCTCCGCGGCAGTCAGAACGTGGCCGTGTACGTCAACGGCCGCCCGACGCCCGTCACGGGGCCGCTCCTGGCCGCGTTCCTGCGCAGCATTCCTTCGGACCAGATCGAGCGCATCGAGGTCATCCCCAATCCGTCCGCCCGGTTCGATCCGGACGGCATGAGCGGCATCGTGAACATCGTCCTGCGCGAGGCGCCGCCGCGTGGGCGCGCGGGCGGCCTCACGCTCGGGGGCGAGACCGCCCCCGGCGGCGAGCTCGGCGCCAACCTCAGCCTGCGCGAGGGGCCGTGGGAGGCGGCGCTCCGCTACGGCTTTCGCGCCCACACGCGCAACCCGCTCGAGGCGCAGCGCCAGCAGAGCGCTCTGCCCGGCGGCCTCGCCTTTGAGCAGGACGGCCGCGGCGATCACTTCAACACTAACCACCGCCTCGGCGCCACGCTCGGCTATGCGCTTCGCCCGGGGACCACGCTCGGGCTCGACGCCGGCCTGGCTTTCCGCCGCGACCGCCGCGACAACGTCTCGCAGACGCTCCTCTTCCCCGGCACCGGCGACGAGCAGGCGCGCCTGCGGCAGACCGACGGTACGCGCCGCGGCCTCAACACCGACGCCGCGCTCACGCTCCGCCACCGCTTTGGCGACGACCACGACCTCCAGGCCGAGCTCCGCGCCACGCGCAACACGCGCGACGAGGAGTTCCTCTTCGCCGACTTCGTGGGGACAGACCGGGCAGGACTGGCCACGGCCGCACCCGCCGGGCGCGAGCAGTCGCGCTCGGACGAGCGCGCCGACGAGGCCTACGCGCAGCTCGACTACACGCGCGCCCTCGGCGGTGGGCTGCGCCTCGAGACGGGCGGCAAGCTGACCGCGCAGCGCCTCGGCACGGACGTGGAGTTCGCCCGGGAGGCCGAGGGCGTCTTCGTGCCCGTGCCGGCCCGCACGAGCGACTTCGTCTATGACGAGACCGTCGGCGCGGCGTACGTGCAAGCCGCGCGGCCCTTCGGCGCGCTCGACGTGCAGTTCGGCCTGCGCGCCGAATCCGCCTCGCGCGCGTTCGCCCTCGGCGAGGCCGGCGAGCGCTTCCCGTTCACCTACGCCAGCCTCTTCCCGAGCGCGTTTGCCGTCTATACCCTTGCGCCCGGCACGCTCGTCAAGGCGGGCTATAGCCGGCGCATCAACCGCCCGCGCACGCGTCAGCTCAACCCGTTCCCCTCGTTTGTGGACACGCTCAACGTGCGCGTGGGCAACCCGGACCTGCGGCCCGAATACACCGACGCGCTCGAGGCGACGCTTCAGTACCGCTACGCGCTCTCGGTCACGCCTTTCTACCGCCGCACGACCGACGTCATTCGGCAGCGCTTCACCCTCGACGAGGGCACGGGCGTCTCGACGTTCTCGTTCCAGAACCTCGACACGCAGGACTCCTACGGCCTCGACGTGACGCTGACGCCGCTGCTCGGGCCGCGCCTGCGCGGGCTCGTCTCGGGCAGCCTCTTCCGCACCGTCACCGACGGCGGGAGCGCCGAGGCCGGCCTTGCCAACGACGCGCTCACGTGGACGCTCCGCGGCAACGTCACCGCGCGCCTGCGCGAGGGCACCGACCTGCAGGTGTTCGGCTTCTACCGCGGCGCGCAGCGCGTCGAGGACGGCCGCGTGGGCGCCTTCGGCTTCTCGACGATCGGGCTTCGGCAGGCCCTCTCGCCGCAGCTCGCGCTCAGCATGCGCCTCAACGACCCCTTCGGTACGCGCCAGTTCACGTTCGAGCGCGCCGACGGCCGCTTCTTCGTCTTCGGCACGCGCTCGCCCAACGACCGCCGCCTGACGGCTACGCTCACGTACACGTTCGGGCAGTCCGAGCGGCGCGACCGCGACCGCGACCGTGACGACAACGGGGGCGAAGACGACGGCTTCGGCTTCTGAGAACCGCGGCCGCTCGAGGCCGTCTGCCCCGCCACACGCGCGCGGCCTACAGCTCCACCCGGATCGTGGCCAGGTGCATCACGCCCGTCGCGAAGGGCTCGAGCGTGGCCGCGTAGTCGAGGCGCAGGCCGGCCTCGCCCAGGCGCTGCCGCACCGCGAAGCCGGCGCTCGGGCGGAGCGCGTCGCCGCCGAGGCGGTCCACGCCGGCGCGGAGCGCGAACGCCTCGGCCGGCTGCCACTCGGCCCCGAGGCGCCCCTGGAGCGAGGCGAGGCGGTAGCGCGCCGTCGAGTCGGTCGCGGCGGGCGTGCCGGCGATGACGTCGATGCCTGTCGGGAAGCGCGCCGACGCCAACGCGAGCGCGCCCTCGACGTCGGCCGTGAGGAGCACGCGCTCGGCGGCGCGCACGGCCGTGCCGGCGCGCAGGCGCAACGGGAAGCGGTCGGTCGTGGTGCCGCCCACAGGGGCGGCGTTCCAGGCGTAGCGCGCGAACAGGTCCTCGGCGGCCACGCCGATGGCGACGCGCTCCGAGAGCTGCGCCGCCACGCCCGCTGAGACGCCCACCGCCGAGGGCGCGCGCACGCCCAGGCCCACGTCGGCGCGGTAGAAGCGGAGCCCGAGGCCACCCGCCACGCGCCCGGTCAGGCGTGTGCCGAAGGCGACGAAGAAGGCGTACTCGTCGGTCGAGAGCGTACCCGTGTGGTAGCCGCTCGCGTCGCGCCCGTCGATGTCGGTCATGCCGGCGCGGACGATGCCGGCGGCGATGCCGGCGCGCGGGCGGAGCGGGGCGCCTGCCTGCACGGCCTGCCAGTCGCGTCCGAAGGGGAGCACGCCGGCCGAGAACTCGAGCGCCTGCGCGCGCTGGAAGGGCGCGAGCGCCGGGTTGTGGTAGGGACTGGCCTCGCCGTAGACGTCGGCAGCGGAGGCTCCGAGCGTGGCCGCACGCGCGCCGAGGCCCATGCGCGCGAACGCGCCGGCGTGCTGCGCCTCGGCGGGAGCAGCCGCCAGGAGGGCGGCGAGGACGAAGAGGACGAGGCGGAGCATGAGGGGCAGGCGCAGCACGCGGGCAGTTCGGGGGAGGGGGTACGTGTCAGTTGAGCACGATCAGGCGTCCCGAGAGCCGTCGCCCGCCCGCCTCGACGAGGTAGACGTAGGTGCCGTTGGCGACGCGCGTGCCGGCATCCGTCGTGCCGTCCCAGAGCACCTCGCTCGGCCCGGCCGGGCGCGCGCCGCCCTCGAGCGTGCGGACGAGGTTCATGCCGAAGTCGAAGACGCGCACGCGTACGTCAGCGGGGGCGGGCAGATCAAAGCGGATACGGGCGAGCGCGCCGCCGCCCGGCGCGAAGGGGTTGGGATAGGCGTAGACGTCCACGGCCGGCACGTCGGCGGTGGGCGCGTCCGGCCGGGGAGGCACGTTGGCGCGGGCAACGCGCCAGGTCTGGCCGCCGTCGGCGGAGCGGAGCAGCCCCTCGGCCGACCCGGCCCAGAGCACGCGCCCGCCCGGCGGCCCTGTCACGGCGACTGCGAACACGGGCGCGCCGGGGCGGATGGGGAGCGGGCGCCCGTCCTCGCCGCGGAAGACACGCGTCACGTTCCAGGTGCGTCCGCCGTCGGGCGAGGCGTAGAGGCCGTCCTGCGCGGCCACGTACGCGCGCGCGCCGTCGAAGGCGAAGGCGTAGGCGATGGTGCCGCGCAGGAGCGTCGTGAAGCGCGGCGTGCCGTCTGCGTCGTCGCCCGTCCAGACGGTCACGCCGTACTCCTCGCGGAGGCCCTGCGCGGCGAGGGGCGAGGGCCACGTGGCAAACCAGACGGGGTCTCGCATGCCCTCGAGCGGCTGCGCGGCGATGGCCGTGACGAAGTTGCCGGTCGGGCTGCCACCGGGCGCAGCCGGATCGGTGACGAAGCGGCGCCAGGCGCGCTGCCCGCCAGCGCGCTCGTCGGCGGCGTCGGAGCGGTTGAGGCCGCCCAGCGTGCCGACCCAGAGCGTGCCGGCCTCGTCGGCCGTCACGGCGTAGGCTTCGAAGTTGTAGCTGGCCGAGGCGCGCGAACCGTCCGGCAGGACGGTCCCCTGCGGCGCGACGGGGAAGGCGACGGGCTGCTCGGGGGCGATGGCACGCAGCGTATCGGGCGGCAGCACGAGGCGCTGCCAGGTCGCGCCGCCGTCGGCAGAGCGGCGCAGGCCGGCCACGCCTGCGGCCACGAACACGTCCGGGCCGGCGAGTGCGAGCCCGTAGGGCGGCGCGAACGCGCCCGAGACGACGGGCTCGGCGTAGAGCGTCGAGACGCCGTAGACGAGGCTCGTGGCCGCGGCCGGGTCGGAGGGCGCAAAGCGGTAGCGCCACGTGCGCCCGGCGTCGTCCGAGACGGCAAAGCCGGCGGCCGTGGGCGTGGGATCGTCAGCGGCCGCGTCGGTGAAGCCGAGGCCGACCCACACGCGCGGGCCGTCGGTGGCGATGCTGTAGGCGCGGGCCTCGGGCGCGACGGCCGGGCGGAACGCCTCGGCGCTGGCCGCGAAGCGCGGCGCGCCGTCCGGACCGATGACGACGAGGCGGGGGCCGGCGTAGAGCGTCGTGCCGTCGGTGCCGAGCGTCGTGACGCCGTTGCGCGCGCCGAGCGGGAGCCCGTCTACGACGCCGGCACCCGTGTCGATAGTCTGCGCGGCGGGCGCCGGGGCGGCCAGGGCAATAAGGGCGCCGGCGAGGGCGGTGCGAGAGCGGGGGAAACGCACAGGGGCGGCAGCGGGGCAGGGGGGAGGGCGTCGTCTGAGGCGAGCACGCGCGCGATCCGCTCCCCCGGGCGCGGGGCGGTCGGCGGAGTGCGGAGCGGTCATTCGATCACGAACGTGACGGCCGCCGGCGCGCTGGCGAGGCCGGCGCGGTCGCGCGCGACGACCTCGAAGGCATAGGGGCCCGCGGCCGTGGTGGGCGTGACGCTGAGCGCGACCGTGTAGCGCCCGTCGCGGGCCGTCTGGTCTCCGGCCGTGCGGCCGTCGTCGGAGAGCTGGGCGAGCACGTTCCCGGCGCCCGGCGCGCGCAGGTCCACGCGGGCGATGTTGGCGCGGCCGTCTGGGTCGTCTACGGTGGCGATGATGCGGAGCGTCGTCTGGCCGGTGGCGGGGCGCGCCGTCCGTGGCGGGACCGTGACCTGCGAGACGACGGGCGGGCCGAGCGAGGTGGCGCCGAAGCGGAGCGTGGCCGCGGCGCGGTCGCCCACGCGTCCGGCGGCGTCCTCGGTCGTGACCGTGATGGCATAGTCGCCGATGGCCCCGCGCGGAAGGCGCAGCGGCACGTCGATCGTCGTGCGCCCGGCCGCGGCGGGCTGCGTGCCCTGCGCCACGAGCGTATCCGTGCCCTGGTAGCGGACGAGGTAGCGCACCGTCACGACGCCCTCGCCGCCCCGCACGTCGGCGCTGAGCGCGAGGGGCACCTCGGCGAAGGGCGCCGGCGAATCCAGGAACACCTCGAGCGGCGCGGCCGCGAAGCCCGAGAGCGCCGGCGGCGTCCCGACGGGGTCTCGCGGGCCAGGCGCGTTGTCGCACGCGGCGACGGCGAGCAGCGCGGCGAGCGCGAGAGGCAGGGCGAGGCGCATCGGGGATGGGCGGCGGGCAGAGGCGGCGCGCCAAGATAGGGCATGGCCGGAGGGCCATCCCCGGGCGTTCCCCGAGACCTTCAAGCGCTGCGGCGGAGCCGCGCGCGCGCGGCCG
>JBKBRC010000037.1:0-20226 GCA_046292345.1 Rubricoccaceae bacterium
CGGGGGGCGGGGCGTCGGGCACGCGGGAAGGCCGGCCTGCGGCGGGCGATAAAAAAGTTGACGGATCAGTGACCGGAGGCTGTCACCGGCGCCAAGATATTTTCCCCCGGCAGTTAGAACCGGCGGAAACGGTGTCTATACTGCGCGCCCGGTTCGGCGCCCTGCTCCTCCGGTGCAGGCGCCCTTCCCGGCGCACCACCCGAACGGCCGGCATCCCGCCGGTGGACACGTACTCATCCAACCCCAGAGAGGCCCAACATGGCACGTGGAGTAAACAAGGTCATTCTCATCGGCAACCTCGGCGCGGACCCCGAGCTGCGCTATACCGGCACCGGTACGGCCGTCTGCAACATGCGTGTGGCGACGACCGAGACCTACAAGGACCGCGACGGCAACCTGGTCGAGAACACCGAGTGGCACAACGTGGTGGCGTGGAGCCGCCTGGCCGAGATCTGCGGCGAGTACCTCAAGAAGGGTTCGCAGGTCTACTTCGAAGGCCAGCTTCAGACGCGGCAGTGGGAGGACAAGGACGGCAACACGCGGTACACGACCGAGATCAAGGTCCGCGAGATGACCCTGCTCGGCGGTCGCGGCGGCGACAGCGGCTATGACGGCGGCTACGAGCGCCAGGAGGCTCGCGGCGGCGCCTCGCGCTCGGGCGGCAACGGCCAGGCGCGCGCGTCCCAGAGCCGCTCTGCCCGCCCGGCCCCCCAGCCGAGCTACGACGAGGACGGCTTCGGGCCGGCCGACGATCTGCCCTTCTGAGGCCGCCGTCGCGTCGCGCCCGACGCTGTCATCCCGCGCGGGGCGCCCTCTCGGGGGCGCCCCGCGCTGCGTTGGGCCGCCGTCCTCTGCGCCCTGTGCCGCAGGGGACGCCTGCGCGGCACCGGCCCGCGTCCTTCTGCGTTCATGAGCGGACGCTATATTCGCCGCCGCGACCGCGCGCTGCTCTGTTCCCTGTCCCGGGCCGCCTCGCCGGGCGCCGCCCCTCGCCTTGGACCCTGCCTCTAGTCCGGCCCTCGCGGGCCTCCTCTTCGCCGGCCCCGCGCTGACGTCCGCTGCCGACGTTGCGTTGCCCGTGGCCGCCCTCGCGGTACTGCTCGTCTTCTCGGGCCTCTTCTCGGGCTCCGAGGTGGCGCTCTTCTCGCTCTCGCCCTCCGAGCGCGAGGCGCTCTCCGAGGAGGACTCGCGCGCCGCGCGCCGCGTGCTGCGTCTGCTCGACCGCCCGCGCGAACTGCTCGTCTCGATCCTGCTGCTCAACACGCTCGTCAACGTGGGCGCGGCCATCCTCTCGGCGCAGCTTGCGCTCGGGCTCGCGGCCACGTACGGCCTGAGCGAGGCCGCCCTGCTCGTGTTCCAGGTGGTCGTGCTCACGTTCGTGCTGCTCGTCGTGAGCGAGATCGCGCCCAAGCTGATCGCCAGCCGGCAGCCGGCGCGCTTCGCCACGGGCGTAGCGCCGCTCCTGCTGCCGCTCGTGCGCCTGATGCGCCCGGCTGCGCGCGCGCTCGCGTACGTTGCCGAGCGCCTGCACAACCGCTTCCGCCCCGACGACGAGCCGCTCTCGAGCGACGACATCAAGTCCATGGCCGACGTGGGCGAGGCGCAGGGCAGCCTCGAGCAGGAGGAGCGCGCGCTCATCCACTCGATCGTCGAGTTCGGCGAGACGACCGTGCGCGAGGTCATGGTCAGCCGCGTCGACATCACGGCGCTGCCCGAGACGGCCACGCTCGACGAGGCGCTCGCGCTCATCCGCGAGTCCGGCCACAGCCGCTATCCGCTCTACCGCGACCACCTCGACCACATCCTCGGCGTCGTCTACGCCAAGGACCTGCTGCCCTACGTAGGGCACAACGGCCGGGCGGCGCAGCTCCCGGCCGGCGACGCGCCCGACTGGAGCGCCCTGGCGCGGCAGCCGCGCTTCGTCCCGCCCTCGAAGCCGCTCGACGATCTGCTCGCCGACTTCCAGCGCACCAACACCCACATGGCCATCGTCGTCGACGAGTATGGCGGCACGGCGGGCCTGGTCACGCTCGAGGACCTGCTCGAGGAGGTCGTGGGCGAGATTCGCGACGAGCTCGACAGCGCAGACGAGGAGACGCTCGTGCGCCCGCTCGAGGACGGAGCCTTCCGCGCCGAGGCGCGCATCGACCTGGACGACCTCGCCGAGGCCGTCGGCGTCCCGCTCGACACGGACGCGTTTGACTTCGAGACGCTCGGGGGGCTCATCCTCCACCTCGCCGGAGACATCCCCGAGGTCGGCGACTCGTTCTCGCACGAGCGGCTCCACCTGACGGTCGAGTCGATGGAGGAAAACCGCATCCGGCAGGTGCTCGTGCGTGTCGACGCCGAGCCCCAGCTCGCCGAGAGCTGAGGGCGCCGCTATGACAGTCTTCCTCTTCGTGCTCGGGCTCGGGCTGCTCGTGGCCGGCGCCGAGGCCCTCGTGCGCGGCGCCTCGCGCCTGGCCGCGGCGCTCGGCGTCTCGCCGCTCGTGATCGGGTTGACCGTGGTCGCCTTCGGGACGAGCGCGCCCGAGCTGGCCGTGAGCGCCGGCGCGGCCCTGGCCGGGCAGGGCGGCCTCGCGCTCGGCAACGTGGTCGGGAGCAACATTTTCAACGTGCTCCTCATCCTGGGCGTCTCGGCGCTGATCGTGCCGCTCGTCGTCTCGGCCGATCTCGTGCGGCGCGACGTGCCGCTGATGATCGCGCTCTCGGCCGCCACGCTCGCGCTCGCGCGCGACGGCGTGCTCTCTCGCCTCGACGGCGCCCTGCTGCTGACCGGCCTCGCCACCTACGTGGGCTACCTGCTCGCAGCCGCCCGCCGCGAGCGCGCGCCGGCGAGCATGGACGCGCCGGCGCGCTCGCGAGGCGTACGCGGCGCCCTCACCGATGGCGCGCTCGTGCTCGTCGGGCTGGGCGCGCTCGTCGTCGGGGCGCGCTGGCTCGTGGCGGGCGCCGTCGCGTTTGCGGAGGCGCTCGGCGTGAGCGAGACCGTGATCGGGCTGACGATCGTGGCGGCGGGCACGTCCCTTCCGGAGGTCGTGACGTCGGTCGTGGCCTCGGTACGCGGCGCGCGCGACATTGCCGTCGGCAACGTAGTCGGGAGCAACCTGTTCAACCTGATGGGCGTGCTCGGGCTGGCGGGCGTGCTCGCGCCCGACGGCGTGACCGTCGCCGAGGGCGTGCTGACCTTCGACCTGCCGGTCATGCTGGCCGTGGCCGTCGCCTGCCTGCCGGTTTTCTTCACCGGCGGCACGATCAGCCGCGGCGAGGGCGCCGTGCTGCTGGGCTACTACGTCGCCTACACGGCCTACGCCGTGCTCGGCGCGACGGGCTCGGGCGCGCAGCCTGGCCTGGGCGCGGCGATGCTCTATTTCGTGCTGCCGCTGACGGCGCTCACGCTCGTCGTACTGGCGTGGCAAGAGCACCGCCGCCGGCGCCGGCGAGTCTGACGCGCCAGCGTTGCAGGGCGCGCTCAGCGCGCAAGCGCGCGTGCAACGAGATCCGGATGATCCGTGAAGATTCCTGTCACGCCGGCGGCTACGAGCGCACGCGCCCACCCGGCCAGATCGCCGTGCGCCTCCGGTCCGCCGCCGGGATGGCGGAAAGGCGCCGGGAGGTAGGCGTTCTCGGCGCGGAGCGTCCACACGTGCACCTCGAGGCCGAGGGCGCGGGCGTGCGCCACGAGCGACGTCGGCTGGCCGGGCGCGCCGTCGGGCCCGAGCGGGAGCACGAGCGACGTGTGCACGCCGAGCGCGTCTGCGAACGTCGCCACGCGCGCGAGCCCTTCGGGCGAGAGCAGGTCCTCGTAGGTCTCGGCCCCGCCGGCCGCGGCCACGTCGGGCGGCTGCGCGCCCGGATAGGCAAGCAGCACAAGCCGCAGCGACGTTTGGGGGCGGAGGCGCTCGAGGATGCCAACCTCGAACGACTGGATCCAGACCGGATCGGTGGCGCGCAGCAGGCCGGCGCGGGCCAGGTCTGCGAGCAGCGGCGCCTCCATGGGCAGGCCGCGCGCGGCGAAGTAGGTCGGGTGCTTCAGCTCCGGGTAGACGCCGACCGGCCGGCCGCGGGCGCGCCCGAGGCTATCGGCGAGCGCGAGCACCTCGGCGAACGTAGGCACGGCGAAGCGCCCGTCGAAGGCGGCGCTGGCCGGGCGCAGACGAGGCAGGCGCTCGCGCGCCCGGAGCGTGCGCAGCTCGTCGAGCGAGAAGTCGTCCACGAACCAGCCCGCGACCTCCTGCCCGTCGATGCGCCGCGTGGCGCGCCGGTCGGCGAACGCGGGGCGCTCGGCGACGTCGGTGGAGAGGCTCAGCTCGGCGTCGTGGCGCGCGACGAGGACGCCGTCGCGCGTGATGACGAGATCCGGCTCGATCACGTCCGCGCCCTGCTCGGCGGCGAGGCGGTACGCCTCGAGCGTGTGCTCGGGGCGGTAGCCGCTCGCGCCGCGGTGCGCGATCACGAGCACGGACGTGCCGGGCGCCGGCCTGTCGGGCGCCGGCCTGTCGGGCGCCGGCCTGTCAGACGCGCCGGCAGGCGCGGCAGCGAGCATGGACGCAAGCGAGAGAGCGAGAAGCATGGTACGCAGGGCGAGCGGTCCTGCAGGATCGGGCGGCGCGCGGCGCGGCGCATTACGACGGCGTTAACGGCCACGCGGGCTGCGGCCTGCGCGGCTCTCCCGAGGCCCCGCCGGGAGCCCGCGCCGCCTCCAGCACGAGACCTGGCCCGGGCGTAGCTTTCGCGCTTCACGCCTGCTTAACACCCGTGCCTGAACCCAACACCCCGCCCAACGACGCCGTCAGCCGCGGCGTCTGGAATTCCAAGCTCGGCTTCGTGCTGGCTGCGAGCGGCTCAGCCATCGGGCTGGGCAACATCGTCTTCTTCGCCTCCAACGCTTACCAGGCTGGCGGGGGCGCATTCTACCTGCCCTACTTCATCGCGCTCTTCGCGATCGGCCTGCCGGTGATGATCCTCGAGTTCAGTCTCGGCACGGTCACGGGGCGCTCGTTCCCGATGGCACTCGGGCGCCTGGCCGGGCGGCGCGGCGAATTCGTCGGATGGTGGAGCCTCGCCAGCGCGCTCTTCATCACGATGTACTACATCACGATCCTGGGCTGGGCGCTCTCGATGCTCGTCGGCGTGTTCTTTGGCCTGTTCGATCCGGGCGCGACGGCCCCCTTTGCAGGCATGACCGAGCCGACACCGGCGCCGAGCGCCGTGACGTGGTTCTTCGGCATGATCGCGACGTGGTGGCCCATGCTGGCCGTGCTCGTCATCTGGGGCCTGACGCTGCTGGCGCTCTTCCGCGGCACCGAGACGATCGAGAAGACCGTCCGCGTGGCCGTGCCGGCGATGTGGCTCTTCATGATCGTGCTGATCGTACGCGGCCTCACGCTCGACGGCGGCACCGACGGCGTGCTCTACCTCTTCACGCCCGACCTGGCCGGCATCACCAACGTCGAGGTATGGAAGCTCGCCTTCAGCCAGATGTTCTTCTCGCTCTCGCTCGGCCTGGGCACGATGACCGCCTACGCGAGCTACCTGCCGCGCAACTCGGACCAGGTGAGCAACTCGATGATGGTGAGCTTCCTCAACTGCGGCTTCGAGTACATCGCCGGCATCGCCATCTTCGCGATGCTGTTCGTGTTCGCGCTCAACCCCGTCGGCGGGACGCTCTCGCTCTCGTTCTTCGCCATCCCGGAGGGCATCGCGAGCTTCCCCTTTGGCGTCAAGCTCTTCGGGTTCGCGTTCTTCCTGCTGCTCGTCATGGCCGGCCTGACGAGCGCGATCTCGCTCGTGGAGGGCATGGCCTCGGCGTTCATCGACAAGACGGGCATGAGCCGCACGGCCGCCCTGATGATGGTGGCCGGGCCCGGCATCGCGGGCTCGCTCGTGACGGCGCTTCCGCTCGTCGTCGACCCTGGCCTGGACGGCAACGGCACCTTCGGCCTCAACTTCCTCGACATCCTCGACCACTGGGCGTTCGGCTACAGTCTGCTCACGGTGGGCCTGCTCGAGTGCCTCCTGCTGGGCTGGGTCGTGGGCGCGGACAAGCTGCGCGGCTTCGTCAACCAGCACGCGCGCATCCGGCTCGGCGCGTGGTTCGACGCGCTCATCAAGTACGTCATCCCGCTCGCGCTCGGCGCTGTGCTCGTCAGCAACCTCTGGATCGACCTCTCGGCCGCCGCACGCGGCGAGATCTACGGCAGCGGCGTCCCGCTCGGCTTCGCGAGCTGGCTGCCCGTCGTGGTCCCGGTCGCGTGGCTCGCCGGCACGCTCGTGCTGGCCGCCTACCTGGCCAGCCGGCCCGTGGCCCCCGAGCCTTCCGAACCTGCCATCGCCATCTTCGAGCGCTGATGCCCTCTCGCTTCCTCCCTGCCCTGCTGGTGCTGCTGCTGGCGCTCCCGCTGGCCCCGCCGGCCGCGGCCCAGATCACCGCCGACGCCGAGCCGCTCGTCGTCGGGCGACCGGTCACGCTCACACTGCCGGCGCCGGCCGAGCGCGTCGTCGTGACGTACCGCCCCGGCAGCCGCACCAGTTCGTCCGACACGCTCGCAGCCGACGGCACGCAGGTCGCGTGGACGCCCCGCGCGGCCGGGCTCGTCCAGGTCTCCTACGGCACCGCGCGCACGACGCTCTCGGTGCGCTACGCGCGCGTGCCCCTCTCGGGCCTGTTTGTGCTCGTGGCGGCCGGCGCGATCCTCTTCGGCGGCGCCGGGCTGGCGCTCGCGCAGCTCCTGCGCGGGGCACCCGCCGCGCCACGCCGCGCCGACACGTGAGCGCCGGGCAGACGGGCGGCAGGCAGCCAGGGGCCCAACAGTCCGGGCCGCCGGGTGCGCAGGCGCGCCCGGCGGCGCTGCTGCTGGCGCTGCTGCTGGCACTGCCGATGGGGTACGCGCCGGAGACTTCGGCGCAGCCCGCCCGAGCCGTGCCCGGGGCGACCGCCCCGCAGGCGGGACTCGGGTGGCGCTGGGACGCCGGGCCGGCGCCGGCACCCGTCGCGGCGGCGCATGCAGCCGCCCCCGTCTCGCTCGCCCGCCGCCCGCCGCCCGACGACCCGTGGCTCGGGCAGGACAAGCTGCTGCACGCGGCCGGGAGCTTCCTCATCGCCCTCTCGGCGCAGTACGTGCTCACGCAGAAGATCGGGCAGCGCGACGCGCTCGCGTTCCCTGTGGCCGCCTTCGGCACGTTCGGGCTCGGGCTCGTCAAAGAAGTCGCCGATAGCCGGCGGCCCGTCAACCCACACTTCTCGACGCGCGACCTCGTCGCCGACGCGGCCGGGATCGCGCTCGCAGGCGTCGTCGTGGCCTGGTGAGCCGCCGCGCGGAACGCCGCGACGCCGGGCGCCGCGCGTGAAAGTTCTCGGGCACCGCGCGGGGCACGGGGCGCGTTCGTAGCCTTGACCGGCCGCGCCCCGCGGCCGGCCCTCCCACATCAGTCTCCGCTCAGCGATGGACAAGGCGCGCGACCACTGCGGCGTATTCGGCGTGTTCAACCACCCGGACGCGGCCCGCCTGACGTACTTCGGCCTGCACGCGCTCCAGCACCGCGGGCAGGAGTCGGCCGGGATTGCCACGGCGGTCTACGACGAAGCCCGCCGGCGGCGCACGATGCCGCTCTACAAGGACTTCGGCCTTGTGCTCGACGTGTTCGACGACGAGTCCGTGTTCGAGACGACCCTCGCCGGCGACGCCGCGATCGGCCATACGCGCTACTCGACGAGCGGGAGCGCGACCAACCCGGCCAACATCCAGCCGTTCGTCGTCCACTACCAGGAGGGCAACCTGGCGCTGGCGCACAACGGCAACCTTTCGAACGCGCGCGCCATCCGCGAGCGGCTCGTCGACCGGGGCACGCTCTTCAACTCGTCGTCGGACTCGGAGCTGATCCTCCACCTCGTCGCGCAGAGCGCCGAGCACGGCCCGGTGCCGCGCATCATCGACGCGCTACACCAGTGCGAGGGGGCGTTCTCGCTCGTCATGCTGACCGACGACGCGCTCATCGCCGTGCGCGACCCCAACGGCTTCCGGCCGCTCGCGCTCGGCACCCTCCCGCCCGCACCGGGGCGCACCGAGCCCGGCTGGGTCGTCGCCTCGGAGACGTGCGCCTTCGACCTGATCGGCGCCGCGTACGTGCGCGACGTCGAGCCGGGGGAGATCCTCGTCATCGACCGGGCGGGCGTCAGCCGCGTCGCCGCTGGCGGCGCCTTCGACGGCGTATGCATGCCGCGCCGCCACGGCACGAGCCCGTGCGTGTTCGAGTACGTCTACTTCTCGCGGCCGGACTCGCTCGTCTTCGGCGCGATGGTGGACAAGGTGCGCCGCAAGCTCGGCAAGCGCCTCGCGCACGACGCGCCCGTGCCGCTCGTGCCCAAGGGCGCCGGCAAGCGCCCACTCGTGATGGCCGTCCCGGACTCGTCCAACACCGCCGCCATCGGCTACGTGTCCGAGTCCAACAAGCTCGGGCGGCGCTGCAAGCTCGACATCGGGCTCATCCGCAACCACTACGTCGGGCGGACCTTCATCGCGCCGGGGCAGTCGTCGCGCGAGCTCAAGGTGCGCACCAAGTTCAACCCCGTGCGCGGCGTGCTCCAGGGCCGCATCGTCGTCATGGTGGACGACTCGATCGTCCGCGGCACAACGGCCCGGCAGCTCGTGCGCATGGTGCGCGAGGCCGGCGCGGCCGAAGTGCATTTCCGCGTCGCGAGCCCTCCCGTCGTCGCCCCGTGCTTCTACGGCATGGACTTCCCGAGCCACGGCGAGCTGGCCGCCAACCGCTTCGGCGACCCCGACGCCATCGCGGCCTGGCTCGGCGTGGACTCGCTCGCCTACCTCTCCGTAGACGGCATGATGGCCGCCGTGGACGAGGCGCGCGGCGACGAGACGCGCTTCTGCCACGCGTGCTTCTCGGGCGCATACCCCGTGCCGGTCCAGGCGACGCGCGTCGTGAAGGAGGAAAACGACTGGTAGATAGCGGCCTGTAGTAAGAGGTAGCGGCCTGTAGTAGGGGTAGCAGCGGAGCGCGCGCCATCAGCGCGCATCGCGGCGAGCGTTGCGTGCCCCGAGCGCGCCCTCCACGTCAGCCGTGTCGGCGAGGACGAGGTCGGCGCCGGCGGCGCGCAGTTCGCGCGCGGTCCCGAAGCCGCACAGCACGCCGACCGACTGCGCGCCGGCGCGCACGGCCGTCAGGATGTCCACCTCCGTGTCGCCGATCATCAGGCAGGCCTCGGGCGGAATGCCCATCACGCGTGCGGCATGGCGCAGCGGCTCCGGGTGCGGCTTCATGCGCCGCGTCGTCTGCGCGGTGATGACGGCCTCGAAGCACCCACGCACGCCGTAGTGGGCAAGAAACGCCTCGACGCGCGCCGCGCCACCGGTCGAGATGGTGCACATCGGGAAGCGCGCGGCCAGGCGGTGCAGCATGTCGCGCACACCGGGCATCATCTCGTGCGGGACCTCGTCGGCAGCACGGGGGTTGCGCGTGTCTTCGGGACGGCGCAGGCGGCGCGCCGCCTGCCGGACGCGGTAGAGCGGCCCGTCGAGGTGGAGGCGATCCAGCGTGCCGTAGGCGCGGTTGACGCTGGGCGCAAGCGCCATCACGGCGCCCCGCGCGAGGCGGTCGGCGCGGCGCCCCGAGACGAGGGGCAGCCGGTCCAGCACGGCCGCGAGTTGCCCGACGAGGTGGTCGTCTGTGTCGGCGAGCGTACCGTCGATGTCGAAGCAGAGGCCGCGGATGCGGGCGAGGTCGAGCATGAGAGAGGCATCAGGGAAGAAGCCGAACGCCCTGCGGCGCCGCCGGTGCCGGCGAGGCCGCCCACACGCGTCGCACAAATCCTGCGATCATAACGGTTGCATTTCTCAAATGGCCGGCTCTACCTTCGGCGAGATTTTGTTCCCTCCCCCGGGAACCTGATCGCCGGGATTTCCTCCGTCCCCCACCACCCCCGATGCACAAGCTGATCAGCACCATGACAGCCGCCGCGGTCCTCGTCGGTCTCGGCGTGCTCCTCGTGTTCCAGTTCTGAGGCGCCGGGCTCCGCCCGGATTCCCGCCCGGATTCCCGCCCGACCTTCCGCGCCCGGCCCGTCTCTGCGACAGGCCGGGCGCGTCTGTGCCGGCGGCTGCCCGCAACAGCGCCCGCCGACCCACTCCCCAGCCCGCTTCCGCTCATGACCGGACTCGACTGGATCATCGTGGTGCTCGTGCTCGGCGTCACCGTGGGCCTGGCGCTGCGCTTCGCCCGCCGCGCCTCGCGCAGCACCGACGAGTACTTCGCCACCGGTCGTGCCATGCCGTGGTACCTCGCCGGCACGAGCATGGTGGCGACGACGTTCGCCGCCGATACGCCGCTGGCCGTCACCGAGCTCGTGGCGCAGAACGGGATCGCGGGCAACTGGCTCTGGTGGTATGCCGCCATCGGAGGAATGCTGACGGTGTTTTTCTTTGCGCGGCTGTGGCAGCGCAGCGGCGTGCTGACGGACGTCGAGCTGGTCGAGCTCCGCTACGACGGGCGCGCCGCGGCGGCGCTGCGGGGCGTCAAGGCGGTCTACTTCGGGCTGTTCGCCAACGCCGTCGTGGTCGGCTGGGTGGTGCTCGCGATGGCGACGGTCTTCCGCGTGCTCTTCCCCGGCCTGACATTCTTCGGCGCCCCGGGCATTCCCGCGCTCGGGCTCGACGCGGCGACGGCCTGGGTGGGCGTGCTCGTCCTCGTCGTGGGCGTCTACGCGCTTGTCTCCGGGCTGTGGGGGATCGCCGTCACGGATGCCTTCCAGTTCGGCCTGGCCATGCTCGGCTCGGTCGCGCTGGCAGTGCACGCGCTCGGGCTGCCCGAGATCGGCGGGCTCGGCGGGCTCGTGGCGCGCCTGACTGCCACCGGGCAAGCCGACGCGCTGCGCTTCCTGCCCCTGCTGGGCGCGCCCTCGGCCGCGCAGGCCGCCGAGGGCGCGGCCGTGCTCGCCCTCTCGGGCGTTGCCTTCGCCGCCTATGCGGGCGTGCAGTGGTGGGCGAGCTGGTACCCCGGGCAGGAGCCCGGCGGCGGCGGCTACGTCGCGCAGCGCATGCTCGCCACGCGCTCCGAGCGGGACTCGCTGCTCGCGATGCTCTGGTTCACGGTCGCGCACTACTGCGTGCGGCCGTGGCCCTGGATCCTCGTCGCGCTCGTCGCGCTCGTCCTCTACCCCGGCCTTGAGGCCCCGGGCGAGGGCTACGTCCTCGTCATGCGGGACGCGCTCCCGACGGGTCTGCTCGGGCTGCTCTTCGCAGCCTTCCTGGCCGCCTTCATGAGCACCATCTCGACACAGCTCAACTGGGGCACGAGCTATCTCGTCAACGACCTCTACCGGCGCTTCCTGCGGCCTGGCGCCTCCGAGCGCCACTACGTGGCCGTGGCCCGCGTGCTCACGTTCGCACTCGCCGTGGGAGGCGTGCTCGTCGCCTCACGCCTGGACTCGGTCTCGGGCGCGTGGGGCCTGCTCCTGAGCGCCTCGGCCGGGATGGGCCTCGTGCTCATCCTGCGCTGGTACTGGTGGCGCGTGAACGCCTGGAGCGAGCTCGTGGCCACGGTCGCGCCGCTCGCGCTCGTCGCGCTGAGCGTGGCCGGCGTGCAGGTGCCGTTCCTGACGAGCCCCTTTCCGACCAACCTGTTCGGCATCGCAGGCCTGACGACCGTGCTCTGGCTCGCCGCGACCTTCCTGACTCGCCCTACCCGCCTGGCCACGCTGGACGCGTTCTACCGCCGCGTGCGGCCGGGCGGGCCGGGCTGGAGACCGCTGGCCGCGCGTCACCCGGACGTGCCCGCCGATCGCGGCCTCGGCCTGCTGGCGCTGCGCTGGCTCGCCGGCTGCGCGCTCGTCTACGCGACGCTCTTCGGGACGGGCTACCTGCTGCTCGGCCAGCCGCTGCGCGGGGCGCTCGCGCTCGGCGCGGCGGCGGCGCTGCTCGCGGGTCTGCTGCGCGGCACGCGACGCGCCGCCGCCGAGATGCCCGCCGCACGACCCTGATGCCGCGCGCCCTCAGGCGCTCCCGAGACGCGCGGTCCCCGAGGCGCGGACGCCTGCGAAACCCGTGCGGCGCATCTTCCTGCTCGCCCTCCCCGCTGCCACCTGCGCCCCGCGTGCCGGCTGCGCGGGCACGCTGCACGAGCATGTACGGCTGCGCGCTCCGGCCGCAGCAGGGCGGGGAGCGGCACCGCCTGAGCCGCTTCAGTCGCCGCCAATTCGGTAACCTGCCGGCGGCTCCTTCCCGAGCAGGTGCCGCACGAAGTAGTCCCAGGTGATGCGCAGGTGGTAGGGTTCGTTGGCGTACCCGTGGCCGCGGTTGGGAAAGACCATCAGGTCGAAGTCCTTATTGGCCGCGATGAGCGCGTCGACGAGCAGCAGCGTCATGGCCGGGTGGACGTTGTCGTCCATCGAGCCGAACGTGATGAGCAGTTTGCCCTCGAGGCGATCCGCGTACTCCTGGAGCGCCTGGTTGGTGTAGCTGTCCGTGCCGTCCTCCCGCTGCACGAGCGGGCCCTGCCACTTCTCGCCCCAGTAGAAGGTGTAGCCGCGGTTGTCCATGTTGCCCGCGCTCGCCACGCCCACCTTGAAGAACTCCGGGTGCCGCAGCAGCGCCGCTGCTGTCGCGAAGCCGCCGCCCGAGTGGCCGTAGATGCCCACGCGGTCGAGGTCAATGTAGGGATGCTGCGCGGCGAGGTGCCGCATGGCCGCGATCTGGTCCGGCAGGCCGTTGTCAGCCAGGTCCCCGTAGTAGTGCGTGTGGAGGTCGAAGCTGCGCATGGGCGTGCCGAGCGCGTCGATCTGCACGACGATGAAGCCGAGCTCGGCGAGGGCCTGCGGGTTGCCGCGCCGTGCCGGCGCGAACGCGCGCTCGCCGATGCTGCCCACCTGGGGACCGGGGTAGATGTGGTTGATGATGGGATAGCGTCGCGCGGGATCGAAGCTGGAGGGCCGGTACATCACGCCGTAGAGCGTCGTCTGGCCGTCGCGGGCGGGCGCCGTGAACGGGATCGGGCGCGGCAGGCCGAGCGCGTCGAGCGCCGCGAGGTCGCCCTGCTCGGCCGTGAGCACGACGCCGCCGTCGGCGCGGCGGACGGCTGTGATGGGCGCCGTCGCGAGCGTCGAGTAGGTGGTGACGAAGAAGCGCCCGCCCGGGGCGAACGTGACGCGGTGGTCGGCGTCCTCGGGCGTGAGCAGCTGCGGCTCACCGCCGGCGAGCGCGACGCGGTAGAGGTGGCGGTGGTAGGGATCCCGCCCGGCCTCGCGCCCGGCGCCGGTGAAGTAGACGAAGCCCTCGGCCTCGTCCACGTGCAGCACGTCCACGACCGTCCAGGTGCCGCGCGTCAGGCGGCGCACCTCGGCGCCCGAGGCAAGGTCGTGCAGGTAGAGGTGGTGGTAGCCGTCGCGCGGCGAGTGCCAGAGCACGACGCCGCGGTCGTGGAGCACGCGCCAGTTGGGCGTGCCGCGCCCGGCCGCGTTGGACTCGAAGTAGGGCTGCACGGTCTCCGTGAGCACGTCGCGCACGGCGCCCGTGGCGGGATCGACGGTGCGGAGCGTGACGGTCGCGTAGTCGCGCGAGGTCGAGACGTAGGCGAGGCGCTGCCCGTCGGCGCTCCACTCGATGTCGGCCAGTTCGCCGTCGCGCATCATGCCGCAGCACGACGACGTGCGCTGGTGATCGGGCTCGGCCTGGAAGGGCGTGACCGAGCGCGCGTCCACGTCCACGACGAGGCGTTCGTAGCGCGGCACGAGCGTGTCGCCGGGGAGCGCGTAGGGGAACGAGACCGGCTCGGGCCGGCCCACGCGGGCGCGCCAGAGCGGCATGCGGCCCACGCCGCGCTCGTCGAGGCGGTGCGTGACGAGGCGGCGGCCGTCGGGCGACCACTTGACGGCCGCGCCCGGGCTGCGGCGCCATCCCTCCGAGTCGGTCGCGTAGCCGTAGTCCGGCGCGCCGTCGGTCGTCAGGCGGATCTCCTCGCCCGAGGCCGTCTCTCGCACCCACAGGTCGTGCTCGCGCACGAACGCGACGCGGCGGCCGTCGGGCGAGGGCGCACCGCCGCGCACGCTCGGCGCCGGCGCGTCCTCCTTGAGGCAGCCATACTCGGGCAGCGTGCACGTGTAGCGCGTGCCCTCGAGCGAAAACACGAGGCGGTCGCGCTGCACGTCGAGGCCGCGCAGCTCGAGCGCGTCCGGGTCGAGCGGCTCGGCGACGCCCGCCGCGCCGAGCGCGGCTGCGAGGCGCGCCGCGTCGAAGGCCGCCGTGCGCGTGCCGGCGGCGGCATCGACGAGCACGAAGGCGTGCCCGGCGGCCGTACGCACGCGGTAGAGCAGGCGCTCGCCGTCGAGCCAGCGAAGCTCGGCCGGGACGCCGCGCACGAGCGGGTTGACGTTCTGCGGCAGGAAGCGCTCGGCGCGGGCGTAGTCTTCGGCCGAAAGGCGATCGGCCGAGAGGCGATCGGAGGCGCGCGGGGCCTGCGCGGCCGCCGGCGCGGCGACGGGCGCGGAGGCGATCAGGAGCGCGGCAAGCAGCGCAGCATGTACCAGAAGGCGCACAGGAGGTCGGGCTGGCGAGACGGGGTTCAAGAAACGAAGAAACGCCCGTCCGTGTCCTGTCGCTCCGGCCCCCGCGTCCTGTCGCTCCGGCCCCCGCGTCCTGTCGCTCCGGCCCCCGCGTCCCTCCGGTACGGGCACCACAAGGGGGTCCTTCGGCGTTAGCCTACCCGGGCGCGCCGGGCGCACCGCCCCCTGGCGCGGCTTCTCTCCCATTTTGCTACGTCCCCGATGACCAAACTGCTTTCCGACCCCGCGCTGCTCGCGGCCCTCGTCGCCGCGGCCGTGGGCGCGCTCGGCCTCGCGCTCGCGCCGGGCGCGCACGCGCAGGCGGGCGCCGCGGCGCCCGCGGGCACCCCCAACCCGCTGCTCGAGCCCTGGACCGGTCCCTACGACGGCCTCCCGCCCTTCGACCGCGTCGAGGTGGCGCACTTCGAGCCGGCGCTCGAGGCCGCCATGGCCGAGCACCTCGCCGAGATCGAGGCGATCGCGACGAGCAAGGCCATGCCGACGTTCGAGAACACGATCGCCGCGCTCGAGCGCGCCGGCGCCACGATGCAGCGCGTCTCGGCCGTCTACGGCGTCTGGGCCGGCAACATGAGCACACCCGAGTTCCAGGCCGTCCAGCGCACGATGTCGCCTCGCCTGGCGGCTTACTCGGACCGGATCACGCAGAACGAGGCGCTCTTCGAGCGCATCGAGGCCGTCTACACCGGCCCCGAGATGGCCGCGCTCACGCCCGAGCAGCAGCGCCTCGTGTGGCTCTACCACAACAACTTCGTCCGCGCCGGCGCCCGCCTCGACGCCGCGCAGAAGGCGCGCCTCTCGGCCATCAACCAGGAGCTGGCGGGCCTGTTCACGCAGTTCGGTCAGAACGTGCTCGCCGACGAGACCGACCTCTATCTCGTCATCCGCGACGAGACCGACCTGGCGGGCCTGCCGCAGTCGGCCGTGGACGCGGCGGCGGCGGCGGCCGAGAGCCGCGGCTACGCCGGCGCCTGGGTCATCGCCAACACGCGCTCGGCGATGGAGCCCTTCCTGACGTACGCGCACAACCGCGATCTCCGCCGGCAGGCCTTCGAGCTCTTTACCGGGCGCGGCGACAACGGCGACGCCAACGACAACAACGCGCTCATCTCGCAGATCCTCGCGCTGCGCGCCGAGCGCGCGGCCCTGCTCGGCTACGAGACGCACGCGCACTGGCGCACCGAGAACACGATGGCCGGCGACCCGTACGCCGGGCTCCGCTTGATGGAGCAGGTCTGGACGCCCGCCGTGGCCCGCGTCAGAGAGGAGGTGGCCGACATGCAGGCCATCGCCGATGCGCGCGGCGACGGGATCACGATCGAGCCGTGGGACTACCGCTACTACGCCGAGATCGTGCGCAAGGAGCGCTATGACCTCGACGAGAACGAGGTCAAGCCCTACCTCCAGCTCGACCGCCTCGTCGACGGCATGTTCTGGGTCGGTGGCGAGCTCTTCGGGTTCGACTTCGCCGAGGTCCGCGACGTGCCCGTCTTCCACGAGGACGTGCGCGTCTGGAACGTGACGAGCCGCGAGACGGGTGCCCACGTCGGGCTGTTCTACTTCGACCCGTACGCCCGCGCCGGCAAGCGCTCCGGCGCCTGGATGACGTCCTACCGCCCACAGCAGCGCATGGACGGCAAGGCGCAGACGGTGCTCGTCTCCAACAACTCCAACTTCATCCAGGGCCGTCCGGGCGAGCCCGTCTTGATCTCGTGGGGCGACGCCGAGACGCTCTTCCACGAGTTCGGGCACGCGCTGCACGGCCTCGCCTCGGACGTGACCTACCCGAGCCTCTCCGGCACGGCCGTCGCGCGCGACTACGTCGAGTTCCCGTCGCAGCTGCTCGAGCACTGGCTGGCCACCCCTGAGGTGCTCGACCGCTTCGCCGTGCACTACCAGACCGGCGAGCCGATGCCGCGCGCGCTCGTCGAGCGCATCGAGCGCGCCGCGGGCCACGGCGAGGGCTTCCGCACGGTCGAGTTCCTGGCGAGCGGCCTCTACGACATGCGCGTGCACCTCGAGCGCGAGCACCCGATCGACGCGCGCGCGTTCGAGGAGCGCGTGCTGGCCGAGTACGGCCTGCCACGCGAAATCGTAATGCGCCACCGCCCGACGCACTTCCTGCACATTTTCTCGAGCGACGGCTACTCGGCCGGCTACTACAGCTATCTCTGGTCGGACGTGCTCACGGCCGACGCCTACGAGGCCTTCCTCGAGGGCGAGGGCCCCTACGACCGCGCCGTCGCGGACCGGCTCGTGCGGCACGTCTTCTCGGCCGGCAACACCGTCGATCCGGCCGAGGGCTACCGCGCCTTCCGCGGCCGCGACCCGGAGGTGGACGCGCTCATGCGCAAGCGCGGTTTCGCCGACGAGGCGCCGTCGGTGGGCGTGCAGCGCTGACGCCGGCGCGTGTCCGGTAGCGCGAAGAAGGCCGCGGCGACGCACGCCGCGGCCTTCTTCTGCTCCGGCCCTCCGCGCGCAGCCCGACGGCCGCCGGCGCGGCTCAGAAGCCGGCCGCGCTGCCGTCTACGCGCGACTCGGTCGCGCCCCAGTAGACGCGGTTCTCCGCGTCCCAGCGCACGGCCTGATAGCCGCCGAAGTGCGTGAACGCCTCCTCGCACAGCCGGTGGCCACGCGCCGCGAGCGCCTCCCGTACCGACGCCGGAATGCCCGACTCGAGCGAGACGCAGCCGCCATCGGTCATGCGCCTGCCCGGCGACGACGGCTCGGTGGAGCCCGCGTGGCGCCAGCGCGCTACGTCCCCCGCCGCCTGGATGTCCATCCCGAAGAGCACGTGGTTGAGGAAGACCTGCACCTGCCCCTGCGGCTGCACGTCGCCGCCCATAACGCCGTAGGCCATGTACGGCCGGCCCTCGCGCGTGACGAAGCCAGGGATGATGGTGTGGAAAGGCCGCTTTCCGGGCGCGTAGGCGTTGGGGTGCCCGGGCTCGAGCGCAAAGCCGGCGCCGCGGTTCTGGAACGAGAAGCCCAGCGCCGGCGGCGTGAAGCCGCTGCCGAAGCCGGCGTAGTTGGACTGGATGAGCGAGATCATCATACCGTCGGCATCGCCGACAGCGAGCGTGATCGTGCCGCCACGCCCGGCGCGCACGTCGCCCGGTTCGAAGGCGTCGGAGGCGCGGGCGGGGTCGATGAGCGCGCGCCGCGCGGCCAGGTACTCGGGGGCGATCAGCGCCGCCGGGTCTACGTCCATGAACGCCGGATCGGCATAGAACCGGGCGCGGTCCTCGTAGACGACCTTCTTGGCCTCGATGAGGTGGTGCAGGTAGTCGGCCGAGTTGTGGCCCATCGCGCGCAGATCGAAGCCGGCGGCGAGGCCGAGCAGTTGCAGCGTGGCAAGCCCCTGCCCGTTGGGCGGCAGCTGCCAGAGCGTGTACCCCTCGACGGTCACGCCGAGCGGCTCGACCCAGTCGTGCGTGTGCGCGGCCAGATCTTCGGCCGTCAGGTAGCAGCCCGCCTCGGCGCAGAACGCCTCGATCTCCCGCGCGATCTCGCCGCGGTAGAACGCGTCCGATCCGCCCTCGGCGACGCGGCGGAGCGTACGCGCGAGCGCGGGGTTGCGGAAGCGCTCGCCCTCGCGCGGCGCGCGTCCGCCGGGCAGAAACACATCCGCGAAGCCTGGCTGCCGGGCCAGGCGCGGCGCGCGCGCCCACAGCGCGGCGATGTAGCTCGGCACGGGCGCGCCGTCCTCGGCGTAGCCAATCGCGGGCGCGAGCAGGCGCGGCATCGGCAGCCGCCCGAAGCGCCCGTGCAGCGCGTACCACCCGTCGACGGCGCCGGGCACGGTGACGGAGTGGCCGCTCAGGAACGGGATCTCGCCTTCGGGGTGAGCGGCGCGGACGGCCTCGAGCGGCACGCCGCGCGGCGCGCGCCCGCTCGCGTTGAGGCCGAAGAGCCGCCCCTGGCCGCCGTCGGCCCGCGGGTCCCAGACGAGCGCGAACAGGTCCCCCCCGATGCCGTTGCCGGTCGGCTCGAGGAAGCCGATGACCGCATTGGCCGCGATCGCGGCGTCGACGGCCGAGCCGCCCTCGCGGAGCACCTCGAGCGCAACCTGTGTGGCGAGCGGGTGGCTCGTGGCCGCCATCGCGTTCGGCGCGACGGTCGCGCTGCGCATCGCCTGGCGAGGAGGGAAGTAGCGGTCACCGGGGCCGGAGGCCTCCGCCGGCGGGGGGGCGGTCCGGGCGGCGTCTTGGGCGGCGAGCGGGCCAGGGCCGAAACCGAGCATGAGCGCGAGAGAGAACGTGAGCGGGCGCACGGGCAGCGAGGCAGACCAGACGTCCGCAAGCTACGTGTCATGCCGGCAAGACTTATCCTGGCAAGACCGCGGGGGCAAAACGCCTGTCTCCTTCCGTCTCCGTCTCCGTGCGTCTCCGTCAGCGCGCGCGGCCCGCGGGCCTCCGGATGGCGCCGCGCGCGGCGGTTCCCACGTCGGAACGGGCGCGTCACGGGCGAGCGGGGCGGTGCCCTGCCTCGAGCTGCTTCAACTGCGCCTTGAGCTGCCGCGCCGCCGCCGTGTAGCCCCCGCCGGACCCGTCCACGAAGTGGACCTGCCGGCCCATCCGGTCGAACACGAGGCACGTGAGCGTGGCGCGCGGCGAGACGTGGACGCCGTAGACGAGCGCACCAGCCGCGCGCAGGTGCTCGAGCTCGGCCTCGAGCGCAGCGCGCTGCGCCGGCGTGCCGCTCAGGATCATGCGCAGCGTGTCGTCGAACTTGCGCACGTCGGTCGAGGCGCGGAGCAGCGCGGGATAGCGCCCCCAGTCGGTGCGCTCGGTCCTGAGGCGCAGGGCCATCAGGACGCGCCCGAGCTGCGTCAGCCAGAACTCTCGGCGGCGGTAGGCCCGCCGCTCGGCCGGCGTGGCGGCGCGTATCATGGCCTCGCGCGCGAAGTCCGACGGACGGCGCATCAGGCGCAGGCGTGCCCGGGCGAGCGGGTGCGCGCGCGCCGCCGGGCCGTAGGCGCCCTCGATGGCCGCGAGCGCGTCTCGGTAGGCGGCTGCACGCGCCGCCTCGTCGGGCGCCGTGGCGGTCACGAGCAGGGCGACTATCTCGCCGTCGGGGCTTTCGACCTCCTGCCAGCGGCACTCGAGGCCCTCGAAGAGCGCACGCGTCGGGTCGTCGGCGGCCGGGCCGGGGCCGAGGGCGTAGCCCGGGCCCGTCTCGGCGCCCTTGACGAGCGCCTCGGCGAGCGCGAGCCCCCCGCCCGAGACCATCGCCTGCGCGTACCCCTCCGAGACCTCGAGGCGGAGCACGTCCACGCGCGCGCCGCGGGCGTAGACGTCGGCGACCGGGACGAGCCCGACGCGGAGCGCGAGGCCGAAGTCGTCGGCCGCGATGCGGCGTACGGTGCGCAGGACCGGGCGCAGCCCCCGGGCGAGCGCCGGCGGGACGAGCATCGTCGCGCCGTCGCCGCCGAAGATGAACGGCACCTCAGTCTCGCCCGAGGTGTTGAGCACGGCTGCGATGCACGCCGCGCCGACAAAGTTGACGTCCCGGTAGCGCCCCGCGGCGACGGCCGCCGTGGAGCCCTCCACGTCCGTGATCACGATCCACCAGTCGGCCGGCAGCGGCGCGTAGGCCGACGGGTCGGCGACGGTCTCGAACGCTTTGCGCGCAGGCAGGCGGGTGTAGAAAGCGCTCGA
>JBKBRC010000037.1:20326-22554 GCA_046292345.1 Rubricoccaceae bacterium
CTTGCGGGGCAGCGGTCGGCCTTGCGGGGCAGCGGTCACACGACCGGAGCGGCGAGCGGAAGCGTCAGGCGGAAGGTAGCGCCTCCGCCCCGCCCGTCCCCGGTCGCCTCGTCGTCTACGGCGACCGTGCCGCCGTGGCGCGCTGCGATGCGCTGCGCGATGGCGAGGCCGAGCCCGAGGCCCTCGCGCGCGCGCGCGTCCCCGCCCCCGATCTGGTAGAAGGGAGCGAAGATGCGCGTGCGCTCTGCCGGCGGAATGCCCGGCCCTGTATCGGCAATCCGGACGAGCGCCTCGCCGTCGCCGTCGGCGGTGAGGGTGACCGTGCCGCCCGGCCCGGCGAAGGCGAGCGCGTTGTCCAGCAGGGCCGCGAGCGCCCGCCCGAGCGCAGGGGCCTCGGCGCGGACGAGCCGGGGCACGCGGTGCAGGCGCATCTGGAGCGTCACCCCGCTCGCCTCGGCCGCGGGCAGGGCCGCGCGGACGGCCGCGGCGCAGACGGCCTGGAGCGCCACGACGGGGGCGTCCGCCGGAAGCGGCTCGCCGCCGAGCAGGCTCACCTGCGTCATCGCCTCGACGACCTGCTGCACCTTGCCCGCCGCCGCCTCGACCTCGCCGGCGACAGCCGCCAGCGGCGAGCCGGCGGCCTCGGCGCGCAGCGACGCCGCGAAGCCGAGCACGGCCGCGAGCGGCGTGCGCAGCTCGTGAGAGGCGACCGTCAGAAAGTCCGTCTTTACGCGGTCAAGTGCGGCCAGCTCCTCGTGCACGCGGTGGAGCGCCGCGCGCTGCTGCGCGTTGCGCAGCGCGACGGCCGCCTGCGCCGCGAGCACGTCGAGCAGTTCGAGCGCGTCCTCGGCGAAGACGCCCCCGTGCGGGTTGAGCACCTGCAGTACGCCGAGCGGCCGCCCCTCGACGGCGAGCGGGACCCCGATGAGTGCCTGCGTCGCGATGCCGGTCATGCCGGCCACCGTGGCGTCGTGACGCGTGTCGGCGCGGGCGTCTACGGAGACGACGGGCGCGTTGCTCGTGAACACGTCGCCGGCGAGGCTGCCCGTCGTAGGTACCGGCACGCGGGCGAGGACAGCGAGGTCAGCCCCGCGCACGGCCACGAAGCGCAGCGCGTCGGCTCGCTCGTCGTAGAGCAGCACGGAAGCGCCGGCGCACGCGAGCACGTCCGTCGCCGCATCGAGAATCGCGTCGAGCAGCGGCTCCAGGCGCGTCTCGGCGCTGAGCATGAGCGCGACGCCGAGCAGCCGGCGCATGCGCGCGTACCCGCCGAGGGCCCCGGCATCCGGCGGCGGGGCGGCCGGCGGGCCGGCAGCGTGAGCGAAGGTCGGACGGGGAGCGAGGGCGATCGCAGAGGGCACGGGCGTGAGATGCTGGTTGCCCCGCGTATCGGCCGGGGCCGGCCCGGACCGTAGCGTTTTTATCGGTCCCGCCCTGGTCGGTCGTGCTTTTTGCGCGCGTGCCCGCGCTCTCCATAGCCCCGGTCGCCCGCAAGGCACGGCGCGCACGTGAAGCCCGCGCGCAGCTTTGGCGGAGGCCGCTGCCGCGCGCAGCGACGGACCTAGCTTGTCGCCTTCCCCTTTCCTCGCAGGCCCCGCCTGCCCTTCCCCCTGCCTCATGGCTACTGCAAAGACCGGAGACACCGTCCACATCCACTACACCGGTCGCCTGGACGATGGCACGGTGTTCGACTCGTCAGAGGGCCGCGAGCCGCTCGCGTTCACGCTGGGCGAGGGCCAGGTCATCCCTGGCTTCGAGCACGGCGTCGCCGGCATGGCCGAGGGCGAGCAGAAGACGATCACGATCCCGGTCGAGGAGGCCTACGGGCCCTACGAGAGCCGCCTCGTGCTCAACGTGCCCCGTGCCCAGTTCCCGGAAGACTACGAGCCCGAGATCGGGCAGCGGCTCCAGGTCGGGCTCGAGGACGGCAGCGTGCTCGAGGTCGAGGTCGTCGGCGTGGGCGACGAGACGGTCTCGCTCGACGCCAACCACCCGCTCGCGGGCGAGGCGCTCACGTTCGACCTGTCGCTGGTGCGCATCGGCGCCTGAGCGCACGCCCGGCAGGCGGACGCCAGCGGGCGGGCCGAGGCCGCCGGCGTCAGGCGTCCTGCCACCACGCGCCCCGAGGCACGTTCTCGGGCAGCGCGCAGGCATCCGGCTGCGTCCGGAGAGCGTGCGCGTCCGCCTGCGGCGTCGCGGGCGGGCGGGCCGCCGGCTCGGGCCAGGTT
>JBKBRC010000038.1:0-11908 GCA_046292345.1 Rubricoccaceae bacterium
CTCGTCACCGACGAGACGGGCGCGGTCGTCTGCGCCGAGGCCGTCGCGGGGCCGCCGGCGCGCTTCGCGGAGGCGCTGCGCGCGGCGGCGAGCACGCGCCACGCGCCCGGGTCCGCCGCGTCGGCATGGCCGCAGCGTCTCCTTGTTCCCATCCATCTTCCGGCTGCCCCGTGAGCCCGCCTCTGCTGCGCCGCGCGCGCGCGCTGCTGCTCGTTCCTGCCCTGCTCGGGGCATCGGTGCTGGGGGCGTGCGTCGCCACGCAGCCGCCCGCGATGCGGCCCGAAGCGCCCGGGGCCGCACCGCCGTTCGGCCCCGGCAGCGGTGACCTGCCCGCGTTCGTGCGCGACGTGGCCCCGTTCCCCGTCCTGCGCGCCGGTGGCGCGCCCGTCCCGCTGCCGTTCACCGGGGGCTTCTTCGAGCCGCGCCCCCAGCTCGTGGACCTGACAGGCGATGGCCGCGCCGAGCTCGTGCTCAACGTCGGCGGGGCCAGCCTGCAAGTGTTCGCTCGCGCCGACGACGGGACGTGGACGTGGCGCGAGGACCGGCTCGGCGACGTCGAGCCGGGTCCCTGGGCCGTCTTCGGCGACGTGACGGGCGACGGCCTGCCGGACCTGCTCACGCGCGGCGCGCCGGGCGAGGTCCGCTTCTACCGCAACGAGGGCACAGCCGCGGCGCCGCGCTTCGCGCTCGCCGCCGAACGCCTGCTCGACGCCGCCGGCCAGCCTGTGGCCGTCGAGGACTCGAGCCAGCCCGTCCTGGCCGACGTGGACGGCGACGGGCGCCTCGACCTGCTCGCTGGCAAGGCCGATCTGGGCACCATCACGCTCTACCGGCACGACGGCCTCGGGCCGGACGGGCAGCCGCGCTTTGCGTTCGTGACGGACACGTTCCAGGACATCATGATCTACGAGGACAACCCCTCGTGCGGCGACCGGCCGATGCGGCCGGGCATGGGCGTGCCCGGCGGCGGGCCGCGCGGGCCGCTGCCCTCCGAGGCCGCCGCGCCCGAGCGCCACGGCGCCAACGCAATGGCCATGGCGGACGTGACCGGCAACGGCCTCCCCGATCTCTTCTGGGGCGACTTCTTCACGCCAAGCCTCTTTTTCTTCCGCAACGACGGCACGCCCGGCGTGCCGGCCTTCACGCTCGTCTCCGAGCGCTATCCGGCCGAGCAGCCCGTCGAGACGGGCGGCTACAACGCGCCCGCCTTCGGCGACGTGCGCGGCGACGGGCGCAAGGATCTCTTCGTGGGCGTGCTCGGCGGGCTCTGCGCGCGCCCGGCCGGATGGGTCTCCAACCTCCTCCACTATGAGAATACCGGTCCGCCCGGCCAGCCCCGGTTCAGGCTGCGCACCGAGCGGCTGCTCGAGAGCGTGGACGTGGGCCGCCGCAGCACCGTCGCCGTGGCCGACCTCGACGGCGACGGCCTGCCGGACCTCGTGCTCGGCAACGAGGCCAGCCCTGAGAACCCCTCGCGCGCCACGCTCACGCTTTACCGCAACGTCGGCGCGCCGGGGACGCCGCGCTTCCAGCTCGCCGACGGCGACTGGCTCGGCCTCGCGTACGACTTCGGCGCCTACGCGCCCGTCTTCGGCGACCTGACGGGCAACGGCCTGCCGGACCTGCTCGTGGGGGGCTTCAACGGGCGCTTCGCGTTCCTGCGCAACGAGGGCACGGCTACGGCGCCGCGCTTCGAGATGGCCGCGCTGCGTTTCGAGAACATCAACGTCGGACAGTTCGCGCGCGGCACGCTCGGCGACCTGACGGGCAACGGCCTCCTGGACCTGCTCGCCGGCGCCTCCAACGGACGCCTGCTGCTCTACCGGAACGTGGGCACGCGCGAGGCGCCGCGCTTCCTGACCGAGCCTAACGGACAGCCGGTCGCTGCCGACCTGGCCTACGCGCAGGCAATCGGCCTGCCGGCGTCGGTCGGGCAGGACAGCGCGCCTCACCTCGCAGATCTCGACGGCGACGGCCGCCTGGACCTGCTCGTCGGCACTGGCGAGGGCGCCATCCGCGTGTTCCGCAACGAGGGCACGTCTCAGGCGCCGCGCTTCGCCGAGGCCGCGCCGGTTCCGGCGAGCCGGCGGCGCACCGCCCCGGCCGCGGCGGACCTGACGGGCGACGGGCGTCCCGAGATCCTCGCCGGCACCTCGGCCGGCGGACTGCTCTACTGGCGTACGGCGCCCTGACCGAAACCGGCGCCGCTGGCCCCGGGCAAGACTTCAGAGCCAGCCCTTGCGGCGGAAGAAGAGCAGGATGCTTGCCGCGAGCGTCGCCATGGCGCCGAGCAGGACGAAGTAGCCGTAGGGCGTGTGCAGCTCGGGCATGTTGTCGAAGTTCATGCCGTAGATGCCCGCGACGAACGTGAGCGGAATGAACACGCTGCTGACGACCGTGAGCGTCTTCATGACCTCGTTCTGGCGCAGGCTGATGGCGGTCAGGTAGAGGTCGGCGAGGCCGCCGAGCACGTCGCGCAGGGCCTCGAGGATCTCGACCGTCTGCACGAGGTGGTCGTAGGCGTCGCGCAGGTAGAGGCGCGTGCGCTCTGAGACGCCGGGTACGTCGTCGCGCAGCAGAGCCGCGAGGACCTCGCGCAGGGGCCACACCGCCCGTCGGAGCTGCACCACGTCGCGGCGGAGCGCGGAAATGGCCATCTGCACGCCGCGCCCGCGCGGCCCGGCCACGTGCGCCGAGGCGACGCGCTCTTCGAGCGCCTCGGTCGCATCGCCGATGCGCTCGAGCGTGACGAGGTAGTGGTCCACGATCACGTCGAGCAGCGCGTAGAGCAGGTAGTCCGGGCCGTGCTGGCGCACGCGCCCCGAGGCGCGGCGGATGCGCTCGCGCACGGGCTCGAACACGTCGCCCGGCACCTCCTGGAACGAGAGCACGTAGCCCTCGCCGAGCACGAACGCGACCTGCTCGACGGTGTAATGTGGCTCGCCGGGCAGAGGCGGCGTTTCGGCCGGGCGTACCATGCGGGCCACGACGAAAACGTAGTCGCCGTAGAGCTCGAGCTTGGGCCGCTGCGCGGGGTTGGCGAGGTCTTCCTGCACGAGCGGGTGCAGCCCGAACGCCTCGCCGAGCGCAGCCACGGCGGCTGTGTCGGCCACGCCGTCGAGGTTGATCCAGGTCGTGCCGTGCGCGCGGGTCCGGGCGCGCAGCGCCGGCAGATCGGCCTCGGCCGCTGGCCCGGGGGGGAGCTCCTCGAACGTGTCGGCGTCGTAGTGAAACGCGGAGAGGCGTGCGGCGGGCACGCCGTTCTCGGCACGCGGCAGCAGGGCCCCGGGAGGCGAGCCCGGCGGCGCGCGGCGCGCCTCGACGAGACGGACACGGCGCGGCACGCCCGTCCCGGCCGGGGATGCGGCGTGGCCGTGCGGCGGGTCAGGCGCCACGCGTGCGCCGCGCGACCTCGTCGGCGAGGCGCTGCGTCTCGTCGGCATTGGGGTTACCGATCACGCCGCCCTGCACAGCCGGCCCTGGCCCGGCGGCGCTGCGGCGGGCGGCCAGCTCGCGCTCAGCCTTGCGCGCGCGGCGCGCGGCGCCGAACTGCCCCGGCACAGCCGCGAGGTAGCCCACGACGAGCCCGAGGGCCACCGAGCCCGTGATGAACCAGAACAGCGAGCTCGCGATGCGCGTCGGCAGGAACGGGAGGTAGAGATAGGCGGGGGCGAAGTTCTCCGTCTGCGTCGCCAGCAAGACGCCGACGAGCCCGAGAAGGAGCACGCTGAAGAGGAGGAAACGCATGGCAGAGGGGAGAAGGGTGAGCGGGCAGAGTGTACGGCGCAGAACTCCAGAAACGCTCGCCGGTTTTGCACGTCCCCCACGGCCTTCGGCGTGCGCTCAGTCCCGCCGCGCCCCGACGCGGCGGCCCTTCCAGGCGACCGTCCCCCGCGCGTGCGCCAGTGCCGAGTCGAGCTGAAGGAGGGCGCCGAGCGCGAGCGAGACCGGCGCTAGCAGCGTCACCCAGGGCGGCATCCGCCCCCACGCATCGATGATTCCCTTCACGGCGTATGTCGTCGCGAGCAGCGGCCAGCCCATCCACGGTGCCACGACCCACACAGCGGTGTAGAGCGCGAAGAACAGCAGGAACGGCAGCACGCGCCCGCCACCGGCGAGGAGGTACGCATTCTTGCGGAAGCCCTGCCACGCCTCGCCGAACGAGCCATACATGCGCACGGCAAGCTCGCCCGAGAGGTCGATGAGGTGGAGGCGCATGCCCTGGCGCTTGAGGAAGCGCCCGATCATGACGTCCTCGAGCACTTCGCCCGGATGCGCCGCGTGCGGCTCGAGGCGCCGGTAGTCGTCTGCGCCGATCATCCAGACCTGGCCGTTAAGCGCCCCGAGGCCGGGTGCCCGCGTGCGCGGGACGAGCGGGAGGGGCAGCGCGGCCAGGATGGCGAACGGGACCAGGCTCGTGAGCACGGCGGCCCCGCCGCGGTCGAGGTAGCGGGGCAGGCCCGTAAGAGCGGCGTTCGGGCCGCAGGCCGCGAAGCGCTCGGCCAGGCGCCGCAGCGCGGCCGGGTCGGTCAGGGCGGCGTCGGCGTCGAGGAAGAGGTACGTCTGGCCCGAGGCGCGGCGCGTGGCCTGGTAGAGCGCGTGCACCTTGCCGACCCACCCGGGCGGCGGCCCGCTGCCGGCGACGACGACCAGGCGCTCGTCCCGCACGGCGAAGCGCTCGAGTACAGCGCGCGTGCCGTCGGTCGAGGCGTCGTCGACGACGATAAACTCGGCGTCCGGGTAGTCCTGGAATAGCAGCGACGGGATCAGCCGTTCGAGGTTGTCCTCCTCGTTGCGCGCCGGCACGAGCACCGAGAGACGCGGCGGCGCGTCCGGGAGCGGGGCCCGGTCGCCCCGGCGGCGCGCGAAATAGACCAGGTTGCCGCCAAGGATGAGCAGCACGCCGGTGTGAAGCAGAAGCAAAAAGGACATCGGGCAGCGGTCGCAGAGCGGGCGGGACGGGCGGTGCCGTCAGGGTGGTGGGACGTGGATCCGCGCAGCGGACCGGGCCACCGTATCCCGGGCAGCTTAACCATGGCGTACGTGCGGCGCCCCGGAAGCCCGTGCCGCGCCGCACCGACGCACGTAGCTTCTCTGCCCTGTCGCAACCTGTAGCTACAAGAACTTCTCCCCCATGCTCGAGCCGACGCTAACCGTAGACATGATGGTCGTTCTGGGCCTGCTTGGCCTGGCGATCGTGCTGTTCGTCACCGAAGTCGTCCGGATCGACGTGGCGGCGCTGCTCGTGCTGGTGCTGATCGGGCTGGTGCCGCTCGTGCCGGGCCTCGACCCTCTCGTGGCGCCCGGCGAGCTCTTCGCCGGCTTCGCCTCGAACGCTGTCGTCTCGATCATGGCCGTGATGGTCCTCGGCGCCGGGCTGGACCGGGCCGGGGTCATGCAGAAGGCGGCTGCCGCCGTGCTCCGCGTCGGTGGGACGACCGAGGCGCGCGTGATCGCGACCGTCTCGGGGACTGTCGGCGTCATCTCGAGCTTCATGCAGAACATCGGGGCGGCGGCGCTCTTCCTGCCCGTTGTGCGCCGCGTTGCGGAGCGGACGGGCCGGCCGCTCTCGCGCCTGCTCATGCCGATGGGGTTTGCCGCCATCGTCGGGGGGACGATCACGATGGTCGGCTCGAGCCCGCTCATCCTGCTCAACGACCTCATGCCGGAAGACCTCGAGCCGTTCGCGCTCTTCGACGTGGCGCCGGTGGGGCTGGCCCTCCTGGTGGCCACGATCCTCTACTTCGTCCTGCTCGGGCGCTTCGTGCTACCCGCGCACACGGCCACGGCCGGGTCGTCGGCGCAGGCCGAGGCGCTGCGCCCGGCGGAGGCAGCCCCCTCCGGGAAGACGCCGCAGGCGCTCGGCTTTCTCGCCCTGTCGCTTGCGCTCATCCTCTTCACCGATCTCAGCCTCTCGCTCGCCCTCATGGCGGGCGCGCTCGGGATGGTGCTGACGGGGGTGATCGGGATGGACGAGGCCTACCGCGCGATAAGCTGGAAGACCGTGTTTCTGCTCGCCGGGCTTATCCCGCTCGGCCTGGCCGTCGAGACGACGGGCACAGCGGCCTGGATCGCCACGACTACGCTGGACCTGCTGGGGACGGTGCCCTCGTGGGTGCTGCAGGCCGTCTTCTTTGCCCTGACGACGTTCTTCACGCTCGTCATGTCCAACGTCGGCGCGACGGTGCTGCTGGTACCGCTGGCAGTCAACATCGCCCTGGCCGCGCAGGGCATGGGCGTGGACGCTGACCCGCGCGTGTTCGCGATGATCGTGGGCATCGCCACGTCGAACGCGTTCGTCTTGCCTACTCACCAGGTGAACGCGCTCCTGATGGACGAGGGCGGCTACCGCGTCAAAGACTTCGTGCGCGCTGGTGGGGGCATGACGGTGCTCTACGCCATTGTTGCGCTCGTGGCCATCAACCTCGTGTTCTGACGCTGTGCCCTTGCTCCGGGGCAGCCCCGCGTAAGATCCGGCGCGCGCAGGATGCCACCGGCAGGCACGGCCGGGCTTCGCGCGCCGTGCCTCCGGCCGAGGCGGCGCCTAGCCCGGACGTGGTGGGCCGTGAGCATCCGTTCTGGCTGCGGCCGGTGCGCTCGCGAAAGCCGACGCTGCGTGTGTGAACACGCTCGAGCTGTGTGTGAACACGCTCGAGCTGTGTGTGAACACGCTCGAGCTGTGTGCCCCCGAGCCGCTGCCGCTGAGGTTGCCGCGGAGCGCGTCGGGGTCCTTGCGAAGGCCTGGCTGCCTTGCGAAGCCCTGACCGGAGGGTCCGCAGGGCGCCGCGGCACAGCGGCGCGAGGGTCAGGGCGGGTCGATCAGGAACTGGCGGAAGAGGGGCGGCGGGCGGCGCGCGAGCAGCTCGCGCCGCCGCGTCTCGGCTGCGGCGCGGTCGGTCTTGCGCAGCGCCATCCAGATCCAGACGTCCGCCTCGAAGGGGTGGATGCCGGGCGAGGGGCGTTGCCGGAGCGCGCGCTGGAGCTGCTCAAAGCGGCGCTGCGCCTCGCGCGCGTTGCCGCCGAACGCGGGCGGGCGGTAGTAGAGCGACTGCCCCTCGACGAGCAGGACGTACGGCTCGTTGGGATCGGCGCTGCGGGCCTGCCCGAGGATGCGCTCCGAGCGGCGCCCGAGCGTGGGCACGCTCCACGCCGGCGCCGTGGACGCACGGTAGGCCCAGAGTGCGGCGATGAGCGCCAGCTCGCGTGCCGAGCGCACGCCCTGCTCCGAGGGGATGTCGCGCAGGTAGCGCGCGTCCTGCGTGAGCGGGTAGAGCCGGTAGCGGCACAGGAGGCGGTCTTCGCGCGTCTGCGCGCGCTCGCAGAGCCGGGCGAGCGCGGCCGGTTGCTGCTGCGCGTAGTAGTGCGCGAGCGAATCGCGCACGGGCGTGGTGCGCCAGGCCTGCGCGGCGTCGGGCGCGGCCAGCGGCCAGCCGGAGGAAGACGCTGCAACAGGAGGCGCGGCGGGCACGAGTGCCACCAGCAGTGCAGCGGCGAAGGCGATCAGCATCGGCACGGGCGAGAGGCGTGCGTGTCGGGCAGCGGAGGCTCGAAAGCTACCCGCTGGCGAGCTCCGGCCGGTCCGCGCGGAGCGGCTTGGCCGAGGATTCCAGGGCCTTCCGGGCATTCAGCGCAGGCCGGGCAGGCGGCGAAGCACGCGCAGGCCTGTCAGGGCCATGCCTGCGAACGCCTCGAGCGCCATGCCCGGCAGCGGCCCCATCGGCAGGCCGCGCTGCTCGGCGACGGTCTGCGCCTCGGCGTACTTGCGGATGCCCTCCGGGCCGTGCCGCCGGCCCACGCCCGAGGCCCCGAAGCCGCCCATCGGCGCGTCGGTCGAGGCCCAGGCGCTCGCGTAGCCCTCGTTGATGTTGACCGTGCCGCAGCGCAGGCGCCGGGCGACGGCGCGCGCGCGCGTCGCGTTGCCCGACCACACGCTCGCGTTGAGGCCGTAGACGGAGTCGTTGGCGCAGGCGACGGCCTCGTCGTCCGTGTCGAACGGGTAGACGGCCACGACCGGCCCGAACGTCTCCTCGCGGAAGAGCGTCATCTCGTCCGTCACGTCCGTCAGCACGGTCGGGGCGAAGAAGAGCGGCCCGGCCTCGGGGAGCGGCACGCCGCCGGCCCACACGCGCGCGCCCTTGCCGACGGCGTCCTCGACGTGCCGGCGCACCTTCTCGAGGTGCTCGCGCGAGACGAGCGCGCCCATGTCTACGTCGTAGCGGTAGCCCGGGCCCACGCGCAGCGCCTCGGCGCGACGCGCGAAGCGCTCCAGGAAGGCGTCGTAGAGCGGGCGCTGCACGTAGAGCCGCTCGGCGGAGATGCACAGCTGCCCGGCCGACGAGAAGCACGCCCGCAGCGCGCCCTCGACGGTCTGGTCGAGATCCGCGTCGTCAAGGACGATCAGGGGGTTCTTGCCACCGAGCTCGAGCGAGCATCCGATCAGACGCTCGGCGGCCTGCTGCGCGACGAGGCGCCCGGTCTCGGTCGAGCCCGTGAAGTGCAGGTAGTCCGCATGCGCAATGAGCGGCGGGCCGAGCGCGGCCCCGTCGCCTGGCACGAAGTGGAGCAGGCCCGCGGGCAGGCCCGCCTTGGCGAGCAGCTCGGCCGTCCAGAGCGCCGTGAGCGGCGTCTGCTCGGCCGGCTTGACGACGACCGCGTTCCCGGCCAGCAGGGCCGGGATGGCGTCGGTGATGCCCATCGAGAGGGGGTAGTTCCACGGCGCGATGATGCCGACGACGCCCACCGGCAGGTAGTTCACCTCGACGCGCGTCAGCAGCGGGAGGGCACCGCGGCGGGCGCTCCGCTCGAGCGCGGCCTGCCCGTGGTAGGCGTAGTAGCGCGCCACGAGCGCGACATCCATCACCTCCTCGAGTGCGTGGATGCGCGCCTTGCCGCTCTCGAGCTGCACAAGGTCGAGGCCTTCTTCGTGCGCCTCGAGCACGAGGTCGTGCAGGCGCGCGAACACGGCCGCGCGCTGCGGAAATGGCGTCGCGGCCCAGGCCTGCTGCGCCCGGCGCGCCACGGCGAAGGCGTGCGCCATGTCGGCCGCGTCGGCGGCGGGGAGGGCGAGCACGTCCTCGCCCGTGAACGGGGCCACCACGCGCAGCGTCTCGCGCGGGGCGCCGCCCGGGCGGTACGAGGCGCGGGCGGCGAGCGCGCGCAGGCGCTCGGGGCTCAGGCGCGGCGGGAGCGCGGCCGGGGCCGTGCGGGCGGCGGGCGGGGCGGCGGCGGGCATGGCTTCTCAGGCGGGTTCGTGGACAGGAAGGGCGGCGCGCGCCGAGCGGCGCGGCCGGACGGCGGCGTCCGCCGCGGCGAGCGCGAGCAGGCCGACGAGCGGCAGGATCGCGGCCGGCAGCGGCTGCGCGAGAAACGCCGCGAGCAGCAGAACAGTGCCGTGCGCGACGGCCGCCGCACCGAAATAGCGGCGCCACGCGCGCGTGGGCCGGCCGAGGTGGAACGCGGCCCACAGGTGCGTCGGCCATGCCCAGAGCAGGTTCAGGTTCGGGCCCGTCACGGTGTGGGCCGTTCCGAGCCACAGGAAGGCGAGCAGGAGCCCGGTCAGGCCGGCCACGACGAAGAGCGCCACCGTGAGGCCGTGCGCGAGCGCGCGAGTGCGCGGTCCGGCGCGGTCGAAGCGCCGCACGGCGAGCGCGGCGAGCGCGAGCGCGGCGAGCGCGAGCGCGGCGAGCAGGGGGGTGTCGGGCGCGCGCGGCGGCAGACCGGCGCCCCGGGCCCAGAAGAGCGTGTCGCGCGCGGCGACGAGCGGGCGGCCGTCTACGCGCGCGCCGTCGAGGAGGTCGGCAAGGCGGAGCGGCAGGAACGACTCCTCGCGGCGCGTCATCGGGCGGTCGGCCGGGAGGCCGAGCGCCAGGTCAATGCCGAGGCGCAGCAGCGGGTCGGCGGCGAGGTAGGGGTGGAGCGCGTCGCGGAACGTGGGCGTGGGCACGCCCGGCGCCGCGGGCAGCGCGACCGGAGCCCGGCCGGTCTCGACGAGCGCCGCGTCGAGCACGTCGAGCAGGCGCGTCGAGCAGTTGTCGAAGAAGAAGTCGTAGCGGTAGGCGCGGTGCTCGGGGAGCGCGTTCACCTCGAGGCGGGCGTGAAGCGCGCGGGCGACCTCGGGCGGCAGCGCGAGGCGCTGCTCGATGATGGGCCGCCCGAGGTACACGTAGCGCTCGAGCTCGTAGGCCATCGGGGCCGTGGCGAGGATGTAGTCGAGCGAGCCGCGCACGAAGCGGGGCACGAAGAACGGCTGCTCGAAGTCGAACGTGCCGAAGTTGTAGGTCTTGTCGAGCCCGGTGGCGGGGTCGGCGATGCGGAGCGCGCTGTGGCCGAAGAGGCTGTAGACCTCGCGTCCGGGCAGCATCGTCAGGAGCGAGACGCGCGCGCTGTCGGAGAGGCCGGCTGCGCGCTCCGGGAGCGGCACAGGCAGGGCACCTTGCGAGCGCCCCTCGCCCTGCGCCGCGAGGGCCGTCGGCGCCAGGAGCAGGAGCATCAGGACGGGCAGGCGCATCGGCGGGGGCTAGAACGGCCCGGAGGCTTTGATCTGGAGGTAGCGGTTGAGAGCATCGACGGTGAGCGTCTCGGGGCGCGTGAGCAGCGCGCCGATGCCGTGGCGCTCGAGCGTACGGGCAATCTCGCGCTTCTGCGCCGCGAGGCCCTCGGCGACGGTGCGCACGTACACGTCTTCGAGGCGCTGCGGGGGGGTAACGAGCAGCTCGCGGATGCCGGTGTTCTCGAACAGGACGACCACGAGCCGGTGCGCGCGCGCGACGCGCCGGAGGCAGGGGAGCTGCCGTCGCATCCCCTCGACGGTGTCGAAGTTGGCGAACAGCAGCACGAGGCTGCGCTGCCGAAGCTGCGTGAGCACGGTGACGAGCAGCGCCTCGTACGAGGGGTCGGTGTAGGCCGGCGCGAGGCGGTAGAGCGCCTCGAGCAGGCGGCGCTGCTGGCCGGGCGCGCGCTCGGGGCGCACGACGACGCGCACGGCGCGGTCGAAGGCGACGAGCCCGGCGCGGTCGTGCCGCGCGAGCGCGGTGGCGAGCAGCGCGAGCGCGGCGTTGACGGCGTGGTCGAGCAGCGTGAGCCCCTCGAAGGGCGAGCGCATGGCGCGCCCCATGTCGAGCGCCGCCACGACGGGCTGCGCGCGCTCCTCCTGGAACTGGTTGACGAGCAGCCCGCCCCCGGGGGCTCCCGCCGACGAGGCGCCGAGCAGCCCGCGCCGCGCCGTCGCGCGCCAGTTGACGGTGCGGCGGTCGTCGCCGGGCACGTAGGCGCGGATCTGGTCGAACTCCACGGTCTGCCCCACACGCCGCACCCGCCTGACACCGGCCTCGCGGAGACGATCCGAGACGGCGAGGAAGCTGTAGCGCGTCATCTGCGGCAGGGAGGGGTAGACGCGCGCCTCGGCGGGCGCGGCGGCGCGGAAGCGGCGCAGCACGAGCCCGAGCGGGGAGGCAGCGAACAGGTTGAGGTGTCCGAAGCCGTAGGCGCCGCGCGTGACCGGCCGTAGCGTGTACTCGAGCGTTGCCTCGCCGTGCGGCGCGAGGGGGATCTCGGCGCCGTCTGAGCGGTGCTGGAACGCGACCGGCACCTCGTCGATCACGCGCACGCGGGTGCTGAACGGGTAGGTGCTCGCCACGCGCAGGCGGACCGGGTTGCGCTCGCCGAGCGAGAGCGGATCGGGCACGTCGCGCGTGCCGTGCAGGGCGCCGCCGCGCGTGCGCCAGAGGAGGAGGGTGTCGGCGAGGACGAGCGCGGCCAGCAGGGCCACGCCGGCCTGCCCGGCCCGCAGCAGCGCCGGTACGAAGAAGGCCGTCACGAACACGAGCACGAGGCCGGCTGTCGCCCAGAAAAACCGCAGCGTCAGGTACACGGGAGCGTCAGGTACACGGGAGCGTCAGGTACACGGGAG
>JBKBRC010000038.1:12008-15269 GCA_046292345.1 Rubricoccaceae bacterium
GGGATGGCGTGGGAGGCTGCCTCCGGGGCCGGGGCGCCGGGTACCTTCGCCGGCCTCTCCGGCCGCGTCGCCCCGGCGCGCGCATGTGGCGCGCTTTCATCGCGGCACGTCAGTCTCGTCGACGAGGCGCTGCAGGACGGTCTCGACTTGCACGCCCTCGATCTCGCGTTCGGGCGTGAGGAGCACGCGGTGCCGGAGCACCGGGGCCACGACGAGGCGCACGTCCTCGGGTGTGACGAAGTCGCGCGCGGACATGGCCGCTACGGCGCGCGCGCCCTGCACGAGCGACAGCGTCGCGCGGGGGCTCGCGCCGAGGAAGAGCGCCGGGTGCTCGCGCGTGGCGCCGACGATGCGCGCGGCGTAGCGCAGCACCGGCGGCTCGGCACGCACGCGGCGCACGAGCGTCTGCGCCTCGGTGAGCGCCTCGGCCGACAGGACGGCCCGCGCCGCCTCGGCCGAGAGCCCGCCGGCCTCCTGGGCCCGCGCGAGCATCGCCACTTCGTCGTCGAGCGACGGGTAGCCCACGACGACCTTGAACAGGAAGCGGTCGAGCTGGGCCTCGGGCAGGCGGTATGTGCCCTCGTGCTCGACCGGGTTCTGCGTCGCCACGACGACGAACGGCGCCGGCATGGGGTAGACGCGGCCGTCCACGGTTGCCTGGCGTTCCTCCATCACCTCGAAAAGCGCCGCCTGCGTCTTGGCCGGCGCGCGGTTGATCTCGTCGATGAGGACGATCTGGCCGAAGACGGGCCCGGGGTGGAACTGAAACGCGCCCGTGGTGGGGTTGAAGACCGACGAGCCGAGCACGTCGGCCGGCATCAGGTCTGGCGTGAACTGGATGCGGCGGTAGTCGAGACCGGAGGCGCGCGCGAGCAGGCGCGCCGTGAGGGTCTTGGCCACCCCCGGCACGCCCTCGATGAGGGCATGCCCGCCAGCGAGCACAGCCGCGATCAGTTCGTCAATAAGCGCCGCCTGGCCCACGACGACGCGTCCGATCTCGCGGCGCAGGGCGTCTACGGCCCGGGCAACCGGGGCGAGGTCGAGCGCGGGGCGAAACCCCTCGGCCTCGCCGGCGCGGGCCTCGTCGGCGCGGGCCTCGCCGGAGCGGGCCTCGCCGAGTGGGAGTGTGGCGAGCGGATCGGGCGGGGTCATACGTCGGCGGGCGTAGCGGGATGGAGGGCGGAGGCGACGGGTTCGGGGCGCGGCAGCGGGGCGCCGGGCTCTGCGGGCGCCAGGCCGGTGGCATGGCGAAAGAAGTCGATCAGGCGGCGGTCGAGTGCGACGAGCGCGGGGCCTTGCGGGCGCGGATCGGCGAGCAGAGCGCGCAGGTCGGCGAAGAGCGCGCGCGCTTCCTCGGGCGGGACGCCGGCGCGGGCGGCGGCGCGGCGGGCCGTCTCGTCTGAGAGATCCGCCTCGGGAAGCAGCAGGCGTGTGCGCAGGTGGTCCTGGAAGAGGCGCGCCATGCGCCGGGCGAGCCGGGCGTGGTCGCCGTGGGTGAAGTAGAGCCGCCCGACGGTGCGCGCGAACGCACGCTGGGCGTTGGGCGGGGACGCGATAACCGGGATCGGGCGCTGCCAGCGCCGGCCGCGGAAGAGGACAGCGAGCAGCGCGCCGAGCGCGGCCAGGGCGAGCGCCCAGCGAAGGGCGGGCTCGGCGAGCGCGACGCGCAGCGGGCTCTGCAGGGCCTGCTCGGGAGCGTCCCAGAGCACCTCGCGCGGCGGGAGGTAGGCAGCCAGGACTGCGAGCAGGGCCGGTCCGTCTCCGTCCAGCACGAGCGCTGCATTGGTGAGCGGCATCGGCGTGCCGAGCACAAGGACCTGCCCCTGGCCCTCGGCGACGCGCACGAAGACGGGACGCCCGGCGGCGTCCTCGATGAGCACTGTCGTACGGGCCGGATCGGCACCCGAGATGGCACCGGCGTAGTGCGGGACGGGCAGCGTGTAGCCGTCCGGGCGGGCAAGACCCGGCGCAAGCGGGAAGAGGGTCGCGTCGCGGGACGCCCCCTCTGCAGGGAGGCTGCGACGTGGGAGCGCGGCCCGGCGCGGCAGCTCCGAGCGGACCTCGAGCGGCTCGCGCGTGCCGTCCTCGCGTACCGCCCCGAGGCTGTCGGCGAGCGAGGAGGAGAAGCGCCCCGCGGCGACGAAAAGGGTGCCGCCGCGGCGGACGAACGCGAGCAGGCGCGGCGCCTCGGTCTCATCCGGGTGGAATTCCGGCGTGGCGAAGAGCAGCGTCCGCCCGGCGGTGCGCGCCGTGTCGGACAGGAGCTCGAAGGCCGGGCGTGCGGTGCGCGTAACGGGCGCCTCGACGAGCGCGGGCAACTGCTCGAAAGCGATGCGCGCGTCGAAGGGCTGCGTGCCCTCGGGGCGGAGCGTGACGGTCTGGTCGAACTCCGGCGGGCGCGTCGCCTCGAGGACGAGCAGTACAAGTGCGAGCACGACGAGCAGGGCCGGCAGAACGCGTTTCATGCGGGCGCCTCGGTGGGCTGAGGCCTGCCCGCGCCGGGAGCGCCTTCGGGCATGCCGCCGAGCATGGCATCGAGCGCGTCGAAGCGGGCGGCGAGGCGGGCGAAGCGATCCGTGTCGAGCGGCGCGCGGCCGTACCAGACGAAAGCGAACGCGCGCGTGGCCGCCGCGAAGTCGCGTGCGAAGGCGCCCGGCCGGGCCGCGCGTACCTGCCGGAGGTAGTCGTGGTTGGTAGCGCCGCGCCGCCAGGAGATCTCGCCGCGCGCGTCGAGGCGCTGCAAGAGCAGGAGGTAGCGCAGGCGTGTCGCCTCGCGCCAGTCCCGGTCGCCGAGCGCGCGCCGCAGGCGCGCCCCGAGATCCACGGCGCCGATGTCGTCCACATGGAGCAGCAGCGCGCCCGAGGCCCCGGGCATCCGGGCGTCGCGTGGGGCGAAGAGGCGGGAGCCCTCGGCGCGCAGCGCGCGCGTGACCCCCCATGCGACGACGAGCACGGCGGCAAGGAAAAACAGCGTTCTCCAGAGTCCGTGGCCGGCCTGTGCGGCTGGGTAGAGCAGCGCTTCTGTGAGCCAGCGCATCAGGCGGTTCCAGAGCGAAGGCTGCTCCGCACGCGGGCGCCCGTAGGCGTAGGCCGGGTCGTTCCGGTAGCGGTCGAGCGCCCCTGGCGGGAGCGCTGGCGGCGTGCGCGCGGCGGCGTCCGGTGCCGGAGAGCGGGGCGTATCGCCCGCCGGCGCGGCCGCCTGCGCCGGCGCGAACGCCACCGCTTGCGCGCCGTGCCCGAGCGCCGCTAACAGGAGCGCTG
>JBKBRC010000038.1:15369-21934 GCA_046292345.1 Rubricoccaceae bacterium
AACAGGAGCGCTGCGAACAGGAGCGCCGCGAACAGGAGCGCGCGCGCGTGAAGACGGCAGGCGTCAGGCCGCGCCATCCGCCGACGCCAACGCTGGCGCTGCGCGCGTGGGGAGCGGCGCCTCATCGGCCGAAGCCTCCCCCGCGAAAGCCCCCGCCGCGGAAGCCCTCGCCGCGGACGTCCCCGTCTTCCTCACGCTCCGCGGCCTGGGGATGGGCCTCGCGCTCGCCGGACGGGTCCTGCTCGGGGGCGTCGGAAGGCACCGGGCGGGTGAGTAGCGGCGCCTCGCCGGGCTCCGGCGCTCCGGCCTCGAGCATCTGGAGATCTGCGAGCAGGCTCGCGCCGGACTGCTCCTCGGCGATGCTGGCGAAGAGCATTGCCGAGACGGCCGTGAGGATGGGGTACGTCACGGCGGCCTGCACGAGCGTGCCGACGATCACCAGCGCGGAGACGAGCAGGCCGGGCGGCCCCTCGGGCGAGATCAGCGCGCCGATTCCGCCCACGAGCGCGATCGGGATCGTGAGCGCGACTGCGAGAACGACGTAGAGCACGACGAGGACGAACATGACGCCAAAGGCGCGGCGCCAGCGCGCGCGAAGGAGGTGCACGGTAAGTGCGATGGCGTCGAAGACGCTCCCGGCCCCGAAGGCCCGGGCGGGGTAGACGAGCAGGTACGCCGGCGCGACCCAGAGCCCTGCCCCGAGGGCGGCCAGCGCAGCCAGCACGGCCAGCGGGGGCGCGATCATGCCGAGGCCCACGGCTAGCACGGACACGACGGTGGCGAGCAGAACGATCAGGAACACGACGACGAGCGTCACCGTGAGCATGGGCAGCACCAGGGGTTTGGTGCTCTCCCAGAGCACGCCCGGCGTGATGCGCCCGGCCTCGCCCTGCCGGTAGAGGCGCAGGTAGGCGTAGCCCGTAGCGAGCGCGAAGACGAGAGCGGCCAGACCGAAAAGCTGCATCGAGAGCAGCGAGCCCGACGCGGCGAGGACGTCGTCGTCGGTCCGGGAGCCCTGGGCGAAGAGGCTCTGCTGGGCGAGAAGCTGGGCGATGGCGCCGGCGAGCAGGGCCGGCCCGGCCACGAGGAGCATGCCGGCCGCGAACTCGCGGAACGTCTCGCGCACGAGCAGAAAGCCCGCGCGCACGATCTCGCCGAAGTCGCGTACGCGCTGAAAGCGAATGGCGCCGCGGTCGGGGAAGCGGTCGGCGGAGGGCATAGGCGTGCGAAGAGGGAGCGGCGGCCGTCAGGGCGCGCGGTGGCGCGCGGCATCCCGTCCCCCACCGCGCCGCGCGACGCGGTAGGGGAGGTAGACGTAGTACCAGAGCACGTACGCGAACGAGCCGATGATAACGAGGGCGCTTGCCCAGAGAGGCATCTCGGTCCGGCGCGTCACGTAGCCCTCGAGCGCAGCCGCCACAGCGAATACGGGCACCAGGCCGACGATGATTTTGAGTCCGCGCACGGCGCCGCGGCGGAAACTGGTCAGGCGCGGGTAGGTGCCCGGCGCGAGCAGCGCGCCGCCCATCGTGAGCCCGGCCCCGCCGGCGACGACGATCGCCGAGAGCTCGAGCGCGCCGTGGATGAACACGACGCGGAACCAGTCTGCGGCAAGCCCCTCGGCGGCAAAGAGGTGGAAGAACGCCCCCACCATGACACCGTTGCGCACGAGCGTCTGCGCCGTGCCGAGCGCGAAGGCCGGCAGCACGGCCTCGCCGGCAAAGAGGACGCCCGCGAACGCGAAGAATGATACCAGGACGTTGTTCGCGGCGATGGAGGCGGACATGAAGCCCATGTGCGCGTCTTTGTAGACCGCGAAGGGATCGCCCTGCGCGATGTTTGCCAGCGTCATGTTGACGTACGCGTCGCCCAGGATGAGGCGCGCGAAGCGGTCGTCCAGGGCCGAGGAGAGCGCGCCGAGCAGCACCGCGCCCACAAACAGGGCAAGCGATACGGCAAGGGCCCACCGGGCGTCGTAGACGGCCCGCGGCACCTCTGCGGTGAAGAAGCGCCGCAGGCGCCCGCGTTCCTCGCGCTGGTTGCGGTAGAGGCGCGCATGCACCTCGGCCGAAAGCTCGTTCAGGTACGCAGCCGTGACCGAGCCCGGGTAGAACGTCTGCGCATACGCGAGGTCATCGGTCAGGCGGACATAGCTGGCGGCAAGTGCGTCCGGGTCAGCGGTGTCCGGGGAGGCGAGCAGGCGCTCGAACGTCTCCCACTCCGGGGCATGCTGGCGGACGAATACGGCTTCGCGCATGGTGAGGGCGGGGGCGGCGCGGCAACTAAGATCGCGCCGCAGGCGCGCAGGGGGCTGCCGCGGAGCGCTGCGCGCGGCGCGGTGCCGGTACCTTGGCGCCGGGCGGCTCCCCGCGCGTCTGATGGAAGACCTCATCCGCATCCGCACGGCACAGAACGTGGACCTCGGCTTTGCGCCGGCGGGCCTCGGCGCGCGCGTCGCGGCGGCCGGCGTGGACGCGGCCGTGCTGGGCAGCTTGCTGCTGCTCGTGCTGGCGCTGACCGATGCCGCGGGCGGCGCGTCCGGGCAGGCGGTGGGCCTGGGCGGTTTGCTCGCGGCACTGCTCTACGCGCCGGCGTTCGAGGCGCTCGCCGGGGGGCAGTCTCCGGGCAAGATGGCACTGCGCATCCGGGTGGCGCGCGAGGACGGGAGCGCACCCTCGCTGGGCCAGGTGCTGCTGCGCTGGCTGCTCGGGCTCGTCGAGGTGGGGCTTTCGCTGGGTGCCCTCGCGGTCGTTGCGGTGGCGCTCTCGCCGCGCAGCCAGCGCCTAGGCGACCTGGCCGCGGGCACGGTCGTGCTGCGCCGCGAGCGGCGCATCGCGCTGGCCGAGGTTCGCTACCCGCCCATCCCGCCGGGGCACTTGCCCGATTTCCCGGAGGCCGAGGTGCTCTCCGACGCCGAGGTGCGTACCCTCCGCGCCGTGATCGCGCGCTTGAACCGGCTCCCGCGGGGCGCGGCGCGGACCGCCCTGGCCGCGCGTGCACGCGCGGCCGTCGAGCGGCGGCTGGGGGTAACGGCCACGCGCGGGCCCGTCGAGGCGTTCCTGCTGGCCGTCGTACGGGACTACGCCGCGCTCGCAGACCGCTACACGCTCGCGAGCCGCTCCGAGGCGTCGGCTTCGGCGCCGGAGGGCGCTCCGGCGGACGCCGTCACGACCGCGGCAGCGCGCAGCCGCTCGGCAGCGGCGGGGCCGTAGTTCATCACGAGGTCGAGCGCGCTCGTGCCGGGCACGAAGCCGGGGAAGACCTGCCGCCGGGGGGCTTCCTCGGCATGCAGCACGCCGAGGCGGATGCTGAGGCGGGTCGTGCCGAGCGCACGGGCGTCGCGCGGCGCGGCGTCCGGCAGCGCAAGCAGCGCAGCCGGCGCGCCGGCCGCGGCGACGATGCCGCCAAGCGTGGCGGGAGCGCCCGGCAGCGCCGAGGCGCGCGTCGGGGCCGGCACGCCGAGCGCCTGGCAGAGCCACGCCGTGGTGGCGCACGTCAGGTCGGCCAGATGCGTCCAGGACCGCCCGAGCAGCAGCGCGTCGAGAGCGTCGGCGTGGTAGGGGTAGAAGGGCGCCGAGGCGTAGGCCGCGTGCAGAGCCCGGCGGTGCCGGCGCGCCCACGGCTCGCCGGACGCAAGGGGCACGCGCGCAAGGTCTGGCGCGGCGCTGTGCCGGCACGGGACGGTCAGCCACATCGGCCCCTGGCTCGTGGCGATGCGTGTGCGGTGGTGGGCGCTCTGCCGGCTGAACGCAAACGTGTCTGCCAGCACGGCGCGTTTGGCAGTGGCAAGCAGGGCCGCGAAGGCGAAATCGGGGAAGTAGGCGGGAGGGCGAACGGCAAGCACGACGAGCCGAGAGGGCAGATGGACAGAAAGCGGGAACCGTGAACGCGTTGCGTCCGATCTTAGCCCCCGAACCCGTTCGGCCGCGCGCCGCTCGGCCTGCTCCTCAACTCCGTGGCCCTCCCCGCATGACCTCGCAGCGCGCGTTCCTGATCGCCTTCGCGTTTTTCGCCGGCACGATCCTCTTCAGCCTCTCCGGGGCGTTTCTGCTCAACTATGCGCCGGCGCAGGCCAGCGCCGCGCTTGGCTGGATCCAGGGGCGGCTCGGGCTGGGGCTCGACATGCTGATCAAGCTGCCGACGTGGATCAACATGGTCATGCTGGCCGTGGTGGCGCTGGCGCTCTACTGGCGCGAGCTCGGGCCGGCGCGCTCGCTCGCGTTCCTGGCCATCGGCAGCGTCGTCGGCGCCGGCGCCGAGCTGCTGGGCACCACGACGGGCTTCCCGTTCGGGCCGTACAGCTACGGCGAGTTCCTGGGCGCCAAGATCGCCGGGCACGTGCCGTGGCTGATCCCGATCTCGTGGTACGCCATCTCGGTCGTCTCGCTCGACCTGGCGCGGCGCATGCACCTCGGGCGTCTGGGACGCATCCTGATGACGGCCGTGTTCATGGTGCTCTGGGACGTGGCGCTGGACCCGGCCATGAACCATGCGTTCCCGTTCTGGAAATACGACGTGGGCGGGGTGTTCTTCGGGATGCCGCTCGTGAACTGGTTCGGATGGTTCCTCACGTCGGCCGTGATTGCGCTCGGCTACGAACTGATGGGCGGCCTGCGCGCAGCGCCGGACGCGTTCGTGCGCCGCTGGGCGCCCGTCTTCTATGCCGTCAACACGCTGTTCTCGGTCGGGATCTGCTTCGCGTACCGGGCGCCGCTGGCGGGGCTGGCGGGGCTGGCGGGGCTGGCCGTCGCGATGGCGCTCGTGTACTGGCCGCGCCGGGCGGCGACGCGGCCGTCCGGCTCCTCGGCCCCGCTCCGCTCGCGGCCGGACGCCGTCGCTGCCCCCTGACCCCATGCCCGATCGCTACGCGCTCTCCGCCCCGGCGCCGCACGCTGCGCGCGTGCCGCCGCCCGCGCCGCCGCCCGGCGCGCCCCGGCCCGTGCAGGACGACTACCTCCGCCGGGCCTTCCGCTACCACTCGCGCACGTTCTCGCTCGCGGCCAAGCTGCTACCCCGGCGCGTGCGCCTGCCCGTGGCAACGCTCTACCTCTACTGCCGCACCATCGACACGCTCGCCGACGAGCGCGCTGCGGCCATGGGCGCGTGCGGCGCCCGCGGGGAGGTCGAGCGGCTACGCGCGCAACTCGAGGCGACGCTCGCCGGGCGCCCGCTCCCGACGCCGCCGGCCGACGCCGCACACGCGCTGCTCTGGGCCCGCCTGGCCGAGGTCCACGCCGCCTTCCGCCTCGACCCGTACCCGCTGCACCAGCTCCTCGACGGGGCGTGCTGGGACATCGAGGCGCGGCCCATCCGCACCGACGCCGATCTGCTCGCCTACGCCGACCTCGTCGCCGGCAGCGTCGGCGCGATGATGCTGCCGTTTCTCGTGCGCCACCGCACCGACATCCCGGCGCTCGAGGCGCCTGCGCGCGCGCTCGGCAACGCGATGCAGCTCACCAACATCCTCCGCGATGTGGGCGAGGACTGGCACCAGCTGCGCCGGGTGTATCTGCCCGAGAGCCGCCTGGCCGCGCACGGCCTCACGCCCGAGCGCCTGTTCGCGCAGGCCGGCGTGCCGCTGCCCTCGGAGACGCGGCGTGCCTACGCTGCGCTCGTCGAGTCGGTGATGGCACAGGCCGAGGCGCTCTACGACGAAGCCGCCGAGGGCATCCCGGCCCTCGCGCCCGGCGCCAGCCGGGGCATCGCGGCCGCGGCGCGCATGTACCGCGAGATCCTCAACGAGATCCGGGCGGCTAGCTACGACAACCTGACGCGCCGCGCCGTCGTGCCGCTCGGGCGCAAGCTCGCGCGCATCGCGCGCGAAGGCGGCTATGCCGCTCGGCGGGACGCGCTCGCGGCGCAGCGCGCGCCGTACCCTGCGCCGTACCCCGCGCGCCGGCCGCCTGTCGGACCGGTGCCCGCCATCGGGGCGGCACGCTAGAGCGCTCGCCAGAGCGCTCGCCAGAGCGCTCGCGCGTGGTTATCCTGACCGCTCCGTCCTGCCGCCGCCCATGGAACTGATCACCGAAGACCAGGTCGTACGCGTGCTCGAGTGGTACGAGAAAGATCCCGGCGAGCAGCTCGTCGGGGAAGAGGAACTGGTGGACGTCTCGCTCGACGCCCTGCGCGAGGCGCTCCGCGCCGACGACCCCGAGGATCCGGCCCTGCTGCTGCCCTACGAGGTCGAGCCGGAGGACGTGCCGGCGCTGCAAGCGCTCGTGCGCCACTGCATCGACCTCGGCGCACACGACTACTTCGTCGCGGCCTACCGACGCTAGCGTGCCCGGCCGCCCTGCGCCCGTCTTCTCCGGCGGCTCTCCCGGCGCGCGCCTTGCACGGCGTTTTGCGCAGCGCGTCATCGCGGCCGATCTGCGCCGCTCGTTCCGACGCGTGGTCTGGGCGGGGCCGCCAGCCTCGCTGCACGAGGCGCTCGACCCGGGGCGCCCGGCCGTGCTGTTCGCCAACCACCACTACTTCCACGACAGTTACCTCGTCTGGCACCTGCTCGCGCGCGCGCTGCGCCGGCCGCCCGTCGTATGGATGGAAAAGTGGCGTGAGGCGCCCC
>JBKBRC010000039.1:0-7974 GCA_046292345.1 Rubricoccaceae bacterium
CCGCCCGCGCCTGGCGGCAGCGGCCGGGGCGGCCGGCGCGGCCCTCGCCCTCCCGCGGGGCCGGCTGCTCCCGCCCGCACCCCAGACGGGCGCCCCCGCCCCGCTTCACCTCGCCTCGCCCTCTCACAAATCCTCCGCCGCGCCAGGCGCGCGCGCGTCAGAACGCGCCCTGGCTCCCCGGGCAGACGCCGCCGCCGCGCGCGCCGCGACGCCGCCCCTGCCGCGAGGCGCTGTCGCCGCCGCGCGCGCCGCGCCTTCCCGGAGCGCAACGCCCCCGGCGCAGCGCGACGACTTGCAGATGCTTCCCTCGGACCGCCGAGCCGAGACGCCCGCCGCCGAAGCCGCGCCCCGGGACGAGGCCGGCAGCCCCGAGGCGCTCCGCGCGCGCGACGAGGTCTACCTCGCCCTGGAGCTCGTCGCCAGCGCCAACGCGCGCGCCAGCAGGGTCGTGGCCGAGGAGGTCTCCGAGGCGGCCCTGCTCGCCGTCGCTGCCGCCGCAGGGCGCCTGGTCCCCTAGACCTCCCGCTCCTCGTTCTCCTGCTCACCCTGCCTCCACAGCGCAAAGCCCAGACACGATGAACCGATTTCTTCCGATGAACCGATTTCTTCTCGTGGCCACGCTCGCCCTCGTCCTGCCGCTAGCGGCCCCGGTAGCGCAGACGCCGCTCTCCGCCTCCCAGGTCGACGCGCTCTTCAGCGAGGAGCCCCGCATCGAGGTGAACCTGAGCGGGTCGCTGCTGCGCCTGGCCGCCGCCGCCGCGCGGCGCGAAGAGCCCGCCACAGCCGCTGTCATCGAGAACCTGCGCGGCGTGACCGTTCGCGTCTACGACCGGCGCTACGCGCGCGCCGACCTGACGGACTCGCTGGCGGGCTTCGGGCAAACCTTCGAGGCCAGCGGCTGGACGACCCTCGCACGCGTCCGCGAACGCAGCACCGCCACCGATCGCACCCAGGACGTATGGATCTACGTGCTCGACCAGCAGGACGCGTTCGGGGGGCTCGCGCTCATGGTCGACAACTCGGCCGACGACGAGGTCGTGTTCGTGCTCATCGATGGCACCATTGACCCGGCGGACGTGGGCGCGCTCACGGAGCGCTTCGGCGGCGTGGACGCGCGCGGCAACCGGAGCCGCCGCGCGCAGCCGCAGGACGCCCCATGACCGGCCGACGCCTGCTCTGCCTCGCCACTGCGCTCGCCCTGGCCACGCTTCTCAGCGGGTGCGGCTCGCTCGAGATGGCCCGCCTCGGGCACGGCATGGCCCGCGCGCACCCCGAGGTCGGTCTGCGGGCGGGCTACGCCCTTTCCGCCGGCCCGGTCCTGCTCGGCCTCGCGCGCAGCGCCCTCGGCCCCGACGCCCCGCCCGAGGCGGAGGCCCTTCGCAGTGTACGGCGCGTGCAGATCGGGTACTTCCCGGCCTCCCGCTCCGCAGACCCCTCGCGCTTCGCGATGCCGGCGCCGCTCGCGCGCTACGCCGCACGCGGCTGGGAGCACGTCGCCACGGTGCGCGAAGACTCTTCTGCCGTCTGGGTCCTCGCCCGGGCGCGGCGTGACCGACTGACCGACGTGCTCGTGACAGTCTGGAGCGACGAAGCGCTCGTGATGACCCGCATCTCGGGCGACCTGGCGGCGGCGGCCGTCGCGGCAGCCGGGCACGCGCTCGCGCGCCCCGCGCCTGCAGCGCCGCCCGACACGCTCCAGACCGTGCAACGGCCCCCGGTGCAGCGGCCCCCGGTGCAGCGGCCCCCGGTGCAGCGGCCCCCGGTGCAGCGGCCCCCGGTGCAGCGGCCCCCGGTGCAGCGGCCCTGACGCGGCGGCCTCGGGTGCGACCCGGCGTTATTCTGCGCCGCACGTCCTGCGCCCGCCCTGATGCGCTCATGCCTCCGCTTTCCGTCGCGCCCTACCCCGGCCTGATCGTTGTCGCTTTCGAGACGACGTTCCCGGCCCCCCTGGGCATGCTCGGCTCTGTGCCGGCGCTCGCCGACAGCCTCCGCCCCGGCGCGCCCGCTCCGCTCGTGCCCTCTGACGACGTCCGCGCAGCCGTGCGGGACCTGCTGCGCGCCCGCGGCTACAAGCCTACCGGGCGTGGGAAGCCGGCCTCGGAGTACCTGCTCCGCGCCGCCGCCGAAGGCACGCTCGGCCCCATCAACGCAGCCGTGGATGCCTGCAACGTCGTCTCGCTGCACAGTGGCCTGCCCATCTCGGTCATCGATCTCGGCCTTGCGAACGCGCCGCTGCGCGTGGCCGTGGCCGGGCCGGACGAGCGGTACGTCTTCAACGCCTCCGGGCAGGAGATCCGCATCGGCGGGCTGCCGTGCCTCTACGACGCCGACGGCGCGTGCGCCAACGCCGTCCGCGACAGCCAGCGCACCAAGACGCACCGCGGCACCACACGCACGCTCTCGCTCGTCTGGACGCCCGAGGCGCTCGCCGCCCGCGCCGAAACGGCGGCCCGCTGGTACCGCGACCTCCTCGAGGCACTCGGCGCGGCGACCGCGCCCGTGGCCGCCCTGCCCGCGGCCGCCCTGCCCGCTCAGTAGGCGAGCGTGCGCTCGATCGCGTCGTCCAGGCGCGCGCGTGCTGAATAGATCTCGGCCTCTATCTGCCGGGCGAACGCGATCGGCAGGTCTGCGCCGGCCACGCGGGCTGGCGGCGCGTCGAGCAGGTCGAAGGCCTCTTCGGCGAGTTGCGCCGCGACCTCGGCCCCGAAGCCGGCCGTACGCGCGGCCTCGTGCAGCACGACCAGGCGCGAGGTCTTGGCCAGCGAGGCACGCACGGCCGCGCGGTCCCACGGCACGAGCGTGCGCAGATCGATGACCTCGAGCGAGGCGCCGCGCTCAGCCCAGGCCGCGGCCGCCTGCTCCGCCCACCACACGCCCACGCCCCACGTCACGAGCGTGAGCGCCTCGCCCTCGCGCGCCACGCGCGCGCGCCCCAGCGGCACGACGTAATCGTGCGTCGGGACGGGCCCCTTGAGGCTGCGGTAGAGGTACTTGTGCTCGAAGAACAGCACCGGGTTCGGCTCGTCTATCGCTGCCCGGAGCAGCCCCTTCGCGTCGGCCGGCGAGCCCGGCACGACCACCCTGAGCCCCGGCACGTGCGCAAACCACGCCTCGGGGGACTGAGAGTGGAACGGCCCCGCACCGATACTGCCGCCGAAGGGCGCGCGGATCGTCACGTTGACCGGCGCGCCCCAGCGGTAGTGCGTCGTGGCGAGGTTGTTGACGATCTGGTTGAAGCCGCACGAGATGAAGTCCCCATATTGCATCTCCACGACGGGCTTGAACCCGTCGAGCGCGAGGCCCATCGCGCAGCCGATCGCGCCGGACTCGATGATGGGGGTGTTGCGCACACGCGCCGGCCCGAAGCGGTCCAGGAAGCCCTCGGTGAGCTTGAACACGCCGCCGTAGCCGGCGATGTCCTGCCCCATGAGGAGGACTGTCTCATCGGCCGCCATGGCCGCGCCGAGTGCGTCCGAGAGCGCGTCGAGGAAGCGGCGCTCGGGGGCTTCGCCGTTGGGGGGCAGCGCGCCGAGGGCCGGCAGGCGCGGCGCGGGCGTCGGAGCGAACACGGCGGCGTGCTCGGCCTCGGCCGTGCTCTGCACCTCAGGCTGCGCGAGCGCCCACTCGGCGGCCTCTTCCACCTGCGCCGCGAGCTCCGAGTCAGCCGTGTCGAGCGCGAGCACGTCCACGCCGGCCGCGATGGCCCGCTCGCGGAAGCGGGCGACGGGGTCGCGCGGCGCCCAGGCAGCGAAGAGCTCTTCCGGGACGTAGCGCGTGCCGCTGGCCTCCTCATGCCCGCGCATGCGGAAGGTCTTCATCTCGAGCAGCGTGGGCCCCTCCCCTCGGCGCGCGCGGCTGGCGGCTTGCTGGATGTTTGCAATAACGGCTTCGACGTCGTTGCCATCCACCACCACGCCCGGCATCCCGTAGCCCGCCGCCGCGTCGGCCACGTCCTCGACTGGCAGCGCCTCCGCGGCCGGCGTCGAGAGTCCGTAACCGTTGTTCTCGACGACGAACAGCACGGGCAGCTTCCACACGGCCGCCAGGCTGAGCGCCTCGTGAAAGTCGCCCTCGCGCGTGGCCCCCTCTCCGGTGAAGGCGCACGCGACGGCCCCGGTGCCGCGCAGCGTGGCTGCGAGCGCGAGGCCGTCGGCGACGGGCAGCATCGCGCCCAGATGCGAGATCATGCCCACGAGGCGCCGCTCGGGCAGACCAAAGTGGAACGTGCGGTCGCGTCCGGCCGTGTAGCCGCCCGCGCGGCCCATGAGCTGGCAGAAGAGCGGCCGCAGCGGCACGCCGCGCGTGGTCCACAGGCCCAGGTTGCGGTGCATGGGCAGCAGCCAGTCGCGCGCCTCGAGCGCCCAGGCGCACCCGACGGCGATGGCCTCCTGCCCGTAGCCGGAGAACCACTTGCTGAGACGGTTCTGCCGGATCAGGCGCAGCATCTTCTCCTCGACGGCGCGCGGCAGGCGCAGCGCGCGGTAGAGCGCGAGGGCGTCCTCGGCCCGCAGTGCGGGCGAGGCGTCGTCGAGGGCGGCCGGTTCGGAGGTCGGAGGCACGAGGGCGGGGGCTGGCGTGGGCGGAAGATACCCGCTGGCGGCGCGGCTCGGCGCCGCCGGCGCTCAGTGTCCCTTGCCCAGAACGGCCGTGCGGACGGTCTGCAGGAGGATTTTGGCATCCATCTGCAGGCTCATGTTCTCAAGGTAGAACAGGTCGTACTTGAGCTTTTGCCGCACGTCCTCAAGGTCGGCGTCGTAGCGCCACTTGACCTGCGCCAGGCCCGTGATGCCCGGCTTGACGCGGTGCCGCCGGCTGTAGAGCGGGATCTTGCTGGCGAGTTGCTCCACGAAGTACGGCCGCTCCGGGCGCGGCCCGACCAGGCTCATCTCGCCCTTGAGTACGTTCCAGAACTGGGGCACCTCGTCGAGGCGGAGGCGGCGCAGCCAGCGCCCGAGCGGCGTGACGCGCTTGTCGGCGGGGGTTGCCCAGACCGGCCCCGTGGCGCGCTCGGCGCCATCGACCATCGTGCGGTACTTGAGCATCGTAAAAGGCCGCCCGTGCTGCCCGACGCGCGTCTGCCGGTAGATGGCCGGTCCGGGCGAGGTGAGGCGCACGAGCACGCCGAGGGCGATCCAGAGCGGCAGCCCGACCACGAGCACGGCCGCGCTGATGACGACGTCAGCGAGGCGCTTGGTGTGCTTCTGCCAGGCGGGCATCGGCTCGGGGAGCAGTTCGATGAGCGGCAGACCGTAGATGTGCTCCGTGCGCGCCATGCCCCCGACGGCCGCGTAGAAGTCCGGGACCAGCTTGAGCGTCACCGCGCGCCCATCGCAGACGCGCAGCACCTCGTCGAGGTAGGCGTGGTCTTCGGAGCCGAGCGCGACGAGCACGTCGCGCACCCCGAGCCGGTCGATGAGGCGCGGCAGTTCGGCGATGGCCGTCGCGGGCGTGCCCGCGGTGCGGATCTCGAGCGCGCCGGCCGGAAGGGCGTCGCCCGACGCTGCGGCGTAGCCGGAGACGCCGCCGCCGCGCGCGCCGGCGCCCGGGTCCCCGTGCGCGCCGGCGCCCTCGGAGGCCGGCTGTGCCAGCTCGGGCAGGCCGGCCGAGACCACGGTTGGCTGTCGCAGGCGCACCGCGCCAACGAGCTCGATGCCTGCCGCGGGGTAGCGCGCCAGGTCTTCGTAGAGTGTCTGCACGCGGTCGCTCCAGCCCACGACGACGGCGCGGTGCCGCCCGTAGCCGCGCAGGATGAGCGCTTTCTGTACCGAGCGAACAGCCACACGGCCGGCCCCGACGAGCGACACCACCGCCGCGCCGTAGACGAGCATCGCCTGCCGGGCGAACTCCGGTGCGAGCCGGTCCAGGTAGTACCCGAAAAAGAGCGCCAGCACGCCCACCCCGACCACCTTCACGAGCGTGACCAGTTCGTCGAAGCGCCCGCGCGCGTAGCGTTCCTGGTAGAGCCCGAAGAAGGCGAACGCGAGCAGCCACCCGACCGTGAGCAGCGGGGCCGCCAGCCCGGCCGGCGTCTCGAGCGTGCACGCCCAGCGCGCGCAGGCGAAGGCGAACGCCGCAAACGCGCCCGAGAGCGCGAGGGCATCTGCGAACAGGAGGACCAGCAACTCGACGCGGCGAGACACGGGCGCGGCAACGGAGAGAGGCGCGTAGCGAATGGTCCCGGCGGTCGCTGGCAGGTGAAGGCGCGGGGAAGGTAGGACCCGGGGCGCACGGGAGCAAGGCCAGACAGAATGCTTGCCGCAATCCCGCGTAGCTTGTCGGCTCAACTGCCGGATTGCCGTTGCGTCTGCTCCGCCCGCTGCTGTTCCTTGCGCTGCTGTCTCTCTCTGCGCCGCTCCTGGCGCCGGGTGCGCAGGCGCAGCAGGCGCGCCTGATCCCCCTAGGGGATCCCGTCTATGACACTCTCGGGCGCCTGCACCGCCACGGGCTCCTGCTCGAGCTCCACCCGACAGCGCTGCCCTACACCGAGGGCGAGGTGCGCGAGGCGCTTGCCCGGCTCGACTCGGCGCGCGCGACGCCTCGCGCGCTCGGCTGGGCCGAGCAGGTGCGCCGCCGCGTGGGCCCGGCGCCCGCGGGGGCGCCCGGGCGGCAGCGCGCGGGGCTCGAGCTGGCCGGCGGTACCCGCCTGGCCACCAGCGACCGCCTCGACCCGGTGCGCTTCTCCGACGCCGGCGAGCCGTCGCTTCAGGCCGGGGCTGTGCGCGTCTACCCGCAGGCGTGGCTCCAAGCGTGGATCGCGGAGGGGCCGCTCGTGGCGCAGTTCGGCCTCCGCCACGACGTCGCCTACAACGACGACCCCGACGGCCTCGACCTCGTCAACCGCCTCATGGTCCGCAACGAGGAAGCCTACGTGGGGGCCTCGGGGCGGGGCGGCGCGGTCTTCCTCGGGCGGCTGGCGCAGCACTGGGCGCCGCCCTCGGCCGACGCCGTGCTGCTGAGCCGCCACCCGCGCCCTTTCGACGGCGTGCGCTACCGCATCGGAGGGGGGCGCTTCGCCATCCGAGGGCTCGTCGGCGAACTCGACAGCGTGACCGAAGACGGGCGCTTCACCGGGCGCGTCGGCGACAACGACGTGCAGGAGGGAGCCATCAGCCGGCTGCTCGCGCTCCACCGCATCGACTGGCGCCCCCGACGCAACATCGTCGTGAGCGGGCAAGAAGGCGCTGTGCTCTCCGGCCCCGTCGCAGGCTTCTCGTTCCCCTACCTCCTGCCGACGCTCGTCTACGCGTTCTCGATCGACAACACGCCCAAGAACGTCGAGAACAACGGGCTCGTGGGCGGGCAGTTGTGGATGCAGTTCGGGCCGGTGACGGTTCAGGGGCAGCTGCTCATCGACGACATCGACCTGATGAACGCCGCCGAGCAGGCTTCGCTCGCCCTTGCCGGTACGCTCGAGGCGGCGCGCGTGCTGCCCGACGTCGACGCCGGCTTCGCGCTCACGCTCGCCACGGCGCGCACCTACAACACCGACCAGCCCGCCGGGCGCTACGTCTACGCCCTGCGCGGGATCGGCCTGCCGGAGACCGACTACGTCCACGCCCGCCTCTACGCTGACACGTACCTGGACGCGCTCGCGCCCGGCCTCGTCGTCACGCCCGAGCTGCAGGTGCTCTGGCAAGGCGAGGCCGACCTCCGCGGCGAGCAGGTGCCGTTCGAGGGCACGCCGCTCATCCTCACGGGCACACCAGAGCACACGCTCCGCGCGGGCGCGCGGCTTTACCTCGCGCCCACGCCCCACTGGTGGCTCCGCGTGGATGCCGGCCTCAACGCGACGCGCAACGCCGGCTTCGCGCCCGGCGCGCACGCGACGCGCTTCGTGGCGCTCGTCGAGGCCGGCGCGCGCCTGCGCATCGGGGGCAGCATTCCCACAGGCTGGTAGCCCACAGGCTGGTAGCCCACAGGCTGGTAGCCCACAGGCTGGTAGCCCACAGGCTGGTAGCCCACAGGCTGGTAGCC
>JBKBRC010000039.1:8074-15380 GCA_046292345.1 Rubricoccaceae bacterium
CCCACAGGCTGGTAGCCCACAGGCTGGTAGCCCACAGGCTGGTAGCCCACAGGCTGGTAGCCCACAGGCTGGTAGCCCACAGGCTGGTAGCCGCCGAGCGAGCAGCCGGGCCGAGGCGCGCTCAGCCGCCGAGCCGGAAGGTGGCCGTCGTGGTCTGGTTACGCTGGTCGGCCGCCGCCGGGAGCGGCTGCGCGCGGCACGAAGGCAGCACGCGCGAGGCGACGAACTCGGCCGCCGGGCCGCCGCCACGCGTCTGCGCGCGCGAGCCCACCAGCGCTCCCGAGGGGCTAAACGTGAGCTGGTACGTCACGACGGTCGGCGCGCCCTCGTAGGTCGTGCGCGCGCCGGGGCAGTCGAACGAGCGGTTGCCGAAGTTGAAGCCCACCTCGACGGTCGCCGCGCCGCCGGAGCCGGAGCCGGCGCCCTGCGCCTGGCCGTCCGTGGAGGCGGTGCCCTGCGTCGAGCCCGACCCCTGGGTGGGCGCGGGGTTGCGCGGCGGCGTCGGACGCGGCTCGGGCTGCGTGGCCGGTGAGGGCGGGCTCGGGCGGGCCGGACGGGCCTGCGGGTCGGGCGTTGGACGCGGGATGGGCGGCGTCTCGCGCGGCGGCGTCGGGCGGCGTTCGGGCACGCGCGCGGGCGTCGGGGCCGGCGGCGCCGGGCGCTCGACCTCCGGCTGCAGCCGCGCCTCGGCCGGCGCGGCCGCCGGGGCCGTCTGCGGCTCCCCGACGCGCTGCGGCGCGGCCGGCAGCGGCACGAAATCTAGCTCGACCAGTTCGGGCGGCGCGGGCCGCTCAGGCGGCGAGGCAATCGCGGAGGCCCCCGCGAACACGAGCAGCAGCAGCGCATGCACGCCGAGGCTGACGGCGAAGGCGATGGCGTCGTTGCGGTTCATGCGGCGGGCAGGTCGTGCGGCGGGCAGTGCAAGCTACGCCGCCAACGAGCGCTACCGGAAGCGTCGTGCGTCGTGCCGGAAGGGTCGTGCCCGGAGCCGGACTAGCGTTCCTGGCGCGCGTAGCGCTCCTGAGCCAGGCGGAACGTGACCGAGACGCGGTGCGCGAAACCTAGCTCGCCCGGCACCCCGCCGAAGTCTCCGAAGCCGTAGTCGGCCGAGACGGGCCCGAGCACGAGCCCGACGCCCACCGAGGGCGTCACCTGCGTCCCGTAGCGCTCCGAGACGGTCAGGTTGGAGAGCCCGGCGCGGAACGCGACGAGGTCGCGGTAGGTCACCTCCCCGCCCACACGTGGCTGAAGCGAAACGTCGCCGGCGCTGAGCAGGTTGGCCCGCTGCCCGTCGAAGGCCAGGTCGAGGTCGGCCGCGAGGGTGAGGCCGACGTCGTCGGTGAGCGGGAGCGCGGAGGCGGCGCCCAGCCGCGCGACCGGCAGCACGACCTCGGTCAGGCCAATCGGGCGATCCTGCCCGAAGACGGTCTCGAAGTCTGCGAACGCCGCGTCGTTGACCGACCACGCCTGCACCATGCCCGTCACGTCCTGAAGCTGCGCGCCCAGCTGCACGCGCCCGAGGCGGTACTGCGCACCCACGTCGAGCGAGTAGCCCCACGCGCTGGCGAAGTCGCCGATGCCGCGCCGGATGACCTTGGCCGAGGCGCCGAGCGCGAACCCCTCGCGCACCTGGCGCGCGTACGAGACGAAGAGCGCCTGGTCGGCCGCGGAGAAGTACGTGATGTAGTTCTCCGGGTTGGGGTACGGCAGGCCCGTATCGGGGTTGAGCGCCGCGAGCGTGCTCGCGATGTCGTCCACGGCCGAGCGCACGAACGACACGCCGACCGTGGAGCGCCCCGAGAGCGGCACGGCCACGGCGGCGTAGTCGAACGCGACGATGCCGCCGAAGCGCTCGGCGTGCATGTAGGCGCCCTCGGGGTACCGGAGGCGGTCCAGCCCGGCCACGTTCCAGTAGCCGGCCGTCACGTCGCCCGCATGCGCTACGTAGGCGCCGCCCATGCCAAGCGCACGCGCGCCCACGCCGGCGGCCAGGAAGTCCGCGCCGTACTTGACGACGGTCGTCTGCGCCGCCGGGGCGGCGGCCCAGAGCAGCGCGCACCACAGAAGGCCGGCAAGCGCGGCCCGCGCCGGGCGGAGGGTCGGAAGCATCAGGACCTGCGGAGAAGAAGCGACGAGGTAGCCAGATGCAGCGCGACCCGGGGCTAGGTTGGATGCCGCCAAGGTCGGAAAAACAGCCTCGCCGCGCAAGCGCTCTCATGCCTACGCTCCCCCAGATCACGCTCAAGCCCGGCAAGGAGCGCGCGCTCCGCGCGGGCTACCCGTGGGCGTTCGCCAACCAGCTCGCGCGCGTCGAGGGCGCGCCGGCATGCGGCGACGTGGTCCTGGTCCGCGCCGCCGACGGCGCGCTCCTCGGGCAGGCGCTCTATCACAACGCTTCGCTCATCGCAGCGCGCCTGCTCACGCCCGATCCCGAGCAGCCCATCGACGAGGCGTTCTTCGCCGCGCGCCTCGACGCTGCGCTCGCGCTGCGCCGCGCCTGGCTCGGCCCGCGCCGCCACGGGCGCCTGGTCTTCGGCGAGGCCGACGGCCTGCCGGGCACCGTCATCGACCGCTACGACGACGTGCTCACGTTCTCGACGCTTTCCTTCGGCATGGAGCAGCGGCGCGAGCTGCTGCTCGACCTGCTCACCGCGCGCCTGGCGCGCGACGGCGTGGCCGTGCGCGCGGTCGTCGAGCGCAACGAGGCGGCGCTGCGCGGCAAGGACGGCCTTGAGCCGCGCACGGGCCTGCTGCGCGGGCAGCTCGACGGGCCGGTCGAGATCGCCGAGCACGGCGTCACGTTCGCCGTGGACGTGCTGGCGGGGCCCAAGACGGGCTTTTTTCTCGACCAGCACCTCAACCGGGGCCTCGTGGCGCCGCTCGCACGCGGCCGGCGCGTGCTCGACGTGTTCTGCGCCGACGGAGGCTTCGGGCTCGCGGCGGCGGCGGCCGGCGCAGCCCACGTCCACTTCCTCGACGTCTCCGCGCCCGCCCTCGAGCGCGTGGCCGACAACGCCGCCCGCAACGGGCTCGCCGGGCGCACCACCACCGAAGCCGCCGACGCGCTCGAGCGCCTCGGCCAGATGGCCGACGCCGGCACGTCCGACTTCGACCTCGTCGTGCTCGACCCGCCGGGCTTCGCCAAAAGCCGCCAGCAGCTCGAGGCTGCCACGCGTGCCTACCAGCGCATCAACATCTCGGCGCTGCGCCTGCTGCCGCCGGGCGGGATCCTCGTGACGGCCTCGTGCTCGCAGGCGATGGACGAGGCGGCGTTTCTCAAGACCGTCCACTATAGCGCGCGCCGCGCCGGCTGCCGCCTGCTCCGCCTCGCGCGCGGCACGCAGCCGCCGGACCACCCGGTGCTCGAGGCCATGCCGGAGACGCACTACCTCAAGCTGTTCGTCTTCCAGAAGATCGCGGCCTGAACCGCCGCGGCGCGCCCGGTGCCCGGTCTGCGCAACGCCGGCGCTCAGGCCTCGCGGCGCAGGCGCGCCGCGAACGCGCCGTCGGTGCCGTGGCGGTGCGGAAGCGCGTGGTAGTGCCCGTCCGCCCCGACGAACGGCGCCGGCACGCGCCCTGCGACGGGCTCCGGGCGGAAGCCGGGCGTGCGCGCCAGAAAAGCGGCCACCCGCGCGGCGTTCTCCTCGGGCTCGACCGAGCACGTCGCGTAGACGAGCAGGCCACCGGGGCGGACGTGCCGCGCCGCAGCCTCCAGCAGGTCGTCCTGCAGCGCCGTCAGGCGCGCCAGGTCTTCCTCGGTGCGCCGCCAGCGGAGGTCGGCGCGCTTGGCGAGCACGCCCGTGCCTGAGCACGGCGCGTCGAGCAGCACGCGGTCGAACGGGCCGTCGAGCGTGGCGGTGCGCAGGTCCGCGGCGCGGGCCTCGAGCGCGTCGAAGCCGGCGGCGGCGGCGGCGCGCGCCACGAGGGCCGTCTTGGCCTCACTCACGTCGAGCGCGACGAGGCGCCCCTGCCCGCCCATGCGCTGCATGGCATAGAGCGCCTTGCCGCCGGGCGCGGCGGCCCCGTCGAGGACGGCCTCGCCCGGCTGCGGGTCGAGCACGCGCACGACGAGCCCGGCCGCCTCGTCCTGCACGGCGCAGCGGCCGTCGGCCACGAAGCCGCCACGGAGGACGGGCTGAAGGCGGTCGGCGACGAGGAAGTCGTCGAGCCACGCGGACGGGCGCACGTCCACACCGAGCGCGGCGATCTCGGCCGCGAGCGCCCCGGGCGCGGCGCGGCGCGTGTCCACGCGCAGGCCGAAGCGCGGCGGCGCGTTGCCGGCGCGCAGGAGCGCCTCCGTCTCGTCCGGCCCGAAGCGCGCGAGCCAGCGGCGCACGAGCCACGTCGGGTAGGAGTGCCCGACGGCGAGGTCCTCGGCCGGATCGCCCGTGCGCGGCTCCGGGAGCGCGCCGGCCCGCAGCGCCGCGCGCAGGACGGCGTTGACGAAGCCGGCGGCCCCCTTGCCCGCCAGGCCGCGTGCGAGCCCGACAGCCTCGTCCACGGCCGCGTGGGGCGGCACGCCGCGCACGAAGAGCTCGAACAGCCCGAGGCGCAGCACCTGCCGCACGGGCGCGTCGAGCGCCGCGGCCTCGCGGCGCGCAAAGTGGGCGATGGCATGATCGAGGCGGCGGCGCAGGCGCGTCACGCCCGCCACGAGGTCCGTCGCGCCCCGCTGCGCGTTGCGTTCGCGGCGACTGTCCGGCCCGGACGCGCGCGCGCCGAGGCGCGCCACGAACGCGCCGTCCTCCTCGACGCGCAGCAGGCGCTGCACGGCCAGCGCGCGCGCCGAGCGCGGCGGCGGGGGCGTCTCTCGGGCGGTTTCCGGACGTCGGCGGGCGGTCATGCGCGGGGGCGGCGCTGCCCGCAGGCGCGCATGGCCGCCGCCGCCGCGACGCGCAGCGGGTCCGTGGCTGGCGCCAGGGGCGGGTTGTAGATCAGATCGATGTCCTCGGCCAGCACGCGCGCCGAGATGCCGGCGCGCACGAGCGGCACGAGCACGTCGGCGCGCAGCGCGGCGCCCTCCTCGCCTACGAGCTGCCCGCCGAGCAGGCGCCCCGTGCCGGCTTCCACGACGAGCCGCACCCAGAGGGGCTTCGCGCCGGGATACACCCGGGTACGGGAGACGTGCTGCACCTGCACCGCGAGCGCGTCGAAGCCGGCCTCGGCCGCCTCGTGCTCGCGCAGTCCCACCGCGGCCGCCTCGATGCCGAACACGCGCACGCCGACAGCGCCCGTGACGCCCTGGAATGTGGCCGGAGGGGCCGCGCCGCCGTGCCGTGCGTCGCGGGCCGCGTTGCGCGCCGCCACGCGGGCCGTCTGGCGCGTCGCCGGCGCGAGCGGCCAGTGCAGGCGGCGGCCATCCACGACGCGCGTGACCTCGGCGCAGTCGCCGCAGGCCCAGACTGCGCGGGCGCTCGTGCGCATCTGCGCGTCCGTGGCCACGGCGCCGCTGTCTCCGATGCGCACCCCCGCGCCGCGCGCCAGGTCCACGTTGGGCTCGACGCCGATGGCCACCAGGACCACCTGGCAGCCGATGCGCTCGCCCCGGTCGGTCACGACGGCGCGGACACGCCCGTCGGGGGCGGTCAGCAGGCGCGTGGGGCGCTCGGGCCGCACGCGCACGCCGCGCGCGCGCGCGCGCGCGGCGAGCGGCTGCCCGAGGGCCTCGTCGAGCGCGCCGGCCAGCAGGCGCCCCTGCGGCTCGAGCACCGTCACCTGCAGGCCGCGGTCGCGGAACGCCTCGGCCATCTCGGCGCCGACGTAGCCACCGCCCACCACGACGGCGTGCCGGACGGGCTCGACCTCCACCCAGCGCCGCACGGCTACGGCGTCGTCGTAGCCGCGCACGGCGAACACGCCCGCCGCGTCCTCGCCCTCGACGCCCAGGCGCCGCGGGCGCGCGCCCGTGGCCAGGATGAAGCGGTCGAAGCGCTCCTCGCGCGTAGCGCCGTGGTCGAGCGCCTCGACGGTCAGCCGACCCCGCGCCGCGTCGAGCGCCGTCACGCGGTGCCGGACGTGCACGGTGAGGCCGCGCGTGCGGGCCAGCTCATCGGGCGTGAGCGCGATCAGATCGCGGCGCCCGCCGAGCCGGTCGGCGACGTAGTACGGGATCTCGCACGCACCTACCGAGACGTGTGCCGTCTGCTCGAAGAGCACGACGTCGGCGGCGGGGTTCTGGCGCGCGGCCTCGGCGGCGGCGGCGGGGCCGGCGGCGAGGCCGCCGATGACGGCGAGGCGCATGGGCTAGTGGATGCGGACGCCGTCGGTCACGGCGTCGTGGGGGGCCTCGGGCGGGTGGTCGTGCGAGGCTGGCTCGAGGTGCGACGTCACCTGTACGCGCGAGTCCGGGAAGAGGTCGCGCAGGCGCGTCTCGACGGCGGTCGCACGGCGGTGCGCCTCGTCGAGGCGGAGCGCGTCGGGCATGAGCAGGTGCATCTCGAGGAACACGCGGTCGTTGACGCGGCGGTGCCGCACGTGGTGCGCCCCCTCCACGAGACCGTCGCGCTCGGCATCGGCCAGCACGGCCACCACGCGCGCGGTGTCCTCGGCCGAGGTCGTCTCCATCAGCCCCTCGTACGAGCTACGGATCAGGCGCGTGCTCGTCCAGAGGATGTTGAGGCCAGCCAGCAGTGCCACGGCGGGATCGAGCCAGAGGACTCCCGTCGCCCAGACGAGCGCGACGCCCGCGAGCACGCCCAGACTCGTCCACATGTCCGTCAGCACGTGGTGCCCGTTGGCGACCAGCACGAGCGCGTTCGTGCGCCGCCCGATGTGCACGAGCGTGAGTCCGAGCACGAGGTTGACGAGCGTGAGCGCGGCGATGATGGCCAGACCCGTGCCGAGCTGCTCGAGCTCGGGCCCGAGCACGAGCGCGCGCACGGCCGTCCACACGATGCCGAGCGCGGCCACGAGGATCAGCACACCCTCGAGGCCGGACGAGAAGTAGGCGATCTTGCCGTGCCCGTAGGGGTGGCGCTCGTCGGGCGGCTGCGCCGCGTACCAGAGGCTGAAGCCGGCCACGCTCGTGGCGGCCAGGTGCACCACCGACTCGAGCGCGTCCGACAGGATGGCCGTCGAGCCGGTCAGGAAGTAGGCGGCCAGCTTGCCGGCGAGCATCAGGAACGAGATGGCCACCGAGGCCGCCATCGCGCGGCGCTGCAGCCGCGCGTGCCGCGGGTCCTGCCCCTCCTCGGGACGGACGCCCGGGGTGGCCTCGGGCGCATGGGCGTGGCGAGGATCGGAGAGGGACATCGGGGAGCCGAGGGACTGTGCCGGGAGGGGCCGTGCCGGGAGGGGCCGTGCCGGG
>JBKBRC010000039.1:15480-21654 GCA_046292345.1 Rubricoccaceae bacterium
GTGCCGGGAGGGGCCGTGCCGGGAGGGGCCGTGCCGGGCGGGGCCGTGCCGGACGGCACGGTGCCGATGCACAATCTAGTTTCTCCTCGTCTCGCCCTTGCGCCCATGACGCTCGATCACCTTGGCATTGCCGCCGCCAGCGCCGACGCCTCCCGCCTCTTCGCCGCGCTGCTCGGCGCCGCGCCCTACAAGACCGAGACCGTCGCTCGAGAGGGCGTCACGACGGTCTTCTTCGGCGACGGCGGGCGCGCCGGCGCCGCGCCCAAGCTCGAGCTGCTGCTCGCCGCCTCCGACGACTCGCCCGTGGCGCGCTTTCTGGCCACGCGCGGGCCGGGCCTGCACCACGTGGCCTTCGAGGTGCCCGACCTCGAAGCTGCCATGACCCGCGTGCGCGCGCTCGGCGTGCGCACGCTCGCCGACGCCCCCAAACCCGGCGCCGACGGCATGGACATCGTCTTTCTCCACCCCAAAGACACCGCGGGCGTGCTCGTCGAGCTGTGCCAGCGCCGGGCGCCGGCCTGGGCCACGCGCGTCGTGGAGACGCCTGAGGGGCCCCTCGCGGTGCACGTGGCCGGTCCCGAGGACGCCCCCACGCTCGTGGCACTGCACGGCGCCACGGCCGCCGCGGCGCAGCTCCGCCCGCTCACCGAGCGCTGGGCGCGCCGCTTCCGCGTCCTCGCGCTCGACCTGCCCGGCCACGGCGGCAGCGCGCCACGCGGCGACGGCTCATGGCAATCCTTCGCCGACGCCGTCGGGCAGGCCCTCGACGCGCTCGGGCGGACGCGCGCGCACCTGTTCGGCTACTCGATGGGCGGCGGCGCGGCGCTCGCGTTTGCGCTCGCGCGCCCGGACTGCGTGGAGCGCCTCGCGGTACACGCGACGCACGTCTGGTGGGACGAGGCGCTCGCGCGTCAGTTCATCGCCGGCCTCGACCCGCACGCGCAGCCACCGGCCTACGCCGCACACCTCGCCGCGTGGCACGGCGACGCCTGGCCCGCCGTGCTCGAGCGCACGGCCGCCTTCGTGCGCGCTCTGCCCGCCAACCCGCTCCCGCCCGGCGCGCTCGCGACCCTGCGCGCGCCGGCGCTCGTCACGCACGGCGACGCCGACCGCCTCTTCCCCGTCGAGCGTGGCGTGGCGCTCTTCCGCACGCTCCCGAACGCTCGCCTGTCCGTCCTGCCAGGCCTCGGGCATGCACTCGCCAGCGCGCCGGTGCAGCTCGGGCCGCTCGCGGAGCACGTCGAGGCGCATCTGCTCGGCGCCCCAGCCGCAGCGGAGCGCTCCGGCGACGGCGAAGGGACCAGCGACGGCGAAGAGACCAGCGACGGCGAAGAGACCAGCGACGGCGAAGGGACCGGCGGCGCGCCCGCGCGTACTCTGCCCGCAGCCCTCCCGCCCGGCGCAGCCCTCCCGCCCGCATGACCGACGCGCTCGCCGATAAGATCGCCCACCTGCCCACCGGCCCCGGCGTCTACCAGCACAAAGACGCCGCCGGCACGACGCTCTATGTGGGCAAGGCCAAGAACCTCCGCAACAGGGTCCGCAGCTACTTCCAGGAGTCGCGTCCGCGCGACGGCCGCCTCCAGGTGCTCGTCTCTAAGATCGCTGACGTGGAGGTGATCGTGACCGACACCGAGGCCGAGGCGCTCATCCTCGAAAACAACCTCATCAAGGAGCTCCAGCCGCGCTACAACGTCAACCTGCGCGACGACAAGACGTACCCGTTCATCTGCGTCAAGAACGAGCGCTTCCCGCGCGTCTTCCCGACGCGCACCGTCCGCCGCGACGGCTCGCTCTACTTCGGGCCGTACACGGACGTGAAGGCGATGAACCTGGTCCTCAAGACGATCAAAGACCTGTTCAAGCTGCGCTCATGCGCGCTCCACCTCTCGCAGGCGGCCATCGAGGCGGGCAAGTACCAGCCCTGCCTGGACTACCACATCCAGCGCTGCGCCGCGCCGTGCGTGGGCTACGAATCCGAGGAGCACTACAACGCCACGATCGAACAGATCAAGAAGCTACTCTCGGGTAAGACCGACGAGCTGGCCGCGCTCCTGCGCGACGAGATGATGCGCCTGGCCGGCGAGAAGCGCTTCGAGGAGGCAGCCGAGCTGCGCGACCGCGCCGCCGCGCTCGACGCGTACCGTCAGAAGCAGAAAATCGTCACCGACAGCGACGTCGACCGCGACCTGTTCGCGCTCGCCGTCAGCCGCGAGGACGACGTGGCCGTAGGGGTGCTGTTCAAGGTGCGCGAGGGCAAGATCGTCGGGCGGCAGCACAAGATCCTGCGCGGCATAGAGGGCAGCGACGACGAGACGCTGATGCAGCGCTTCGTGGAGGGCCACTATGCCGAGGCGGCCTTCTTTCCGGCTGAGGTCTACACCGCCCTCCCGCTGGCCGATGCCGGGCCGGTCGAGGCGCTGCTGCGGATGCACACCGGGCGCCGCGTACCGGTGCGCGTGCCGGCGCGCGGCGAGAAAGCGGATCTGCTGCGCATGGTCGAGGCCAACGCGACGCTGCTGCTCGGCGAGTGGCAGCGCCAGAAGGAAAAGCGCGACGAGGAGCGCGTCCCGCGCTCGGTCCTCGCGCTCCAGCGCGACCTGCGCCTGCCCCGCCCGCCGCGCCGCATCGAGACGTTCGACATCTCGCACCTCGGCGGCACGGGCACCGTCGCCTCGTGCGTCGTGTTCGAGGACGGACGGCCCAAGAAGTCCGAGTACCGCACGTTCAAGATCCGCACGGTCGCGCACGGCAAGCCGGACGACTTCCAGTCGATGCGCGAGGTCGTCGGGCGGCGCTACGCGCGTGTGCTCGAGGAGAACGGCCCCTGGCCAGACCTGGTCATCATCGACGGCGGCAAGGGGCAGCTCTCGTCGGCCGTCGAGAGCCTCGAGGCGGCCGGCGTCTACGGGCGCTTCCCGGTCGTGGGGCTCGCCAAGCGGCTCGAGGAGGTGTTCCTGCCCGGCCAGAGCCAGAGCGTGATCATCCCCCGCACGTCGTCGAGCCTGCGCCTGATCCAGCAGGCGCGCGACGAGGCGCACCGCTTCGCGGTCACGGCGCAGCGCAAGCAGCGCGCGCTCAAAGACCTGCGCAGCGAACTGCTCGACGTCCCGGGCGTCGGCGCGCGCTCGGCGCAGAAGCTGCTCACCACGCTCGGCAGCGTGCGCGCCGTGCGCGAGGCCTCCGAGCCCGAGATCGCGGCGGTCGTGGGGCCGGCGCTCGCGCGCAAGGTGCGCGCCCACTTCGACCGGCTCGCCGCCGCGCCCGACGGCGAGCGCCCCGCCCCGTCCGCCTCCGAGACGCCGTGATTGCCGCGCTCGCTTCGCGCCACGCCGCGCTCGCCGCGCGCCGCGAGGCCTTCCTGAACGCCCTGGAGGGCCTGCCGGCCGATGTGCTGGCCCGGGCGCCGGCGCCGGGCGCGTGGTCGCTCGCGCAGCTGGCCGAGCACCTCTACCGGGTCGAGGAGCAGGTGGTGGCCGGCGCCGAGCGCGCGCGCGCGCGGCCGTCCTCTCGCGGGCTGCCGGCGCTGCCGCGTCTGCGTGCGGCCGTGCTGCGGGCCGTGCTGCGCCTGCCTGTGCGCATCCCGGCGCCGCGTGGCGCCGGAGCCGTGCTCCCCTCGGACGCGCCCGACATGCCTGCCGTCGCCGCGGCCTGGCGCGCCCTGGACGCTCGCCGCGAGCGCGCCTTCGGGACGATGGACGCCGCGTGGCTGCGCCGCCCGGCGTTCCGCCATCCGCTCCTGGGGCTCATGCCGCCCCACGACGCGCTCGCGTTCGCCGCGCAGCACTTCGACCACCACGTGGCGCAGCTTCGCCGGACGCTCGAGGCCGTCGCGCCGGTCCATGCGGCGCGTGCGGAGCCCGTCGCCCGCGCGGCGCACGGGTGAGGGGTCCCCACGGCGACGAGGCCCGCGCACGACGACGAGGCTCGTACAGGGTGGTCTGAAAGGGGCGCTTGCGCCGGGCCGGCCGTCCTGCGAGCTTCGGGGGCTCTACCGTGGCCGCCTCTATGCTCAACTACATCTATGCTCAACTACATCTGGGCCGGGCTCATCGTCTCGAGCCTGGTCTTCGCGCTCTTCTACGACGGGCGCGACCTCGCGCGCGACACGTACCGCAACGGCGAGCCCCTGCCCGTGACGCTCGTCGTCCCGGGCGGGGCCGATCCCACCGCCGACCGGCAGGCCGTCACGGTGCGGATCGACACGGCGCGCTACAAGCAGTTCTACGACACAGACGCCGTGCCGGACACTGCGTACGCAGGCACGCTCGTCACGAGCGCCTCCGGCCGGCAGCTCCGCTTCGCCGCGGACGCAGCGCTCCCCGAGCCGCTCGCGCAGATCCGCGACAGTACCAACCCACGCGACAAGGTGCTGCAGGGCGCCCTCGGGCCGCTCGTGCCCGCTCCCGCCGGGGCGCCCGAAGGCGCCTTCGAGACCACGGTCACGTTCGATCCGGTGCGCTTCGTCAAGCTCAACGCAATCTCGGCCGCCGCGCTCAGCTTCGCCGAGACGGCCGTCACGCTCGCGCTCGGACTCATCGGCGTGCTGGCGCTGTTCCTCGGGCTGATGAAGATCGCCGAGCAGGCCGGCGTGATTCAGGCGCTCGTGCGCGTCGTGCGCCCGCTGCTGCGCCCGCTCTTCCCCGACATCCCCAGAGACCACCCGGCCATGGGGCTGATCGCGCTCAACCTGGCCGCCAACGTGTTTGGCCTCGGCAATGCCGCCACGCCGTTCGGCATCAAGGCGATGGAATCGCTCCAGGAGCTCAACCCGGTCAAGGACACGGCCACGAACGCGCAGGTGATGCTGCTGGCCATGAATACGGCGAGCGTGCAGCTCGTGCCGCCGGTGCTGCTGATCGCGCTCATCGGGATGGAGATCAACCAGGTCATCTTCGCGATCATCTTCACGACGACGGTTTCGCTTTTTGTTGCAATAACGGCCGCTAAGCTGCTGAGCCGCCTGCCGGCCTTCCGCCGCTCGGACCCGCTGCGCGCCGCGCCCGACGCCGCGCCAGGTGCTCCCCCTTCCACCCCGGCGTCTCCCACGCAGCCCTGACACCCCATGTCTGTCGTCCGCGAAGTGCTCGGCCTGCTCTCGGTCTTCGTCATCCCGGCCCTCGTGATCGGGATCCCTCTCTACGGTCTTCTCCGCCGCGTGCCGGTCTACGAGACGTTTGTCGACGGCGCGCGCGAGGGCTTCGAGCTCTCGGTGCGCATCATCCCATACCTCGTCGCGATCCTGTTCGCCATCGGCATGTTCCGCGCCTCCGGGGCGATGGACTTTCTGACGGCCGCGCTCGCACCGGTGCTCGCACTCATCGGCTTCCCGGCCGAGGTGCTCCCGATGGCCATCGTGCGCCCGCTGACGGGCAGCGGCTCGGCCGCCATCGTGGCCGACCTCGCGGCGCAGCACGGGCCGGACTCGCTGCTCGTCAAGATGGCCGCGACCATGTTTGGCTCGACCGAGACCACGTTCTACGTGCTCGCGGTCTACTTCGGCGCCGTCGGGGTCACGCGCGCGCGACACGCCGTCGCGGCGGGTCTGATCGCGGACGTGTGCGCGATGCTCGTTGCCGTCTGGGTGTGCCTGCTGCTCTTCGGCTGAGCGCGCAGGAAGGGCACGCCGGTGCGCCGCCCCCGCCCGTCGCGCTCAGCGGCGGAACTCGCTCAGCAGAGGCCGGTAGCGCAGCGGCACGTGCTGCCGCTGGAGACGCGGGTTGGCCCGGGCGGGAATGTTGACAGCCTCGAGGTAGGCCCGCCAGCGCCGCTGCTGCTCGGCCTCGTGCGGTGCCTGCGCCGCGGGCGGGGCCGCGCCGACCAGCGTCCGCACCTCGCCGCGCGCGCCTGCCGAGCCCGGCGCGCCGGGCTCGGCAGGCGCGCAGGCGATCGCGTAGCCGCGCAGCGTGTCGTAGATGGTCCAGCGCATCTGCGGGTAGCGCCTCGCGAAGTGCGCGCCGATGAACGGCAGCACGTCGTGGGCCGGTGCTACGCGTGCGGCCCACGTGCCATCCACCTGCGCCTCGAAGCGCACGAACGCGTGCATCCGGTGGATCTCACGGCAGACCGCTTTGTGGAGGCGCCCGGCGAGCACAGCGGCGTCGCAGCCGTAGTCGTCCAGGGCGTCCGGTCCCTCGCGGGCCAGGCGCGGCACGAGACGCGCGAGCGCGCGGT
>JBKBRC010000040.1:0-21398 GCA_046292345.1 Rubricoccaceae bacterium
GTGCGGCCGGCCGGCGGGCCGGCCGGCGGGCTGGCCGGCGCCGCGTCGCCCGCGCCGGACGCGGGCTCCTCCAGGGCGTCGAGCTCGATGCGGAACGTGGTGCCGGCGCCGGGGCGCGTCGCGTGCAGCGCGAGCGTGCCGCCATGGTACTCGTTGACGATGCGCCGGGCGAGGCTGAGCCCGAGGCCCCAGCCGCGCTTCTTGGTCGAGAAGCCGGGCCGGAAGATGTGCCGCGCCGTCGCGCGGTCCATGCCTTTGCCGGTATCGGCCACCTCGATCACCGCGCAGTCCTCCTGCCGGAAGGCCCGCATGCGGATCTCGCCCCCGCCCGGCATGGCGTCGAGAGCATTCTTGAGCAGGTTCTCGATCACCCACTCGAACAGGTCCGGGTTGAGCGCGGCCACGAGGTCGTCGGGCGCCTCGACCGAGAGCGTCACGGCCGGGCCGCTGCGCGGCAGCCGGCGGCGCATGTAGTCGGCCACGCCGTGCAGCACGGCCGCCACGGGCGTCGGCTCGAGCTCGGGCAGAGACCCGATCTGCTCGAAGCGGTCGGCGACGCGGCGCAGGCGCTCCACGTCGCGCTCGAGCTCGTCGGCGATGGGCGCGGCGGCGCCCTGCTCGTCTTGGAGCCGCAGCAACTCGATCCACCCGATCATGCTCGAGAGCGGCGTGCCGAGCTGGTGCGCCGCCTCCTTGGCCATGCCCACCCACAGGCTGGACTGCTCGCTGCGGCGTACGTACGAGAAGCTCAGGTAGCCGACGAGAATGAAGAGCGACACGAACAGCAGCTGCACGAGCGGGAACCAGCGGATGAGCCGCGCCAGGTCGCTCTCGCCGTAGTGGATCAGCTGGACCGCGCCGGGCCCGTAGACGAGCCGGATGGGCGGGTTGAGCGCGTCCATCTCGGCCGCGAGCGCGAGCAGGCGGGCCTGCACGGCCTCGGGGCCGGCGCTCGAGTCCACGCGCACGTTGCGCGCGCCGGTCACGGACGTGCCCGCCTCGTCGGTGATGATGGCGGGCACGTTGAAGCGCGCCGGCTCAACGATCTCGGTAAACACGAAGTCCAGCGCGTCGCCCGAGGGCTGCTCCTCGGCCCAGGCGAGGGCCTCGCGCAGGCGCTGCACGCGCGCCGCCGGCAGGCGCGCCGCCGCGACGACGCTGTCGAGCTCGGGCCACGCGTCCGCGAACGGGTTGGGCGCCACCGCGGCACGGCTCTGGTACTCGACCGCGCGCGCCCACAGCTCGACGGCCGCCTCGTCCTGCGCCTGGAGCCGGTCGGCGAGGCGGTTGGTGAAGACGAGCGACGAGACCGCGATCACAACGGCCCCGACGATCAGGCCGAGCTTGAGGCGGGTGCTGGTGCGGTAGGCCTGCACGGCGGGCGCGAGAGGGCGAGCGCGAGCAGGCAAGCTACGGCGGCACGCCCCCTGCCCCGCTCGGCCGACAAGCTCAGCCGACGAGCAGCGTCTCCTCGCGGCGTGGGCCCGTCCCGACGACGCGCACGGGCACGCGCAGGCGGTCGGCGATGAGGCCGAGGTAGTCGCGGGCCTCCGACGGCAGGTCCTCGTAGGCGCTCGCGCCGGAGAGCCCCGCCGGAATAGGCGGCAGCGACTCGTAGACCGGCTCGACGCGCCCGAGCGTGGCCGCGTCGGTCGGGAAGCGGTCGGTCGTCTTGGCGCCGATGCGGTAAGCCGTGCAGACCTTGAGCTCGTCCATGCCCGCGAGCACGTCCATCTTGGTGACGGCCAGCTCGGTGAAGCCGTTGAGGCGGGCCGAGTAGCGGAGCGCGACGAGGTCGAGCCAGCCGCAGCGGCGGGGGCGGCCGGTCGTGGCGCCGAACTCGTGGCCGCGCGCGCGCAGCGCCTCGCCGGCAGCGCCGCCGAGCTCGGTCGGGAAGGGCCCGTTGCCCACGCGCGTCGAGTACGCCTTGACGATGCCGATGACGCGGTCGACGGCCGTGGGCGGCACGCCGAGGCCGGTGCAGCAGCCCCCGGCGGTGGGATGGCTGCTCGTGACGTAGGGGTAGGTGCCGTGGTCGACGTCGAGGAGCGCGCCCTGCGCGCCCTCGGCGAGGATGCGCCGGCCGTCCTCGAGCGCACGCGCGAGGAAGTCGACGGTGTCGGTCACGTAGGGGTCGATGCGGCGGTCGAAGTCGAGGTAGTCCTCGACCATGGCCTCCACGTCCAGGCCCTCGTCGCCGTAGATGGCCTGGAGCAGGGTGTTCTTCTCCTCGATGGCGGCCGTCAGGCGCGCGCGCAGGTTCTCGCGGTCGAGCAGGTCGACGACGCGGATGCCCTGGCGCGCGAACTTGTCCACATACGACGGCCCGATGCCGCGGCCGGTCGTGCCGATGGCGCCGGCGTCGCGGTAGCGCTCGCGCGCGGCGTCGAGGCGCTTGTGGTAGGGCATGATCAGGTGCGCGTTGTGCGAGATGAGCAGGCGCCCCTCGACGCGGAAGCCGAGGCGCTCGACCTGCGCGATCTCTTCCATCAGCGCGACCGGGTCGATGACGACGCCGTTGCCGATCACGCACGTCGTGCCTTCGTGGAAGATGCCGCTCGGGATCAGGTGGAGCACGAACTCGCGCTCGGGCTCGCCGTTCTGGCCGCCCCACTTGATCGTGTGCCCGGCGTTGGCCCCGCCCTGGTAGCGCGCGACGATGTCCATTTCAGGCGCGAGCAGGTCTACGACCTTGCCCTTTCCTTCGTCGCCCCACTGGGCGCCGATGACGACGGTGACTGGCATGACAGAGAGCGGACGCGCCGGAGGCGCCGGTGAGGGCGCGCCGCGCCGGTAAAGGCGCGTGGCACCGAGAGAAGACTACCGGGGGGAACTACCGGGGCAGGCCCGGCCGAGAAGGGCGGCACGCGGTGGGGTGCTCAGCCGAACGAGGCGACGGCATCCTCGACCGAGTCGTAGGACTGGAAGACGCCCGCCAGACGCGTGATCAGCAGCAGCGAGCGCACGCGGTCGCCGACGCCGGCCAAGCGGAGGTCCCCGCCGCCGTTGCGGACGGTCGTGAGCGCGCCGATGAGCATGCCGAGGCCGCTCGAGTTCATGTGGCGCACCCCGCCGAGGTCCACGACGACGTTGCGCCGGCCGCGATGCGCGTGCAGCGCGTCGTGCAGCGCGGTCCCGTCGGGGCCGCCCATGGCGTCGCCCTCGAGGGCGATGACGAGCGCGTGCTCGCGCTCGGAGACGTCGATGCGCATCATGCGGGGCAGGCGTGGGGCAAGCGGAGGAGGCACGGGCCGCGTCGTCGCCGCGCGGCCCGTGCAATCTACCCGCAACGCGCGTGCTCAGGCGCGCGCGGCGACGAGCTTCGTCTGGCGCTTGGCCGGGAAGCGCTCGCGCATCATGACCACGATCGGCGCCGCGACGAAGATGGACGAGTACGTGCCGATGCCGATGCCGACGAGCAGCGCGAGCGCGAACCCGCGCAGCACCTCGCCCCCGAAGAGGAAGAGCACGAACACGGTCAGCAGCGTCGTGCCGGACGTGATCACGGTGCGCGAGAGCGTCGAGTTGATGCCCCGGTCGACGATCTCCTCGAACGGCTTCGTCTTGAACAGCGCCGTGTACTCGCGGATGCGGTCGTACACGACGACGGTGTCGTTGATTGAGTAGCCGACGATGGTCAGCAGCGCCGCGATGATCGTCTGGTCGATCTGCATCGAGACGGGCGAGACCTCGTGCAGCAGCGCGAACAGCCCGAGCACGATCAGCACGTCGTGCGCGAGGCAGAGCACAGCGCCGACCGAGAAGCGCCAGTCGAAGCGGATGAAGACGTAGAGGAAGATCACGAGCAGGCCGCCGAAGACGGCTGCGAGCGCGCCGCGCTGCAGGTCCTCGGCGAAGCGCGGCCCGACCGAGTCGACGCGCTGCACGGCCGGCGCGGCGCCGGGGAACGACGCCTCGAGCGTCTCGACGAGCGCGCGCTGCACGTCCTCGATCTCGCCGCCCTCGGTGGTGCGCACCAGGAGCGTCGTCGGGCCGCCGTAGGTCTTGGCCTCGGTGCCGGCGCCGAGCACGGGCGCCAGCGCCGAGCGCGCCTGCGTGGGCGAGACCGGCTCGGCCGTCTCGACGACGAACTCGGTGCCGCCCCGGAAGTCGATGCCGGCCTCAAGGCCGGGGTAGATGAGCGAGACCACGGCGACGAGCATCAGCACGCTCGAAGTGATCAGGCCGATGCGCCGGTTGGCGTGGAACGGAAAGTTGGCGTTTTCGAAGATCCGCATGGGAGTGGGGGATGCGTGCGCCGGCCCGGCCGCCGCTGGCGGGAGCCGGCGCGCAGGCTCAGCCGAAGGCGACGCGCGCGCCGCGCTCGCGCACGAGGTAGTCGATCATCAGACGCGTGACGACGAGCGCCGTGAAGAGCGACGTCAGGATGCCCGCCATGAGCGTCACGGCGAAGCCCTGGATCGGCCCGACGCCGAACGAGTAGAGGATGACGCCGATGAGGAACGTCGTGATGTTGGCGTCGGCGATGGCCGAGAGGGCCTTGCTGAAGCCGCCCTCCACGGCGGCCTTCATCGTCTTGCCGGTGGCCATCTCCTCGCGGATGCGCTCGAAGATGAGCACGTTGGCGTCGACGGCCATGCCGATCGTGAGCACGATGCCCGCCATGCCCGGCAGCGTGAGCGTAGCCCGGAAGGCAGCCAGGATGCCGAAGACGAAGAGCACGTTCAGGATGAGCGTCACCACGGCCACGACGCCCGCGACCTGGTAGTAGAAGGCCATGAACAGCGCCACGGCCGCAAAGCCGATGACGAGCGAGATCGTGCCGGCGCGGATGGAGGCGGCGCCGAGGCTCGGACCAACCGTGCGCTCCTCGATGATCTGCACCGGCGCCGGGAGCGCGCCCGACTTGAGGATCGTCACGATGTCCTGCGCCTCGGCGCGCGAGACGCCGTCGATCTGCGTCCGCCCGCCGGCGATGCGGCTGCGGATGGTCGGGTAGGTGTAGACGAGGCCGTCGAGCACGATGGCGACGGGCCGGCCGATGTTGGCGCCCGTGATCTGCGCCCAGCGCGTCGCGCCCTCGCTGTTCATCGTGAGCGAGACCTGCGGGGCGTTGGTGATGGGGTCGAAGGCCGGGCGGGCGTCGGTCACGACGTCGCCCTCGAGCTCGGCGCGGGCGCGCACGCCGATCAGCGAGTACACGTTGCGTCCGTCGGCCGTCTGGCCGTCCGGCCGGGCGGCGAAGAGCAGGCGCATGCCCGGGGGGATCAGGGCTGCGGCGCCGGGCGCCTGGAGAAGCGCGCGCACGGCGGCGGTGTCGGTCGCGGCGACCTGCCCGAAGATGGGCGCGCTCGTCTGCACGGGCTGCACCATCTCGGCAAACGTGCGGCCGGTGGCGGTCGGGGCCGGCGTCGCGGCCGGCTCGGCGCCCGCCAGACGCGCCACGTCGATGCCGGTGGCGGCCGTGTCTGCGCCGGCGGCGGCCACCTGCGCCGTATCGGCCGGCGCAGCAGGAGCGGTCTGGCCGTTCTGGCCCTGGTTCTGGTAGAACTGGAAGATGCGCGCGTAGGTCTGCTGCACCTCGGCCGCGTCGGGCGTGAGGTGGAAGCGCAGCTGCGCCGTACCGCGGAGCAGGTCGCGCACGCGCTGCGGGTCGTCTACGCCGGGCAGTTCGACCGCGATGCGGCTGGCGCCCTGCTGCTGGATGGACGGCTCGGTGACGCCGAAGCGGTCCACGCGCTGCCGGATGATCTCGACGGCGCGCGAGAGCGCGTCCGAGACCTCTTCCCGCAGATAGGCCTCGACGTCGGCGTTGGAGCTGCGGGCGGTGATGCCGGCGTTGGCGTTGCGGAAGTAGCGCGCCAGGCGCGTGCCGGGCTGCTCGGCCTCGAGCGCGCGTGTGAAGAGCGTCACGAAGTCCTCGCGGCTCGTCTGCGCCTCTTGCATGGCGCGGGCGAGCGCGCGGTCGAAGACGTCGTCGTTGCGGCCGCCGGCGAGCTCGCGGAGCAGCTCGCCCGTGCCGACCTCGAGCGTGACGTGCATGCCGCCCTGGAGGTCGAGGCCGAGGTTGAGCGTGCGCTCGCGCACGCGCTGGATGCGCGCGTAGTTGTCCTGCTCGTAGGCCGCGCGGGCCTCGGGGTCCATGGCGCCGAGTTCGCGGCTGAGGCGGTAGTTCTGAACCGTCGGAAAGAGGTACCAGAACGAGAGCAGGATGAGCGCCGCGACGGCGAAAAGCTTGAATCCGAATCCTTGCATGGTGTCGGCAGGTGGGAGGCCGGGGGCGCGAGAGGCGCCGCCGGCACGATGGCGAGAGCCGGCCGTCCGCGCCCTGCGCGCGTCCGGCGGTGGGGCACGCCGCCTCCGGCGCGCCTGGAAGGGAAGAACCGCGCCCGGGCGTGTGCGTCGGGCGCGCGCGCCGGGCCGGTCGTCAGAGCGCGCCTGCGTCAGGGGGCACGCGCGGGGTGGGCCCGCAGGGCGACGCGCGTGGCCGTGGTGCTCTCGGCCGGCGCAGCGCATCCTTCGGCCGCCAGGACCGGCGCAGCGCACGACGACGCGAGCACTCCGGGCGAGGCCGACGCGGGCGTGGGTGGCGGCGCGCCCTGGTGCGGCACAAGGCCATGCCGGGGCCCGTCCTCGGCCATGAGCCCGAACACGTGCCCCGTCAGGAGCGCCGCGAGGGCTTCCTCCGGGTAGGCCGCGTCCGCGCCGGCGGCGCGCACGTAGGCATGCACGAACGCGCGCACGAACGCCTCCGGCGTGGCGGCCGGGCGAGCCGCCGCCAGGGCCTTCTCGACTGCCGAGGCGTCGCCGAGGCGGCTCTGGAGCGCGCTCGCATGCGCTTCGCGGGCCAGCGCGGCCGGCGCGAAGCTGAGCGCCGTCCCCGCAAGAAGCAGGAACGCCGTCAGGCGGCAGCAGAAGCGGTGGCGGAGACGGTGCACGGCGGGCGGGCGGAGTACGGTAAGCTAGCGCACTCCCCGGCGAACGTCCACCGGGCATACGTTTGCACGTCGCAGCGCCAGCCCGCGTGCGCCGCCTGTGCATCGGGGCATGCACGACGCGGCCACGCTGGGGCATCAGGACGTGCGTCTCAGCGTCGCTGTGCGCAGTCAGGCCACCTGCACGCCCTTCCAGAAGGCGACGCGCCCGGCGATTTCGGCCGCAGCCGGCTTCGGCTCGGGGTAGTACCACGCGGCGTTTTCGTTGACCTTGCCGTCTACCTCCACGTGGTAGTAGTGCGCCTCGCCCTTCCAGGGGCAGCGCGTGCGGTGCCCGCTCGGGCGGAAGTAGCGCATCGCGAGCGCGCCGGGCGGGAAGTAGTGGTTGCCTTCGACGACGACGGTGTCGTCGCTCTCGGCGAGCGTGGCGCCGTTCCAAGTGGCGGTCATCGGAGCGCAGGCTAGGGCTCCAGACGCTCGGCGCGGACGTTCTCCGCCGCGTCTCTCGGGGCCGGGACGACGCACACGCGGTCTGCCCGGAACGGATCCACGACTACGGGTAGAAACTGCACCTGCTCGAAGTGGCCCGCCGCCCTCCCGTAGCGCTGCGCCACGGCGTGCCGCAGCCGCTCGTACGCCACCGGGCCGACGAGGATGTAGCGCGCTTCCATGCCCCCCTCACCCAGACCGCGCACGGCGTCGTCGATGAACGGCAGCAGAGCGCTGGTATCCGGAGAGGCTTCGAGAACGAGCATGGCGATCGGGCGTGCAGCGTGCTCCGAGTATACTTCCCCCAGCCTACCCCCTCGACGATGGACCACCGCACGGCGCACATACGCACGCCCGACGGGCTGACGCTCTTTACCCGGCACTGGCTGCCGTTCGGCGAGCCCGCGGCGCACGTCGTGCTCGCCCACGGCATCCATGAGCACAGCGGACGCTACGCCTACCCGGCCGGACAGCTCCTGCGCCGGGGTCTTGCCGTGCATGCGCTCGACCACCGCGGCCATGGGCAGTCCGAGGGCGCGCGCGGCACCGTCGAGCGCTTCGACGACTTCGTGGACGACCTCCGGCACTTCGTGCTCGAGGTGCGGGAGGCGCATCCGGACGCGCCGCTGTTCCTGATGGGCCACTCCATGGGCGGGCTCATGGCCGCCTCGTGCGTCGCACGGCACGGCGCGGCGCCGCTGGCCGGGCTGGTGCTCTCGTCGCCGGCGCTGCGCGTGGAGGTGCCGTGGCTGCTGCGCACCCTCGCGCCCGTCGTCGCGCGCTGGCTGCCCGCCGCCCCGGCCAAGCGGATCGACCTCTCGCGGCTCTCGCACGACCCACGCGTGGCGCGGCAGTTCCGCGAGGACGAGCACGCCATCCGGCGCGGCGTCGGCGCGCGCCTCGGCTATGAGGTCACGCAGGCCGCCGCGCGCCTCGACGCGCGCAGCGAGGCCTTCGCCCTCCCCCTCTACGTCTTCCACGGCACCGCCGACGCCATCACCGATCCGGAAGGCTCCCGCGCCTTCGTGGACGCGGCCCCCTCGCCCGACAAAACGCTTCGCCTCTACGACGGCCTCTACCACGAGACCCTGAACGAATACGAGCGCGACACCGTGATCGGCGAACTCGCCGACTGGCTCGTCGCCCGCGCTGAGGCCGCGCGCGGCGACCGCGCAGAAGGCGCGGCCTGAAACGCGCGGTGGCCGGTCTCCTCCGGGAGGCCGGCCACCGCAGCGCACGGCGTCAGCGCACGGCGTCAGCGCACGGCGTCAGCGCACGGCGTCAGCGCACGACGTCAGCGCACGACGTCAGCGCACGACGGTGAGCGTGCGCGTGGTCGCGAAGGCGTCGCCCGCCACGCGGACCATGTAGAGGCCGGCGGGCAGGCCCTCCGTAGCCACGTCCAAACGGAGCGCGTCGGTCACGGGCGCGTCGTGGAGCACGCGCACGAGGCGACCGGTGGCGTCGTAGAGCGTCGCGCGCACGTGCTGCGCCTCACGCACGCGCAGGCTGAGCGTGGTCGCCTCGCGGACCGGGTTGGGGCCGGGGCCCTCGAGCGTGAAGGCCGCCGCGGGCGCGCCCTCCTCGGTACTCGTAGACGCGCCGAAGAACTGGAGCGCCCAGCGCAGCAGCGAGCCCGTGTCCTGGCCCGCGCCATCGCAGACGCGGAGCGTCCAGGTGCCCTGTGCCTGCTGCCCCGAGAAGTCAGCCATGGCGCCCAGCGTGGCCGTGCCTGGCTGCCCGCGCTCGGGCCGGCCCTCGAGGGCGTAGAATGGCGCCGCGACGCTGTGCGCGGGCGAGGAACCGAAGACGCCGGCCGCCCCGGTGTCGCTGACGAGCACGTTGAGGTTGTCGGCGCTGGTGCCGTTGGCGCCCGAGCCGACGCGGTCGATCAGGTGGGCCGTCGTCCCGGCCGGGCTCGTCAGGCTCACGCGGAGGTCGCCGCGCCAGGTGTGCTGGATGACGACGCCGAGCTTGAGGCGGTCTACGGTGAACGCGTCCGGCACGTCGAGCGTGGCGTTGGTCCAGGCCGGGCACTGGTTGTCCGGAATCGGGACCGTGGCGACGCTCTCGTAGGCGCGGTCTGGCGGAACGATCACGCGCACCGTCGTAGCGATCTGGATAGGCTGCTCGAGCGAGGGGTGCGTCACGGTAGCTGTGTTCACGAGCGGCCCCTCGGGCGCGCCCGCGGCGATCGTGGCGTCGAAGCCGAGCGCGGCGTTGCCGCCGGCGGGCACGTTCACGGTCCACGTGACGCCATTGCCCGTCTGCGAGGCCGTGCCCGTGCCGGCGCTCACGTTACCGGCGAAGGTGAGCCCGGCCGGCAGCGCGTCGACGAGTTGAACGCCGGTGAGCGTCTCGGCGCCGGGGTTGGTGAGCGTGTAGACGAAGCGCACTGTCGCGCCGGCGCCCGCCTCGGGGGGCGTGACGGAGCCGGAGGCGAACAGGCCGGTGCTGTTCTCGCGCCCGTCGAGCGTCTCCACGCCCGAGCCCGTCGGGTCCAGGATGGCGGCCATGCCGGTGTTCATCGAATGGAAGACGCGGCCGTACCAGTCGTCGGTGATGCTGGTGCAGGAGGCATAACCGCCGTGGAGCTGGCCCACGATACGCCTCTCGGGGCTGAAGAGCGGCGAGCCGGACGAGCCGCCCTCGGTCGTGCCGAGCTCCCAGTTGCCCACGCGCAGGTGCGTGCCCGTGGGCGTGGGCGTGGCGCTGAGGTAGGTCGTGATCATCGTCGGGTCGTTGTCGAACGAGATCCGCTTCTCCTCCACACGCGGGTGGTGAATGGCGACCGAACGCGGCGTGACCTGGTTGCGCCGGTCCCAGCCGGCGAGGAAGACCTGCGCTTCGGGCAGGATGGGCTGTACGAACTCGAGCACGGCCCAATCTGAAGCCGAGCCGCTGCCGCGCAGCGTCGTGCCGGAGTTGAACTGGGCGCGGCTGCCGTTGCCCGGTCCGCCGCTCTGGGGCGAGCCCGGCGGGCGGCAGGTCGAGTTCTGGTAGTTCCAGTAGACGACGACCGAGGCGGCGTTGGTGGCCGTGTTGCCGCAGTGGTTGGCCGTCAGGAAGAGCGGCCGGCCGTCCTGCGCGGTGTTGTTGACGGCCGCGCCAGAGCAGACGTCCGTCCCGCCGCGCGAGTAGGCGCCGACGGAGCGGATGATGTCGCGGTAGGGATCGCCCTCGGGGCAGACCACGTCCACGTTGCAGGCGCCGGAGCGCTTCTCGGCCGCGCCGCGGCCCTGGGCGACGAGCTCGGCCTCGGTCAGGAACGAGGGCCGGAAGGCGTGCGCGACCTGTCCGAGCGTGAGCTCGAAGGCAGGCGCCGCGCCCGGCTTGGCCGGCGGCAGGTTGAGCTCGATCACCGCCTCGTCCCCGGGCACGATGGGCGTCCAGAGCTCACCGCTCTCGGCGTTGTCGGCATGCGTGAACGGGCGGTACTCCGGGGGCTGGCCGGCGGCGTAGATCCACAGCGAGGCGCCCTCGGGCAGCGCGTAGCGGGAAAAGCCGAAGTTGAGCGAATAGGCGCCCGGCGAGGCCACGACGAGCCGCCACAGGCGCGAGCCGTCGGGGCGCTCCTCCCACGTGCCGCGCGTGGCGGTCGTGAGGTCGAACGCGAACGGCTCGGCGAAGCGGTAGGCCATTTTGCCGGGCTGGTGCGCAGCGTCGTAGCGCGCGGCGAGCGCCGCGTTATCCACAGCCGGCAGCACGAGCACGTCGACGGCGCGGAGGGCACCGGCGCCGAGGGCGCTCAGAGGCTGCTGCTGCGCGTGCGCGGCTGAGGCCAGCAGTAGCGCGGCGAGAAGTATCGGAATACGCATGGCGGAGAGAGGGCTGGGGTCTCACGCCGGCGCTTCGCCGGCGCTTCGCCGGCGCTTCGCCGGCGCTTCGCAGGAGTATACGTGCCGCCCCCCTCTGGCCTGGCTCGCCCTCTTTCCGGGAGCGTTTTTTTCTGGAGGCGCCCTGCCAGCCGCATCCGCAGCAGCCCTGCACGTCCCTCGTAAGGGGCGCAGCGGTCAGGGGTGCAGCGGTCAGGGATGCAGCCGCCCGAGCATGCGCGGGAAGGGGATCGTCTCACGCACGTGCGGCAGGCCGCAGATCCAGGCCACGGTGCGCTCGAGGCCGAGCCCGAAGCCGCTGTGCGGGACAGACCCGTAGCGCCGCAGGTCGAAGTACCAGCCGAAGACCTCGGGCGGGAGCCCGTGCGCCTCCACCTGCGCCTGGAGGAACGCAAGGTCGGTCGCCCGCTCGCCGCCGCCGATGATCTCGCCGTAGCCCTCGGGCGCGAGCACGTCCATGCCGAGCGCGAGGCGGTCGTCCTCGGGATCGCGCTTCATGTAGAACGCCTTGACCGCGGCCGGGTAGCGGTGCACGATCACGGGCGTCTCGAAGTGACGCGTGAGGACGGTCTCGTCCGAGCCTCCGAAGTCGTTGCCCCAGGCGAAGCCGGCGGCCGAGTCGCGCCAGGCGGGCAGGTTGCGCAGCGTCTCCTCGATGGCGTCGAGGCGTACGTTGATGGCGATCTCGCGTGCGTCGAGGCGGCGCTTCTCGTGCTTTCTGGCCTGCCCGTAGGCGGCGCGGTTCTCGGCGCGCTCGGCCTCGAGCGCGGCGCGCTCCTCGTGCAGCGCGGCCTCCTCGGCGTCGAGCAGAGCGCGCGTCTCGGGCGAGCGGAGCAGCGCCACGGCGTCCGAGTAGGACAGGCGCGGGAAGGGCGCGCGCGCGGCGCGCGCGAGCGCGGCCACGTCGCGCTCGAGGATGTCCAGCTCGGGCCGGCACGCGGCGAGCACGTCCCCGACGATGCGCACGAGCAGTTCTTCGGCGACGGCCATGTTCATCGGCAGGTCGTAGAAGGCCATCTCCGGCTCGATCATCCAGAACTCCGTCAGGTGGCGACGGGTCTTGGACTTCTCGGCGCGGAACGTCGGGCCGAAGGTGTAGATCTTGCCGTGCGCCATTGCCATCGCCTCGCCGTAGAGTTGTCCGCTCTGCGTGAGGTAGGCCGGCTGCCCGAAGTAGTCGAGTTCGAAGAGCGTGCTCGTGCCCTCGACGGCGTTGCCGGTCAGGATGGGCGCGTCCATCTGCACGAAGCCGTTCTCCTGGAAGTAGGCGTGGATGGAGGCGATGATGCGGTTGCGCACGCGCATGGCCGCCCACTGCCGGCGGCTGCGTAGCCAGAGGTGGCGCTGGTCCATCAGGAAGTCCACGCCGTGCGCCTTGGGCGTGATCGGGAACGGCTCGGCGAGGTGGAGCACCTCGACCGAGGCCGCGGCGACCTCCACCCCGCCCTCCTGGCGCGCGTCGGCGCGCACGGTGCCGGTGATGCGGAGCGCGCTCTCCTGCGTGGCCGCCGAGGCGGCCGCGAACGCCTCCTCGCCAGCGTCGGCGGCCGAGACGACCACCTGCACGAACCCGCTGCCGTCGCGCAGCACGAGGAAGGCCAGGTTCTTCGATTCGCGGCGGTTCTGGAGCCAGCCGCAGAGCGTGACGCTCTGGCCGACGTGCTCCGGGAGGGCGGCGATGCGGGTAAACGGCTCGGTCATGCGCGCAGGAACGGGGAAGGCGGGGGGCCGAAGTTAGCGCCCCTGCGGCCGCGGGGGCCGGCGAGCGCGCCCTGCGCCTCCGCGCCCCCTCTACCTCTCCGCGGCCCCTCTACCTCTCCGCGGCCCTCCTACCCCCTCCGCGGCCCTCCTACGCCTCCGCGATCTGGCGCAGGTGCGCCTCCGGCACGGCGCCCTCGCGGACGACCTCGAGGCGCCCCGCCGCGTCCACGCCGACGACCGTAGACGGCACGCCGGCGAGCGGCCGGCCGGCGTCGAGCGCGAGCTCCACGGCGCGGCGCAGCGCCTCGTCGACGTCGGCGAAGCGGGCCGGGGGAGGCTGCCCGGCAGGGTTGGCAGACGTCGAGAGGATGGGCGCGCCGAGCGCGGCCACGAGCGCGCGGCAGAACGGGTCCGCGGTGCGTCGGAGGCCGAGGCGGCCGTCGGGCCCGCGCAGGGCCTCCGGGGCGGCGGCGCTGCCCGGCAGGAGCAGCGTGACGGCGAGCGGCGCCTCGTGCGCCATCAGGCGGGCCAGGGGCGGCGGCACGGCGTCCAGGTAGGACGCCACGCGCGCCCACGTGTCGGTGAGCGCGAGCATCGGCTTGGCCGCGTCGCGCCCCTTGAGCTGCCGCGCACGCGCGACCGCGCCGGGCTGCCGCGGATCGGCGGCGAGGCCGTAGACGGTCTCGGTCGCGTGCAGCACGAGGCCGCCGGCGCGCAGCACCTCGGCCGCCTTCGCGGCCCGCGCCTCGAGGGTTTCGGTCTCCATGGGCGGTGAGGCCGTCAGCGGCGGCGGCGCAGCTCGCGCTCCCAGTCCGGGAGCGAGCGCTCGCCCGCGACGGAGGAGAAGATCTGCTCGAACTGCCCGGACGAGAACCGGTCTGCGAACACGAACTGGGCGCGGCCCTCGCCGCGGATGTTGTCGTACGTCCAGACCTCGTGCGGGGCCGTCTCGGTGTCGTTGGGGCGGCGCTGGATGTCGGTCGGGAAGCCGTAGCGCAGCACGACGCGCCCGCGGTCGGTGGCGAAGCCGGGCCGGCCGGCCTCGCGGTAGCGCTGGTTGACGACCGCGAGGCGCTCGTAGAACTGCTGCCGGGCCGCGTTGCCGGGCACTGCGGAGCCGGCGTTGCGCGCGCGCCAGAAGGCGACGAGGAACGCGCGGCGTTCTTCGTCGGTCGCGAGCGTGGCCGCCTGCTGCGTCTCGCGCGAGTTGGCGAGCACGAGCGCGTGCTCGACGTTGAGCGCAAGCTCCTCGCCGGCCATGGCGGCGTAGAGCAGCACCTCGTAGTCGTCCTCGGCGAACGTGGCCTGCGGGCGCGCCACGCCGGGGTTGACGACGTAGATGCGGCGCGACTGCTGCGCGAGCGCCGTGTTGTCCGGCCCGAGCGCGACGAGCCAGACGTGGTAGACGCCGCTCGGCAGCGCGCTCACGTCGAAGCTGCCCGTGACGACGTCTACGGGCGCGGCGCGGCGCACCGTGCGCGTCTGCGTGGCCGCGATGGGCGCCGGCTGGTTGGTCTCGGAGACGAACGCGAGCAGGGTGTACTGCGGCTCGGGCTGCCCGTCGGTGTGGTAGACCTCGGCGTAGAACGGCACGCGCGGGAGCCCCTCGCCGTAGAACGCGTCCGGGTTGGGACGGATGAAGAGGCCGCTCTTGACCATCGGGTCCGAGGGGTCCTCGGCGGGAGCGATGCGGCTGGCGACCTGGACCGACGAGATGGCCACGCGCCCGCGCGCGGCGTAGGCCGGCACGGCGACGTCGGTCACGAGGCGCACCTCGGGGCGGCCGTCGGCGGCCTCGGCCACGAGCTCGAGCTCGTACTCGCCGGGCGGCACGGCGAGGCGCACCTGCTCGGTGAACACCTGGCCTTCAGGCGGCACGCTGCCCGCCGGTAGCGTGAACCGGAAGGGGAGCGCCTGGTCCACGAGGGGCGCGCGCTGGGCGCCGCGCGGGGCGGCCGAGGCAGCCGGGCGGAGGCGGAGCCGCACCGGCAGATCGGCGCGGAGGCCCTCGTCGGAGGCGGCGAAGGGCAGCGTGGCGGCGCTAAACGAGAGGTAGACCTCGAGCAGCGACGCCTCGTCGGTGTAGAGGAACGAGCCCGTGTCGAGCGTGATGGCCGGCGCCGTCCCCTGCGCCTGCGCGGCGGCGGCGGTCAGGGCGAGGGCGGCCACGAGGGTGAGGAGCGGAGAGCGCACGGGAGGAGTGGCGAGGCCACGTCTGGCGGACCGGATGAGCCCCCGCACGAGGGCCCCTGGCGCCAAAGATACAGTGCGCTTTCGGCCGGCCTTCAGCCGAGCCCCGGCGCGGCCGAGTATCTTCGGGTGTCCCTGCCCTCCCGCGCTGCCCGGGCAGCGCGGCCACCCCGAAAGCGCTTCCGTTCTTCTGCTCGTCTTTGCTCCATGAATCCTCCGGCCTCCGTCCTCGAGCATCTCTCCACGCTCGGCCTTGAACGTTCGCAGACGGTCTACTACAACCTCCCCCCCGCCCGGCTCTGCGAGATCGCCATTCGCCGCGGCGAGGGCCGCCTGGCCGCCCACGGTCCGCTGGCGACGCGCACCGACCCCTACACCGGGCGCAGCCCCAACGACCGCTTCATCGTGCGCGAGCCCTCGAGCGAGGACCAGGTCGGCTGGGGCAGCACCAACCGCCCCGTCTCCGAGGAAGCCTTCGACACGCTGCTGCGCCAGATGGGGCGCTACGCCGCCGGGCGCGACCTCTTCGTGCACGACTGCTACGCCGGCGCCGACGAGCGCTACCGCGTGCGCGTGCGCGTGATCACCGAGAAGGCCTGGCACAGCCTCTTCGCGAGCAACATGTTCATCCGCCCGCCGGCCGACGCCCTCGGGGAGGGCTTCGAACCGGACTTCACGGTGATCGACCTGGCGGACTTCAAGGCGACCGACCCGCCCGCGGTCGGGCTCAACTCGTCCACGTTCATCCTGCTCCACCTCGGGCGCGGGCTGGTGCTCATCGGCGGGACCGTCTACGCCGGCGAGATCAAAAAGTCCGTCTTCTCGGCGCTCAACTACGTGCTGCCGCAGCAGGGCGTCTTCCCCATGCACTGCTCGGCCAACATGGGCCCGGGCGGCGACACGGCGGTCTTCTTCGGCCTGTCAGGGACGGGCAAGACGACGCTCTCGGCCGACGCGTCACGCACGCTCATCGGCGACGACGAGCACGGCTGGACCGACCGCGGCGTCTTCAACTTCGAGGGCGGCTGCTACGCCAAGGCCATCAAGCTCTCGCCCGAGGGCGAGCCCGAGATCTACGCCACGACGCGGCGCTTCGGCACGATCGCCGAGAACGTTGTGCTCCGCGAAGACCGTACGATCGACTTCGACGACGCCTCGATCACCGAGAACACGCGCCTCTCCTACCCCATCGAGATGATCCCCAACGCCTCCGAGACCGGCCTCGGGGGCGTGCCCAGGACGGTCATCTTCCTCACCGCCGACGCGTTCGGCGTGCTGCCGCCCATCGCGCGCCTGACGCCCGAGCAGGCGATGTACCACTTCCTGAGCGGCTACACGGCCAAGGTCGCCGGCACCGAGCGCGGCGTGACCGAGCCGAAGGCCGCCTTCTCGGCGTGCTTCGGCGAGCCGTTCATGGTGCTGCCGCCGGGCCGCTACGCGGAGATGCTCGGCGAGCGCATCGCCGCCTCGGGCGCGCGCGTCTTCCTGGTCAACACAGGCTGGACGGGCGGGCCCTACGGCACCGGGCAGCGCATGAAGCTGGCCTACACGCGGCGCATGGTCAATGCCGCGCTCGCCGGCGAGCTCGACGGCGTCGAGACGGTTACCGATCCCGTCTTCGGGCTGGCCGTGCCGACGCGCGTCGAGGGCGTGCCGGACGAGCTGCTCGTGCCGCGCAGCACGTGGGCCGACACGGCGGCGTACGACGCCAAGGCGTCCGAGTTGGCCGGTATGTTCGCAGCCAACTTCGAGAAGTACGCCGACCAGGTCTCGGAGGCCGTACGCGCCGCTGGCCCAGTCGTCGCGCAAGACGCCTGACCTCTCCGACGGGAACGCTCGCGAGGGCGCGTCTCCTGGCAAGGCCCGGCCGCGCGAGTGCCAGCAGCACGGCCACGAGCGCGCAGGCCCGCGCAGGTCTGTGCGATGGTCCGAAAGCGACACGGCGCCGGCGCCCCCCGGCGTTGCCGGCCAGCGTGGGCAGGCGTGTATCGCCGACGCGAGCGTGTCCGGCCTGCGCAGATTCATTCTCATGCAAATCGTTCATTCTCACGCAAATCGCCGCCAGCGAGCACGAGCACGCCAGGGGCAGTTCCGAGACCCGACCCTCCAAGGCCGCCGGCACCTGCTCGCCCCTGACGCGAGCAGGCTGCCCGGCCTCACTGAGGACAAAAAGATGCCTCACTGAGGACAAAAAGATGGCCGTCCCCGCCGAGGTCTTCGACTTCCTCATCGCGGATGTACTCGTGCTCGCTGGCGCCTACCACGCGCGGCCGACGTTGCTCGCGGCCGCGCATGCCCGCTGCATGGCCTCTACTCAGACGGCCCACCATGCGCAGGAGCATCCCGGCAGCGTGCGCCCGCGGCACCAGTGGCCATACGCCGGTCTCGTACCCGAGCGCAGCGTCCCGCGCGTACCGGAGCCTCCAGACCCGGCCCTGAGGCCGACGAAGCTGCTGTGCGCGGCGACACCCGATGAGCCTCTCCCCCTCCCCACCCCGCTCCTCGGCCGCCGAGCCGCCGGCCGAGCCTGACCGCCCTGGCAGGTCGCCGCTGGGCCGTACCGGACTGTGGGCCGGCCTCGTCGTTTTCGGCGCGATGCTGCTCACGCCCGCGCCCGAGGCGCTCGGCGACCCGGGCTGGCGCGTCGCAGCAGCCGGATTGCTGATGGCCGTCTGGTGGATGACCGAGGCCCTGCCCCTTGCTGCGACGGCGCTCGTGCCGCTCGTGCTGTTCCCGCTCCTCGGCGTCGCCCCGCTGAGCGATGCTGCGGCGCCGTACGCCAATCCTGTCATCTTCCTCTTCCTGGGCGGCTTTCTGCTGGCCGCCGCGATGGAGCGCTGGGGCCTGCACCGGCGCCTTGCACTCGCCATCCTCGCCGCCGTCGGCACAGGCCCGCGGAGCGTGCTCGCGGGACTGATGGCCGCGACGGCGTTCCTCTCAATGTGGATCTCGAACACCGCCGCGGCCGTGATGATGCTCCCCATTGCCGTCTCGATCGCCCTGCTGGCAGGCGAGGGCCCCCGGCCCCGCGATGCCAGCCCCGGGTCTTACGGTGCCCTCCCCGAGGCGCCCCCCCTGCTATCCCGCGCGCTCCTGCTCGGCATTGCCTATGCAGCCTCCATCGGAGGCATGGCGACCCTGATCGGCTCGCCCACGAACGCCCTTCTGGCCGGATTCCTGCGCGAGAGCTACGGCGCCGAGCTCTCGTTTGCCGGATGGATGACCGTCGGGCTGCCGGTGAGTCTGCTCGGGCTCGGGCTCGCCTACGGCGTACTGGCCTACGTGCGCCCGGGCATCCGCCTGAGCGCCTTTAGCGGCGGCGATGCGCTCGTGCGAGCCGAGCAGACCGCGCTCGGGCGCATCAGCAGGGCTGAGTGGTACGTCGGGCTCGTCTTCGGGACCGTGGCCGTGCTCTGGATCGTGCGCCCGCTGCTCGTCCCCGTCGCGCCAGGCCTGACCGACGAGGGCCTTGCCATCGCCGGCGCGCTCGTGCTGTTTGCCCTGCCGGTCCGCGCTGCGAGTGGCGAGCGCGTGCGCGTACTCGACTGGGCCACGGCCGAGCGCATCCCCTGGGGCGTACTGCTGCTCTTCGGCGGCGGACTCTCGCTCGCCGCAGCCATTCAGGCAACGGGTCTGGCCTCATGGATCGGGGAGCTGGCCACGGGCGCGGCGGCATGGCCATTCTGGGCGCTCGTCGGGCTCGTCTGCCTCGTGATCCTGCTTCTGACCGAGATAACGAGCAACACCGCCACGGCGTCCGCCTTCCTGCCGGTGCTCGCCGCCGTCGCGCTCAGCGCCGGGCACGCGCCGCTGCTACTGCTCGCACCGGCCGTCATCGCCGGGAGCGGCGCCTTCATGCTGCCGGTTGCCACGCCGCCCAACGCCATCGTTTTCGGGAGCGGACTGGTCCCGCTTCGCGAGATGGCCCGCGTCGGCGTAGTTCTCAACACGCTCTTTCTGCTGCTGCTCGTCGCCTTCTCGACGCTCGCGCTGCCCTCTCTGGTAGACCTGCCCGGCTCCGCACCATGACGGATGGCCGGGGCGCGCCGGACGGGAGGCCAGGGGGAAACGCGCGCGCCGCCTCCGGCTCTGGAGGCGGCGCGCGGTCGGGTAGGCGGGATTCGAACCCACGACCTCCTGCACCCCATGCAGGCGCGCTACCGGGCTGCGCCACTACCCGAGGGGAGCGGTAAAATAGCCGGCCGCTCAGAGGCGCTGCAACAGGTCCGCCAAAAACGCACGCAGGCGCAGCAGCTCCTCGCGGGGCACGGCCGGGGCGCCGTCGCCGTCAGACGCCATCTCGCGCTCGAGCACCTGCCGCGCTCCCTCGATCGTGTACTTGTCGTGCTTGAGCAGGTGGTGGATGCGCGTCACGATCTCGACGTCGCGCGAGGTGTAGGCGCGGTTGCCGGCGCGGTTCTTCTTCGGGCGCAGCCATTCGAACTCGGTCTCCCAGTAGCGGAGCACGTGCGGCTGCTGCCCCACGAGGTCGCTCACCTCGCGGATCGAGTAGTAGAGCTTGCGGATGCCGGAAGGGTTCATGCGCGCAAGGGTTCGTGAAGCCGCCGCGAGCCGCGCGCGCGCGGCTCGGGCGGAGGGTACGTTAGCGCCCCACCCGCCGCCAGCCCGTGCCTCCCTCCCGCGCCACCACCCTCGCCGAGGCCGGCCTGCTCGTCGTCGTGCTCGTGTGGGGTCTCAACTTCGCGGTGATCAAGGTACCGCTCGAAGTGATGCACCCGTTCACGGTGAACCTCCTCCGGTTCCTCGTGTCGGTCGGCGTGCTCGGGGCAGTGCACGCCGTCATGGCCCGGCAGCGCGGCGAGCGGTTTTTCGACGACCTGCGGCGGGCCCCCGTCGCCATCATCGTCACGGGGGTGCTGGGGCACGTGGCCTACCAGCTTGGCTTCATCCTCGGCATCGACCGGACGACTGCCGGCATGGCGGCTCTCCTGCTGGCCTCGAACCCGCTCTGGACGGCCGCCATCGCGCACCTGGCCGGCGTGGAGCGGCTGCGACCGGCGGCCTGGGGCGGGCTCGCGGTCAGCCTGGCCGGCGTGCTCGTAGTCATCCTGGGGCGCCCGTCCTCGGGCGCGGCCGCCGAGGGCGCCGTCGTGGGCGCGGCGCTGCTGCTGGGCGGCGCGCTCGCCTGGGCGCTCTTTACCGTCGCCAGCCGGCCTATCCTCGCACGCGGCGTCTCGGCGGTGGGGCTCACCTTCTTCGGCGTGGCCGCGGCCGTGCCCGTCCTGCTCGCGCTCGCCGCGCCAACGCTCGGTCAGACCGACTGGGCCCGGACGGACGCGCTCGTCTGGGGCGCGCTCGTCTTCTCGGGCGGCCTCTCGACCGGCTTCGCCTACGCGCTCTGGAACATCGCCGTCCGGCAGGTCGGGCCCTCTCGGACGGCCGCGTTCGGCAACCTGGTGCCGTTCGTGGGCGTGGCCGCCGGCGCCCTCCTCCTGCGCGAGTCCGTGCCGCTCGTGCAGCTCGCCGGCGGCGCGCTCATCGTGGCCGGGCTCGTCGCGCTGCGCCGCGTTCGCTAGCCAGGCCCGTCACGCGCCGACGACCTCGAACGTCGAGCCGACGACCGGGCGCTTGCTGACCTCGATTCGCACCGGGAATGCGTCTTTGAGCTCCTCGAGGTGCGTGATGACGAGGATCTTGTCGAAGTCGTCCTGAATGGAACGGATGGCCCCGATGAGCTGCTGGATGCCCTCGCGGTCCTGCGTGCCGAAGCCTTCGTCTACGACGAGCGTGCGGATGCGCGTGCCGGCGCGCTCGGCGAGCATCTGGCTGAGCGCGATGCGGAGGGCGAAGTTGACCCGGAACGCCTCGCCGCCCGAGAACAGCTCGTAGGCGCGCGGCTGGCCGGTCTCGTCGGTGATGCGGATGTCGAGCGTCTCGCGCGTGCCGCCGGCCTTCTTGTCGCGCAGCGTCTCGAGCGCGACGCGCGTCCGGCCGTTCGAGAGCTGCGCGAGCAACTCGTTGGCCCGCGCCTCGATCTCCGGCAGCGTCTCCTCGATGATGAGCGCCGGGATGCCCGAGCGCCCGAAGGCGGTGCGAAGCTTCGTGTAGAGGGTCTGGCGGCGGCGCGCATCCTTCAGCGCGGCCGCGGTTTCGGCCAGGCGCACGCGGTCGCGGCGGCAGCGCTCGAGGCGCTCGGCAAGCGCGCCGAGCGCGTGCTGCGCTTCCTGGAGCCGTGCCGTGTGCACCTCGGCGGCCCGCTGCGCGTCCGCGTGCGCGGCGCGGAGCGCGTCGCGCTCGGCCAGGCGCTCGGCGAGCGCCTCGAGCG
>JBKBRC010000041.1:0-3123 GCA_046292345.1 Rubricoccaceae bacterium
CGTCGCCGCCTGGGACGGCCGCGCCCGCCCCGAGGGCAGCGGCAACCGCCTCGTGCGCGCGTTCCGCGAGCGCGTCGTGGCCGCGGCCCTTCTCCCCCTGACGGCGCCCGCCCGCCGCGCGCTCGGCGACACGGTCGTCGTGGCGACCGAGCCGGCGGCGTGGCGCCTGGCCGCCGAGCAGCCGCCGCACCTGCTTCCGCAGGGCTTCGCCACCTGGACCGACCTCCTCCTCGCCGCCGCCGATGCCGCCGCCGCCACCTGCCCCGGCCCCCTCGACGCGTGCTCGTGGGGTGAGGCCAACCGCCTCGCCATGCGCCACCCGTTCGCGGGCGTGCTGCCGGGCCTGCGCGGCGCGCTCTCCATGCCCGAGGCCCCGCAGCCCGGCGACGCCCGCGTGCCGCGCGTCTCGGGGCCCTCCTTCGGCGCCTCACAGCGCCTCGTCGTAGCGCCGGGGCGCGAGGAGCGCGGCATCCTGCACATGCCCGGTGGGCAGGCCGGACACCCGATGGCGCCGTACTGGGGCGCCGGACACGACGACTGGGCCGAGGGCCGTCCCTCGCCCCTGCTCCCCGGCCGGCCGCGCTGGACGCTCCGCCTCGTTCCGGCCTGACGAGGCGCTGCCGCAGACGAGGCGCTGCCGCAGACGAGGCGCTGCCGCAGACGAGGCGCTGCCGCAGACGAGGCGCTGCCGCAGACGAGGCGCTGCCGCAGACGAGGCGCTGCCGCAGACGAGGCGCTGCCGCAGACGAGGCGCTGCCGAGCGACCCTTCAGGAAGCCCCCGCGGACGCGCCCTGCGCGAGCTCCTCGAAGAGCGCGTCGTAGCGCGGCGCGTGCGCCGGCCACGCGAGCGGCTCGGCGATGCGACGCAGCACCTCGCGCGGCAGCGGCTGGTCCTCGCCGCGCAAGAGCCGCCGGAGCTGCTCGAAGAGCGCGTCCTCTGAGTCGTAGAGGATGGGCGCGTGGAGGAGCGGCCGGTGGAGCGAGGCTGGAATGAGCTCGGGGTAGGTGAGCCGGTCGGGCAGGAGCGGATGGCAGCCGCAGTAGATGGCCTCCATCATCGCGATACCGAAGAACTCGTGGCGAGCCGTCGAGACGACGAGATCGGCCGTGTGGAGCAGGCGCGCGTAGTCTGCGAACGTCTCGGCGAAACCGTAGTGGATCACGCGCTCGGCGTAGCGCCGGAAGCCCTGCGCGAAGGCCGGCGGCTGCTCGGCGAACGTCTGCCCGGCGAGGATCAGGCGGAAGCGCAGGCCGGCGTCGTCGAGCCGGTTGACGATGCGGAAGAACGCCTCCGGGTCTTTGTCGTACTCCCAGCGGTGGTTCCAGAGCAGGATGGGCGGCCCGGGCGGCGGCGGCTCCGGCGGCGCGTGCGCGTCGAGGCCGGCCAGGTCGAGCCCGAGGTGCAGCACAGACGCCTTGGCGCGCAGCGCCGGCAGCGTGCCCACGTGCGTGTAGTCCGGGAAGCGCCGCAGCAGGTCGGGCAGGGCCTCGAAGAACGCGTCGTGGTGGAAGTGCGAGTTGAAGACGACGCGGTCGGCCACGAGCGCCGAGAGGTAGTTGATGTAGGCGTACGTGACGTCGCGGGCCTGGCCCTCGCGGAGCGGGTACGTGAGCTGGTTCTCGTGGAAGTAGAGCACCGTCGGGACGCCCGCGAGCACGTCCGGCGCAAGCGCCTTGAGCGCCGGCAGGTGGACCATGTCAGAGGCGAAGAGCACGTCCGGCCGGCCGTGCGCGGCCGCTTCGGCGCGCAGCTTCTCGGCGAGCGTGACCGCCCCGCCCTGCATGCGCCACTTCCAGTAGCGCGCCGCCATCGTGACGGGCACGAAGCGGTGGCGGCTGTGCCGCGCAAGGTCGTCGAGGAAGCGCTGGTGCGAGCCGCCGTACCACGGCTCGGCGGCGAAGACGCGCAGCGGGCGGGCGGCGCCGGGCGGCGCAGCAGCAGGCACCGGGCTCAGGCCCCTGCGAGGGCGTCGGTCTCCTCGGGCGTGGCCGGCCGCACGACGGCGATCGTACGGACCTGGAGCTGGTCTCGTAGCGGCGCCTCACGGACCTCCTCGGCCGTGACGAGCACCTCGTCGCCAGGGGCGAGGTGCAGCGCGCGGGCAGCGAGCGCGATCGACAGCTCACGCTCGGTGACGTTCTTGATCAGCATTCCGCGGCGAGCGGGCATGGCGGGAGAGGCAGGCGTCGGGGAGGTGTGGCGTCAAGATAGCGCGCCGCGCCTTCAGGGCTCCGGGCGCAAGTCGCGCGACGGTCCCTTCCGGGTCTTCGCGTCCCGAGGGCCCCCCGGGCCCGTGCTCGCCCCCGGGCCTGCGCCCGTCGCCACGCCATGCCTGCTCTCCTACCCGCGCACCTTGCTCCGCTCCCCTCGCTGCGCGCGCCCCTGCGTGCCGCGCTCGCAGCTTTCGCCAACCTGCTCTACCCGCCGCTCTGCCTCGGCTGCGACGCGCGCGTGCCCTCGCCCGAGCTGCCGCTCTGCCCGGAGTGCCTCCGCACGCTCCCGCGCGCCGAGCCCGAGGCGCTCGCGCGCACCCTCTCCCGGCTCGAGCGCCTGCCGCCGCTGCGCGCCGCGCACGCCCTGTGGGCCTTCGACGCCGGCGGGACGGTGCAGCGGCTCCAGCATGCCGTCAAGTACGGCGGGCACGAAGCGCTCGGGTGGCGCCTGGGCACCCTCCTGGCCGAGGCCGTCGACGAGGCCGTCTGGGCGGGGCGAGACGTGCGACCGGAGGCCGTCGTGCCGGTGCCGCTCGCGCGGCTGCGCCGCCTCGAGCGCGGCTACAACCAGGCCGAAGCGCTCGCCGAGGGGCTCGCAGACGCGCTCGGCGTGCCGCTCGAGACCGCGTGGCTGACCCGGCACGCCGAAACGCGCTCGCAGACGCGCCTCTCGCGGCAGGCCCGGCAGCAGAACCTGGCCGGCGCCTTCCGCGCCGCCGAAGACGCCGCCGGCCGCCGCATCCTGCTCGTGGACGACGTGCTCACGACCGGCGCCACGCTCGCCGAGGCGGCTCGCGCCCTCGGCGCTCTGGAGGCCGACGTGGCCATCGCCGCCCTCGCGGCCGTCGCCTGACCCGCTCCCGAGCCTCGCGCTCCCGGGCCTCGCGCTCCCGGGCCTCGCGCTCCCG
>JBKBRC010000041.1:3223-11556 GCA_046292345.1 Rubricoccaceae bacterium
GCGGCTCGCGCCCTCGGCGCTCTGGAGGCCGACGTGGCCATCGCCGCCCTCGCGGCCGTCGCCTGACCCGCTCCCGAGCCTCGCGCTCCCGGGCCTCGCGCTCCCGGGCCTCGCGCTCCCGGGCCTCGCGCTCCCGGGCCTCGCGCTCCCGGGCCGGAACCAGCAGGGAGGGGCGTGCGGTGTGCCCCGCGGGCGAGGGACGCGCGCGTTAGCTTGCGCTCCTCCCAGCGACAGCCCCATGCTCCGCAAACTCTTCTCCGGTTTCGCATCCCGCACCGGCAGCGACGATGCGCCGGCCCGCCTGCCGGGCGCGCGCGCGGTCGGTCCTCGCGGCGTACGCCTGTTCAAGGACCGCGCCGAGCGCACGGCCGGCCAGCCGGGTAAGCTGAGCAGCCTCGCCGCACGCGCCACGGCCAAGCTGGCCGCCAACCGCGTCCACCTGAGCGCGCTCCGCGACGACGTCCCCGTCCTGATCCGCCTCATCCGGGCCTACGCCTACGGCCGCTACCGCGAGATCCCCTGGCGGAGCCTCGTGCTGATCGTGGCCGGCGTGCTCTACTTCGTCTCCCCGGCCGACCTGATCCCGGACTGGATCGTCGGCCTCGGCCTGCTCGACGACGCGCTCGTGATCTCGTACGTGCTTCGCGCCGTGCACGAGGACCTGGCGCACTTCGTCGCCTGGGAGGACGCATCGCAAGCCCCCTCTTCCCCACCCGACGCCGCATGAACCGGTTCTCTACGGCCCGCCTCACCCTCACGCTCGCAGCCACGCTCGCGCTGGCCCTCCCGGCGCTCGCGCAGGAGCCCGTAGACCAGGAGGCCATCCAGTTCATCCGTACCGAAGCCACCGAGCGCAGCCGCCTGATGGAGCTGGCGCTGTGGATGACCGACGTCAACGGGCCGCGCCTGACGCAGTCGCCGCAGCTCGACGCCGCGCAGCGCTGGGCGGCCGAGACGTTCCGCTCATGGGGCCTCGAGGCCCGGCTCGAGCCCTGGGGGACGATGGGCCGCGGCTGGCAGATCGACCGCTTCGGCGCGATGGCACGCGTGGAGGGACCGCAGGTGGCCGCGCAGACGTTCCCGCTCTTCTCCGTCCCGAAGGCCTGGAGCCCCGGCACGGGCCGCGTCTCGGCGCCGCTCGTCGTCGTCGACCTCGAAGACGAGGACGGCGTCGCGGCCGTGCGCGACCGCCTCGCCGGCGCGGTCGTGCTGCTAGCCAGCAGCCAGCCCGTCCTGCCCGGCTTTGAGCCGCTCGCGGTGCGGCGCACGCCCGAGCAGCTGCTCGAGCTGGCCAACAGCGCGAGGCCCCGGCCGGCCGGCGCGCCGCAGTTCTCGGCCGAGGCCATCGCGCGGCAGCGCGCGGCGCAGGTGCGGCGTAACGAGCTGTTCCAGGCACGCCCGATCGCCGTGCTCGAAGCCTCGCCCATCGGCGGCTCCGGCTCGGTCCGCGTGATGGGCGCGCAGCCCACTGTGCCCGAGGGCGCGCCGCTGGGCGGGCGCCCCGCGCCATGGGCCGAGAACGCGCAGACGGTGCCCCAGATCGTCGTGCTGACCGAGCAGGCGCTCCGCCTGCAGCGCCTCGCCGCCGCCGGGCAGCGCGTCACGATCGACCTGGACTTCGAGGCGACGTTCTTCCCGCCGGCGCCCGAGGAGAACGTGATCGCGGAGATCCGCGGGACGGACCCCGCGCTCGCCGACCAGGTCGTCATCCTCGGCGGCCACTTCGACTCCTGGCACGGCGGCACGGGCGCCACCGACAACGCCGCCGGCTCGGCCGTCGTGATGGAGGCCGCGCGCCTGCTCAAGGCGTACTACGACCACCGCGGCCAGGGCCCGCGCCGCACGATCCGCTTCGCGCTCTGGAGCGGCGAGGAGCAGGGCCTCTTCGGCTCGGTCGGCTACGTGAACCAGCACTACGCCGAGGGGGCAGGTTTCGGGCAGCCGCCGGTGGCGCTCCGCCCGGACCACGCGCGCGTCTCGGCCTACTACAACCTCGACAACGGCTCCGGGCGCATCCGCGGCGTCTACGCGCAGAGCAACGAGGCTGTCGTGCCCATCTTCCGCGCCTGGCTCGACGCGCTCGGCGACGAGACGGCGCGCACGATCACGCTCCAGAACACCGGCGGCACGGACCACCTCGCCTTCGACGGCGTCGGCATCCCGGGCTTCCAGTTCATCCAGGACCCGCTCGCCTACTTCGGGCGCACCTGGCACGGCTCGCTCGACACGTACGACCACCTCGTGGCCGAGGACCTGATTCAGGCCGCAACCGTCATGGCCGTCTTTGCTCACCACACGGCCGAGCGCGACGCGCTCATGCCGCGCAAGCCGTTCCAACTCCAGGCCCGCAACTGACGCGGCGCGGCCCGCCCGAGACGCCCGGCGCAGGCCGCGCCGCTTTCGTCCTCCCGGCTAGTCTTCGTACGACCAGGCCTTCGTACCGACCAGGCCTTCGTGCTGACAGGTCCGCGTATGCCCGTCTCGCTCGTTTCCGCCAGCACCGTGCGTCCGCTGCGCACACGCGTGCTCCGTCCCGCCTTCCCGCCCGGCACGTTCGCGACCTACCCCGAGGACACCGCCGTCGAGACGCTCCACGTAGCCGCGACCGACGACGCGGGCGAGGTGCTCGCCGTGGCCACGTTCTACCCCGAACCGCCCCCCGCATCGCTCCGCACCGTGCTTCCGGCCGGGGCGTTTCGTCCGGGAGCGAGTTGGCGCCTGCGCGGCATGGCCTCCGCCGAGGCGGTGCGCGGCCAGGGTCATGGCGCGGCTGTGCTGCGCGCCGGGCTCGAGGCGATCGCGGCGCGGGCCGGGCACTTTCTGTGGTGCAACGCGCGCACGGGCGCCATCGGCTTCTACACCCGCCTTGGCCTGCGCGCCGAGGGCCCGGAGTTTGACATCGCAGGCGTCGGCCCGCACCGAGTGATGTGGACGCCCGTGACGCCGCCAGGAGAGGCGGGCCTCGGCCCGGGGTAAGCGGCCGCAGGACACGGAATGCGGCGGAGGCAGCGCCCTGGATCAAGCTTTTCATTGTAGCTTAACATTGCCACCTCCGCCTCCTCCCCATGAAGATTCCCTCGCTCGTCCTGCGCCAGCTCTACACCAACGGCAGCCTCATCCCTGAGAACGGCGGCGTCCGGTTCAGCCTCAAGAACCGCCTCATGGATGCCGCGCTGACCGGCTTGCACCACGTTGTCGTGGACGGGCAGACGATCGGGCGGGACCAGATCACGCTCTCGCTCGAGGACGGCTCCACGGTCCCGGCGGCCGACATCTCTGAAGACAACCCTGTCGCGTTCCCGCTGCGCCAGGTGGTTCACGTGCACGTGCCCGGCCCGGAGGCGAGCGAGGGCACGCACGACATCGAACTGCATTTCGCCATCGACGGGATGGGAGACCTCTCGTTCGAGGTGACCGATGCGGTCGCGGAGCCGCAGCCGGGCCTGGTGCGCATCCCGCGTCAGGATAACGACTATGCCGAGGCAGCTATCCGCGAACGGCAGCGCTTCATCGAGCAGAAGACGGGCGAGCGGCTCACGCACGTCTCGCAGTACTCGTTCGACCCGCAGATCCTGCCGGGCAACATCGAGGCGTTCGTAGGCGTGGCGCAGGTGCCCATCGGGGTGGCCGGGCCGCTGCGCGTCAACGGCGAGCACGCGCAGGGGGAGTTTCTGATTCCCCTGGCCACGACCGAGGGCACGCTCGTGGCCAGCTACAACCGTGGCATGAAGGTGCTCAACCTCTCGGGCGGCGTCACGTGCACCGTCTCCGACGACGCGATGCAGCGCGCGCCGGTCTTCGTATTCGCCTCGGCGCGCGAGGCGCGCGACTTCAAGTACTGGCTCGACGAGCATGTGGAGCCCATCCGCGCCGCCGCCGAGGCCACGACGCGCTCGGGCAAGCTGACCTACATCGACACGTACCTCTCCAACAAATTCGCCTTCTGCCGCTTCAACTTCACCACGGGCGACGCGGCCGGGCAGAACATGGTCGGACGGGCCACGTTCGCCGCGTGCTCGTGGATTCTCGAGAATAACGACACCATCCGGCGCTTCTACCTCGAGTCCAACTTCGCCACCGACAAGAAAGCCTCGATGGTGAACATCATGAAGACGCGCGGCAAGCGCGTCACGGCCGAGTGCGTGGTCAAGGCCGACGTGCTCCGGCAGCACATGCGTGTCGAGCCGCGGGGGCTCTACTACCACTGGGGCGTCGCGGCCGGCATCGGGTCGCTGCTCTCGGGCGCCAACAACAACGGCCTGCACTCGCCCAACGGCATCACGGCGATGTTCATCGCGACGGGCCAGGACGTGGCAAACGTCTCCGAGTCGAGCGCGGCGCTGCTCTACACCGAGCTGACGCCGGAGGAAGACCTGTACATGTCCATCACCATCCCGAGCCTGATCGTGGCCACACACGGCGGCGGCACGGGCCTGGCGACCCAGCAGGAATGCCTGCGCATGCTCGGCTGCGCCGGACGTGACAAGGTCAAGAAGTTCGCTGAGATCGTCGCCGGCGTGGTGCTCGCGGGCGAGATCAGCCTCGCGAGCGCGATCTCCTCCAACGACTGGGTCTCGAGCCACGAGCAGTACGGGCGCAACCGCTGAGATCCGCCCGCGTACGGCCCCCCCGCATGGCGGTCCGTCTGGCGGCGGCCCGTCCGCAGCGGCGTGCCGCGCCGCCGCGCGCGCCGATACCTTAGCCGTCTCCGCTACGGGCTACGCCCTCGGCCCCTCCATGCCGCCCTCCGACGACCGCCTCCGCTCCCCCCTCCCGCCGTCTTCTGGCGGCGAGGCATACCCGGGCGCGGCCGGCCCGCTTGGCGACGGCGCTGACACCGCCCCCGACGACGCGCCCGCCCCCGCCGGCGCCGGCGACGCCTACGTGCCTCCGCCCCCGACCGAGCGCGACCTGACGGCGCTCGACCACGAAGCGGCCGAGAAAGGCGACATGCGCCCGGCCGTCGGGCCGGAGGGCACGCCGCCCACGGCCACGCATCACGCCGAGGCCGGCCCCGGGCCGGTGCGCGCGGCCATCGGCCGCCCGCGCAGCCGCACCTCGAGCGCCGAGACCGAGCGGGCCATCATCGCGGACCTGACGCGGCTCGCGCGCCGCCGGCACCGCACGCTCCCGGCCGCGCCGGGCGAGGACCCCGGCACGACGGCCGCCCGTGAGGCCGGCTTCGAGGTGATGACCATCGGGCCGCCGCCGAGCCTGGTACGGCGCTACTTCACGACGCTGCGCCACGTGCTCGGCCTCGTCTACGGCTCGGCTGTGGCCATCGCGCGCGACCGCGAGCAGTTCCCGCAGGTCAAGGGGCTCCCCCTGCTCGCCATCAAGATCGCGGCCTTCTTCGTCCGCCCGCTCGTGCGGCGCGACCTCCGCGACCTGCCGCTGCAGGTGCAGCTCCGCCGCCGCCTCGAGCTGCTCGGGCCCACCTACATCAAGCTCGGCCAGGTGCTCGCCCTCCGCGAGGACCTGCTGCCGTCTTTCATCACCGAGGAGTTCAAGAACCTCCTGGACCGCCTCCCGGTGATGCCCTTCCCGGACTACCTCGAGCGCGTCGCCAAGGGCCTCGGGCGGCCTGTCTCGGAGATGTTCTCCTGGATCGATCCCAAGCCGCTCGGCTCGGCCTCGATCGGCCAGATCCACCGCGCGCGCACGGTGGCCGGCGAGGACGTGATCCTCAAGGTCGTCAAGCCGCACATCTACGTCGTGCTCAAGCGCGACGCGCGCCTGCTCGGCTTCTTCGGCTCGTTCCTGCAACTCTTCTTCGCCCGCTACCAGCCCAAGCGCATCCTCGACGAGTTCGCCGAATACACTCTCCGCGAGGTGGACCTCCGCCGCGAGGCCGACAACGCCGAGCAGTTCGCGCTCAACTTCGCCGACGAGCCCGGCATCCGCTTCCCCAAAATCTACCGCGAGTACAGCTCCCGGCTCGTGCTCACGATGGAGCTGTTCAAGGGCATCCGCCCGGATACGGCCGAGAGCCGCGCGCTCCCGCTCGACGCGCGCGAGCGCGTCGTCGATCTCGGCGCCAGGGCCATCATCCGCATGCTCTATGCGGACGGGTTCTTCCACGCCGACCTCCACCCGGGCAACCTCTTCCTGCTCGACACCGAGCCTGACGAGAACGGGCAGGTCCACCCCAAGATCGGCTTCATCGACCTCGGCATGGTCGGCTACTTCGATGCCGAGCTACGGCGGACGCTGATGTACTACTACTTCTCGCTCGTGACCGGCGACGCAGACAACGCGGCACGCTACCTGACGAGCGTGGCGCATGCCCCCCCGGGTGCGGACCCCCAGGGCTTCAAGCGGGCCGTGGCCGAGATCTGCCGCCGCTTCTACCGCGCGGCGCAGCACGGCGACTTCTCGCTCGCGCAGCTGATCATGGAGTCGGTCAGCCTCGGCGGGCAATACCGGATGTACTTCCCGGTCGAGTTGGTGCTCATGACGAAGGCGCTCATCACGTTCGAGGGGGTCGGGCAGACGCTCCTGCCCGGCTTCGACGTGGCCAAGGTGAGCCAGAAGCACGTCAACAAGCTCTTCTTCAGCCAGTTCAACCCCGTCGCGCTCGCGCGCGAGAGCCTGCGCGGCGCGCCTGAGCTGGTGGACCTGCTCATCAAGAGCCCGACGCTGCTTGCCGAGGGCGTGCGCTTCGTCGAACAGCGCATGCGCGCGCCCATGTCGAGCCCGCTCGCAGGCCTGCGCACGGCGCTGCTGAGCGGCGCGGCACTCGTCTCGGGCACCGTCGCGGCGAGCCTCGGCGGGCCATGGTACCTGTGGCTGCCGCTGTTCTCGCTCGCGGTGCTTTTCGGGCTGCGGAAGAGCTGACCCGGGGCGGCGCTACCGCGCCCTGGTCATGACGCCACGAGCTCGCGGAGCGACTCGAGTGCGTCGCGCAGGTTGCGCGTGGCCACCGTCGAGGGCAGCGCCGAGCCAACGCCCACGCCTGCCCACACGTCCGCCTCGGGATCCTCGATTACGTCGCGGCGGAGCGTGATGCCGTGCCGGGCCAGGACGGGCGCCAGTTCGTCGTAGCGCTCGTCGAGCTGGCGGAGCGTGGAGCGGAACGCGTGCTCGAGCACGCTCTGCCGCGCGTCGAACGAGAACACGTTGGTGAAGAACATCGCGTAGTCGTCGCGTCGCGGCTCGATCAGCACCAGATCGGCCATCTCGTAGCGCGTGCGGTAGGCCGCCATGCCCGTGCCCATGCGCGAGCGGATCATCGTGCGAAAGGTCTGGCTCATCACGGCCGGCATCCCCCGATCGACGAGATACCCGCGCCGCATGTAACCCTGCTCGACGGCACGCTCCGTGTCTACGGGTACGATGGGGTTGACGCACAGCACGAGCCCAGCGCCGTGCTCGAACGCGACCGAGGCGTGCACAGTCTTGTGCAGTACCCCGTCCACGTAGTAGCGCCCGTCGATCTCGACCGGCGGGTAAAGCCCGGGGAGCGCCGTCGAGGCCTGCACGGCGAGCGAGATCGGAACGTGGTCCCAGCCCTCGTCCCCGAAGAGCACCGGCACCCCGGCATCGAGGTCGGAAGCGACGACGAAGAGGGGGTTGCGCAGCGCGCGGAAGTCGTCCGTACGTCCGGGATGCCGGAACACAGTCTCCAGAAACGTCCGTAGCGGGTGGTTGTCGAACACCCCCACGGGGAGGGCTCGGCTGAGCCGCCCGAGCAGCGCCGCCGTCAGGCCGAGCCCGCTTTCAGTGGCGGCAGCCCCGAAGGCGTCGGCGACGAGGCGCGGGACGGAGAGCAGGCGGCGGGCGTACTCGCCCAGCGCCGGCGAGAGGAACAGCTCCGGCCGGAACGGATGCTCCCCCGGCTCCTCGTGCACGACCGAGCGCACGAGCTGCGCCGTCGTGATGCCGTTGGCGAGGCACGACCCCACGAACGCACCGGACGAGACCCCGACCATGACCGGGACGTCGTTCAGGTCCAGCCCTTCCAGCGCCAGATCGAGCGCGCGCAGCACGCCGATCTCGTAGATCGCCCCCTCCGGACCGCCGCCCGCGAGCGCGAGGCCTACGCGGCCCGTGTTGTTTCGGTCGACGATCTGCATGGCGGAAGCGCTTTCGAGGTGTGCGATGATACGAACGCCGGAACGGGCTCGGTGGTACGCTGCGGGCCGCGTCACAGGACACACGGGGCAGCACCGCCGGGGCGGTTGTGACACGGAGGGCACGCAGCAAGGGAGCACGAACCGTGCCGCGAACCGTGCCGCGAACCGTGCCGCGAACCGTGCCGCGAACCGTGCCGCGAACCGTGCCGCCCCTGCCTGAGCGGACGCGGCGCGACCGGACCGAGATCCAGCCGCGCC
>JBKBRC010000041.1:11656-21314 GCA_046292345.1 Rubricoccaceae bacterium
CGAACCGTGCCGCGAACCGTGCCGCGAACCGTGCCGCGAACCGTGCCGCGAACCGTGCCGCGAACCGTGCCGCCCCTGCCTGAGCGGACGCGGCGCGACCGGACCGAGATCCAGCCGCGCCGCGCTTTCTATGGGCCGCCTTACGGGGCGATACGGGATGAGGCGCCCCGGGGGAAGCGTGCGCCGGAGTCAGGCCTGCTGGGCAGCGAGGCGCGCGACGGCGGCCTCAGCCTCCTCCTTGCCCTGCACCTTCTCGACGACCACGTCGCCGACCTTGATCTCGTACCAGCCGCCGCCAACAGACACCGCGAGCGGCGTCGCTGCCGGCGCGGCCGCGGCCGCCTTCTGCTCCTTCTTGAGCTTCTCGATGTGCTTCGTCAGGCGCTCGACGCTGGCCGTGAGCTCGCTGATCTCCTCGCGCGTCGGCACGCCGATGCGCTTCATGACGGCCGCCACAGCCTCCTGCACGCGCTCCTCGAACTTGCCGGCCGCCTCGTTGGCGGCATACTTGGCGTCGGCCACGCGGCCCTTGACGGCCTCCTCAGCCTCATCGGCCTTGCTCGTCACCTGCGAGCGAACCTTCTTGAGACGGTCGGCGCCAAGGATGTTGACGTCCACCTTCTCGCCCTTCTTGACGAGCTTCTTGAAGAACTTGGAGCCCTCCTCCTCGGCGAGCGAGAGCGCGCCGAGACCGGCGAGGAACACCTTCTGCGCGGCTTCGCGCACGTCGCCGGCGGTCTCGGAGACCTCCTTCTGCACGTTCTCGGCCGTTGTGCGGGCGAGCGCGACTGCGTCGTCGGTCGTTTTCTTGATCTCCGTCTGGAGCTGCTTGGTCTTGGTAGCCATCGGGGTTAGGGGTGCGTGAGCAGAGTTGGGAACAGCGGGGTCAGATCACCTGCGTGGCGCGGCTGCGCCGTCGCCCGAGCCGGGATCGTCGGACTCGGGGCGGTCGCTGCCGGCCTCGAGCTGGTCGAGCGATTTCTGAAGCGACTCGAGTCGCATGCGCAGCCGCGCCACCTCGTCGCGGATCTCGGCGACCGGGTTGACGGGCCGAATGCGCTCGGCTGCGCGAGAGACGATCTCATCGACGCCCTGGCGGGCTTGCTTGAGGCCGCTCCCGACGGCCTCCTCGCCCCGCCGCAGCGTCCGCTCGCCGACCCGGATCAGGTCGTGCAGGAAGCCGGCCGAGAGCCCGGTGCTTCCGGCTCGGCCTTCCTCCGAGATGATCTGCGTCAGGACTGCGGCCGTGGCGTCGGATCCGGTGCGGTTGTCGAGCACCTGAATCTCGTCGCCCTGGCGCACGAACGCGGCGACCTCTTCCAGCGACACGTACCGGCTTTCGGCAGTGTCGTAGAGCTTGCGGCTGCCGTAGCGTTTGATGAGGCGCGTCATGGTGCGGGGAAGAATACAGCGCCTTTGACGCACTGCGGCATTCCAGGTTTCTGCACCGCGGCACTTCACCGCTTCTTGACTACCGCCTCGCCAAGAGGCTGTTTCTGAGCAAGAGGCTGTTTCTGAGCAAGAGGCTGTTTCTGAGCCCTTCAGGTCAACCCCGTCGCCAACCAGGGCCCCGTAAGCCGCTCGGCGGGGCGCGGTCATGCCGCGCCCCGCTGTACTGTTCAACCTCGTGCTCGCCGGCGCGGCTGTCAGGCGCTCGCCTCAGGCATCCTCCATCTCGGCCCGCTCGGCGGCCAGCCTGTCTTGCACGTGCCGCGGCATGGGCTCGTAGTGGCTCGGGCGAGCGCGGTGCAACCCTCGGCCCTGCGTTATCGAGCGGAGGGCGGTGGCGTAGCGGTAGAGCTCGGCCTCCGGTACGTGGGCCCGGATGACCTGGAACCCCCCCTCGGCCTCCATGCCCTGGATGCGCCCGCGGCGGCCGTTGAGGTCTGCGAGCACGTCCCCCATGTACGCCTCAGGCACGGTCACCTCGAGCTCGCTGATGGGCTCGAGCAGCGCCGGCTGCGCCTCGCGGAAGCCGTTGCGGAACGCCATGCGCGCGGCCGTCTTGAACGCGTTCTCGTTGGAGTCTACGGGGTGCATGCCGCCGTCGAAGACGACCACGCGCACGTCCCCGACGGGATAGCCCGCCACGGGCCCGACGCGCAGCGCGTCGAGCACGCCTTTCTGGATCGCCCCGAAGAAGCGCTGCATGTCGATCACCCCGCCCACGATGGCGTCGATGAACTGTACGCGGCTGCCCCAGTCGGTCGTGACGGTGTGCTCGCCGCGCACCTTCATGTCGTCCGGCGCCTCGAACGTCTCCGTGAGCGGCTCGATCAGCAGCGCGATGTCGGCGAACTGCCCTGCGCCGCCGGTCTGCTTCTTGTGACGGTACGACGTGCGCGCGCGCGCCTGCACGGTCTCGCGGTAGCCCACCCGCGGCCGGTCGAACTCCACGTCCACGCCGAAGCGGTTCTTCAAGCGGAAGCGCGCGATCTCGAGGTGCATCTCGCCCTGCCCGGCGAGCGTGATCTGGCCCAGGTGCGCGTCGTGCTCGACGCGCAGGCTCGGGTCTTCCTTGACGAGTTGGTTGAGGCCCTGCCCCATCTTGTCCTCCTCGCCCTGCCGCGTCGCGCGTACGGCCAGCGTCATGCGGGCCTCCGGGTACGCGATGGGCGTCACCACGACCGGGCTGCCCTTCGTGCGCAGCGTGTCTCCCGGGCCGGTGTGCCTGAGCTTGACCGTCGCGCCGATGTCGCCTGCGACGAGTTGCCGGACGGGCTCGCGCTGGTGTCCGTTGAGGGCGTAGAGCGTGCCCAGGCGCTCCACCTGCCCGTTGTGCGCGTTCTCGAGGTCCAGCCCCTGCTCGAGCGTGCCGTCGTAGACCTTCAGGTAGGCGTACTCGCCCACGTGCTCCTCGGCCATCGTGCGGAAAACGAACGCGACCGGATCGGCGCCGGCGTCTGTGCGCACCTCACCGGCATCGAGGTGCGGCGGCGGCATCATGACCGGGCTCGGGCACACGTTGTCGATAAAGCTCATCAGCCGGCTTACCCCCACGTTCTCGCGCGCGACCGTCAGAAAGACCGGGAAGAGCTGGTGCCGGATCATGGCCGCCCGGAGCCCCTTGCGCATTTCATCTTCGGAGAGCGTGCCCTTCTCGAAGTAGAGGTCCATCAGCCCCTCGTCGTTCTCGGCGATGCTTTCGACGAGTTCGTTGTGGAGCGCTGCCGCGCGGTCAGCGAACGCCTCGGCGATGGGCTCGAAGTGCGCCTGCCCCCGCTCGTCGAAGCGGATCTGCTTCATCAGCAGCACGTCGACGATGGTACGCGTGCCGCGCCCACCGGGCAGCTGGACGGGCGTCGCGGCCCGCCCGAAGCGCTCCTGCACGCGCGCCAGGACGGCCTCGAAGTCCGCATCGGCCGTGTCGAGCTTGTTGAGGACGAACATGGCCGGCGTCTGCGACTCCTCGGTGTAGTGCCATGCCAGCTCGGTGCCTACCTGCACGCCCTCGGCGGCGTCGAGCACGAACACGGCCGTGTCGGTCACCTTGAGCGCCGTGATCTTCTCACCTGCAAAGTCCAAGTAGCCGGGCGCGTCGAGGATGTTGATCTTGTGCCCCTCCCACTCGGCGTGCAGCAGGGACGTGAACACGCTCATGCCCCGCTCTTTTTCGGACGGGTGGTAGTCGCTCACCGTGGATCCGTCCTCTACCGAGCCCATGCGCGGGATGGCGCCTGCGCTGTAAAGCATCGCTTCGGCAAGCGTGGTCTTTCCGCTGCCCTGGTGGCCGACGAGAGCGACGTTGCGGATGTGGTCGGCATCATAGATGTTCATCGCGAGGAGGGAGAATCGGAGGGCGGAGAAGGAGCGCCGGAAGCCAGGACCGGAAGCGCTTCGGTGTGACCGGTCAAGATATCCGGACCGTCCTCATTGTCAAGATTCCATGATGCAGCGGCAATGTTCCGCGTGAGGCTTGCCCGGAGGGATCTACCTGCCCCGCAGCAAACCCCGCCGCGCGGGTAGCTTGCGAGCCGCCTGCTCCGCCATCGCCATGCTGCTCGCCATCGAAACCGCCACCGACGTGTGCAGCGTCGCCCTCGTCCGCGACGGGGCGCTGCTGGCCGAGGCCTCGCTCTACGCCCCGCGCCAGCACGCCACGCGGCTCGCACCCCTCGTCGCCGACCTTTTCGCGCACGCCGGCTGCGCGCCCGCGGCGCTCGAGGCCGTGGCCGTCTCAGCCGGGCCGGGTTCATACACGGGCCTGCGGATCGGGCTGAGCACAGCCAAGGGGCTGTGCGTGGCTACCGGCGCGGCTCTCGTCGGCGTGCCCTCGCTCGAGGCGCAGGCGCTCGCGCTCGATGGCCACGCCGCGCCGGGCGAGGTGGTCGCGGCGGCCTTCCGCTCGCGCCGGGGCGAGGTGTACGCCGCCGCCTACCGCCTCGCCGAGGACGCACGCCCCGAGGCCGTCGCCCCCCCGGCGGCCGTCCCCGAGGACGCGCTCGCCGGCTGGCTGCCGCCCGGCATTGCGTGGACGACCGGCGGGGCCGCCGCAGCGCTCGCCCCCTACGTGCCCACCGCACGGCACGTGGCGGCGCCGCCCGCCGCGGCGCGCGTGGCGCGCGTGGCCCAGCTGCGCCTGGCCGCCGGCGACACCGACGACCTCGAGCGCTTCGAGCCGGCCTATCTCAAGCCGTTCGTCGCCACGCGTCCGGCCCGCTGACCGGCCGCACAGACCTGTCACAGGAGGCGCTATCTTCCGCGCGCCGGCGGGCTGTGCACGTCTCCCGCACTCGCTCCACCCTCCCTTCCCCACACGGCATGAGTTGGTTCAAGCGGCAATCGGCGGGCATCCAGACCGAGCAGAGCGAGCGCAACGAGGCGCCCGAGGGCTACTGGGTCAAGTGCCCGCAGTGCGGCACCATCACGAGCCAGCGCGACCTTGAGGAGCACGCCCGCGTGTGCCCCAAGTGCGGCCACCACCACGCGATGGGCGGGCTCGGCTACTGCCGCCTGCTCTTCGACGACGGGCGCTTCGAGCGGCACGACACGCACCTCCACTCCGCCGACCCGCTCGGGTTCGTCGACCGCAAGCCCTACCCGGCGCGCATCGCCGCCGCCGAGAAGTCTTCCGGACTCAACGACGCCGTCGTCTCCGCCACGGGCACCGTGGGTGGCCATCCGCTCTCGCTGGCGGCCATGGACTTCTCGTTCATCGGCGGCTCGATGGGCTCGGTCGTCGGCGAGACGATCGCGCGGGCCATCCGGCGCGCCGTTGCCGAGCGTCGCGCGTGCATGGTCATCAGCCAGTCTGGAGGGGCGCGCATGATGGAAGGCGCGCTCAGCCTGATGCAGATGGCCAAGACGAGCGCCAACCTGGCCGTGCTCGCCGAGGCTGGCCTGCCCTATTTCTCGCTCATGACGCACCCCACGACGGGCGGTGTGACGGCCTCGTTCGCCATGCTCGGCGACGTCAACCTGGCCGAGCCAGACGCACTCATCGGCTTCGCCGGCCCGCGCGTGATCCGCGAGACGATCGGGCGAGACCTGCCCAAGGGCTTTCAGCGGGCCGAGTTTCTGGTCGATAAAGGCTTCATCGACCGGATCGTGCCCCGGCCGGCGCTGCGCAGCGAAGTTGCGCACCTGCTCGACCTGCTGCTCGGCAAGCCCGAGGGCCAGCACGAGCGCACGCCGAGCGGGGCCGGCGAGCCCCCCGCCTCCTGATGCGCTTCCTCCTCGCCACGGCGCTGCTGCTCGCGCTCGCGCCTACCGCACCCGCCCAGACCGACGGCCTCCAGCAGATCGACGACGAGACGCAGCGCTTTCTCGAACGCCAGCGCACGCTCGGGCACCTGGCCGATGGCCGTCTCGACGTGCTGCCGCTCTCGGCCCGCGACGCACGCGCGCTCCTCGACTCGCTCGCCGCACGCCCCGACGCGCTCACCGACACCGACCGCCGGCTGCTCGCGCACCTGCGCGGCGAGCGCCCGGCGGGCCTGCTGACCCGCTACGCGCAGGCCCTCTCGCCCGAGCTCTACCGCAACAACCGGACGCTGCTCTCGGTCCGCGGCGACGCGCAGGGCGTTCCGTTCGGCTTCGAGGCCGACGCGGTGCTGAACCTGGCCTACGGCCCCGTCCAGGTCTACGACGCCGCCGGGCGGCGCCCGCAGCGTACGGCGTGGCTCAACACGCGCGGCGTGCGCGCGGCCGGGCACGCAGGGCGCTTCTTCTTCGAGACGCGCGTCGAGGAAAACCAGGCGCGCGCGCCCGAGCCGCGCTTCGTGCCGCAGACGGCGCCGCGCCTCGGCTTCACGCTCTTCCGCGACAGCACCTACGACTACTTCAACTCGACCGGCGTCATCGGCTACCGTGGGCCCGTGCTCGAGGCGCGCTTCGGGCGGGACCGCAACCGCTGGGGCTTCGCGCGCTCGAGCCCCTACCTCTCCAACTACGCCGCGCCCTACGACCACCTTCAGCTCCGCTGGACCGTCTGGCGCCTCCAGTTCACCAACCTCTACGCGCGCTTCACCAACCCGGTCCGGCCTGCGGGCGCCCGCGGCGACGACCTCTACCAGCAGCGCTTTGGCGCCTTCCACCGGCTCGCCATCCGTCTGCCGGCCGGACTCGAGGCCGAGGTGTTCGAGGCGATCATCTTCGGGGCCGACACGACCGCCTTCGGGAGGCGGGCGTCGTTTTTCGAGCTGGCCTACCTCAACCCGTTCCAGTTCTACCGCGGCGCCGAGCGCGACATCGGCTCGCCCGACAACGCGCTTGCCGGCGGCGGCCTGGCCTGGCAGGGCCTGGGCGGCGCCCGCCTCTACGGGCAGCTGCTCCTCGACGAGCTCTCGTTCGCGCGCCTGCGCGATGACTGGTGGGGCAACAAGTGGGCCGTCGTCGCCGGCGCCGAAGTCTCGGATCCCGGGCTGCCCGGGCTGGGCCGCCTCCGCGGGCTCGACCTGCGCGCCGAGGCCGCGCGCCTGCGCCCGTACCTCTACTCGCACCGCGGGCTCGGCACCGCGTACGTCCACTTCCGCGACGGCCTCGGGCACCCGGCCGGCCCTAACGCCGAGGACCTGACGCTCTCGGCCCGCTACGTGCCCTCGCCCGACATGGAGGCCGTGCTCGACCTCGCGTTCACGCGCCGCGGGCGCAATACGGCCACGCAGAACTTCGGCTCCGACCCGCTCGAGCCCTACACGACCCGCGTCAGCGACGACGACGTCGTCATGCTCCAGGGCGTGCGGCAGTCGAACGTGCTCGCCGAGGCGCGCCTCGGCTACCGTCTGCTCCCCGATGCCACGGCCGGCGCGGCGGTGCTCTACGTAACCCGCAACGACGCCGAGCTCGGGCGCACGCGCTACGCCGTCCCTCAGGTCTTCCTGCGCTGGGGCGTGCCCTTCGCCAGCACACGCTACTGAGGCGAGCCGGGACCCCGGCGGAGGAACCGTACCTACGCGCCGGGCCGCATACGACGTCCCCGAGATACGACGCCCCCGAGATACGACGCCCCCGAGGGCCACCGTATACTTGCGGACCAGGCCTCCTCCGCTCCCATGCTCCGCCTGTTCGCGCTCGCTCTGCTCGTGTCGCTCTCCGCTCCTGCCGCCCTCGCCCAGGCCGGCACCGACGACCCCTTCCTCTGGCTCGAGGACGTTGAGGGCGCCGAGGCGCTCGCGTGGGTCGAGGCGCGCAACGCCGAGACGCTGGCCGCGCTCCGCGCGCACCCGGCCTTCCAGACGATCTACGACGACGCGCTGCGCATCCTCTCGGCGCAGGACCGCATCGCCATGCCGGCCATGCGCGGCGCGTGGATCTCGAACGTCTGGACGGACGCGCGCAACCCGCGCGGCGTCTGGCGGCGCGCGTCCTGGGACGCCTACCTCGCCGGCGCGCCCGACTGGCAGACGCTGCTCGACATCGACGCGCTCGGCGCGGCCGAGAACGTCAACTGGGCGCTCGGCGGCACGGTCTGCCAGGGGCCCGCCTATCGCCGCTGCCTCGTGCGCCTCTCGCGCGGCGGCGCCGACGCCACCGAGGTCCGCGAGTTCGATACCGACGCGCGGCGCTTCGTCGAGGGCGGCTTCCGCCTGGCCGAGTCCAAGTCCAGCGTCGCCTGGGCCGACGACGCGACGCTGCTCGTGGCCGACGCCACCGAGGCCACGGGCGCCCTCACCACGTCCGGCTACCCGCGCCTCGTGCGCCTGTGGCCGCGCGGCACGCACCTCGGCGCGCAGCCCGTGCTGCTCGAGATCCCCGAGACGGACATGGGCCTCTTCGTCGCCACCCTCCCCACAGCCACGGGTGCCATCCCGGTCGTGCAGCACGTGCCCTCGTTCTTCGAGCGCGTCACGTACGTCGTACGCGAGGGCGCGCTCGTACGCGTAGACCTCCCGCTCGACGCCAACCCTTCCATCGTCAGCGGGCAACTCGTCGTATACCTGCGCTCGCCCTGGGAGACCGGCGGCACCACGCACGCCGCCGGCAGCCTCATCGCGATGGACTTCGAGCGCTTCCTCGCAGGCGAGCGCGACTTCACGCCGGTCGCGGCGCCGGGCGAGCGGCAGACGATCAACGCTGTCTCGACCACGCGCGCCTCGGTGATCGTGAGCCTGCTCACGAACGTGACGGGCGAGCTCGTCCGCTACCGCTACCATGACGGCGCGTGGCGCGGCGAGCCGGTCCAGGCGCCTGCCCAGGGTACGCTCTCGGTCGTCTCGACCGGCCCGGAAACCGACCGCTTCTTCTTCGTCCACACGGGCTTCCTGACGCCCACGACGCTTTACCTGGCCGAGGCCGACGGCTCGGTGCGCGAGGTGCAGCGCCTGCCGGCGCAGTTTGACGCCTCCGGCCTCGTCGTACGGCAGGAGGAGGCGACCTCGCGCGACGGCACGCGTGTCCCGTACTTCCTCGTGCACCGCGAGGGCCTCGCCCTCGACGGCTCCAACCCGACGCTGCTCTACGCCTACGGCGGCTTCGAGGTCTCGCTGACGCCGTCGTACAGCAGCGTGATGGGCAAGTCGTGGCTCGAGCGCGGCGGCGTCTACGTCGTGGCCAACATCCGCGGCGGGGGCGAGTTCGGGCCGCAGTGGCACCGCGCGGCGCTCAAGGAGAACCGCCAGCGCGCCTACGACGACTTCATCGCCGTAGCCGAGGCGCTCGTCGCCAGCGGCGTCACGTCGCCCGAGCGGCTCGGCATCGAGGGCGGCTCGAACGGCGGCCTGCTGACGGGCGTGGCCATGACGCAGCGCCCGGATCTGTTCAACGCCGTGCTGATCCACGTGCCGCTGCTCGACATGCAGCGCTACCACCGGCTGCTCGCGGGCGCAAGCTGGATGGCCGAGTACGGCAACCCGGACGTACCCGAGGAGTGGGCCTACATCCAGCGCTACTCGCCCTACCACAACCTGCGTCCGGGCGTCCGCTACCCGATGCCGCTCATCACCACGACCACGCGCGACGACCGCGTGCACCCGGGGCACGCGCGCAAGATGGCTGCGCGCATGAACGCGATGGGCCTGCCGGTACTCTACTTCGAGAACACCGAGGGCGGGCACGGGTCCGGCGTGACGCCGGAGCAGCAGGCGCTCCGCCACGCCGTCGTGTACAGCTACCTCCTCGACCGCCTCTTCGACTGATCCGCGGCGCTGCTCCTCCTGCGCCGCACGACCCGGCAGGCGCGGGGGGGGGGCGGGGGGGCGGCGGGGGGGGCGGTTGGGGG